>NZ_CP104264.1:2400000-3000000 GCF_025244845.1 Arthrobacter sp. zg-Y1171 | reverse complement strand
GTTGTTGACGAGAATGTCCAGCCGGCCCCAGGTCTCGGCCACGGTGTCCAGCACCTCGGCCCGGTGGTCCGGATCATCGGATTTGCCGGCTATCGCCAGGACGCTGCCTTCGGGGAACTCGGCGGCGGCTTCCTTCAGCGGTCCGATGTTGCGGGCAGTGATGCAGACCTTCGCCCCTTCGGCCGCCAGGCGGTGTGCGATCGCCAGCCCGATACCGCGGCTGGCTCCGGTGACAACGGCTGTTTTGCCCTCGAGGCGCCGCCCGCCTGCAGACTGCTCCGGTTTGGTCATGTGCTCCGCCAACTTCCGTCTCCAACCGCTACCGAGCGACCGCTCGGTACGGTTAGTCTGGTGCAGGCCCCGTAAAGTGTCAAGGATCACACCGGGTATTCGACCATCGAGGGGACGCCATGACCGCAGTCCGTACGCAGCCCGACTGGCGCGACTTTTCCGTGCCCGCCCTGCCGCCGCTGCTGCGCAACGCGCTGGACTGCTTTGTGGAGCACGGCTACCACGGGACCAGCATCCGCACCGTGGCCACCCGGGCCGGCTTGTCGGTGCCCGGGCTCTACCACCACTATCCGTCCAAGCAGGCGCTGCTGGTGGGGATAGCCGAATCCGCGATGGCGGATCTCTACGCCCGGAGCACCGCCGCCCTTGCCGAGGCGGGCGAGGACGTCGAGGACCGCTTTGCCCTGCTGATCGAATGCCTTGTCCTGGTCCATGCCTACCGCTGGGAACACGCGTTCATCGCGGCCAGCGAGATCCGCAGCCTGGAGGGCACGGCCCGGGCCGCGCACATCGCGGCCCGGGACCGGCAGCAGAAACTCCTCGACGACGTGGTGTCAGCAGGCGTCCGCAGCGGCCGCTTCGCCACCGGACATCCCAAGGACGCCAGCCGGGCGGTCACCACCATGTGCACCGGAGTGTCCCAGTGGTACCGCGCCGGAGGTCCGCTCAGCCCGGAGGAACTGGCGGTGCGCTATGTGCAGATCTGCCGCGGTGCGGTGGGAGCGACGTAAGGCTCACCGGTACCGGCGGTGCAGGTTCTCCTTCGGTTCGTCGCCGAGGGCCGTCTCCGAAATCCACGGACCCGTCCCCTCGGATGCATCCAGCACACCGTTTTCCTGCCAGGTGTAGCGACCGTCCAGGACTCCCTTGGACAGCCGCCGGTCGGACTCGTCGGAGTTGTGCCACAGCCCGTCGAACAGGGACTCGATCCGCACCCGGGACTGCCGGCTGAAGGCGTCCGCAAGCTCGAACGCGCTTTCACCCTCCGCCGGATCCTCGCGCCGGATGTTCAGCGCGCGGACGCACGAGGCCGAGATCGCGAAGATTTCCGCGCCGATGTCCACAATCCGGCCCAGGAAGACCTGGTGGTGTTCCAGTCCCGCCTGCCAGCGGGCCATGCCGAGGAACGTGGAACGGGCCAGCCGGCGGGAGGCCCGCTCGGCGTAGCGCAGGTGCCGGGCCAGCAGGCCGAACTCGGCGTAGGACGTGGGGACGTTGCCCTTGCCCGCGGCGAGCGTCGGCAGCCACTTGCCGTAAAAGCCGCTGGCCTTCAGTGCAGCCCGCGCCTTGGCGCCCACCGGGGCGTCCGCCACCGCCAGGTCTCCGGCCGCGGACAGATGCGCGTCCACGGCTTCCCGCGCAATGAACAGGTGCATGATCTCGGTGGAGCCCTCGAATACCCGGTTGATGCGGAGGTCCCGCAGCTGCTGTTCGGCCGGGACCGCGCGCTCGCCGCGGGCGGCGAGGGAATCTGCGGTCTCGAAACCGCGTCCGCCGCGCACCTGCACCAGCTCGTCGGCAACGTTGTAGGCCATTTCACTGGCCCAGAGCTTCGCCAGTGCCGCCTCGATGCGGATGTCCTTGGTGCCGGCGTCGGCGAGCTGGGCGGAGAGTTCGAAGACCGCCTCCAGCGCGAAGCTGGTAGCCGCAATGTAGGCGAGTTTCTTGGCCACAGCCTCGTGCCGGCCGATGGGCCGGCCCCACTGTTCCCTGGCGCCGGACCAGCCGCGGGCAATCTTCAGCGACCATTTCCCGGAGGCCGCGCACATGGCCGGAATGGAGAGGCGGCCGGTGTTCAGCGTGGTCAGGGCAATCTTCAGGCCCTGGCCTTCGCGGCCCAGCCGGTTGGCCGCCGGAACGCGGACATTGGTGAAGCGGGTGACCCCGTTCTCGATGCCGCGCAGGCCCATGAAGTTGTTGCGGTTCTCCACCGTGATGCCGGGGGAGGACATTTCCACCACGAACGCGCTGATGCCGCCCTTGGAACCGCCGTGCGGCGGAACGGCGGCCATCACCACCACCAGTTCGGCAATGACGCCGTTGGTGGTCCACAGCTTGACGCCGTCAATCACGTATTCGCTGCCGTCTTCGGAGGGGATGGCCGTGGTGCGCAGCCGCGCCGGGTCCGATCCGACGTCGGGCTCGGTGAGCAGGAACGCGGTCACCGCCCCGGCGGCGCAGCGCGGCAGGTACTCTTCCTTCTGCTCCTCGGTGCCGAAGACCTTCACCGGCTCCGGCACGCCGATGGACTGGTGGGCCGAGACCAGTGCCCCCAGGCTGGGGTGCACGCTGCCCAGGAGCATCAGGGCGCGTCCGTAGTTCAGCAGGGACAGTCCGAGCCCGCCGTAGTGCTGGGGGATCTTGATGCCGAACACCCCCAGATCCGCGAGTCCGCGCAGGTTCTCGTCCGGAATCACCCCGGTGCGTTCAATGGCCAGTCCGTCCATGGTCCGGCAGTACTCGGTCAGGGCTTCCAGGAACAGCTGGGCGCGGGCCTCCTCGTCGAGGTCCGCCGGAGGCAGGGAGCCGACCAGGTCCAGGTTGTAATTGCCGAGGTAGATCCCCTTGGCGAAACTCGGGCGGGATTCCCCGGTATCTCGTGCTGCTTCGGTGGCGTTGCGGGCGTCCTGTTCGGTGACCACGCGCTCTTTGATTCTGCTGGCACTTCGGTTGCGGCCGGCATCTTGGGAAATATCAGTGGTGCTCATGGGATTTCTCCTCCGTCATGGCTGCACCGTGGATCCGGCACCGTGTCCGGCCTCGCAGCCCACTGTGGGGACCATGCTACGCGTCAGTAGGTAGGGGTAAAGGGGGTGCGGTCGCTAATGTTGGCCGCAGGCCGTAAAGCCGGAGGGAAGCTCCCGGAAAAGGGAGAAAACCGGCAGGGGTTCAACGTGAAGGAGATCGACATGGCATGGGTGGAGACGGAACGCGCGGAATTGGTCCGGACGCTGCGAGAGGCGGATCCGCTGGCGCCGACGCTGTGTGAGGGATGGGATGTGCGCCGGCTGCTGGCCCATCTGGTGCTTCGTGAGCACGCCCCCTGGAAGATTGCCGCCGATGCGGTGCAACGGTCCAAGCCGGGGCAGGAAAAACAGCTGGGGATCGAGGCCGCCGCCGCGGGCACGCCCGAAGGCTATGCCGCATTGGTGGACCGGTTCGCCGCTGGTCCGGCCCGTTTTTCACCGTTCCGGCTGGATGCGGCGAACCTGGTGGAATACGTCATCCACCACGAGGACATCCGCCGCGGGGGAGCAGCGGCAGCGCCGCGGGAACTTCCCGCAGGGGAGCAGCAGGCCCTGTGGAAGCAGCTGGGCCTCATGGCCCGGATGGGCTATCGCGGCAGCCCGGTGGGCGTGGAGCTGGCAGCGCCCGGTTCCGGCCGGCGCCGGGTCAAGGGCGGCACCCCGTCGGTGCTTATTTCCGGAGACGTGGTGGATCTCGCCCTGCATGCCATGGGAAGGCGCGCGGCGGCCAATGTGAGCATCGAAGGCGGGGGTGACACGGTCCGGGCGTTCCGCCAGTGGGCCGCCCGCTAACTTCGCCCGGCTTGACAAGTACCCCCTCTTTGCCGTTGAAATAGTAAGCACACTGATTGTTTCAGCGGAGCAGGACCGCCTACCAATGACGTATCAGGGAAGCAGGAAGATGCAGAACGAGGGGGACTGGGAACCCGTGCGGCTGCTCTCAACGGCTGCAAGACTGGTAAGACGAGAAGTAGATAACAAGCTCCGCGCCGTGGGGCTGACCCAGGAGCGCGTGACGGTGCTGCGCGTGCTCCTGGCGGAGGGGCCCATGCGGCGCGCGGAGCTGGCCAGACGCCTGCGCGTCACCGCGCAGACCCTGGGCACGGCGCTGGTGAGCATGGCCGCGCAAGGTCTCGTGGAAGAGGTGTCGGCGGAGACCGTCGGCCGCTCCGGACGATGGATGGCCATCTCCGAGCGCGGACAGAAACTGCTGGCGGACGCCGAAAACCTGGAGCAGGACGATTCCACGGCCGGAATCGGTCCGGAGCTGCGATCGGAGCTGATTGCGCTCATCCGCGGCCTGGAGCATGGCAAGCAGCAGCGGCCTTCCGGCACGCCGCCCCTGGCCGGGGTGCAGCAGAACGGCTCCCCGCTGGCGGCGGCCTCCGAGCCTCCGCTGCCGGGGTAACGTGTTGACCTAAGAGCAGCACGTTATTGGCCTGGTGCCGGGGAAGGAAGGGCATGAGCGAGGGTATCCGCGTTGCCGATGTTGACGAGATAGACGAGGGCGAAGCCCTGACCGTGGACGCCGAAACGGCGGGCACCTCGGACGATATCGCCGTGTTCCACAGCGACAACGGACGCTTTTATGCGCTCAACGACACCTGCACGCATGAGGATGCCTCCCTTGCCGACGGATGGATCGAAGGGGACGAGGTGGAATGCCCCGTCCACTCCGCGCGGTTCTGCCTCCGCACCGGTGAAGCCCTGTGCCTGCCGGCCCTCATCAACACCAAGGCGCACCGCGTTGACGTGCGCGACGGAGCCGTGTGGCTCTACCCGAACGAGAGCCCCCTCAACGTTTGACGGCCCCTGCAGCCCCCGCGTCCATTGCCGTAGTGGGCGGCGGAATCGCCGGCTTCAGCGCCGTCCGTGAACTCCGGCGGCGCGGCTACGCCGGCGCCCTCTTCCTGGTGGACCCCGCCGGGCTGCCCTATGACCGGCCGCCGCTGAGCAAGGCCTTCCTCGCCGGAACCCTGGACAGGCTCCGCCTGCAGCTTGCCCCGGAACAGTGGTACGAAGACAACGGCATTACGGTGCTCGCCGACACCGTGGACAAGCTCGACGCCGGGAACGGCACCGAGGCGCCCGTCCTCGCGCTGGCCTCGGGCAGGGACCTCGCCGCCGACGTCGTCCTGCTCGCCACCGGCGCCCGGGCCCGCCGGCTGCCGCTGCCCGGCATGGACCTGCCCGGCGTCTTCACCCTGCGCAGTGCCGACGATGCCCGGGCCCTGCAGGGGCACCTGGCGGCCGGCGCCCACCTGGTGATCCTCGGCGCGGGACTGGTCGGCGCCGAGGTGGCGGGAACGGCCCGCGCGCTGGGAGCCGGCGTCACGTTGGTGGATCCCGCCGAACTCCCGTTCGCACAGGCCGTGGGCCCCGCCATGGCCGGTTACCTGCACCACCTCCACGCTGTGCACGGGACAGGGCATGTGCGGGGTGCGGCGGCAGCGATCTTCCCGGACGGAAACTCCCTGCGGGTGGAACTGGCGGACGGAGGCAGCCTGGCCGGCACCGCCGTCCTGGTCGCCGCGGGCAGCGAGCCCGAAACGGCGCTCGCCGAAGCCGCAGGACTCGCCGTGGACGGCGGCCTGCTGGTGGATGCATCCGGCCGCACCTCCCATCCGCGTATTTTCGCCGCCGGTGATTCCTCCCGCCGCCTCGGCCCCGACGGCGTGCCCGGCCGCCGCTATGAACACTGGGATGCCGCCCGCCGCACCGGCGAAGCGGCCGCTGCCGGAATGCTCGGCGCCGAACCTCCCGCCGGCACCGCGGACTGGTTCTGGTCCGACCGCTACGGCGTGCACCTGGAAGTGGCCGGCCGCATGGCCGTCCCGGGGCGGACCGTGCTCCGCGGCGAGCCCGGCTCCGGATTTATGGTGTTCCGGCTGGGCCTGGACGGAGCGCTGGCGGGAGCGGCCGCCGTTGACGGCGGAACCGCTGTCCGGGCGGCCCGGAAGCTCATTGAATCCGGCCGGATCCTCGACCCGGCGCAGCTGCAGGACCCGGCCGTCGACCTGCGCCGGCTGGCCCGCGCGAAGGCCTGAAACAGGCGGCGGACACCGGGCCCGGAGGCATTTTCAGACCCCCGGATGGATTACGAAAGGTTAGCGTTGCGTAATTAGGGAAAACCTAGGCTAACCTTACTTTTGGATCCGCGACCGCTGGGTCCGTTCCGTTCGTTTAGTGATCCAAGGAGCCCCACATGGCCCTGTCCCGGATGCGCCGCGTTGCCGCTGCGGCCGCCGTCGCCGTTCTGTCCCTTTCCGCCTGCTCCACCGGTGCCGCGGGGGAAAACGAATCCTCCGGCAGTGCTGCAGCTGCGGAAGACCAGTTTCCCGTGACCATCAAGCATGCCTTCGGTGAGACCACCATTGAAGGGGTTCCCGAGCGGGTAGCCGCCGTGGCCTGGGCCAACGCCGAAACCGCGCTGGCACTGGACGTGGTTCCCGTGGGGATGCCTCTGATCGAATTCGGCGGCAATGACCAGGGCACCACTCCTTGGATTGACGAGGCACTCGAAGACCTGGATGCATCCATCGGATCGGAAAACGCTCCGGTGCAGTACTCCGAGGCTGACGGCATTGCCTTCGACGACGTCGCCGCCACCGACCCCGACGTCATCCTCGCCGCGTACTCCGGCTTGTCCCAGGAGGACTACGACAAGCTGAGCAAGATCGCTCCCGTGGTGGCCTACCCCGAAACCGCCTGGGGCACCTCGTGGCAGGACACCGCCACCATGATCGGCGAAGCGCTCGGCAAGAGCGACGAAGCCGAGCAGCTGGTGGCAGACACCGAGCAGGCCATCACCGACAAGGCGGCCGAATACCCGCAGCTCGAGGGCAAGTCCTTCATCTACGGCAACCTCGCCCCGGGTGCGGAGAACTCCGTCTACACCGCGCTGGACAACCGCCCCAAGTTCATGGAATCCCTGGGCCTCACCATGGCACCGGTGGTAGCGGAGAACACCAAGGGCGACGAGTTCTACATCCCCTGGTCGGATGAAAACCTCAACCAGCTGGATTCCGACATCTTTGTCAGCTGGGTGGCCAGCGAAGAGGTAGCCGACAGCATTGCCTCCGACCCGCTGCTGGGGCAGATCCCCGCTGTGAAGAACGGCGGCCTCGTGGCCGACGCCGACCCGACGCGCGTCTTCTCCACCTCGGCCATCAACGTGCTCAGCATCCCCTACGCCCTGGACAACGTGGTGCCGATGATCGCCGACGCCGCAACGGCGGCCGACGAGGCAAAGTAGGACCCGTTACCTCCGCCTTCTCCGGAAGGCGCAGCGGACACCCCGGAATCCTCCGGGGTGTCCGCTGTTTAACCGCCCGGCGGGCAGGCTCCGCCCGCCCCCGCCGCGGGGCCTGATTGGACAGCCACCCACGGCTGTTTGCAATGATCGAAGGTATGGAAGACCTGCTCTCGCTTGCTGTCAGCTTTAAACCGCTCTTTGCCGTGCTGGTGGCAGTGGGTGTGGCCCTGATCGTGGCCCGGATCCTGCGGGAAGTGGTCCACCGGGCCTTCCGCAAGACGCCGGGTATCCGGGAGATCTCCGTCAACGCCCGGAACCCGCTGCGGCTGGGGCTCTCGCTGATCGGCGCGCGGATTGCCCTCGGAGCGACCGCTGCCGGTGCCTCGTGGCTGCCGGCTGTGGATTACGTGCTGGTGCTGGGACTGATCGGGGCCGTGGCGTGGCTGGGCGTGGTCCTGCTGCTGGTGATCGAGGCCATGATCCTCACGAAGTACAGCACGGACACCCGGGACAACCGCCGGCTGCGGCGCTTGAAGACCCAGGTGATCCTTGGCCGGCGGGTGGGCATAGCCGTGCTGATCACCATTGGCGTTGCCTGCGTGCTGCTGACTATCCCCGAGGTCCGCGCACTCGGTGCCGGCATCCTCGCCTCCGCCGGCGTGCTGTCCATTGTGGCCGGCCTCGCCGTGCAGGGGACGCTGACCAATGTCTTTGCCGGCATGCAGCTGGCCTTCACCGACGCGATCCGGGTGGACGACGTCGTCGTGGTGGAAGGCGAGTGGGGAACCATCGAGGAAATCACCATGACGTACGTGGTGCTCCACATCTGGGACGACCGCCGCCTGATCCTGCCCTCCACCTACTTCACCACCACGCCGTTCCAGAACTGGACCCGCCGCCAGTCGGACATCCTGGGCACGGTGGAACTGGACCTGGACTGGCGTGTGCCGGTGGGGGACCTGCGCACCCTGCTGAAGGAAATCCTCGCGGACACCGATCTGTGGGACCAGCGCACCAGCGTGCTGCAGGTGACGGACGCCGTGAAGGGCCTGGTGCGGATCCGCATCCTCGTCAGCGCCGTGGACAGCGGCACCCTGTTCGACCTGCGCTGCCTCATCCGTGAAAGCATGGTCGCCTATCTCCAAGAATGGCATCCGGATGCCCTGCCGCGCCAGCGCTGGGAAGAAGTCCGTCCCGCCGGCAGCGCGGTGCACAGCGGCCCGCGTGCCGCGTCGGTTCCCCGCAACGAGGACACCAGCGACTCGCAGTTCTTCACCGGAAGCATCGATGCCGTGGAGCGCCGGGTGAACTTCTCCGGCCCCGGTGAAGAGGTCTTCGCCGAACGGGAGGAAAACGCCGTCGACGGCGAGCCGCGCTGACTTCCCCGTTCCCCGCCGGACGGTCCGCCCGCAGGTGTTGACAGCAGGGCTTGCGCCGGGCGGCAATAAGAACCCCGGCAGTTCGGCCGGGCCGGCGAAGGGACGAGAAGATGGCGGATGCATTCACGCTCCACGAAATCCAGGGCTCCAGCGTTTGGGCGAAAGACGGCGAGCGGCTGGGGCTGGTGGGTGAAGTGCACCTGGACCGCGCCACCGCAGAGCCGGTCTGGATCACGGTTGACCTGGGCCTGTTCGAACCCCAGGAACACTATGTTCCGCTGGCCGGTGCCCGCCGCGACGGCCAGGACATCTTCGTGAACTACTCCAGGGACCAGGTGGCGCACTCGCCCGGTGCCAATCCGGAGAACCCGCTCAGCCCCGGCGAAGAGGCCGTCCTGATGGACTATTACCGGATCCGCTGAGTTCCGGATCCGGGGGCGGAGCGGGATCCCTTTGTTGGTAAGAACGCTTACTAATACGATGGGGGCTGAACATCCATCCCAGCAGGAGGCCGCAGTGGCACAGGACACCAACAGCAAAGCCGAGACCGCACCCAGTCCGGACGATGCCAGTAAGCCCGATAAACCCACCGAGGTATCCAAGCCCAGTTGGAAATACATCCTCAAGAAGACACTCCGTGAATTCTCCAAGGACCAGTGCACCGACCTTGCCGCGGCCCTGACCTACTACACCGTCCTGGCGATCTTCCCGGCCCTGCTGGCGCTGGTCTCCATTCTCGGCCTGGTGGGCCAGGCCGAAAGCACCACCGAGGCCCTGCTGGACCTCGTGCGGCAGTTCGCTCCCGGTGAAGCAGTCAGCGTAGTGGAAGGACCCATCGAGCAGCTGACCTCATCCAGCGCTGCCGGCCTCGCGCTGATTGTCGGTATCCTGGGCGCCCTCTGGTCCGCCTCCGGCTTCGTGAAGGCGTTTGGCCGTTCCCTGAACCGGATTTACGAAGTCGAGGAAGGCCGGCCCGCCTGGAAGCTGCTTCCCACGCAGCTGCTCGTGACCCTGGTCCTGGTCCTGATGGCGGCCGCGCTGCTGCTGATGCTGGTGATTTCCGGCCCGATCGCCGAAGCGATCGGCAATGTCATCGGCCTGGGCAGTGAAGCGGTAACCATCTGGAACATCGCCAAGTGGCCGGTCATGGTGATCTTCGCCGTGCTGATCATCGCCGTCCTCTACTACGCCACCCCGAACGTCAAGCAGCCCAAGTTCCGCTGGATGAGCATGGGCTCGCTGATTGCCCTCGTGATCCTGGCGATCGTGACCCTTGGCTTCAGCTTCTACGTCGCAAACTTCGGCAACTACAACGCGACCTACGGCGCCATCGGCGGCGTGATCGTGCTGCTGCTGTGGATCTGGCTGGCCAATGTGTCCCTGCTCTTCGGTGCGGAGTTCGACGCCGAGGTGGAGCGCGGCCGCGAGCTGCAGGCCGGCATCCAGGCCGAGGAATCCGTGCAGCTTCCGCCGCGTGACACCCGGCAGACGGAGAAGCGCCAGGAGCAGGAAGAGAAGGACATTGCCGAGGGCCGGAAGCTGCGCCAGCAGCACGCCGGCAAGGACTACGACGACCACCTTCACGAGTAACCGTTAGCGCTCTGTAGAGCCACGCACACCAGAAGCGCCCCGGACCAATTGGTCCGGGGCGCTTCTGCGTGCCGGGGTGGTGCCGGTGGTTACCAAAACGTGAGTTGTCTCACAATGTATTAACTAGTAAGTTACAAACGATCGGCAGGGCTGCCGACGTTGTTGACGAAGGAGTCAAGTGCCGGACAAGCAGAAGCCACCACCCGGAGAACAGGGGCGGTGGGGAAGAATCGCGGCGGTCATCACCCGCATTGAAGTAGTTATCGGAGCAGTCTCGCTCATCACCATCCTGGCCATGGTGTTCCTGCAGGCGCTGCAGCGCTACCTGCCCGGAGGGGGTTTCGCCTGGACCGGCGAACTGGCCCGCTTTGCGCTCATCTGGCTGACCTTCGCGGCAGCGGGCGTTCTGGTCAGCACCAACGGGCATATCGCACTGGAAATCGTGGATGCCATCCCCAACCAGATGGTGGTGCGCTGGGTCCAGGTCGTTGCGCTGCTGGTAGTTGCAGCTACCGGAATCGGACTGACCATCGAGGCATTCGCACTCATTGACTCGCAGCAGATCATCAAATCACCTGTGCTGGGTGTTCCCATGTCATGGGTCTACATCCCGGTGCTTATCGGAGTCATAAGCCTCGCTATCCGGGCAGTGATCGCCGCCGTACTCGTCGCCAGGAACGGGCCGATGCTCACGGAATACGACACCGACGAGGGTACGGAGGCAGTCCTGTGATGCTCGCCTTCCTTGGTCTCGCCATTGCCGTACTCCTCATCATCCGTGTCCCCGTGGCAATCGCGTTCCTCGGCCCGTCACTGGTGTACATGATGATGAACGGCCGCTCTCCGGGGAGTGCGCTGCGCGAGGTAGCCAACGCTGCCGACAGCTTCCCGCTGCTGGCCGTGCCCCTCTTTATCCTGCTCGGAGCCCTTGCCAACCACGCCGGAATAGCCGACCGCCTGTTCCGCTTCGCGATGGCCGCTTTTGCCTCCGTGCGCGGCAACCTCGGCTACGTGAGTGTGGGCGTCAGCCTCGGCTTCTCCTGGATGAGCGGATCCGCCGTCGCAGACGCCGCGGCGCTGGGCAAGGTGGAAATCCCGGCCATGCTCCGCAACGGGTACAGCCGCCGCTTCGCTACCGGTGTCGTGGCGTCGTCGTCGCTCATTGCGCCGGTTATGCCGCCGAGCATTCCGGCGGTCATCTTCTCGGGGCTGGCTGCCGTTTCCACCGGTGCGCTGTTCGCAGCCTCCGTGCTGCCGGCATTGGCCATGACCCTCGGGCTCTGCATCGTTGTCTTTGTCCTGGTGCGGCGGCAGCCCAACATCGTCCGGGGTACCTTCGACAAGGCCGAGTTCACCGCCTCGCTCAAAGGCGTGGCACTGCCCCTGCTGGCACCGATCATCATCCTCGGCGGCATCCTCGGAGGCGTCTTCACTCCCACCGAAGCCGCCGCCGTGGGCGTGGTGTACATGCTCCTGCTGGGAATCGTTCAGCGCAGCCTTTCGCTGGCAGGACTGCTTGCCGCCATCCGGGAAACCGTCCTCACCACGTCGGGCATCATGCTGATTGTCGCCAGCGCGTCCCTCCTGGGCTACATCCTTGCGCGGGAGCGGCTGCCGCAGATGCTGACGGAGGCGATGTTCGGCTTCACCGACAACCCCACGGTCTTCCTGATCCTGGTGGTCCTGCTGGCACTGGTGCTCGGCACCGTCATTGACGCCACCGCAATCCTGGTACTCGTGGTCCCCATCCTGATGCCGATCGCGGTGCAGTACGGGGTGGACCCGATTTCCTTCGGTGTGCTGCTGATTATCGCCCTCATGATCGGCCTGCTGACGCCTCCGGTGGGAACGGTTCTTTTCGTTACCTCTGCGGTGTCCAGGACCCGGATCGGCGAAGTCTTCCGCGGATCCCTGCCGTTCACCATCCCGTTCCTGGTGATCCTGGCGCTGATTGTCGCGTTCCCGCAGGCCCTGCAGGTACTTCCAGGCCTGTTGGGTCTCTAAACCGATGAACCCCAAAGCAACAGACACGCACAACCGATGAGAGGAACAACCATGAAAGTACAACGAAGCAAGCACCTGGCCCTGGCCGCCCTGGCTGTGTTGCCGGCAATGATGCTGGTGGGCTGCTCGGGCGGCAATACGGAATCCGACGGGGGAGGCGGGGGCGGAGAGGAAATCGAGCTCACCCTTGCCCACAGCTATAACGAGGACCAGCCGCAGCACCGCTGCGGAGCCCAGGTCATCGCTGACGAGGTAGCGGCGGCCGACGTCGGAGTGTCGGTGGAGATCTTCCCGTCCAGCCAGCTTGGCGGCGACGCGGACCGTATCTCCTCCGTCGCCTCCGGGGACGTCGACATCGATATCCAGGGGGCTTCAGCCCTGGGATCGGTCTACGAGCCCATCAGCGTCCTCGACGCCGCCTACGTCTTCGAGGACGCGGACCACCTTGCCGCCTTTATGGCCAGCGACGAATCGCAGACCGTGATTGACGGTTTCGCGGATGCCGCAGGGGTCCAGACCCTGGGCGCGTGGTCCGCCGGGGCCCGGCAGTTCACTGCCAACAAGCCCGTCACCGAGCCTGCCGACCTCGAGGGACTGCGGATCCGGTTCCCCGGTTCACCCCAGTTCCTGATGAACGCAGAAGCCCTGGGTGCATCCGCCACCGAGGTGGCCTATGAAGAGCTGTACCTCGCGCTCCAGCAGGGCACCGTGGACGGTCAGGAAAACCCGATCACCAACATCAAGGCGCAGAACCTTGCCGAGGTGCAGGATTACTTGAGCATGACCAACCACCAGCTCAACACGAACCTCATTATTGCGGGGCCGGTCTGGAACGACCTCTCGGAAGAACAGCAGGAGGCAGTGAATGCCGCCGTGGAGAAGGCCGTCACGGAGGTTACGGCCTGCGTTGAGGAGGACGAAGCCGAAACACTGGCCCAGTGGAAGGCCGACGGTGCCTGGGAAATCGTCGAGGACGTTGACGTGGACTCCTTCCGCAGTGAAGCCCTTGAGTACCTGGAAGGGGAGTACAGCGGAGACTCCCTGGCAGTGTTCGAGGCAATCCGCGCTACGGCTGACTAACCGGCGTGGGGTCGACGACGGCGGCGCGCACCGTGCCAACCTTCACCGGGGACATCCCAGCGGATGAGCTCGGGACAACCCTCATCCACGAGCACGTTTTTGTAGGGCATCCCGAACTCGACCTCAACCTGCCCCATCCCGAATGGGATGAGGAGCAGGCGGTTGAGAAGGCCGTAGCGGGTTTCGAGCGGCTTTACGCGCTCGGGGTGCGCACCGTCGTCGACCTCACAGTGCCCGGGCTGGGCCGCGACGTTGCACGCGTGCTGCGTGTGGCGCGGCGCAGCCCGGTGCGGCTGGTGGCAGCCACGGGTTACTACACCGCCGACGGGTTGCCGCAGTTCTTCCGGACCCATGGTCCCGGCGGGCTGGTGGACTCGGCAGATCCGCTTGTTGAGCTCTTCCTTCGGGATATCCGGGAGGGAATAGCCGGCACGGACATTCGGGCGGGCATGCTGAAAGTCTTCTCCGACGCAGAGGGGATCACCCCCGACGTGGAACGTGTGTTCGCGGCGGCTGCTCAGGCACATCTCGAGACCGGGGTGCCGGTGACCACGCACTCACATGCACCATCCCGCGGCGGCCTAGACCAGCAGAGGGTGCTGGCCCGGCTGGGAGTGCCGCTGGACCGCGTGGTGATTGGCCACGCAGGGGATTCCGGGGACCTGGACTATCTGATGGCCCTTGCCGATTCCGGATCCTTCCTGGGATTCGACCGGTTCGGGATGGATCACGTGGTCTCCGACGCGCAACGGTTCCGGGTGCTCTGGGCGCTCCTTAGCCGCGGGTACGCTGATCAGATTGTGCTCTCGCATGACGCGGCTTTCTTCAGCAGGATTACCCCGCCGTCATGGCGCGAGCGCGCCGTGCCGAACTGGCACATGGAAAACGTGCATACCCGGGTGTTGCCGCGGCTGCGGGAACTGGGGCTGGATGAAACGGTCCTCGAGACCATGATGATCGATAATCCACGCCGCCTATTGGCACACGGGCCATAATTGAGATGAAAGACGGTGAACTTATCACCAGCCATTCCGTGCAGCAGCACGAGACACTGCGAAAGCGCGACCCCGAGCGCACACGAGCCGAGATCCTCGCGGTATCGACCGAGGTTTTCGCCGCCCAGGGATACTCCGGGGCGCGCGTGGATGAAATTGCGGACCGGACCCGCACCACGAAGCGGATGATCTACTACTACTTCGGCAGCAAGGAACAGCTCTACCTCGCGGTGCTCAAGAAGGCGTACAGCGGTATCCGTGAGGCCGAGCGCGCCATCCAGGTTTGCAGCCTGGAACCTACCGAAGCCATCCGCCAACTCGCCGAACTGACCTATGACCACCATGTCCGCAACAGCGATTTCATTCGGCTGGTCATGATTGAGAACATCCACCGGGGCGTCTTCATCCGGCAGATTGAATCAATGCGCGAGATTGTGGAGCCGGCCGTCGGCATGCTGGACGAGATCCTCACCCGAGGGCAAAGCGAGGGAGTGTTCCGCCATGACGTGGACGCCTTTGACGTGCACCTGCTCATTAGTGCGTACTGCGTTTTCCAGGTGGCGAACCAGTACACCTTCGGCTATCTCTTCGGCAGGGACCTGCACGCCGCGCCGCTGAGCGGGCATCTCCGGTCCATGCTCGGCGACGTGGTCGTGTCATGGCTGCTGGCACCGGAGGGAACGGCCCGGCCGGTCACCTAAAGTGAAACCGCCCCGGACCAGCTGGTCCGGGGCGGTTTTTGCGTGCGGGGTGCGGCCGGGGCGTCCCGGATCGAGTGTTTGGCGCCTACCGCTCCTGCGTGGTTTCGGTGCTGCTTTCGTTCGACTTGCCCGCACCGCGGCGGCCCTTGGCGCCGAGGTTCTTGCCCTTGGCCAGGAACCGGGCTCCGAACAACAGCAGCCCGATGGCCATCAGCGCGCCGGCCCGCAGCCAGACGGTGCCGTCCTGCTGGGTCAGGAGCAGCAGGCAGGAGGCGATAGCGAGGTACGGCATCACAATCGGAGCCTGGAAGTGCTTCTCCTCCACCTTGTCCTTGCGCAGCACAATCACGGCGACGTTGGTGCTGAGGAAGACGAAGAGCAGCAGGAGGACCACGGTCTCGGCCAGCGAGGCCAGTCCGCCGGTCATGGTCAGGATCATGGCGACGGCGGTGGTGGCGATGATGGCCACCCACGGGGTCTTCCGGTTGGGCAGCACCCGGCCGAAGACGGCGGGAAGCAGGCCCTGTTCCGACATGCCGTAGGTCAGCCGCGAGGACATGATCATGGTCAGCAGGGCGCCGTTGGCCACGGCGACCAGGGCCACCAAGCTGAAGAGCCAGTCCGGAATGCCGAAGCCGGTGGCGCTGACGACGTCGAGCAGTGGACCCGAGGACCCCGCGAGGTCCTCAGTGGGCAGGGCAATGGATGCAGCCAGTCCGATCAGGACGTAGACGAAGCCTGCGGTGAGCATCGCCGCGAAGATGGCCTTCGGGTACACCCGGCGGACATCCCGGACTTCCTCGGCAATGTTGGCGGAAACTTCGAAGCCCACGAAGGAGTAGTAGGCAATCACCGACGCGGCGAGGACCGCCGTGCCCGGATTCACGCCTGCCGGGAACTGGGTGATCTGCTCCGTGAAGCCTTCGCCCTTACCCAGCATGAGGCCCACCAGCACGATCACCAGGACCAGCCCGGAGAGCTCGATAATGGTCATGACCACGTTGCTGCGCACCGATTCCGTAATGCCGCGGGCGTTCAGCAGCGCCACCAGCAAAAGGAACACGATGGCGGCGGGGACAGGCGGGACGTCCAGGAACGGACTCAGGTAGTCGCCGGTGAATGCCAGTGCCAGTCCGGCCGCACTGGTCACGCCGGCGGCGAGCATGGCGAAACCGACCAGGAACGAAATGGCCGGCACTTTGAAGGCACGCTGGGCGAACACCGCGGCGCCGCCGGCCTTCGGGTACTTCGTCACCAGCTCGGCGTAGGAGGCGGCGGTCAACAGCGCAAGCACCAGGGCAACCAGCAGCGGCACCCAGATGGCACCGCCCACCTGGCCCGAAACCTCGCCCACCAGCGCATAGATACCCGCACCAAGTACGTCGCCGAGGATGAACAGATACAGCATGGGGCCGGTGATGCCCTGCTTGAGTTTGGAGGCAGGCTTTTCCTGCGTGGTTTCTTCCATGCGGAAAAGTCTAGACAACATAGTAAGAATGCTGATGATTTCCGCCGGATCCTGTAAAAAGTAGCTATGACCAGTTCTGAATCTTCCCCTGCTGCTCCCGAATACGACGTGGTGATCGTGGGCGGCGGCATAGCCGGACTCACCGCTGCGCTGGTCCTGGGGCGGGCCCGCCGGCGGGTGGTGGTGCTCGACGCCGGGTCCCCGCGTAACGCTCCTGCCGGCCATGTGCATGGTTTCCCCACGCGAGACGGCATGCCGCCGGCCGAACTGCTTGAGCTCGCCCGCGCCGAGGTCCGCGGCTACGGCGTGGAACTGGCGGAGGCCACCGTGGCCGCCGTGGAACCCTCCGGCACGGTCAGGACCGGCGACGGCGGAGAGTTCCGCGGCCGGCAGTTGATCCTGGCCACCGGGCTGCGGGACGTCCTGCCGGACATCGAGGGCCTGCACTCGCGCTGGGGCCGCGACGTGCTGCAGTGCCCCTACTGCCACGGCTACGAAACAATCGACAAAAAGCTGGCCGTGCTGGGAACCGGGGAAACCTCCATCCAGCAGGCACAGCTGGTCCGCAGTTTCTCGGAGCATGTGGTGCTGGTGCTGCACGGGGACATTTCCCTCAGTGAAGAGGACGCGTCCGGCCTGGCCGCCATGGGGATCCGGGTGGTGGACGGCACAGTGGCGGAGCTGAGCGTCGAGAACGATGCCCTGGCGGCCCTGGTGCTGGCCGACGGGCAGACCGTTCCCTGCGAAGCGCTGTTCCTGGAGCCCGCCGCGGAGATGGACACCGGGCTGACCGAGTATCTGGAAGTGGACGACGACGGCTGCATTGTCACCGACGAAATGGGACGCACCAGCCAGGAGCGGATCTGGGCCGTGGGCAATGCCACCGATCCGTCCGCCCAGGTGGTCGCCGCCGCCGGCGACGCGTACCGGCTGGCAGTGGTGGTCAACGCCAAGCTGCTCGAAGAGGATCTCGGGCTGGCGGTGGCCGCCGCACGCCCGGCAGCAGGCATGGTGGAAGCAGCGGACCTGCGCGAAGCGGTCTAGGTACCGGCTAGCGGCGCACCTGGCTGCGGGGTGCCAGCAGCGGAGAGCCGGCCACGCCGTCGCCGTCGCTCATCCCGTCCAACACGAACTGCAGGGCTTCCAGCGAGGTGCGCCGCGGCTGCCAGCCCAGCTCTTCGCGCGCCCGGGCGGTGTCCATTACCGGCACACCGGCGGCCAAGTCGATCCAGCCCGGATCCGAGGCCTGCAGGTGCGCCGCCCAGGTCAGGCCGACGACGGCGCGCACCAGTTTCACCGGCACGTTCAGGACCCGCTTGGCGCCCAGCACCCCGGCCAGGAGCTCGGGCGTGATGACCGGATCGGCGGCAATGTTGAAGGCACCCTCCGCGCGCTGGTCCACCACGCGCCAGTAGGCGTCGGCCATGTCATCGGCGTGGACCGCCTGGAAAACAAACTCGCTGGGCAGCGGGATCAACGGCAAGCGGAGCTTGTTGAGGATGAACTTGGGGATCACCCGGCCCACAAAGTAGACGCCGATCTCGCTTCCGGCGTCGGAGGAGAAGACCAGCCCCTGCCGCAGCCGGGCCACGGCGATCTCCGGGTACTCCAGTTCGAACCGGTCCAGGAGCGCTTCCTGCTCGCCCTTGTGCCTGCTGTAGTGCGAGCTGGCAATGCCGCGCGCCGGCCAGGATTCATCCGTCAGCCGGTCCTTGGGAGCCGGGCTGTACGCTCCCACCGAGGAGGCGCAGACAAACTGCCGGACCCCGGCGGCGGCCGCCGCGGCCAGCGCATTTTCCGTGCCCTTGACGTTGACCCGGTGCAGCTCGGCTTCGTCGCGGTTGGGCTGGATCAGCCAGGCAAGGTGGATGACCGCATCGGACCCGCGCAGCGCCTCGGTCAACTTGTCCACGTTGGCGGCGTCGCCGACGTCGATGCTGTGCCACTCGACATCGTTGTACGGAGGCAGCGAGGTATCCGGAATCCGGCGGGCAATCCCCACCACCTCCAGATCGCCGCGTTCGCTGCGGGCCTCGGCAAGCCGGCGCAGGATCGCCGTTCCAACGTTTCCGGTTGCTCCGATAACCGCTACTCGCATGTCCAGATCCTTCCGTTGAACTGCTGCCGGCGTTGGGTTCGACTCTACCGCCGCGCCCGTTTTCCGGCAGCCCCGAACGCAGCCCCGAACGCAGCCCGGAACGCATCGCAGACCGCCGGCCGACCGCCCGCGGCCGGGCGCAACGCGTTAGTCTGGTGGGCATGACAGCTCAGAGATCAGCTCCGGCGGACAGCTCCGCGCACAGCACCAAAGGCGCCTATGTCACCGGCGGCACCGAATACACGCGGGACACGAACTACATCGAAACCCGGATCACCAGGGACGGCCGGGACGGCTACCCGGTGGAGGCCGGACGCTACCGGCTGGTCGCGGCGCGCGCCTGCCCGTGGGCCAACCGGACCATCATTGTCCGGCGGCTGCTGGGCCTGGAGGATGCCATCTCGCTGGGCACCCCCGGGCCCACCCATGACGCCCGCAGCTGGACCTTCGACCTGGATCCGGACGGAAAGGACCCGGTGCTCGGCATTGAACGGCTGCAGGAGGCCTTCTTCAAGCGGGTGCCGGATTACTCGCGCGGCATCACCGTGCCCGCCGTCGTGGACATCCCCACCGGCGCCGTGGTGACCAACAACTTCCCGCAGATCACCCTGGACTTCTCCACCGAGTGGAAGGAGTTCCACCGCGAAGGTGCTCCGGACCTGCTGCCCGCCGAGCACCTGGAGGAGATGGAGGCCGTCAACAAGCGGATCTTCACCGAGGTGAACAACGGCGTCTACCGCTGCGGCTTCGCCGGCTCGCAGGAGGCCTACAACGCGGCTTATGACCGGCTCTGGGCTGCGATGGACTGGCTGGAGGACCGGCTTTCGACACAGCGCTACCTGGTGGGGGACACCATCACCGAGGCGGACGTCCGGCTGTTCACCACCCTGGTGCGCTTCGATCCCGTCTATCACGGGCACTTCAAATGCAACCGGAACAAGCTCACCGAGATGCCCGCCCTGTGGGGATACGCGCGGGACCTGTTCCAGACACCCGGCTTCGGCGACACCGTGGACTTCGAGCAGATCAAGGCGCACTACTACATCGTCCACGAGGACATTAACCCCACCGGGATTGTGCCCAAAGGACCGGACCTGTCCAACTGGCTTTCGGAGCACGGCCGCGAGGAGCTGGGAGGCCGGCCCTTCGGCGACGGAACCGCACCCGGACCGGTGCGGGAATCGGAACGGGTTGCCCCCGGACACGGCGCCGGCAACTAACCCGCGGCAGGCGTCCTAATACGCAACATAAACGTTTCTTAAAGGCAGTAACCATAGGCTAGCCTTACTTAAGAAATTGCCTGTTGCTCTAGGGAGGTGCCTACGTGAGCGTTGCCGCACGCCCGTCAGGCGTTCCCCGCCAGCGCGGCTCCCGCGTGCACCTCACCGAAGCGGCTTCCTCCGCGGGCACGACCACCGGTCCCGGCACCGAACCTGTTAGTTCCCGCCCGGACACCGCTGGAAACCGCCGATCCGGACGACGTTTCGGCCTGCTCCTCCTGACCCTTGCGGTCCTTGCCGTGGCATGTGCCGCGTCCGTCGCCGTCGGCGCCCGGCCGGTCGCCCCCGGCACCGTCTGGGAGGCCTTTACCGCCTTCGACCCGGCCAACGGAGACCATGCCGTGGTCCACGCACGCGTTCCGCGCACGGTCCTGGGCCTGGTCACCGGCGCGGCCCTCGGCCTGGCAGGTGCGGCCATGCAGGGCGTGGCCCGCAATCCGCTGGCAGACCCCGGTATCCTGGGCGTCAACGCCGGCGCGGCGTTCGCCGTGGTGCTGGGCATCTACATCTTCGGCGTCACCAGCCTCAACGGCTACATCTGGTTTGCCCTGGCCGGCGCCGCCGGAGCCGCCGTCGTCGTTTACCTGGTGGCGAGCCTCGGCCGGGAAGGCGCCACGCCGGTCAAGCTGGCACTGGCCGGCGCAGCGCTCAGCGCCGGACTGATGTCCCTGCTCAGCGCCGTGCTGGTTTCCAGCCAGCAGACCCTGGACACCTTCCGCTTCTGGCAGGTGGGCAGCGTGTCCGGACGCAACTGGGACACCATCGTCGCGGTGCTGCCGTTCCTGGTGGCCGGCGCCCTGATCACAGTCTTCGCCGGCCGGGCCCTGAACGGCCTGAGCCTGGGTGACGACGTTGCCCGCGGGCTCGGCCAGCGCGTGGGACTCACACGGGGGATCACGGCGCTGGGCGTGGTGCTGCTGTGCGGTGCTGCCACCGCCGCGGCCGGCCCTATCGCGTTCATCGGCCTGGTCATCCCGCACGTGGTGCGCAGTTTCACCGGCCCGGATTACCGCTGGATCCTGCCCTTCTCCATGCTCCTCGCCCCGGCACTGCTGGTCACCGCCGACGTGGTGGGCCGGGTCCTGCTGCCGCCGGGGGAAATCCCCGTCGGGGTTACTACCGCGGTGATCGGCGCGCCGGTCTTCATCTGGCTCGTGCGGCGGCGGAAGCTGGCCGAACTGTGAGCACCGCCGTCGAGACTCCCCGCGGACCCCGCACCGCACCGGCCGGTGCGGCAGAAGCGGTCCGGGCGGCCCGGCGACAGGGACGCCGACGCCGGGTGCTGGTGCCGTCGCTGCTGGGCGCCGCGGTGTTCGTGCTGTTCGCTGTCTACGTCCTGCTGGGCACCTATACCTTCACCATCCCGGATTTCTTCCGGATCCTGTTCGGGGAGCAAATCCCCGGCGCAAGCTACATCCTGATGGAGAGCAAGCTTCCCCGGGCCGTCATCGGCACCTTGATCGGGGTGGGGTTCGGGATAGCCGGGGCGGTATTCCAGACGCTGCTGCGCAATCCCCTGGCCAGCCCCGACATCATCGGCATCAGCTACGGCGCCAGTGCCAGCGCGGTGGGTGCAATCGTGCTGTTCGGTGCCGCCGGGACCACGGTGTCCGTCGTCGCGCTGGTAGGAGCACTGGTGGTGGCCCTGGCCATCTACCTGCTTTCCCGCCGCGGCGGTGCGGCGGGTTACCGGCTGGTGCTGGTGGGCATCGGCTTCGCCGCCGTGATGCAGGCACTGGTGAGTTTCCTGCTGACCCGGACGGACATCCGCACCGCCTCCGAAGCGCTGGTGTGGCTGAACGGTTCCCTGAACAACAGCAGCTGGGACCGTGCAGCGGTCCTGGCCGCCTTCCTGCTGGTGCTGCTTCCCGCCGCGGCCGTGCTCTCCCGCAGCCTGCGCGGACTGGAACTCGGCGACGACGCCGCTGCCGGCCTCGGTATCCGCGTTGAAACAGCACGGCTGGCCCTGATCATCGTCGGCGTAGGCCTGGCCGCCGTCGCCACCGCGGCAGCCGGCCCGGTGGCCTTCATCGCGTTCCTCTCCGGACCCATCGCCCGCCGGCTGATGGGCGGGGAAGGCACGCTGCTCACCGCCGGACTGGTCGGCGCCTGCATTGTCCTGGCAGCGGACTTCGTCGGTGCCAACCTCGTCCCCGGCGTCACCCTGCCCGTGGGCGTGGTGACCGGCGCCCTCGGGGCCCCTTTCCTTCTGTGGCTGCTGGTCACGTCAAACCGCGTAGGCCAAGGAGGCTGACATGGAGAACCTGCTTTCCGCTGAAAAGCTGGAGCTCGGCTACGACGAGCGCAAAGTGGTGGACTCGCTTTCGCTCACCCTCCCCGCCGGGAAAATCACGATCATCGTCGGTGCCAATGCCTGCGGAAAGTCCACCCTGCTGCGGGGCCTGGCCCGGCTGCTGAAGCCCACCGCCGGCACCGTCTACCTGAACGGCAAGGACATCTCCGCCGTGCCCAGCCGGCAGGTGGCGCGCACGCTCGGACTGCTTCCGCAGACACCCACCGCCCCCGAGGGGATCACGGTGGCGGACCTGGTGGGCCGCGGCCGCTACCCCCACCAGGGCTGGTTCCGGCAGTGGACCTCCGCCGACGACGACGCGGTGGCCGCCGCACTGGCCGCCACGGACACGGTGGACCTGGCCGGACGCAGCGTGGATGAGCTTTCCGGCGGCCAGCGCCAGCGGGTCTGGATTGCCATGGCCCTGGCACAGGAAACAGACATCCTGCTGCTGGACGAACCCACCACCTTCCTGGACGTCACCCACCAGATCGAAGTCCTGGACCTGATTACCGACCTCAACCGGCGGGCCGGCACCACCGTGGCCATCGTGCTGCACGATTTGAACCTGGCCGCCCGTTACGCGGACCACCTGGTGGCCATGAAGGACGGGAAGATTGCCGCGGAAGGCGCCCCGGCCGACGTCGTGACCGAGGAACTGGTGGGCACCGTCTTCGGGCTGGCCTCCCGCGTCATCCCGGACCCGGTCTCCGGCACGCCGATGGTCGTCCCGCTTGGCCGCCACCACAGCGCCGCACCGGAAACGGAATCGGAGCCGGAACCCGAACCGGAGCCGGAAAAACCACGGGGCTACCTGCCCAATCCGGGGGACGGCCAGCGCCGGTCCGGCATCAACGAGCCCATGGAGGCCGCATCATGACGCACGTCCGCTCCGCCAACGGGGCAACTGCGGCTTCCGCCGCAACCGCCGCACCCGCCGCACCCGTTCCGGCCCGCCACGGCCGCCGGGCCCGAAGCGCCGGCGCCGTGATGTCCTTCGACGTTGAGGTCAAACGGATTGCCCGGGTGGGTACCAACTTCCAGCGCGTCACCTTCGCCGGTCCCTGCCTGGCCGACTTCGGCGTGCAGGGACTGACCCATGACCTGCGGATCAAGGTGATTGTTCCCTGCGTCGACGCGGACGGCACCTCCCTGCCGCTGCCGGACCTGTCCACGCTGGACGCCGGCTGGTACCAGGCCTGGCTGAAGCTGGATCCGGCCACCCGCGGCTGCATGCGCACTTACACCGTCCGCGATGCACGCTGCTCCGGACCCGAACCGGAGATCGACGTCGACTTCGTGATGCACTTCGACGAGGACGGCAAGGGCGGGCCGGCTTCCAGCTGGGCGGCCTCCGCGGAACCGGGGGACCGGGTCTGCATCATTGGACCGAACGTTGCCCAGTGCGTCACCGCCGAGTCCTACGGCGGCATCGAATGGCGTCCCGGCATGGCCCGGCACGTGCTGCTCGCCGGGGATGAAACCGCCGTACCGGCCATCACCGCAATCCTGGAGTCGCTGCCCGAAGACGTCACCGGCCACGCCCTGATGGAAATTCCGTCCAGCGGCGACCGCCAGGAGGTCAGCACCAACTCCGGCGTGCAGATGATCTGGTTGGCCCGCGGCTCCCGGCCGCACGGCGAACTGCTCGACGCCGCGGTGCGGCAGGTCGTGGCGCTGCCGGGCTGGGCATCGGTGGAGACGGCCGACGGCGCACCGTTCCGTCCCAGCCCCACCCTGCGGGAACCCGAGGAAGTCAACGTGGACGAGGCCATCCTGTGGGAAACCCCGCAGCGGCTGGATCCCGCCGTGGTGGAAGCCTCACGGAATCCGCACGCCCCGTCCGGTGCCCTTCCCTTCTATGCCTGGATTGCCGGAGAGGCCGCCGTGGTGCGCGGCCTGCGCCGCTACCTGGTGCGCGACGTCGGGATCGACCGCAAGCAGGTGGCCTTTATGGGCTACTGGCGCAAGGGCCGCGCCGAGCTTTCCTAACGGATTCCCCACCTGATTTTTCATTCGACGGGCCTGCCACACGGCGGGCCCGTCCTCCTGAGAGGAAGAACCATGAAAAGAACTCCGATTGCCGCTGCGCTGGTGGTCCCTGCGGTCCTGCTGGCCCTGAGCGGCTGCGGCGCAGACGCGGGGGACAGCCCGGAGGCCGGGGCAAGCACCGCAGGGTCGGAGCACTTCCCGGTAACCATCGACTCCGCCCTGGGGCAGGCCGTGGTTGAGGAAAAGCCCGAACGCGTGGTCACCATCGGCTGGGGCTCCGCGGACACCGCCGTCGCGCTGGGCACCACGCCGGTGGGCGTCGAAGAAGTCACCTGGGGCAACGACGAACACGGCAACTACCCGTGGGTCAGCGAAGCCATCGAGGAGCGCGGCGACGATTTCCCGGCCACCTTCACCGGAGGGCAGGACATTGACATTGATGCCATTGTTGCCCTGGAACCGGACCTGATCCTGGCCCCGAACTCCGGCATCACCCAGGAGGACTTCGACATCCTCAACGATCTCGCTCCCACAGTGGCCTACCCGGAGCAGGCCTGGAACATCAGCTGGGATGACCAGATTTCGCTCATCGGCAAAGCCCTCGGCGAACCGGAGGCAGCACAGGACGCAGTTGACGGCATCGGACAGTCCCTTGCGGACAGCGCCGCCGAGCATCCCGAGTTTGCCGGAAAGACCTTCGCCTATGTCTGGGGCGGCGGCGCCCCCGGCTCCCTGGTGCTTTACAACGAGGGTGACGCACGCGTGGATATCCTCACCGCGCTGGGCATGACCGTGGCCCCCGAGGTGCGGGACATTCCCTCGAGCGAGGGAAGCTTCACCTCGGACCTGGGGCTGGAGAACGCAGGCAAGCTGAACGACGTCGACGTGCTGTTCACCTGGTACAACGACGAAGCAGAGCAGCAGCGCACCGAAGAACAGCGGCTTTTCGCGCAGATCCCCGCGGTTGAACGCGACTCCGTGGTGCGCAGCCTGGACCGCCAGGTCGGCATGGCCTCCAGCTTCCTGACGCCGTTGAGCGTTCCGTGGGTCCTGGATCGGTTCGAGCCGATGATTGAAGAAGCAGTTGCCAAGGTCGACTAATTCGACGCCTGGCTTGGTTCCGGCGCAGGCCGGAAACCCGGGAGCGGCCGGTGCAGGTGCGCAGGCCGCTCCCCGGCGTCCGCTGCTGGGCGCCGGGCGCGGGACGGCACTGCTGGCCGCAGGGCTGGGCATGTTGTTCCTCGCGGTCATCACCAGCCTCGCCGTCGGCGCCCACCAGCTGAGCCCGGCGGAGGTCGCGGCCTCGCTGTGGACGGAAATCAGCGGCACCGGCAGCACCTATGCAGATGACGTGGTAGCCAGCCGGATGCCGCGGACCGTCCTGGGCATGGTGGCCGGAGCCGCCCTGGCCGTGGCCGGGGTAATCATGCAGGGCCTGACCCGCAATCCGCTCGCGGATCCCGGCATCCTGGGCGTCAACGCTGGAGCCGCAGCCGCGATGGTCACGGGCATGGCGTTCTTCGGCCTCGGCGCCACGAGCGCGAATGTCTGGGTAGCCCTGCCCGGTGCGCTGCTCACCGTACTGGTGGTGTACGGCCTGGCCTCCGGCCGGCGCGGTTCGACGCCGGTCCGGCTGGTGCTGGCCGGCACCGTGATCTCTGCGGTGCTGCTCTCCTACATCCAGGCCATTGCCCTGACCCGGCCGGATGTGTTCACCATGTACCGGTTCTGGGCAGTGGGGTCCCTTAGCGGCCGGACCATGGAACAGGCCTATGACGTGCTGCCGTTCTTCCTGGTGGGACTGGTTGCCGCCCTCGCCACCGGCCGGACCCTGAATGCCCTGGCACTGGGCGAGGAAGCGGCGGCATCACTCGGGCTGCGGCCGCAGACCGCCAAGGTCACCGGTGCCCTGGCCGCCGCTCTCCTGTGCGCCTCGGCGACCGCAGCCGTCGGGCCCATCGGCTTTGTCGGCCTCGCGGTGCCCCACATCGTGCGCAGCTTTACCGGCCCGGACCACCGCTGGCTGCTGGTCCTGAGCGCCGTTGTCGGGCCTGCCCTGCTCCTGTTTGCGGATGTCGCCGGCCGCCTCGTGGCACAGCCCGGGGAAATGCTTACCGGCGTCATCACCGCCCTGCTGGGCGCACCGCTGCTGATCCTGGCCGTCCGCCGGATGCGGGCAGTGGCATGAGCGGCGTCCGCACCGTGCCGGGGAACCGCACCACGCGCGGCGTTCGCACGGCACCCGGAACCCGCACCTTCCGCCTGGGGAAGCGCGTGAGCTTCCAGTACCGCAGGCGCAGCCTCCTGATCTGCCTCCTCCTGACCAGCGCACTGATCCTGGTGGGAGCATTCACGCTGACCGCAGGGGAGCTGGGGCTGACCTGGCGCGAGTTGTTCGGACTTGCCGTCTCGCCGCCGGAGGGAAGTGCTTCCTTTGTGCTCGAACGGCTGCGCGGGCCGCGGTTCCTGACCGCAGTGGGCGCAGGCATCGCGTTCGGTGTGGCCGGATCCCTCTTCCAAACGGTCACCCGCAACCCGCTGGGCAGTCCCGAGGTGGTTGGTTTGACCAGCGGTGCGGCTGCCGGAGCCGCCGCCACCACGCTTTGGCCGGGCTACCTGCCCGTACCCGTCGCCGCGATCCTGGGCGGTGCCGTGGCAGTGGGACTGGTCTGGCTCAGTACCGGCCGCGGATTCGCGCGGCCCGGGAAGCTGATTGTGGCCGGTATCGGCATTTCCGCCGTAGCAACCGCCCTGACCTCGCTGGCGATGACGACTGTGGGGGAACAGCAGGCGCAGACACTGGCCTTCTACCTCAACGGGTCCCTGGCTTCCCGGTCCTGGTCCCATGTGGCCACGATCGCCGTCGCCGTCGTCCTTGTACTGCCCGCCGCGGCAGCACTGCAGCGGCAGTTGAACCTGGTGTCCCTCGGCGATGACATAGCCGCCGGGCTCGGCGTCCGGGTGGTGCGTACCCGTACGGTCGCCGTCCTACTGGCGGTGGTGTTGGCTGCAGCGGCCGTCAGCGTGTGCGGGCCCGTGGCGTTCGTGGCCCTGGTTGCCCCGCAGATCGCGCTGCGCCTGCTCGGGGTTTCCTCACCCGGTGTTGTCGCACCGGCGCTGGTAGGTGCGCTGGTACTGACGCTGTCCGACTTCGCCGTCCAGCAGATCGACGTCGGTGCGGCCCTTCCCGTGGGCATCTTCACCGCGGCCCTGGGCAGCCTCTACCTGGGCTACCTGTTGTTCGGGGAAGCACGCAAGGGCGTGCTCTGAGCCGGACCGGCCGTGGGCCCGGCGTTGGCGAGAGCCCTGACACGGGGGTGCCGGACACGGGTCACGGGGTGTGTTGGGATTGGCCACAAAAGGGGGACCGGCGGCCTCCCGGTTCCTAAAATTAAAAGCGGGCCGGATTGCCATGCGGAGGACCGGGATGGTCCCGCAGGTACGTTCCAATCCGGCTTGAGTGCTCCGGGGAACCCGGTGAAGGCTACCCGGGCCCGGAGAACGCAACGGACGGCAGAAAGTCCGGATCACAGAAGAGTCCTTGACCAACGCACACTGAGGTGATTGTTGACCGAGCACTTTTTAGACTCCGCACATTCAAAGAACTCCGATTCCTTCCCTGCGGGCGAACAGGCTCCCAAGCGAAATCCCCTTGATCTCCGGATCTCCGCCGAACGCGTGCGGGCCCGCGCAAAGGACCTGCGCACCCAGGCCGGAACGCTCCGTACGCGGGCTGAAGACCTGAGCGGCCGTGCGGTTAAGGAGGCGGGGGCCCGGGCAAAGGAACTGGGGGCCCACGCCAAGGTGCTGGGCGCACGGACCAGGAACTGGATCCAGGAGAACGATGCCCCTAACCGGCGGACCGGTGCACTGTCCATCGCCGCCGCCGTCGCTATCGGCGGGCTCGTCACCGGAACGGCCGGAGCAGTCGAACCGGACCTGCGGATTGAACGCCAGGTTGTGGTGTCCGAGGTGCCCACAGTCCACCGCACGGACGGCGGAGACGGTACGGACGGCGCGGACGCCGGTGCCCCGGCAGGGGAGGCGCCCGAACCGGCAGCTGCGGCGGAACCGGCTGCAGCGGAACCGGCCGCCGAGCCTGCTCCGGAACCGGTTGCCGAACCGGACCCGGGACCTGTCCCGCCCGTGGACGACATGGTGGTCACGTCTCCGTTCGGCAACCGGAACAACCCGCTGGCCCCGGGCGCCTTGGAATTCCATACCGGAACGGACTTCGGCGCGGTGACCGGAACCCCGGTGAAGGCCATGCTCGGCGGCACCGTCACCGAAGCCGGCTGGCATACCACCGGCGGCGGCGGGCTGCGCGTGGTTGTTGACCACGGCGACGGCCTGCAGACCACCTACAACCACCTCAACAGCATTGACGTGAGTGTGGGGCAGGCCGTGGACGCCGGCGCGGTGGTGGGTGGAGTCGGCAGCACCGGCAACTCCACCGGGCCGCACCTGCACTTCGAAGTGCTGCGCCACGGGGACTACGAAGACCCGATGGGCTGGTTGTAACCGGGCCGTCCGGAGACGGCCCGGTTCACGGGTTACGGCACCGGGTTGGTGAGGACCGCAGGGTCCTTCTTGCCGTGGGGCATCCGGATGCGCAGGGCACTGGCATCCATCTCGAACAGGATATGGGTGGCGTTGCCCAGATGGTCGCCGTCCATTTCGAAGTCCAGCGGCGACTCGGCCCACACCTCGGCACGCTTGCACTGGTAGTACTCCACTGCGGTGCTGCTGCCCTTGCCGCGGCGCAGCAGCCCGGTCACCACGCCAACCCAGCCCAGCTTGCCCTTGGGCGCCAGGGTCAGGATGTCGAGCAGGCCGTCATCGAGTTTGGCACCCGGGAAAATCTCCAGGCCGCCGGTGATCTTGCCGCAGTTGCCACCCATGACGCTGCGGAGACGGCGGTGGACCGGCTTGCCGCCGTCAATCGAAATGGTGGTCTTCACGGGCTTGCCGGGAAGGTTCCGGATGCCGGCGTCGACGTACGCCAGCCAGCCGATCTTGTCCTTGAGCGTGTCCTTGGTGTCCGCCATCATGCCGGCGTCGTAGCCCAGCCCCGCCATCACCAGGAAAGTGTCACTGTCCACGGCTTCGTCAACGGTGACGTGGACGACGTCGATGCGCCGCTCCGTGCCGTTGAGGGCGGCGCGGACCGCCTGCTCCGGGTCATCGACGCCGATGTCAAGGTTGCGGGCCAGGAGGTTGCCGGTGCCCAGCGGCAGCAGGCCCATGGGGAAGGAGGTGCCGGCCAGCTCCGCGGCGACGCAGCGCACTGTACCGTCTCCGCCGGCGGCAATCACCAGGTCGACACCGGCTTCCATGGCCTTGCGCGCCATGGAGTGCCCCGGGTCCGCTTCCTCGGTGTCGAAGAACAACGGCTCATCCCAGCCTTCGTCGGCGCAGATTTCCGCAACCCGCACCCGGACGTCAAAATCCGTCTTCTTGATGGGGTTCACAATGACGGCGGCACGGGGACGCGACTGGGTGTCTGGGCTGGTCATGGTGTCCTTATCGTAAGCATGCGAACTATGGTCCGGCTCTGAGTCTAGCCCGGCACGGAGCCCGTCGGCGGCGTGCGCGGCATCCTGCTTGGAACGGGAGTTTCCCGAGGAAGCTTGTAATCTGTGGTGGTGACTTTCAAGCAGCGATACGTGGCCCTGGGTGATTCGTTTACGGAAGGCGTGGGGGACGAGGATGAGACCCGTCCCAACGGCGTGCGTGGCTGGGCGGACCGCGTGGCCGAGCAACTGGTGCTCGCGGACAGCTCCTGGGGGTATGCGAACCTCGCCATCCGCGGCAAGAAGCTGCACCAGGTCCTGAACGAGCAGGTGGATGCCGCCATCGCGCTGTCGCCCACGCTGGTGACCATCTATGCCGGGGGCAATGACATCCTGCGTCCCAAGGTGGACATTGACGCCATAGTTGCCGCCTACGACGCCGGGATTGCGAAGCTGTGCTCCAGCGGTGCCGCGGTGCTTGTCTTCACGGGATTCGATTCGGGCAACTCCCCGGTCTTCGGCCGCACCCGCGGACGCACGGCGATCTACAACGAACTGGTCCGCGAGGCGGTGGAGAAGAACGACGCCGTGCTGGTGGACTACTGGCGCATGAAGAACCTCCAGGACGAACGGTACTGGGCCGTGGACCGCCTGCACATGTCCCCGGCCGGTCACATGCTGACCGCCAAGAAGGTGCTGGAAGTGCTCCGCGGAACGGACGCCATTAGCACTCCGGAGCTGGAGGAGCTGCCCGCGCGCAACCGGGTGGAGCAGCTCCGCCGGGATGCCCAGTGGGCGCGCGAATACCTCGGTCCGTGGGTGAGCCGCAGGCTCCGCGGAGTGTCTTCCGGGGACAACCTCAGCCCCCGTTATCCGGACCTGACGCACCCGCCGCTGCCCGCTTCGTAAACGCCCGTGCGGGAAATCACATATGCGGCGATAAGTACGCTGTTTGTCTACCGAAACCGCTCCCGGCCCCTGCCCTGACAAGGGAAATTACGTTCCTCGATTCGGTGGATGCACCGCATTTTTCCTAAACTTGTAGGCCTGCCCGGCACCGTGTGGTGTTCGGGTGGTTGCTTCTGTCTCCAGCAGCCGACTTCGATCGAGGGAAGGCCCACATGCCGAAAGATGCACCCCCCCACGTCTCCGGAACCCCGGATTCACCGTCCAGACCGACGGCCCGCAAGACCCGCAGGTCCCCCCTGCGGCGCCGCCGTCTTGAGGTGGACGACGTAAATGTCGTCGACAAGTCCATGATGAAAAAGGCTGTCGGCGGCACGGTTGTCGGCAACACCATGGAATGGTTCGACGTCGGTGTCTACGGCTACCTCGCCGTCACCATGGGTGCCGTCTTCCTGTCCGACGCCGACAAGGACGCGCAGCTGCTCTTCAGCCTCGGCGTCTTCGCTGCCACCTTCATCGCCCGTCCGCTGGGCGGCGTCGTCTTCGGGCGCCTCGGCGACCGTATGGGCCGCCAGAAGACCCTGGCCATCACGCTGATCATGATGGCCGGTTCCACTTTCGTCATCGGCCTGCTGCCCAGCTACGGCACCATCGGCATCTGGGCTCCGATCCTGCTGGTGCTCATGAAGCTGCTGCAGGGCTTCTCCACCGGCGGCGAGTACGCCGGTGCCACCACCTTTGTTACCGAATACGCCTCCGACAAGCGGCGCGGCTTCCTCGCCAGCATCCTGGACCTGGGCAGCTACCTGGGCTTCGCCCTGGGTGCAGCCGTCGTATCGGTAATGCAGCTGCTGCTCTCCGACGCCGACATGGTGGACTGGGGCTGGCGCATCCCGTTCCTGGTTGCGGGGCCGATGGGCGCCGTCGCCATTTACTTCCGGCTCAAGATCGAAGAATCCCCGGCGTTCCAGGCCACCCTGGATGCACAGGAAGCCGGCGCCAAGGCCGGCGACGAAACCGAGTCGCTGGGCACCATGGGCATTTTCCGTGCCTACTGGCGTCCGATCGTGCTGGCCATGGTCCTCGTGGCCGCAGCCAACACCGTGGGCTACGCGCTGACGTCCTACATGCCCTCCTACCTGACGGATTCCAAGGGCTACGATCCGGTCCACGGCACCATGCTGACCATCCCCGTGCTGGTTCTGATGGCACTGTGCATTCCGCTCACCGGCAAGCTCTCCGACCGCATCGGACGCCGTCCGGTGCTGTGGATGGGTGCCGGCTCCACCATCGTCCTGGCCGTTCCGTCCTTCTGGCTGATTGGCCAGGGTCCGGTTGCCACCACCCTGCTTGGCCTGGCGCTGCTCGCCGTCCCGGTGACCTTCTACGTGTCCAACCTGGCCTCCGCACTGCCGGCGCTCTTCCCGACTGCCAGCCGCTACGGTGCCATGGGCATCTCCTACAACTTCGCCGTTGCCATCTTCGGCGGCACCGCGCCGCTGATCATGCAGGGCCTGATCACCCTTACGGACAACGACATGATGCCGGCCTACTGGCTGATGTTCACCTCCGTGGCGGGTGCCATTGCCGTGGGCGTTATGAAGGAATCGGCCAACCGGCCGATGCCCGGTTCCATGCCGAGCGTGGACACCCACGCCGAGGCACACGAACTGGTGGCCGGCCAGGACGAGAACCCGCTGCTCGACGTCGATTCGCTGCCGTTCGACACCCTGGGAAGCCAGCAGGCGCCCTCCACTGCACAGCCCGCTGACAACCGCGCGGAGCCCGGCGTCAGCCGCTAACCGCAATACCGCCAGCCACAGGAGCCGGCCGGACGCCCCGCGCGACCGGCCGGCTCCTGCCGTTGGGCACCGGTTGGAGCGCAGCCCCAACCCTGCGATCATTGAAACGTAAAGCTTTGACGAGAGGAACGCCGGGATGACTGAGAGCACCCCCCGCTGGCTAAGCGCCCCGGAACGGCAGGCCTGGCTGGCCCTGTACGCGGTATCGGGCCTTCTCCCGGCCGCGCTCGACGCCGATCTGTTCCGCCGTGCGCGGATCACCCTCTTCGATTACCACGTCCTGGCCATGGTCTCCGAGGCCGAAGGCAGGTCCCTGCCGATGAGCGAGCTGGCCGCGCGCTCCAACGCTTCGCTGTCCCGGCTTTCCCATGTGGTGAAGAAACTGGAGCAGCGCGGCTGGATGTCCCGGACTCCCTCGCCTGCGGATGCCCGGGTGACGACGGCGGCACTGACGGATGAAGGCATGGCCGCCCTCGAAGGACTCGCGCCGGAACATGTTGAATCCGTCCGGAAGGCGGTCTTCGATGCCCTCTCCGACGAAGACGTCGCGGATCTGGAACGGGTGGGAAAGAAGATACTCGCCCGCCTCGACCCCGGCAACGGCATTCTCGGGCCGAATCAGGCACCGTAGCGCCAAAGTCAACTTGTTGCCCGGGTGCCTGCCCTTGTTAACGTGGTTAGTACTGAGCTAACGCTCGATATCCACGGCACGATGAGAGGCACCACAGCATGCGCGTACCCCGAATCCTGACCGTAGTCCTCGCCGGCGGTGCCGGCGGACGGTTGGGCAGCTTAACGGACCACCGAGCGAAACCGGCCATCCCGGTTGCCGGGTCCTACAACCTCATCGACATTTCCCTCTCCAACCTGCACAACAGCGGCTTCGGCGATGTCTGGATTGTGGAGCAGTACAAGCCCCAGTCGCTCAATGACCAGATGGTCAGCGGGCGGCCCTGGGACCTTGACCGCACCCAGGGCGGGCTGCGGGTGCTTCCGCCCTTCCAAGGCGGCGACGGCGAAGGCTTCGCCCAGGGCAACGCGGACGCGCTGTACCGCCAGGCGGAGTACATCCGCGAATTTGATCCGGACCTCGTGCTGGTGCTCAGCGCCGACCATCTCTACCGTCTGGACTACCGCGACGTCGTCGAAACGCATCAGGCAAACGGGGCGGCCCTGACCCTGGTCACCACGAAGATCAACAACAACCCGGGAGACCACGGGGTGGTCGAGGTAACCGACGGGCTGGTCACCGGATTCGAGTACAAGCCCCAGGACCCGAAGACGGACCTGGTGGCGGCGGAGATCTTCCTCTATGACACCGATGTCCTCCTGAACGCACTGGACACCCTGGTGAAGCGGGACGGCCAGCTCGAGGATTACGGCGACCAGCTCATTCCCTACCTGGTGGAGCAGGAAAAGGTCGTGGAATACCGGCTGCCGGGGTACTGGCGGGACATGGGCACGCCGCGCAGTTACCACCAGGCGCACCTGGACCTGATCGAGGGCAACGGCCTGGATTTTGATGATCCGCAGTGGCCGATCCTCTCCGCCAGCCCGCGGCGGCTGCCGGCCTATGTCGGGCCGAACGGTGTCGCCGTGGAGAGCCTGCTGTCTCCCGGTGCCCGGGTCGAAGGCAGCGTCCGCCGCAGCGTTCTCAGCGCCGGTGCAGTAGTGGAGGCCGGTGCCGAAGTGGATTCCTGCGTGCTGCTGGACGGCGTGGTGGTCCGGTCCGGAGCGCGGATCGCAAACCTGATCGTGGACTCCACGACGGTGATCGGCGGAGGGCGGAAACTGGACGGCGCGGAGCTGGATCCCGAAAACGGCGTGGCCGTGGTGGGACGCGATTCAAAGGCGGACGCGCCGTCGTCGTGATACCCGGCACGCAGGTACCTCCGAGTTTGAACGAAACGCCCGTTGCCCCTAGGATAGAGAGGCGTTAAGTCGTGTGTGTGTTAACCTGTTCCGCTCCGCGCGGGCAGGGGAGTATTTGCACGGCCACCCGTATAAACCTAGAATTGAAGGCTGTCGAGCCGGGTTCTCCCGTTCGGCTGCCTGAACTTCACCGTCTTCCCCGCGGCGAGGCACTTCGGCTGGATCTCACCCCGCCAGGTTAACCTCCGGAAAGTCGCAGTAATAACGGTGTCAAAACTGGTGGCGGGACGCTCTTTATGGCAGGTGCTTAGGCGCTTCCGCCTTGTGTCTGTTTTTTGAGGACCGTCATATTTACTACAACTGGAGGAGAGATCATGGCAGCTTACTGCCAGGTAACCGGAGCCATCCCCGGCTTTGGTCACAGCATTTCGCACTCGCACCGCCGCAACAAGCGTCGGTTCGACCCGAATATTCAGAAGAAGCGCTACTGGGTTCCGTCCCTGCGCCGCAACGTGACGCTGCAGGTTTCTGCACGCGGCATCAAGACGATTGACATCCGCGGCATCGACGCTGTTGTTACCGATCTGATCGCGAAGGGTGTGAAGCTGTAGTGGCTAAGGACAAGGACGTACGTCCGATCATCAAGCTGAAGTCCACTGCGGGCACCGGCTACACCTACGTAACTCGCAAGAACCGTCGTAACGATCCGGATCGTATGGTTCTGAAGAAGTACGATCCCAAGATCCGCCAGCACGTCGATTTCCGTGAGGAGCGCTAAGAATGGCAAAGAAGTCCAAGATTGCCCGCAATGAGCAGCGCAAGGTTGTTGTTGAGCGCTACGCTGCCAAGCGCCTCGAACTGAAGAAGACCCTGGTCGACGCTAACGCTACCGACGAAGCCCGCGAAGCTGCACGCCTCGGCCTGCAGAAGCTTCCGCGCAACGCTTCCCCGGTCCGCCTTCGTAACCGCGACCAGATTGACGGCCGCCCCCGCGGTACCCTCCAGAAGTTCGGTATCTCGCGTGTGCGTTTCCGCAACATGGCCCACGCAGGCGAACTGCCGGGCATCAAGAAGTCCAGCTGGTAAGCACTGCCTACCGCTTTAGAAGGACGGTCCCTCAACGGGGCCGTCCTTCTTGCTGTTAACGACCCTTTTGCGGGCCGGCCTCACCGGATGGAATTCCCTGACAAGGATTTCGCTGTCCCACCCGTCCGGAGGCCGGTCCGGCACTGATAGCGCAGATATCGGGGTTACGGGCCCCGGATAAGCCCGTTATCTGCACACCGGATGCGGGGCGGGGTCGGCCGAGGCCCCGCGGCGGAGGAACAAGACCCGCGGGCGCCGGCTCCGACGGCCCCGCCGGCAACCGCATATCACGGGACCAGCTTCCACGCGAGTTGACTGCTTATTGAGGGCAAAAAGCCACTTTTCGGCCGGGTTATCGGGAAAAATCCGCTAAATGCAGGGGTTTTTGCCGGAGTTGGGGGTCCAAGCTGGTAAGTTTTCGAACAGCGGCGGTTTCGCATCCGCGTTCCGCTCGAGTTACCCCAGAGTCCAGGAGGACATAAATTGGCTATGAACCGCAGTGAACTTGTTGCCGCAGTTGCAGAAAAGTCCGGCAACAGCCAGACCGCAGTCAACGGCGTGCTGGATGCCGTCTTCGACATCTTCGTAGATTCCGTTGCCAAGGGCGAGAAGATCACCATCCCGGGTTGGCTGGCAGTTGAGCGCACCGACCGCGCTGCACGTACGGGCCGCAACCCGCAGACCGGCGAAACCATTCAGATCCCGGCAGGCCACAGCGTCAAGCTGACCGCCGGCTCCAAGCTGAAGGCTGCCGTCTCCACCAAGAAGTAGCAGAACACCAGCGGCAACCTGCCGCAGCATTTGAGAGGGCCGGCATCGCGAAGATGCCGGCCCTCCCGTGTTTTCGGGTACCGGCCGGGGAGCCCAGCCGAAATGCCGCCGCGGCCGCACCGGCTGCAAACCCGTGACAGCCGCGACAATGATTGGCCCTATTTTTACAGCGGGTAGAGAATGGGTACTGTGCCAAAATCCGTCAAAACCCAGACCGATCGCCCCGCCGGCAGTTCGCGGCTTCCGCAGCACGGCAACGGGGGCGACCCAAGCGCAGCAGGGGCGAGCAGCAGCGCTGTTCCCGGCGTGCGCACCGGCTGGCTTGCAGCCGCCGGCGCCCTCGCCTTCATCGCCCTGGCAGCGGCCATGCTTTTCACCGGTGCCGCCGGAGCAACGCAGCTGGGGGATCCCGGATCGCTGACCCGCTGGGCGCTCCCCGCAGCGAAGGCCGTGCAGAATATTTCCATGGCTGCCGTTATAGGCTCGCTTGTTTTCGCCGTGACGATCCTGCCCAAAAGCCTGAATTTTCGACGCGTGCGGAAAAACACGTCCGGCCGGCCTGCACCTGCTGAGCCCGAGCATCCTGCGTTCACCCGTGCGCTGACCCTGACCTCGGTTGCCGCGGTCGTCTGGACGCTCTCCGCGCTGGCGGTGATGGTGTTTACGTACTCGGATGTTTCCGGCCTGCCGCTCGGCACCGACTCCACCTACACGGCGGGCCTGGCGTCCTTCCTGACTGACTTTTCCACCGGCCGGGCCTGGCTGGCAGTGAGCATCATCGCCGCCGTAGTCACCGCACTGTCCTTCGGCGTGCGGTCCCTCGGCATGCTGGCCTTCACACTGGTCCTCGCCGTCGGCGCCCTGCTCCCCACCGCCCTGATCGGGCACTCCGCCGGCGGGGACGATCATGCCGCAGCGGTGAACTCGATCGGGCTGCACCTGCTGGGCGTATGCCTTTGGATCGGCGGAATCATTGTCCTGGCCGTCGTATCCAGGCAGCTGGGTTCCATCACGGGCGTAGTCCTTGCCAGGTTCTCGGCCCTCGCCGGCTTCGCCTTCGCGCTGGTCTTCCTCTCCGGCGTCGTCAATGCGTCCCTGCGGATCAATTCGCTGGACCAGCTGGGGACGCCCTGGGGCGGCCTGGTCCTCACCAAAGCCGGGCTCACGCTGCTCCTGGGCGTTCTGGGGCTGATGCACCGCAACTGGATCATTCCGCGCCTCGCCGGTTCCCACCCGTCCCGTACCCCGGTGCCCGCCGGCACGGCGGTCCCCAACGGAGGGCTGTCGGCCCAACGGGTGCTGTGGCAGCTCATTGCCGTGGAACTGGCCGTGATGGGTGCCGTGTCCGGCGTGGCCGTGGCCCTGGGCCGCACCGCGCCGCCGCGTTCCGAAGAGCTTCCCCAGGATGCCTCCCCGGCTCGTATCCTGACCGGCTACGACCTCCCGCCCGAGCTGACGCCGGAACGCTACCTCACCGAGTGGCGGCCGGACTGGCTCTGGGTTGCCGTCATCCTGACGCTGGCCACGTCCTATCTCATCGGCGCGGTGCGGCTGCGCCGCCGTGGAGACAAATGGCCGGTCCGGCGCACGGCCTGCTGGCTGGTTGGCCTGCTGGCCCTCGGCTACATCACCTGCGGCGCGCCGCAGGTTTACGGCATGGTCCTGTTCAGCACGCACATGCTGGCGCACATGGCCCTGACCATGGTGGTGCCGCTGTTCCTCGTCCTGGGAGCCCCGGTCACCCTGGCGCTCAAGGCACTGACTCCCCGCACCGACGGTACCCGCGGGATCCGGGAATGGATCCTCATCGGAGTGCATTCACGCTTCTCGAAGATCATCACCAACCCGATCGTGGCCGCCGTGAACTTTGCCGGCTCCATTGTGGTCTTCTACTATTCGGACCTCTTCGGGCTGGCCCTGCGCGAACACGTTGGGCACGAGCTGATGGTGGTGCACTTCCTGCTGACCGGTTACATCTTCATCCTGACGATGATCGGGATCGACCCGCTGCCCGGCCGCGCGCCGTACCCGCTGCGCCTGGTGATCCTGCTCGCCACCATGGCCTTCCACGCCTTCTTCGGAGTGGCGGTGATGGGCGGAACGGCATTGATCCAGGCTTCCTACTTCGGGAACATGGGCCGGGAATGGGGACTGTCGGCCCTGGCGGACCAGCAGCTGGGCGGTTCGTTGATGTGGGGAATCGGTGAAATTCCGACCCTGTTCGTGGCCATCGGGGTGGCTTATCAGTGGTCCAAGAGCGACGCCCGGGAAACCCGGCGGCTGGACCGCGCAGCGGAGCGGAATAATGACGCCGATCTGACTGCTTACAACAACATGTTTGCAAACCTGGCACAGCGTGATGCCGGGACCCCGGATCAAGGAGATCGTTAATGACTGAAACCGTGCGCGCCGGATACCGGGTGCGGGCCTCGGAGCTTGAGGGCCGCAACTGGCTGAACACCGGCGGCCGGCAGCTGAACCTGGAGGATCTCCGCGGCAAGATCGTGTTGCTGGATTTCTGGACTTTCTGCTGCATCAACTGCCTGCACGTGCTGGACGAGCTCCGGCCCCTGGAGGAAAAGTTCTCCGACGTGCTGGTCACGGTGGGAGTCCATTCCCCGAAGTTCGAGCACGAAGCGGACCCGGTGGCCCTCGCCGCCGCTGTGGAGCGCTACGAAATCCACCACCCCGTGCTGGATGACCCGGAGCTGCTCACCTGGCAGGCCTACACCGCCCGTGCCTGGCCCACCCTGGTGGTCCTGGACCCCGAGGGGTACATCGTGGCGCACCTGTCCGGCGAAGGGCACGCAGCGGGCCTGGAATCGCTTGTGGCCGAGCTTGTGGAGGAACACGAGGCCAAGGGGACACTGCACCGCGGCGACGGCCCCTACGTCCCGGCTGAACCCACCGCCGGGGACCTGCGGTTCCCGGGAAAGGTGACCGCGCTGCCCGGGGGCACCTTCCTGGTTGCCGATACGGGCCACCACCGCCTCGTGGAGCTGGAAGCGGACCTGACGGGCGTCCGCCGGACCATCGGCGACGGCACCAAGGGCTGGCGGGACGGCGACGCCGGGACGGCACGCTTCAACGAACCCCAGGGTGTGGCCCTGCTGCCTGCCGACGTGGCGGAAAAGGCAGGGTACGACGTCGTAGTGGCGGACACGGTCAACCACCGCCTGCGTTTGGTGAACCTCGCTACCGGTGCCGTCCAGACCATCGCCGGCAACGGCGTGCAGCGGCTGCTGGACGCCGGGAACCAGACCAAGGCGGGTGCGGCATCCGCCGGATCCGGTGAAGCCGCGGGGGACAGTGCCCCCTCCGATTCCTCCGATCTGCTGGGCGCCGACCCGCTCAACATTTCGCTGTCCTCGCCGTGGGACCTGGTCTGGTCCTCGAAGCTGCAGCAGCTGGTCATCGCCATGGCCGGCACCCACCAGATCTTCAGCTTTGATCCGGTAACCGGGGCCGTAGCCGTCCTGGCCGGCACGGGACTGGAAGGCCTGCTCGACGGTGCCGCCTCCGCGGCCTGGTTCGCCCAGTCCTCCGGCCTCGCCGAAGACAACGAAGGAAACCTCTGGGTGGCGGACTCCGAGACGTCCGCCCTGCGCAAGCTGTCCCTGGACGGCACCGGCATCCAGGTGGAAACCGCCGTCGGCACCGGCCTGTTCGACTTTGGCTTCCGCGACGGCGCCGCCTCCCAGGCCCGGCTGCAGCACCCGCTGGGCGTAGCCGTGCTGCCGGACGGTTCCGTGGCCGTTGCCGACACCTACAACGGTGCGGTGCGGCGCTACGATCCGGTCACGGGCACCGTGTCCACCCTGGCCCGCGGACTTTCCGAGCCTTCGGACGTGCTGGTGGACAACAGCGCCGCCGAACCGCTGCTGATTGTGGTCGAGTCCAACCGGCACCAGCTGGTCCGCCTGCCCATCCCGAAGGAAGCCCAGTCCGTGGATGAAGGCGCCCGGCAGACGCAGCGGCCGAAGACCCCCGTGGAAGCCGGACCAATGTCCCTGACGGTGCGCTTTGCCGCTCCCAAGGGCCAGAAGCTCGATGACCGCTGGGGCGATCCCACGCAGTTAAAGATCTCCGCCTCCCCGGAGGCACTGCTCGTTTCCGGCGGCGGTACGGCCACGGGGCTGACCCGTGAGCTCGTGCTCTCCGACACGGTGACGGATGGAGTACTCCACATCACCGCCCGTGCTGCCGCCTGCGACGGAGAGCCGGGCGGGGAGATCCCGGACCACGCGGCCTGCCACATGTACCAGCAGGACTGGGGCATTCCGGTAGTGCTGCAGGCCGGCGGCGAGTCCGAGCTGGTCCTGGACCTGCGCGGACTGGACTGAGCACATCTTCCCTGACAGGGCGGCCCTGACCGGGCCCGCTTAACGACGCAGGCGGCGGCATGGGAATCCATGCCGCCGCCTGCGCTTTGTTGAGGGCTGCTAGTCGACCTGCGGGCTCAGCGTGACGTTTTCGCCGTCCACGCGGAGGGAAGCACTGAAGGTGAAGGGCTCATCGGCCACCAGCGGGCTCTTGTCGCCGCTGAAGAGGTCCACCTGGGTGGCGGTGACCTGCGCGGTGCCGCTCAGCGGGCTGAGCACCCAGGCGCCCTCAGCCTGGGTCAGTTCAACGTCGGGGTAGTCGGTGATGCTCCACCTGATTGGCTGGTCCACCCGGTTGTTGGTGAGGTGGTAGAACGGACAGCCCGGAGGCGCCAGACGGTCAGCGGCCGTGCAGCCGTCGAGGAACTCGCGGATACCGGCATCAATCTTGGAAACCAGTTCCTTGGTTGCCTCCGGCACGAGGGTGAGCTGCGGCTCGGCGTCGTCCGACACCAGGATCTCCCGCTCCGCGGCGGCCAGGTACTGGCTGTCATAGGAGGCCGTCACCCGCGACGCCGGGAAGGCGGCGAACGTATTGGCGCCCTCCGGGAGCGTTACCCGGACCCCGTTGAGGGTTGCTTCCCGCAGCGCCGGAGCATTGACCTGAACGGTCGGCAGCGTGGCCGGCACAAAGTCCCAGGTGTCGAAGAAGAGCCAGCGTTTGCCGGTGTTCTCCAGCACGAACCTGGTTGTTCCCTCGGCCTCGCCGTAGGCGTAGTCCACCGCAACCTCGACGCGGTTCCCGCCGATCTCCTCGGCGTCGCCGATTTCACGCACCTGCTGCCCCTTCACGGAGGCACGGAGGGCATCGCCGTCCAGCAGTGCGGCGTTGGCCTCGGGGACCTGCGCGTTGAGCATCCCGAGTGCCTGTTCGCCCTCGCCGTCGGCCAGCTTCTGCAGATAGCTCTCGACGTGTTTCTCGGGGCCGTACGTCTTGGCGTTAACGAAGTAGATCACGACGACGGCGGCCGCGATGGTGAGCATGAGGGCAAGCAGCCAGGCGGCTACTGCCTTGATTACCGGTGATGTTCCCTGCACTGCTCTTACGTTACCTGCCCGGACGGACGAAGGCCGGATCGGTTTCCCGTCCGGCCTTCGTGTCAGCTGCCCTGGGGGGAGGGCTGTGCCAGTTGTCCCGCTGCTAGGACGCTGCCGCCGGGACGGACTCGTGGGCAGCGGCGATCTCCTCGGCCCGGGCAGCATTGGCTTCCTCGGTCAGCTCGGCGCCCGCTGCGGCGTCGCGTGTGAGGTTTTCACCGGTTTCCGGGTCGAAGAGGTGCACCTTGCGTGTGTCCAGCCACAGCTCGGCGTCGCGTCCGCCGCGGATCCGGCTGGCGGCGTCGAGCGTCACCACCACCTGCGGGCGCAGCTCGTCGGCGTCCATGTCCCGGGCCAGGTTGTTCAGCAGCTCGCGTACCTCGGGGGTGGGGTCGAAGTGGATGTACCCGTACTGCTCGTTGCCCAGCCACTCCGTATGCGTGATCGGTGCCGTGAACGTGGAACCGTGCTGCAGCTTGCTTTCCTCCACCAGGGAGGCATCCTCGAAGAACTCCGGGCGGATGCCCACCAGCACAACCTGCTTGCCGGCGGCCTTTGCTGCCTTGTCTTCGGGGACGCGGATGTCGCCGACGGCGGTCTTCAGCACCCCGTTCTCCAGCGTTGCAGGCAGGAAGTTCATGGAGGGGGATCCGATGAAGCCGGCCACGAACAGGTTGATGGGCTGTTCGTAGAGCTCGCGCGGGGAGGCGACCTGCTGCAGGATGCCCTTCTTCAGCACCGCCACACGGTCACCAAGCGTCATGGCCTCGGTCTGGTCATGGGTGACGTAGACGCTGGTGGTGCCCAGGCGGCGCTGCATCTGCGCAATCTCCGAACGCATCTGGCCGCGCAGCTTCGCGTCCAGGTTCGAGAGCGGCTCATCGAAGAGGAACGCATCGGCCTGCCGGACGATGGCGCGGCCCATGGCCACCCGCTGCCGCTGGCCGCCTGAGAGGTTGGCCGGCTTGCGGTCCAGGTGGTCGGTCAGTTCCAGTGTTGCGGCGGCATCGGTCACGAGCTTGCGGACCTGCTCGTCGTTGTACTTTCCCTTGTTCAGGCGCAGCGGGAACGCGATGTTCTCGTAGACCGTGAGGTGCGGGTAGAGCGCGTAGTTCTGGAACACCATGGCCAGGTTGCGGTCACGCGGTGCCTTGTCATTGACGCGCTCTCCGTTGATAAGCAGATCACCGGAGGTGATGTCCTCCAGCCCTACGATCATGCGCAGCAACGTCGATTTTCCGCAGCCCGACGGGCCCACCAGGATGATGAACTCGCCGTCGGCAATGTCCAGGCTGACATCGTTGACGGCCGGAAAACCGTCGCCGTACTTCTTGACGAGGTTCTTGAGGGTGATAGATGCCATGGTTAGGGATCCTTTTCTTCAGTCCGGGTGCCGAAAGGGAACTAGCCCTTGACGGCGCCCTGGGTTAGGCCGGAGACGATTTGGCGCTGGAACGCGAGCACCAGGACAACTACGGGAATGGTGACGATGATCGCCGCGGCGGAGATGGCACCGGTGGGCTCCTCGAACTGTGAAGCGCCGGTGAAGAACGCCAGGGCTGCCGGTACCGGCCGCGCCGCCTCGGTGGAGGTCAGCGATATGCCGTACACGAAGTCATTCCAGGCGATGAAGAACGCAATGATCGCGGTGGTGAAGACGCCGGGGGCGGCCAGGGGAACGATGGCCTTGCGGAACGCCTGCCACGTGGTGGCGCCGTCAACCTGGGCTGCCTGCTCCAGCTCCCACGGGATCTGCCGGAAGAATGCCGCCAGGGTCCAGATGGAGATCGGCAGCGTCAGGGACAGGTAGGGGATGATGAGTCCGGGCCACGTGTCGTAGAGCCCGATGTTGCGCCAGAGGTTGAACAGCGGGGTCACGATGGAGATCACCGGGAAGATCGAGACACCCAGCGCCGTGGTCAGCACCAGTTTCTTGCCCGGGAAGTCCAGGCGGGCAATTGCATAGGCGCACAGGGTGGCCAGGATGACCGCGATGAAGGTGGCGATCAGGCAGATGCCGATGGAGTTGCGCAGGCTGCTCAGGAACAGCCCCTGCGCGTCGCCGACGAGGATCTGCTCGTAGTTGCTCCATGACCAGTTGGTCGGGAGGAAGGTCCCGGAAGTCAGGTCGCTGGGCAGCTTGAACGAGGTGGCCAGGATCGATGCCACGGGGAACAGCGCGTACAGGACAACCAGAACCGAAATAATGGTCCAGATTGTCCGCCGTTTGGCAGGTGAGGACTTCACTTATTTACCCCCTCGTGCGCCGGAAAGGTCCACTTTGAACAGTTTGATGGCGATGAAACAGATGATGATGACGCAGATGAACAGCAGCACCGACACGGCCGAGCCCATGCCGATTTCCAGGCGGGTAATCGAAGTCCGGTAGGCCAGCAGCGAAAGCACCTCGGTGCCGTACGCGCCGTTGGTCATGATGTAGACGTTGTCGAAGATGCGGAAGGCGTCCAGTGCGCGGAACAGGACGGCGACCATGATGGCGGCCTTCATGTTCGGGATGATCACCTTGGACATCCGCTGCCACCAGGACGCGCCGTCAACCTCTGCCGCTTCCGTCAGCTCGCCCGGAACCTGGGCCAGGCCCGCCAGCAGCAGCAGGGAGATGAACGGGGTGGTCTTCCAGATTTCCGAGGCCATGATGACGGACAGTGCCGTCCAGGTGTCGGCGAACCAGTTCAGGTCCGAGTCGATACCGGGCACCCAGTTGAACCAGCTGTTGATGTAGCCGGAGTTGATGTCGAAGGCATAGAACCAGGCGAAGGCGGAAACCACGGTGATGATGCCGTACGGCACGAGGATCGCGGTGCGCAGCCAGCCGCGGACGGCCTTCAGCGCGCTGTTCATCACCAGGGCCAGGGCAAAGCCGAGAATCAGCTCGACGACGACGGTGATGACCGTGATCAGCACCGTCACCCCCAGGTCCCGCCAGAACAGGCCGTCCGAAAGGATGGTCGCGTAGTTGCCCAGTCCCACGAACTCCCGGTCCGCCGGGGCGGTCAGGCGGTACTTGAACAGCGATTCCCAGAGCGCCAGGAGGATCGGATAGGCGGTGACCGCGAGCATGATGATGAAGGCGGGCCCGGCGAGCCAGAAACCCAGCCGCCGCTCCGCTTTGGCGCGGTCACTGAGGGGCTGTTTGGACGGAGTGGGCTTGGCCGGGGCGTCCCGGACCGCTTCGACGGAAGTGCTCACAGCAGTTTCTCCCCTCTAAGGACTGCGAGAATGAATTCCTGGCTCTCGGCCGGGGTGGTATCGGGGTTGACGTCGCTCGGCGGAGTCCAGGTCTGCTGGATGCCGGTGGAGATCTCGTTGTAGTAGGGGGTCTGCGGCCGGGGCACGGCCAGTTCCAGCGAGTCCCGGATGACCGGGGCCATCGGGAATGTCTCTTCGATCCCCGGAGCGTTGTAGGCCTCTTCGTTCGACGGCGGGTTGCCGTTGGTGGTGAAGTACTGGGCCTGGTTCTCGGGCGAGACGATGCATTCGATGGCCTCGAACGCCAGGTCGGGGTGCTCGCTGTTGGAGCCCACACCGAGGTTGATGCCGCCCAGCGGGGGAGCCGTATCCTCGCCCTCGTTCATGGCCGGGTAGAGGGCCCAGCCGATGTCGTCGATGAGGGACGCAGGCAAGGCACCCTCCTCGACCGACGCGTTGGTGGCCGGCCAGACGAAGGGATAGTTGACCATGAACGAACCCTGGTCACCCTGGAACTGGATCATGGAGGTGTTTTCCGTCTGGGTGGGCAGACCGGGACCGCCCAGGCCCTCCTTGCCGATCGTGGAGACAACCTCTGCTGCCTGCTTTCCGGCCTCGGTGTCGAGACCCAGCTGCAGTTCATCCGCCGACGCGTCCGGATTCTGCACGATTTCACCGCCGGCAGACGCCACCAGGGCGTTCACCCACACGGTCATGGACTCCGCGCGGGCGCCCTGGACGCCGATGTATTTATCCTGGCTCTGCGCGGCATCGATGATCTGGTCCCAGGTCACCGGCTTGGTCATGTCCAGCTGTGCCGCCTCGGCCACGGATTTGCGGTACCAGAGGATCTGGGTGTTGGCCCAGAACGGTACGGCCACCACTTTGTCTTTCCACTTTGCCCCGGCCAGGGCGCCTTCCAGCACGCCCTCCGTGGTCCGCTCCGCTACGTCATCGGGTACGGGTGCCAGGTAACCCGGCTCCGCGTACTCGGGAACGTTGGGCGGATCCAGGCTCATGATGTCCATGCTCTTGTCCCCGGCCGCGAGGCGCCGGGCCAGCTGTTCACGCTGGGAGGCGGCATCGTTCGGCAGCAGGGAGGTCTCGATGGTGTAGGCGCCCCCGGAGGCATCGCTGCACTGCTTCGCCAGTTCGGCCTGTCCACCGGCATCCGGATTGATGTACCAGGTCAAGGTGGGTGCTGCGCCCTCGTCGGATCCGCAGCCGGTCAGGAGGGTTGCGCCCAAGGCCAGAGCAACGCCGGCCGCAGCCCGTGCCCCTTTCCGGGTACGACCCCAGTATCTTGCGTCGTTTGGCATCGGTACTGTGCCTCCACCTCGTCGTAAGTGTCCCCTGCGGCGTTGCCTGAGACGGGCCACACACTAAGCAGCCTTCAGTTTGACCATATGCCTTGAACGTAATTTACGCCACATTCCTGCCGGTCAAACCGGGCGTTTCATCAGGTCAGCAGCGCTGCGGCCAGGACCAGCACGGGCAGCGAGGCAATGGTGGTGAGCAGCACGGTGTCCTTGGCCACCAGCACGCCTTCTTCGTAGCGGGCAGCAGCAACGAAGACATTCTGGGCGGTGGGAAGGGCAGCGGTGACCACGACGGCGAAAAGCAGGTGTCCTTCCATCCCCAGGATGAAGCGGGCCAGCAGGAAAGCCAGCAGCGGCTGGACAAGGAGCTTGAAGGCAGAGGCGAGGATGACGTCGGCCCGCCTGCCGCCGTCGGCATTCAGGGGCCGCGACCCCACCAGCGAAAGCCCGAAGGCAAGCAGCATGGCGGGAACCGCTGCACCGCCGATCAGGGACACCGGTTCATGGATGATTTCGGGCAGCTGCGTGCCGGTGGCGGCCAGCAGCAGGCCGATCAGCGAGCCGACGATTATCGGGTTGCGGACCACCTGCGCGGCGAAAACCCGGACTGAGGTCCGCCGGCCGCTGGTGGCCGAATCCATCATCATCAGGAAGAGCGGGGTGAAGAAAGCGAGCTGGAAAATCAGCACGGGTGCGATATAGGCGGCGTCCCCGAGGACGTACACGCAGATGGGCAACCCAAGATTGGCGGCATTGACCAGGGACGAAGACATGGCCGAAATAAGCATTTCCGGCAGCGGACGGCGCAGCCACCAGCGGGTAATGAGCACATAGAGGACTGCCGTGGCTCCGGCGCTGGCGGCGGCCACCAGCAGCGGAAACGAGAAGACAGTGGGCAGGTCCGCATCGCTGAGGGTAACGAGCAGGAGCGCGGGCGATGCAACGAAGAACGCCAGGCGGCTCAGTACGGTCTGGGCGTTTTCACCAAGTATGCCGAGCCGGCCGATGGCATACCCGGTAAGGATGATGATCCAGACAACGGCGAATCCGGTGAGTACCCCCAGCACCGGATGCTGCTATCTGGCTTCGGCTGCGGCGCCCGGGTTGCCGGCCATGACCTGGGTGTTGTCCAGGGCCAGCGGAGGACGCTCGGTGCCTTCCGTCACGGCCTCGGCCGGGTCCGTCCCCAGTTCCAGGATCCGGTTGGCGGAATCAACGTGGACAACCGTCGGCACGAAGGAGCGGGCCTCATCGGTGGTCATATCGGCATAGGTAATGAGGATGACCGTGTCGCCCACATGCACCAGGTGGGCCGCTGCACCGTTGATGCCCAGCACCCCCGAGCCGCGTTCGCCGGCGATGGTGTACGTCTCAAGCCGGGCGCCGTTGTCGACGTCGACGATCGAGACGAGCTCGCCGGGCAGGATGTCCGCGGCTTCAAGGAGGTCAAGGTCAACCGTCACGGACCCCACGTAGTGCAGGTCGGCATGGGTCACCGTGGCGCGGTGGATTTTGGACTTAAACATTTTCCGGTTCATCGCGGATAAGTCTACGCCGAATACCCCGGACTTTGAGCCGGGGGTTGACACGCTGACAGCGAAAGTGCAGTGCAGGGGGAGGGATGGAGTCTTGCCCCGAAGTGGAGCGGGCGACGGGAATCGAACCCGCGTATCAAGCTTGGGAAGCTAGCGCTCTACCATTGAGCTACGCCCGCAGTGTCCGGAAGGAATCCGGCACAGCTCCTAACTTTACATGGAACCCGCCGGTTGCCTAATTCGTTCGCCGGTGCTGCCGAAAGGTTTCCGGACGGGTTGCCCAAACACCGGCCAGCCTAGTCTTCGGAGCCCTCGCCGGGTTCGGAATCGGCGCCGGCGCGGGCCCGCTCCACGAGTTCGCGCCACCTGCCCTTGACCTGCCGCTCCGGGATGGTGACGGCGGCCGGGCCCACGGAGATCTCATACGTGAACCGGTCCGGTTCGCTGTCCGGGGCTTCGGGCGGATCGCTGAGGAGCGGCAGCCACCGCTCCTGTGCCTCTTCGGAGCTGACCTGCGTGCTCCAGGTGCGCTGCATGCCCGCAAAGCCGCCGCTGCGCACTACAACCAGTCTCATACCAAGACGTTAACCTCTTTCCATGCGGCCTGCACAGCAGTACTTTCCTCCGTCCCCGCTCCGTACCGTTTTTCCGCTGCGGTGACCGTGGCGGCGGCGAAGACGGCGAAGGTGGCGTCGGAGGGAAAATTCCGTTCGGTGATGGTGTCGTACCAGATCTTGCCGGCGCGTTCCCAGGCATACCCGCCCAGGGCTTCAGCCACCAGGTAGAAGGCGCGGTTGGGGATTCCGGAGTTGATGTGGACACCGCCGTTGTCCGCCGCGGTCTTCACGAAGTCAGCCATGGACGCCGGCTGCGGATCCTTGCCAAGCACGTCGTCGTCGTAGGCAGTGCCCGGTGCCTTCAGGGACCGCAGTGCCTGCCCCTGCACCAGGTCCGTGAACAGGCCCTCGCCAACCAGCCAGCCGGCCTGGTCCGCTGTCTGTCCCAGCAGTTTCTGCTCGACCAGGACGCCGAAGACATCCGCTACTGATTCGTTGAGTGCCCCGGACTGGTCACGGTAGTCCAGCTGCGCGGTGTACTGGATGATTCCGTGGGCCAGCTCGTGGCCGATCACGGTGAGGGATTTGCTGAAGCGTTCAAACACCTCGCCGTCGCCGTCTCCGAGCACCATCCGGGAACCGTCCCAGAAAGCGTTGTCGTAGGCGTGTCCATAGTGGACGGTGGCCTCCAAGGCCCGCCCCGCGCCGTCGAGCGAGGATCGTCCGTAGGCATCGCTGAAGAGACGGTACGTGGCGCCGAGGCCGGCATAGGTTTCGTCCACCGCCGGGTCGCCCGTGTCCGGTTCGCCCTCGGTCCGCACTACCGTGCCCGGCAGTTCCTCCAGGCCCAGGGCATCGGAGATGGTGCGGCGCAGGGACGGGGTAAACGCCGTGCCTGATCCGCGGGACGGCGCAGAACGCGGCGCCGAGCGCGCGGATTCCACGCCGTCGATCCCGGTCAGGGCGCGGCGGGCCGCCTTCGCCGCCGTTGCCTTTGCAGGGTCTTCGGCGGCGGCCAGGCGGGCAAGCAGATACGGCGGAACGATGGAACAGATCGAAGAAGCAACGCTTGAGTTGGTCACGGTACAGCCCTCCCTCTGTTGTGAGGTTCCCCAGCGTAGGCCCCGGCACTGACACTGCAAGCGCTAGGCCTGCAAAAACGGCATCAAATGGCCATAACGCAACCTAATCGGCTGTTTTCGACCCTTCTACGGCTGGATCGACCCTTCTACGGCTGGATCAGTCCTGTTCCGTGCCGGCAGGGTCCTGTGCCTGCGCGGCGGCCTTTTCGGACGCCTCGACAAGTGAAGCCACAACGTCCGGGCCGATCTCCAGCCCTACTTCGTGTCCCGGATTGACGGACATGCCGTATCCCGGGGCAATGCTGCGGATGGTGGCTTCGCCGCTGGCCTTGACGACCGCCGGTGCTGCTTCGCGCAGCTGCGCGGGGATGCGGTCCGCGGAGGTGAAGGTGGCAGCCACGGAGTAGTCGGCGTCCGGGGCCTTCAGGACCACTGTCTGGAAGGTGGAGGGATCGTCGGCCTTCGTCAGGCGCCCCACGCTCAGTAGTTCCGACGTCCAGATGACGGACATGACCTCGCGGTTGGTGAGCCTGCCCTCACGGCCGGCGGTGATGGCTTCTTCAAGCGCGGCGCCGGGCGCTTCGACGTCGTCCTGGGCCAGCGGCATTGTCGGGATCTCGGGGGTGTTGTCCGGTTCCATGGGGACTCCTTCTCAGGGCTCGGTGCCAAAACCCCAAGTCTGGCATATGGAGCGGATACCGTGGTGGGCATGAGTCCGAACGAGAACACCCGCAGCCTCGAAGCAGGCATCGAGCGGGACTTCAGCGACAAGATGAGCTACGGGTCCTACCTTGCCCTGGATGAACTGCTATCCGCACAGCATCCGGTGAGCAGCCCGGAGCACCATGACGAGATGCTGTTCATCATCCAGCACCAGACCTCGGAACTGTGGCTGAAGCTCGTCCTGCATGAGTTGCTGGCCGTGCGTGCACGCCTGGCGGCGGATGACCTGCGTTCGGCCATGAAGGGAATTGCCCGGATCAAGCACATCCAGCGCTCGCTGACTGAACAGTGGTCCGTGCTGGCGACGCTGACCCCGTCCGAGTACGCCGAATTCCGCGATGATCTGGGCGCCTCGAGCGGCTTCCAGTCCTACCAGTACCGTGCCGTCGAGTTCCTGCTGGGCAACAAGAACGAGGCAATGATTGCGGTGTTTGCGGCAGACCCCGCCGCTCAGGAGCTGCTGTCCGGCCTGCTTTCCGAAACCAGCATCTACGACGAGTTCATCCGCTATCTTGCCCGCCGCGGCTATGCCGTGGCGCCGGAGCTCCTGGACCGCGACGTGACGCAGGCACATGTGTATGACGAGTCACTGCTGGCGGTCTACAAGTACGTCTACGAAAACGCCGCCGGGAACTGGGATGTCTATGAGGCCTGCGAAGAGCTGGTGGACCTCGAGGACAATTTCCAGCTGTGGCGTTTCCGACACCTGAAAACCGTGGAACGCACTATCGGCATGAAGCGGGGTACGGGCGGTTCCAGCGGTGCCGGCTTCCTGCGGCGTGCCCTCGAACTGACGTTCTTCCCCGAGCTCTATGCGGTGCGGACCGAAATCGGCCGCTAGGGGCATGCGCTATTTTTGAAGAGTGCTGATTTCTGACCGCGACATCCGAGCCGAGATTGCCGACAACCGGATTGCCCTGGACCCCTATGACCCCGCCATGGTCCAGCCTTCCAGCGTCGATGTGCGCATCGACCGCTTCTTCCGGCTATTCGACAACCATAAGTACGCCCACATCGACCCCTCGCAGGACCAACCTGAGCTGACCCGCCTGGTGGAAGTGGATCCGGATGAGCCGTTCATCCTCCACCCCGGGGAGTTTGTCCTGGGTTCCACCTACGAGCAGGTGACCCTGCCGGACGATATCGCCGCGCGGCTGGAGGGCAAGTCCTCGCTGGGCCGGCTTGGGCTGCTGACACACTCCACGGCTGGCTTCATTGATCCCGGCTTCTCCGGCCACGTCACGCTGGAGCTTTCCAACATGGCAACGCTGCCCATCAAGCTGTGGCCCGGCTCCAAGATCGGCCAGCTGTGCTTCTTCCGGCTCAGCTCCCCGGCGGAGCACGCGTACGGCTCGGGCCGCTACGGCAACCGGTACCAGGGCCAGCGGGGCCCGACGGCGTCGCGCAGCCACCTGAACTTCCACCGCACCGATGTCACTGCTGCGTCGAATGACGAGGACACGGCGGGCGTCAGCGCCTCCTAAGGGCTGGCGAGGACGCGGCGGGACCGTCAGCGCCTCCTAAGGGCTGGCGAGGAGGGGGCGGCACCGTCCGGCTGTAGGGCCTGGCGGAGGCGGCTTTAATATTCCAAGCGAGCTCTGCGAGCGAAGGAATTTCGTTGCCGCCGGAGCCAGGCCCGTAGGCCGGTCCCGGAGCCAGGCCGGTCCCGGAGCCAGGCCGGTCCCGGAGCCAGGCCCGTAGGCCGGTCCCGGAGCCAGGCCCGCGAGCCCTACTCCTTACCGACGGGCAGAGCGGTCCGTGCGGCGGGGGAGCGGACCGGGAGCAGCACCAGCAGGCCGATCAGCAGCACGGCCATGATGCCGATGATGCCGTACCGCTGGGAGCCGAAGATCACGATGCAGGTGGAGAACAGCATGGGGGCCAGGAAGCTGACCGCCCGCCCGGTGGTGGCATAGAGGCCGAACAGCTCGCCTTCCTTCCCTTCCGGGGCGAGCCTGGCGAGGAACGCCCGGGACGCGGACTGGGCCGGGCCCACGAACAAGCACAGCAGCAGGCCGAAGATCCAGAACGTGGTGTCGCCGGTCCACTGCAGTCCAAACAGGTCCTGGTCATCCGGGCCCAGGACCACAATGGCCGTGCCGGCAAGGATCAGTCCGATCAGCGAACCGACGATCACGGCCTTGGGGCCGGAGCGGTCATCGAGGAAGCCGCCGACCACGGACCCGGCGGCGGCGACCACGTTGCCGAAGATGGCGAACATAATCACCTCTGACAGTTCCCAGTCGAAAGTGCCGGACGCGATAACGCCGCCGAAGGTGAACACTGCCGCCAGGCCGTCGCGGAAGACGGCGCTGGCGAGCAGGAAGTAAATGGTGTGCGGGTCGGTCCGGAAGAGGGCCTTGATGCGCTTGAAGAGGAGCTTGTAGGACGCAAGAATCCCCAGCCGTGCCAGCGCCTCCTGCCGGGGAACCTCGGGCACGGTGAACATCAGCGGCAGGGCGAACAGCAGGAACCAAACGGCGGAAAACAGTGCGACGAAGCGGATGTTCATTCCGTCTTCGGAGGTGACGCCGAACCAGCCGACGTCGGGCTGCACAAAGCCCACGAGTACCAGCGCCAGGGCAGCGATTCCGCCTACATAGCCCATGGCCCAGCCCAGGCCGCTGATTTTGCCGACGGTAGCCGGTGTGGAGATCTGGCTGAGCATGGCGTTGTAGTTCACGCCCGCAAATTCGAAGAACAGGTTTGCCGCGGCGATCAGTGCCACACCCAGGATCAGATAGTCGGGCGACGGGAAGACGAACCAGCACGCCGCGACCAGGGCGCAGGTCAGCAGGGTGTTGACGGTGAGCCAGGTGCGGCGGCGTCCACCCGCGTCCGACCGTTGGCCGGTGACCGGCGCCAGGACGGCCACGGCGACGCCGGCAAGGGCGAGGCCTGCGCCGAGGACGGCGGAGTTCTCGTCTTTATCACCGAATTGGGCGGACGTCAGGTAGACAGTGAACACAAAAGTGGTCATCACTGCATTGAAGGAAGCGGACCCCCAGTCCCAGGCAGCCCAGGCCGCCACCTGTTTCCAGCGTGCAGGTGCGGAGGCGCGCGGCGCGGGGACACCCGGAGACGTATTTTTTGTGCTGAGACTCATGCCGCTGAGCCTAGCGGCTGCCGCGGCCCGGAACGGTATTCAACCCCCAAAACGCCGGTGGCCGGTTCCGGTGCAGAACCGCCCGAATAGGAGGGCGTAGGTATGCCATGGGTAGAATGTACATACGACCTTGACCGCCCCCCTTGATAACTGCAGCCAAAATCAGGCTGAAACATCGACGAAAAAGCCCGGGAGATCATAGTGCTGTTTGTGCTCACCGTTTTGTTTACGGTGGCATTGGTTGCGCCCTTGGTGTTCCGCAAAGTCGGCCGGTCGGCGTTCTACATTCTCGCGGCCTTCCCTGCCGCCGCGTTCATTTGGCTGATAGCCACTTTCCCCCGGTACACCGGTGCAGACCAGACGCTGGCCTCCGGCGCCCCGAACGCGCCGCCGTCGGTCACCATTGCCTGGATTCCCGACCTCCGGGTGGAACTGGCCTTCCGGATGGACACCCTTGCGGCCGTGCTGTCCATCCTGATCCTCGGCGTAGGCGCCCTGGTCCTCTTCTACTGCGCCCGGTACTTCCGGCCGAATGACCCGAAAATGGGCAGCTTCGGTGCCCAGCTGCTGGCGTTCGCCGCCGCCATGTTCGGCTTGGTTACGGCGGATGACCTCATCCTGCTGTTCATTTTCTGGGAACTGACCACCATCCTTTCCTACCTGCTGATCGGGTACTCGGCGCACCGGCTCTCTGCCCGCCGCGCGGCCCTGCAGGCACTGATCGTCACCACCTTCGGCGGCCTGGCGATGCTGGTCGGCATGATCATGCTCGGCACCGCCGCAGGGACGTACCGGATTTCGGAAATCCTGGCGCAGGCACCGGAACTGGTGAACGCCGGGACGATGGTCAACGTTGCCATCGCCCTGCTGCTGGTCGGCGCCGTCTCCAAATCCGCCCTCGTGCCCTTCCACTTCTGGCTGCCCGCCGCCATGGCGGCACCCACCCCGGTCAGCGCCTATCTGCATGCCGCCGCGATGGTGAAGGCCGGCATCTACCTCATCGCCCGGCTGGCCCCCGGCTTCTCCGAGACGCTGCTGTGGCACCCCATCGTGCTGCTCCTGGGCCTGACAACCATGCTGCTGGGCGGCTGGCGCGCCCTGCGCCAGTACGACATCAAACTGATCCTCGCCTACGGCACGGTCAGCCAGCTCGGTTTCCTTACCCTGGTGGTGGGCCTCGGCAGCCGGGAGGCCGCAGTCGCCGGGATGGGACTGCTCCTGGCGCACGGCTTCTTCAAGGCGACCCTGTTCCTGGTGGTCGGGATTATCGACCACCAGGCCGGCACCCGGGACATCCGCAAACTCTCGGGAATCTTCCGGGCAGCACCGAAACTGGCCGTCGTCGCCGTCATCGGTGCGGCATCCATGGCAGGTGTGCCGCCGCTGCTGGGCTTCGTGGCCAAGGAATCGGTCTATGAGACCTTTGTGCATTACGGCGAGCAGCAGGGCACCATCGCGGCTTGGCTCCTGCTGGCCGGCGTGGTGACCGGTTCCATCCTCACCTTCGCCTACAGTGCCCGCTTCATCTGGGGCGCCTTTGCAGCCAAGGAGGGCCGCACACCTACCCCGTTCAAGGCGGTGTCCTGGTCCTTCCTCGCCGCTCCGGCGATCCTGGCCGGTGTCACAGTACTGTTCGGGCTCTGGCCTGCACCGCTGGATTCTGCGATTGCGTCCTACGCGGATCTCTTCCCTGCCGAAGGCAAGCCCACCCACCTGGCCCTCTGGCACGGCCTGACCCCGGCGCTGGGCCTGACCGTGCTCACCCTCGGGGTCGGCGTCGTCCTGTTCCTGCTGGCCCGGCAGGTAGAGGACCTCCAGCGGGATGTCGCCTTCCCGGTCGACGCCGAGCGGTCCTACCGAGGCGCCATCGGGGTACTCGACGACGTCGCCGTGTGGGTTACCGGGCGCACGCAGCGCGGTTCGCTGCTGTTCTACCTGTTCGTCATCCTGACCATGGCGATCCTGACGCCGCTGACGGCACTGATCCTGCGGTCCGCGCCCCTGCCGCAGGACTTCCGCTGGTTCGATACTCCGCTGCAGGCCGTGATCGGCGCTGCAGTGGTCCTGGGCGCCGTTGCCGCGGCCCGCGCGACGAAGCGTTTCCTGGCCGTGCTGATGGTGTCCGTCAGCGGTTACGGCATTGCGCTGATCTTCGCGCTGCAGGGAGCCCCGGACCTGGCCCTCACCCAGATGCTCGTCGAAACCATTGTCCTGGTGGCGTTCGTGCTGGCCCTGCGGTCCCTGCCGGCCCGCTTGTGGAAGCGCGAGCCCAAGCGCCACCGCTTCCTGAGGGCACTGCTGGGCATCGCCTTCGGCGCCAGCATGGTCGTGTTCGCCATGACCGCCATGGCTTCCCGTGTCGCCACGCCCGTATCCCTCGACTTCCCGCAGCTGGCCTACGACGGCGGCGGTGGTTCCAACATTGTCAACGTCACCCTGGTGGATATCCGTGCCTGGGATACATTCGGTGAAATCACCGTGCTGGCCATCGCGGCCACGGGCCTTGCGTCCCTGATCTTCGTCCGCGGACGCGGCGACAAGCGGCGCCGGGCCGAGGGCGTGGCCAGCGGTTCCGTGGACCGGGGGCGGGAGCAGTTTGCCCCCACTGCCCGGCGACAGGCCACCCTCGTTATGGCCCGCAGGTTCTCCAGCGTGGGCCGTGACGCCTGGCTGGTGGCCGGCCGGACGCTGGCGCCCGAGCGCCGGTCCATCATCTTCGAGGTGATTACCCGGCTGCTGTTCCACTCCGTCATCCTGTTCTCCGTCTACCTGCTGATTGCCGGCCACAACCTGCCCGGCGGCGGGTTCGCCGGCGGGCTGATGGCCGGACTGGCGCTGACCATCCGTTACCTGGCCGGCGGCCGCTTCGAGCTGGCCGAAGCCAGCCCGGTCAGCGCCGGAACGCTGCTGGGCGGCGGCTTGGGCGTGATTGCCCTGTCCGCTGCGGCGCCCCTGTTCTTCGGCGGGCAGATCCTGCAAAGCGCAATCCTCAAGTTCACCTGGCCGATCTTCGGGGAGGTCAAATTCGTCACCTCCACGATCTTCGACATCGGCGTGTACCTGGTGGTGGTGGGGCTGGTGCTGGACGTCCTGCGCAGCCTGGGCTCGGAGATCGACGAGCGCAGCGAGGGTGATGCCGACGATGAGGACGACGACGAAAACACTGTGGAGGAACCGGAAATCATCGACGTTGCCGCCCGTCCCGAAGAGGAAGAGGTGTCACGGTGACTGTTAACCTCACCCTCCTCGTGGTCATGGGGTGCCTGTATGCAGCCGGCATCTACCTGCTGCTTGAGCGGAGCCTGACCCGGGTGGTGCTTGGCCTGGCCATGCTCACCAATGCAACGAACATCCTGCTGCTCGCCACCGGCGGGCCGGCGGGGCTCGCACCGATCTTCAACAAGGACATTGCCGCGGATGCCTACAACGATCCGCTGCCGCAGGCCTTCATCCTGACCTCGATCGTCATTTCCTTCTCGGTCACCGCCTTTATGCTCGGCATCATTTACCGGTCCTGGGTGCTGGGCCGGCAGGACGAGGTCCAGGACGACGTTGAGGACCGGCGCGTGGCAAGCCAGAGCAGCTTCGACGCCGAAGATGACGCAGACGTCCCGGAGGACACCACGGAATTCACACCGCCGGAGGAAGCCGAAGAGGCTCCCGGCTCCCAGCGCGGCAACACACCAAACGAACCGGAGGTGAACCGATGAACACAGCCAGCCTTGCACCGCTGGCGGTGGTGCTCCCGGTCTTCGGTGCCGCCCTCGCGTTCATCCTGATCCGGCACCAGCGCGCCCAGCGGGTAGTCAGCATCAGCATCCTCAGCGGAACCCTGATCCTGGAAATCGTCCTGCTGGGCTCCGTCTGGACAGCAGGCGCGCAGGCCGTGAACCTGGGTGCCTGGCTTCCACCGTTCGGCATCACCATGGTGGTGGACCAGTTCTCCGCGTTGATGCTGGTGGTCTCTTCGGCGATCAGCCTCTCCGTGCTGATCTATGCCGCCGGCCAGGGCATGGCCGACGGCGACGAAGACGGACCCATTTCGATCTTCCACCCGACCTACCTCATCCTGGTGGCAGGCGTTTCCAATGCCTTCCTCGCCGGGGACCTGTTCAACCTGTACGTGGGCTTCGAAATCCTGCTGACCGCCAGCTATGTCCTGATGACCCTCGGCGGGACAACGCCGCGGATCCGCGCCGGCGTGACGTATGTAGTGGTCAGCGTGGTGTCGTCGCTGCTGTTCCTGATTTCCATTGCCATGGTCTACGCGGCCACCGGCACCGTGAACATGGCCGACCTGGCCCTGAAGCTCGGCGAGCTGGATCCGGCGACCCAGCTGATGCTGCACCTCATGCTCCTGGTGGCATTCGGCATCAAGGCCGCCATTTTCCCGTTGTCCTTCTGGCTGCCGGACTCCTATCCCACCGCACCGGCCCCGGTCACCGCTGTGTTCGCCGGCCTGCTGACCAAGGTGGGTGTGTATGCCATGGTCCGCACCGAGACCCTGCTCTTCCCCGGGGACAGGATCAACACGCTGCTGATGGTGGTGGCGGGGCTGACCATGCTGGTGGGCATCCTGGGTGCCCTGGCGCAGACCGACATCAAACGTATGCTCTCCTTCACCCTGGTCAGCCACATCGGCTACATGGTGTTCGGCCTGGCGATTGCCTCCGTGATGGGCATCGGTTCCACCGTGTTCTACGTGGTGCACCACATTACGGTGCAGACTTCGCTGTTCCTGGTGACGGGCCTGATCGAACGCCGCGGCGGAACCGCCAACATGGACCGGCTCGGCGGGCTGGCACGGCTGTCGCCGCTGCTGGCGGTGCTGTACTTCATTCCCGCCATCAACCTGGCCGGCATCCCGCCGTTCTCCGGCTTCCTGGGCAAGCTCGGCCTGATGCAGGCGGGCGTGGACCTCGGCACGCCGCTGGCCTACGTCCTGGTCGGTGCAGGAGCCGCCACCAGCCTGCTGACCCTGCTGGTCATGGCCCGGGTCTGGAACCGTGCATTCTGGCGTACCCCCGAGGATGCCGTGCACCCGGATCCCATCCTGCTGGCCACCAGCACCGACGGATCCAGCCTGCGCAGCTCCGAGCATGTCATCGAGCATGCCACGGGACGGTTCTCCGGCAGGGAGTCCGTGGACCTGCTGCCCCGGACCATGGTGTACCCGACCGTGGGCCTGGTTGCCCTCGGCGTCGCCCTGACCGTGGCTGCCGGACCACTGTTTTCCCTCAGCGACGACGCCGCCCGGGACCTGCTGGACCGCACCCCGTACATTGAAGCGGTACTGGGCGAGGGGGCAGCACAATGACCAAGGAAGCACGCATGCGCAGCCGGTCCCGCGTTCCGCTGCTGCAGGAACTGCCCCTGCTGATCTGGCTGGTGTTCCTGTGGGGGGCGCTGTGGCAGGACTTCAGTGCCGGGAACCTGGTCTTCGGGGCGGTGATCGCCTTCTTCGTGGCGAACATCTTCTACCTCCCGCCCGTGGAACTCAGCGGCAGGTTCAACCCGCTCTACGGGCTGCTCTTCGCCGGACGCTTCCTCTACAAGCTGGTGCAGGCCAGCTTCCATGTGCTCTGGCTCGCGCTAGTCCGCGGCCCGCGGATCCGCAACGGGGTCATCGGGGTGAAGCTGCGCAGCCGCTCGGACCTGCTGGTCACGGCCACCGGCCACGTGCTCTCCCTGATCCCCGGCTCGTTGATTGTCGACGTCGACCGTTCCACCTCGACCCTGTACCTGCACGCGCTGAACGTGTCCACAGCGGAACAGGCCGAAAAGGTGCGGGCCGATGCCCTGGACGCCGAGGCCTGGCTGATCCGCACCCTGGGAACCAAAGAGGAGCTGGCCGCCCTGCGCGCCGAAACCGCTGAAACACGGAAACGAAAGATTGGAGGCCGGGCATGATGAGCGCAGCTGTGGTGGCCGTGTCCGTCATGTTGGCAGTGGCCGGCGCCGGCGCCATTTACCGGATTGCCCGGGGCCCCTCGATCCTGGACCGGGTACTGGCCTCGGACGTGCTGCTGGCCATTGTGGGTGCGGCCCTGATCACGGACATGATCGTTTACCGCAACCTGGACTACCTGGCCCTAGTGGTCGCTATCTCCCTGATCGGCTTCATCGGCTCCGTGACCGTTGCCCGTTTCGTAACGGACAGGCGGTAGCACCATGGAGGAGACCGTCTATGACGTGATCACAGCCGTGCTGATGCTCGGCGGCGCCCTGATGTCCCTGGCCGCCGCCATCGGCCTGATCCGATTCCCCGACCTGCTCAGCCGTATGCACGCAGCCACCAAACCCCAGGTGCTGGGGCTCCTGCTGTTCCTGCTGGCCATGGCCGTGGAATTCCGCAGCTGGAAGCTGCTGCCGATCCTGTTCGTGGCCTGGATCTTTATGCTCCTGACCGCACCGGTCTCGGCCCACATGGTTGGCCGCGCCGGTTACCGGACCAAGCACCTGCGGCCCGAACTGCTGGTCATCGACGAACTGGACGACGTCGTCGAGCGTGCCCAGCGACTGCTCCGGGAAGCGGAAGAGGAAGTGCTCGAAGACGAGGATGACGATCCCCGCGTGGACGACGATCCGGGGCACAGCTACACCGGGGAGCTCGACGACGACGAGATGCTGCGCGCCCGGGGAACCGGCGCAGGCGGGGCGTTAAACAGCGACGCCCAGCGCCCGGGGAAAAACCCCGAGGGCTGAGCGCGGCTCCTCCGCCAAAGGCGGAGGCTTCGATAATCGAAGGCTTAGACGATTTCCGGCGTCTTCTGGTAGCGCTGGATGGCCCGCTGCGTGCCGCGGTTGGTCAGCACGCGGATGACCTGGCTGACGGCACCCGAAACCACGGCGAACGCCACGGCGGAACGGAGGCTGTTTTCCAGGCTGCCCTCGGCATCCTTCGGCGGCTCGTTGCCGGTGGCCTTGGTCCAGGCGAAGTCCAGCACCTTGGCGGCGACGATTCCGGAGAGGATGCTCGCTCCGGTTCCGAGCAGTTTGAGGATCAGGTTCATGAATACTCCTAGCTTCGGGCGTTTTTCCTAACCCTACGGTACCTGTTTGCCCGTCGCCGGATCAGGAACACGTGTGTAGAGTGGAACCGCAAACATACGACAGGGGAGCGCCGTCCCGCAGCAGGTCTTCGGACCGCGAAGGACAAGGCGCTGAGAGTGCGGATATCCGCAGACCCTCGAACCTGATCCGGTTAGTACCGGCGAAGGGAGTCGAGAACTCAGGGAAATTCCCCGTTGGCCGGCAACGGCCCGCGGGGAAGCGCGCCGGTTTACCGGTGCAGCATCACCCTCCCCTCCTGACCTCAGGAGGATATTCATGAAAGACCAATCCGCAGCACCCGACCGCACCCGGCCCGCAGCCCCAAGGCGTTCCTGGCGGGTGGTGGACATTGTTGTTGCCTCCGTGCTCGCGGTGGCCGTGGGCGTGATTTTCTGGGCCTGGTCCCTGGGCTACGCCGGGATCAGCGTACTCACCGCGGCGTTTCCGCCGCTCGCCGGGCTTTACACCGGCGGCTGGCTGATTGCCGGGGTGTTGGGCGGGCTCATCATCCGTAAACCCGGCGCGGCGATCTACTGCGAGATGCTGGCATCCGCCGTGTCAGGCGTGCTGGGCACGCAGTTCGGCCTCTCCGTGCTGCTTTCGGGCTTCCTGCAGGGCCTGGGCGCCGAGCTGGTGTTCCTGCTGTTCCTGTACCGGCGGTTCTCCCTTCCCGTGGCACTGCTGGCCGGGCTGGGGTCCGGCCTGTTCCTCGGCCTGAGCGAAAACGTCCTGTACAACGTGGAATGGGCTGCACAGTGGCAGCTGCTGTACGCGCTGCTCACCTGCGTCTCGGGAGCGGTCATTGCCGGCGGGCTGTCCTGGCTGGCGGTCCGCGCGCTGGCACGGACGGGTGCCCTTGCACCCTTCGCATCGGGTCGGACGGGAACGGCGTAACGGTGCTGTTCGGGAAGAAGGGCGGGAGACGCCCGCCTGCAGCGGCTTCCATTCCGTTGCGGGACGCCGCCCCGGGCTCCCGACGCCGGCCCCGCCCGGCCGCCGTCGCAGCCCGCGGCTGGGGCTGGCAGCACGGGGGACGGACCGGCTCGGCGGTGTCAGGCCTGGACCTGGTGATTTCCCCGGGTGAGCGGGTGCTGCTGCTGGGCGCTTCCGGCGCCGGAAAATCCACGTTCCTGCACGCTCTTGCCGGTGTCCTCGGCCCGGATACCGGCGGGGAGGAACAGGGGGTCCTGACGCTCGACGGCGTCCATCCCGCGAACGCCCGCGGACGGACCGGGCTGGTCCTGCAGGACCCCGACTCCCAGACCGTCCTGTCCCGGGTCGGAGACGAAGTGGCCTTCGGCGCGGAAAACCTGGCCGTTCCGGCGGCGGAAATCTGGCCGCGGGTGCATGCGGCACTGGCCGACGTCGGACTGGAGGTTCCGCTGGACCGCTCCACCGCCGCGCTCTCCGGCGGACAGAAGCAACGCCTGGCCCTCGCGTCAGTGATGGCCATGGAACCGGGCCTGCTGCTGCTCGATGAGCCGACGGCCAACCTGGACCCGGACGGCGTGGTGGAAATCCGCGACGCCGTGACCCGGGTGTTGGACCGCACCGGTGCCACGCTCATCGTGGTGGAGCACCGGGTGGATGTCTGGGCCGGCGTTGTGGACCGCGTTATTGTCCTCGCCGCCGGCGGCGGCGTGCTGGCGGACGGTTCCCCGGAACAGGTACTGGGCAATCCCGCGCACCGCAGCACCCTGGCGGAGTCCGGTGTCTGGCTGCCCGGTACCAGGCCGGAAATTCCTGGCGGACCCTGGGCGCCGGCTGCGGCCGGTCCCCGGCTGCTGGAGGCCCGCGGGCTGGCCGTTGCGCGTTCACTCCGCGGTCCCGCCGTGCTCACCGGAGCGGACCTGAGCCTGGACGCCGGCACCGCCGTCGGGATCACCGGACCGAACGGTGCAGGCAAATCCACGCTTGCCCTGACTCTCGGCGGCCTGCTCCGGCCAAGGGAAGGAACCCTCACCGCGGCCCCGGCCCTGGCCGGCGCAGCCCGCCCGGAACCCGGCCGCTGGACCTCCGCGCAGCTGGTGGACCGCATCGGCACCGTCTTCCAGGAGCCCGAGCACCAGTTCCTGGCCAACACCGTGCTGGACGAACTGGCCTTCGGGCCGCGTCGGCTGGGCCGGGAGACGGACGCGCAGGTGCTGGCACGGGTGCACCACCTGGCGGAACGGCTCCGGCTGGACAAACTGCTCGAGGCCAACCCGTTCACGCTTTCGGGCGGGGAGAAACGCCGCCTGTCAGTGGCAACCATGCTTGCCACTGAGCCGTCCATCCTGCTGCTGGATGAGCCGACCTTCGGACAGGACGCCCGCACCTGGGCAGAACTGGTGGCCCTGCTGCGCGGCCAGTTGTCGGAAGGGCGCTGCGTGGTTTCCGTGACGCATGACGCCGAGTTCATCGAGGCGCTGGCCTCCCGGAACCTCCGGGCGGCGGACGGGGTGCTCACCCCTGTTGTTCCTGCCGACGACGCCGGAACGGCCCGTGACGCCGGAACGGCAAGCGACGTCCGGGTGCGGCGATGAGCGCTGCAGCTGCCGCGGCTCCGGCCCGCCCCGCCGGCACGTTCCTGGCCCGCGCCAACCCGCTCTCCAAGCTTGCCGCGGCTGTGCTGCTGACCCTGGCAGTACTAGTGACGGTGGACTGGGTGAGTGCCGCCGTCGTCCTCACCGCCGAACTGGCCCTGCTGCCGCTGCTGCACATCCGGATCGGAACGCTGGTCCGGCGGATCTGGCCGCTGCTGGCCGCGGCGCTGATCGGTGCGTGGGGCACGGCGCTGCTGGCGGAAAAGACCGGGACGGTGCTGCTCGAGGCCGGGCCGCTGGTGTTCACCTCCGGCTCCGTAGCCGCGGGCATCGCCATCGGGCTGCGCGGCCTGGCGATAGCCCTGCCGGGAATCTACCTGCTGGCCACCACTGATCCCACGGACCTGGCCGACGCCCTGGCCCAGAAACTGGGGCTGCCGCACCGCTTTGTCCTGGGCGCGTTGGCGGCCATGCGTCTGGTGGGGCTGCTGGTGGAGGAATGGCGCACCATCGGACTGGCCCGGCACGCCCGCGGTGCGGGACCGGATGCCGGGGGAGCGGCCCGGCTGCGGGGGTTCGCGGGGCAGTCCCTCGCGCTGCTGGTGCAGGCGATCCGCCGGGCCACCCGCCTTGCGACGGCAATGGAAGCGCGCGGCTTCGGCGCCGCGGAACGGACCTGGGCTCGAACGTCGACCTTCAGCGGGGTGGACGCCGCCGTGTTCGCGGTGGGGGCGGCCGTGTCCGCCGCTGCCGTGGCAGGCGCGGTGGCGGCCGGCACGTTCAACTTCATCCTGACCTGAGGCCTCCCGGCCCGGCCGGCTCAGAGGGCCGCGTCCGCCAGCTTGGTGAGTTCGGCGTTCAGGACCTCGGAGAAGGGCAGTTCCCTGCCGTCGATGGAGCGCACCGGCACCAGCAGCCGGATGCTGGACGCCAGCCAGACGCCGTCGGCCGCGAACAGGTCTTCGGGCACCAGCGGCCCGTATCCCAGTTCCCAGCCGGCGGCTTCGGCCGCACGGAAGAGGGCATCCTGCGTGGTTCCGGCCAGGATGCCGCTCCTGCGCTCCGGAGTGAGCAGGGTGCGCACGCCGTTGCGTTCGCGGGCCAGCACCACGGTGGACGTGGGCCCTTCGAGGACCTTGCCGTCGGAGGAGGTGAAGATTGCGTCATCGGCGCCGTTCGCGCGGACGTGGCGCAGGGCCGCCATGTTCACGGCGTAGGAGAGTGTCTTGGCGCCGAGCAGCAGCCACGGAGCCCGGGCGGCCGCCAGGCTGTCATAACCGCGGTCCAGGAGCAGGACCTTGATGCCCTCCGTACGCTGCCGTGAGGCATCGGCGGCAGGGGTGACCTGCACCCACGCCGTGGGCGTGCCGGCGCCCTCGACGCCGCGGGTCACCACAAGCTTCACCGCCGCGCGGGCAGGGGACCCGGTGCCGGCGGTTTGCGCCTGCGCGTGCAGGGCGAGCGCGGTGGCAATGGCCCGTTCCCAGGCGCCGCGCGGGGGAATCTCCAGTTCCAGCAGCCGCGCGGAGGACGCCAGCCGGTCCAGATGGGCATCCGGCTTGCGGGGCACGGAATCCACGGCCAGCAGCGATTCGAAGATCCCGTCTCCGCGGGTCACGCCCAGGTCATTGATCATCAGCTGGGGGACTCCGGCGTCGGCCGGGCGTCCGTCGGGAAAGGCGGAATCCAGGAAAACCAGAACAGTCATGGGCCCAGCCTAGCCGCGGCGGGCCCGACCAGCCCGGCCGGACCGATAGGCTGTCTGGAAGGCGGCGTCGGGGAGGAGCAGGGTGTGTGGTGGTCTGTGTCGGGTTTTGACGTGTCCGGGTGGACAGCCGTCGTCCTGACCACGGTGGATTATGCGATCCGGATCATTGCCCTGGGCGTTGTACCCGGCAACCGCCGTCCCACCACCGCCATGGCCTGGCTGTTGTGCATCTTCTTCCTGCCGATTCCCGGGATCATCCTTTTTTCCTTCTTCGGCAACCACCGGCTGTCCGAGCACCGGGTGAAACGGCAGGCCGAAATCAGCCGCCTGGTCCGTGAAAACACCAAGGAACTGGAAACCGAGGGCACCAATTACGACGGCCCCGAGTGGGTGCTGAATGCGGCGGAACTCAACCGCCGGCTGGGATCCTTCCCCACCCTGGACGGCAACAAGGTGGACCTGCAACGTGACTACCACGAGTCCGTTTTCGAAATGACCGAGGCCGTGGGGAAGGCTACGCGGTACGTCCATGTGGAGTTCTACATCATGGGGTACGACGCCGTCACCCGCGACTTTTTCCGGGCACTGAATGACGCTGCCGCCCGCGGCGTCACCGTCCGGCTCCTGTTTGACCACATCGGCACCCTCCGCATCCCCGGTTACCGGAAGCTGCTGCGCGAACTGCGCGGCAGTGACATCCAGTGGCGGCGGATGCTGCCGGTCAATCCCTTCCGCGGGCGCTGGCGCCGGCCGGATCTGCGCAACCACCGCAAGATCCTGGTGGTGGACGGGGATGTGGGCTTCACCGGCTCCCAGAACCTGGTGGAACCGGCCTACAACAAACGCCGCAACCGCCGGTCCGGACGCAAATGGGTCGAACTGATGGCCCGGATGGAAGGGCCGGTGGTGGATGAACTCAACGTCGTCTTCGCCACGGACTGGAACGCCGAGACCGACGAAAACCTGGAACGGGAACTGAGCCTGTACGAATCGTCGTCCAATCCGGGCGGCGTCACGTGCCAGGTGGTGCCCAGCGGTCCCGGTTTCAGCACCGAAAACAACCTGCGCCTCTTCGCGTCCCTCATTTATTCGGCGAGCGACCGCATTTCCATTACCAGCCCGTACTTCGTCCCCGATGACACGCTGCTTTACGCAGTGACGACGGCGGCGCAGCGAGGCGTGGAAGTGGAGCTGTTCGTCTCCGAGAAAGGCGACCAGTTCCTCGTGGACCACGCGCAGCGCTCCTATTACGAGGCGCTGCTGCGGGCGGGGGTGCGGATTTACCAGTACCCCAAACCGCTGGTACTGCATGCGAAGCACTTCACCATCGACAATGAGGTGGCGGTGCTGGGGTCCAGCAACATGGACATGCGCTCCTTCTCGCTGAACCTCGAGGTCTCCGTGATGATGTTCGACGGCACCATCGTCGAGCAGATGCGCCGCATCGAGGACACCTACCGCGCACTGTCCAAGGAGCTCATCCTGGACAACTGGGTGGGCCGGCCGCTGTGGCAGCGGTACATCGACAACGTGGCCAGGCTGACGGCGACCCTGCAGTAGTCCCTAGCCGGGAATGTTCCGCGGTTCCGGCTGCAGCCGGGACAGGACGGTCCCCAGCGCTGCCGCGGCGTTCCCCTGCGGACCCACGAGCCGTACGGTGAGATCCGCGGCGGAGGCGGCGTCGTCGTCGGCCGCCCAGCGCCGTTCCTGCGCCGCCCACCGTTCCCAGTGCGGAGCATAGGTTCCGCCGTCGCGCTCCAGCGCGACCCGGCGGCGGACGCTTTCCTCACCCGCCACCCAGATCGTGGTGTCCAGCAGCTGCCGGGCAGCGCGGTGGGCGGCGCCGACGCCTTCGAAGACCACGGCGTCGGCCGGTTCGGTTCTCTGCCAGCCGCCGCAGCGTCCGGCGGCCCAGTCCCACGACTGCCAGCGGGCCGCCCGTCCCTGGGCGAGCGGGCGCAGGATGTGCTCGCGGTAGTAGGTCATTCCCGCTTCCAGCCCGTCCCAGCCGGGGTAGACATCCTCCAGATGGAACACCCGCACGGAACCGGAGCGGGACAGGGCAGCGGCAATCCCGGCGGCCAGGGTGGTTTTTCCGGCGCCGGAGAAGCCGTCCACCGCAATGAGCAGGGGTGCGGCGGGGCTAACCGGCATCGGGGGAGTTCCCGGTGCACACGGTCATGATGGCGGACATTCCTTAACCCTAGCCAGAAACGGTCAGGCCCTGAGGAGCAGTTCCCCGCAGGGAATTAGGAACCAGCCGTCCGGGGCACCGGCCCACTCCTGCCAGCCGGCGGCAAGCTGCGCCAGCAGGTGGCTGTCCGCCAGTCCGCGTTCCTGCGCCTGCTCCGCGAAGGCGGAGTGCAGTACGCGTTCGGACCAGGAGTCCGCGTGCCCGCGCCGCTCTTCCGGTGTTGCGTAGAGCCAGTTGGAGGATGAGGGTGTGACGTCGGTGAAGCCGGCCTCCAGCGCCCAGGCCAGCAGGTGCCGGCCGGCATCGGGCTCAGCGGAGTTGCCGCGGGCAATCTCCTGGTAGATCCGCATCCACTCCGCCAGCGCGGGCGTGGGCGGATGCCAGATCATGCCGGAGAAATCGGCGTCGCGCACCGCCACCAGTCCGCCCGGTTTGGCGACCCGGCGCATTTCCCGAAGTGCGGCCACCGGGTCCATCAGGTGCTGGAGCACCTGGTGGGCATGGACAACGTCGAACGTTTCGTCCGGAAAATCCAGGTCATAGACGTTCCCGGCAATAAAGGAGGCGTTGGCCAGTCCGCGTCCGGCCGCCCGTGCCCGGGCCTGGACAAGGACGTCTTCGGAGGAGTCCAGGCCCACCACCGGGCCCGGAGCCGCAAGCGCGGCGAAGTCGGCGGTGATGCTGCCCGGGCCGCAGCCGACGTCGAGAATGCTCACTCCCGGCTGCAGCTCCGGCAGCAGATACGCGGCGCAGTCCCGTGCCGTGCGGAGGGCATGGGCGTCCACCACGCTGCGGTGATGGCCGTGGGAATAGGTTTCGGAAGCCATGGCAGGACCCTACCGCCCGGCCCGCCGGAGAAGGGGAAGGTCCCGCTGCCGTGTTCCGCAACCTCCGGGCGCAAAGTTGAGCCTGAGACGCTCAAGTTTGTTGACAAAGAAGTACTGCTGAGTAAAGTTGAGTGCAGAACGCTCAATTGCTCTACGTGGCGATCCGCGGACCCTACCTGGCAGATTCGACTACAGGTGTGGTCCGGGCGGAGCCGTCACGAGATGCGGGTTTCTCCAAGGAAAGAGGAAGCAAATATGTCACGTGCAGTAGGTATTGACCTCGGTACTACCAACTCGGTTGTCTCGGTCCTGGAAGGCGGCGAGCCCACGGTTATCGCCAACGCCGAAGGCGGCCGCACCACTCCGTCCGTCGTAGCCTTCGCCAAGTCCGGCGAAGTCCTGGTCGGCGAGATCGCCAAGCGCCAGGCAGTCAACAACATTGACCGCACCATCGCTTCCGTCAAGCGCCACATGGGCACCGACTGGAACGTAGACGTGGACGGCAAGAAGTACACCGCCCAGGAGATCTCCGCCCGCATCCTGATGAAGCTGAAGAACGACGCCGAGGCGTACCTCGGCGAGAAGGTCACGGACGCCGTGGTCACCGTTCCCGCCTACTTCAACGACGCCGAGCGCCAGGCCACCAAGGAAGCCGGCGAGATTGCCGGCCTGAACGTGCTGCGCATCGTCAACGAGCCCACCGCGGCTGCCCTGGCCTACGGCCTGGACAAGGGCAAGGAAGACGAACTCATCCTGGTCTTCGACCTCGGCGGCGGCACCTTCGACGTTTCCCTGCTGGAAGTCGGCAAGGACGAAGACGAGTTCTCCACCATCCAGGTCCGTGCCACGGCCGGCGACAACCGCCTCGGCGGCGACGACTGGGACCAGCGGATTGTCGATTACCTGCTGAGCCAGGCCAAGGCCAAGGGTGCTGATCTGTCCAAGGACAAGATCGCCCTGCAGCGCCTGAAGGAAGCAGCGGAGCAGGCCAAGAAGGAACTCTCCTCGGCTACCTCCACCAACATCTCCCTGCAGTACCTCTCGGTCACCCCCGAAGGCCCGGTCCACCTGGACGAGCACCTGTCGCGTGCCAAGTTCCAGGACCTGACCAAGGACCTGCTGGACCGCACCAAGAAGCCGTTCAACGACGTCATCAGCGAAGCCGGCATCAAGGTTTCGGACATCGACCACATCATCCTCGTGGGCGGTTCCACCCGTATGCCCGCCGTCTCCGAACTGGTGAAGGAACTGGCCGGCGGCCAGGAGCCCAACAAGGGCGTGAACCCGGACGAGGTTGTGGCCGTGGGCGCTGCCCTGCAGGCCGGCGTGCTGAAGGGTGAGCGCAAGGACGTCCTCCTCATCGACGTCACGCCGCTGTCCCTGGGCATCGAAACCAAGGGCGGTGTGATGACCAAGCTGATCGAGCGCAACACGGCCATCCCCACCAAGCGCAGCGAGACCTTCACCACCGCGGATGACAACCAGCCGTCCGTGGCCATCCAGGTCTTCCAGGGCGAACGCGAGTTCACCCGCGACAACAAGCCGCTGGGTACGTTCGAGCTGACCGGCATTGCGCCGGCTCCGCGCGGCGTTCCGCAGATCGAGGTCACCTTCGACATCGACGCCAACGGCATTGTGCACGTGTCCGCCAAGGACAAGGGCACCGGCGCCGAGCAGTCCATGACCATCACCGGCGGGTCCTCCCTCAACAAGGAAGACATCGACCGGATGGTCCGCGAGGCCGAAGAGCACGCCGCGGAGGACAAGAAGCGCCGCGAGGCCGCCGACATCCGCAACTCGGCCGAGCAGCTCGCCTACTCGGTGGACAAGCTCCTCGCCGACAATGACGACAAGCTGCCCGAAGACGTCAAGACCGAGGTCAAGGGCGACGTCGACGCGCTGAAGAAGGCGCTCGAAGGCACGGACAACGACGACGAGGTCAAGACTGCGTTTGAGAAGCTGCAGGCTTCCCAGACCAAGCTGGGCGAAGCTATCTACGCCCAGGCCTCCGCCGCCGGTGCTGACAGCACCCCCGGTGCCGCTGACGGTGCTCCGTCCGGTGACGGCTCTGCCGCAGGCAGTGCTGCCGGTGACGAAGACATCGTTGACGCCGAAGTTGTCGACGACGAAGAAAAGAAGTAATCATGCCGGCGGAAAACGAGCACGGGAACACTCCCGAAGGTGAAGAGCCCGTAAAGGGCCAGGAAACGCCCGGCTCGGGCGAGACTGCGGATTCCGCCAACGGTGGCGCGGCAGGGGAGGAAGCTTCGGCTTCCGCCCCGGCCGCCGGGGCCGACGGAGATGCACTCTCCCAGGCGGAGCAGATCCTGAACAACGCCGACGTACCGGCCCAGCCTGCCGCGTCCGGTTCACCGGAAGCCGCTGAACTGCGCAACGACCTGCTGCGCCTGCAGGCCGAGTACGTGAACTACCGCAAGCGGGTGGAACGCGACCGCGACGTCGCCCGGGACATGGCTGTCATTGGAGTGCTGAACTCCCTGATGCCCGTCCTGGACGACATTGACGCCGCGCGCCAGCACGGCGACCTGGCGGAGGGCCCCTTCGCCGCGATCGCTACCAAGCTGGAAAACTCGCTGAAGACGTACGGACTCAGCCGCATCGATGAGACCGGGGTGGAGTTCGATCCGAACATCCACGAGGCACTCATCCAGCAGCAGAGCGCGGACGTAACGTTCGATACGGTGACGCAGATCCTGAGGGCCGGCTACAAGTCCGGCGACCGGGTCCTGCGAGCCGCGCAGGTGATTGTTTCGGTTCCGGAACAGTAGTTGCACCGTGTCCGGGGCCGCCGTAAAGCGGCCCCGGACATTTTTCCATCGGCAGGTCCCGCAGCAGGGGCAGCAGGCCCGGCAGCCGTGTTTTCGCGGCAATGCAGCGGGATTCGCAAATGAGGAAGGGACACCAATTGGCTAGTCAGGATTGGGTCGATAAGGACTTTTACAAGATTCTGGGTGTTCCCAAGGATGCGTCCGACGCCGACATCAAGAAGGCGTACCGCAAACTGGCGCGGAAGTACCATCCCGATCAGAACCAGGGCGACGCCAACTCCGAGCGGATGTTCAAGGACCTCTCCGAGGCGTATTCGGTCCTGTCCGACGCCGAGGAACGCCAGCAGTATGACGCCATCCGTGCCATGGGCAGCGGCGCCCGGTTTACTGCCGGCGGCCCCCAGGGCGGCGGCGGTGCCGGCGGAGCCGGCTTCGAGGACATCTTCGGTGACCTGTTCGGCCAGACCGCACGCGGCGGCGGCCGGCGGACCACCTTCAACGCGGGCGGCAGCAACATCCCGCCCGAATTCGCCGACCTTTTCGGCGGCGGCGGCTTCGGCGGCGGCGGTTTCGGCGCCCCGCCGCCCACCAAGGGTGCCGACCGCACGGCCAGCACCACCATTTCCTTCGCCGGGTCCATTAACGGAACCGTGATCGGCCTGCGCGAACCCAGCGGCGAAGTGGTGGAGGTCCGGGTGCCGGCCGGCGTCAAGGACGGCCAGAAGATCCGGGTGCGCGGCAAGGGCCAGCCCGGCGCCGCAGGCGCGGGGGACCTGATGGTCACCGTCCACGTCACGCCGCACGATTTCTTCACCCGCGAGGGCAACAACATCCGGATCCACGTTCCGGTCTCGTTCCCCGAGGCCGCCCTCGGTGCGACCATCGAGGTGCCCACCCTCACCTCCGACACCGTCCGGCTCAAGGTACCCGCCGGAACACCGTCGGGACGCACCCTGCGGGTCAAGGGCCGCGGCGTGCACACCTCCAAGGGCAACGGGGACCTGTTGGTGACTATCGACGTCGCCGTTCCCACCCACCTGAACAAGGACGCCCGGGAAGCCGTCGAGGCATTCGCCGACGCGACCAAGGGCGAGGACCCCAGGGCCGGATTGGCAGCAAAAGCACGGTTGTAATTCCGGCGCTCCGCTCCCCGGAGGGTGAACTTCCCGCGTTACCATTTCAACAGCAGTGAAGGAGGAACAATGGGCATAGACGTCAATGCGCCTATCTTCGTGATCTCCGTTGCCGCTGAGCTCGCGGAGATGCATCCGCAGACCCTCCGGCAATACGACCGGCTCGGGATTGTCCGTCCCAGCCGGGCTCCGGGGCGGTCCCGCCGTTACTCCCAGCGCGACATCGAACTGCTGCGCGAGGTCCAGAAGCTCTCCCAGGAGGGGGTCTCCCTCGAAGGCATCAAGCGGATCATGGAGCTGCAGAACCAAGTCACCGGCCTGCGCCAGCGGATCGTGGAACTCTCCACCGAACTGGACGAGGCCCAGCGGCGCGCCCCCGACCGCAGCCGCGTCTTCGCTGCCGGGCTCGCCGGCGACGTCGTCACCCTCAGCCGCGGGCAGCGCCCGCCGGCCGCCGCCACCGCCGTGCAGCAGCTGGGCCTGGTCTCGCTGATGGAACGCCGGAGCCGGCTGCGCGCGCTTCCCGCCGGCAAGTCCGCCGAACGGAACTACGCCGACGACGGCTACATCCAGTCGCTCTAAGCGCCGGCCTGCAGGGCCTTTATGACACAATGCCGGGATGCCATATGAGGAAACCCCCGTAGGTAGCGTCCAGGCGTTGTACCGCTATCCGGTCAAGTCGACCGCGGGCCAGGCGCTGCGCGCCTCCACCGTGACCGACCGGGGATTGCAGCATGACCGCCGGTGGGCGGTTTACACCGACGACGGCGGCATCGCCAGCGGCAAACGGACCCGGCGCTTCCGCCCCGTGCCCGGGTTAATGCAGTGGTCCTCCAGGATCGAGGACAGTGAAACTGCGCCGTTGCTGCTGAGCCCCGAGGGCCGTCAATATCGAGTCGATGATCCGGGCGCCTCCCGGGCGCTGAGCGCGGCCTTCGGCCGGGAACTGACCCTGCGGCCCGAAACCGCCGTCAGGCACCATGACGAGACACCCCTGCACCTGGTGACCACATCCTCACTTGCCGCACTCGAGGGCCTGGCCGGTGCGGTGGATGAGCGCCGCTTCCGTGCCAATATCGTCATCGACACCGGTTCCCGGCCGGCGTTCTGCGAGGACGGCTGGGTCGGCGCCGAACTGGTTCTCGGCGGCGAGGTCATTTTGCGTCTGGGGGAGGGGATGCCGCGCTGCGTGATGATCGACCAGGCGCAGGCCGGTGTCCCGGCGGAGCGCAAGGCGTTGAAGCTCCTCGGCGCGCACCACTCCGCGGAATTCGGGCTCCAGGCGCATGCCGTGCAGACCGGGAAGCTGCGGGTCGGAGACGTCGTCACCCTTCGCCGCAACCGAACCGCGTAACGGCTAGGTGCCGCCGCTCTGGTCAGGACCCGACGAGTCCGGTTCCGGGGGTCGGTCCCGCCCAGCCGTAGCGCAGGAGGACAGCTCCCTTTTCCGAAGCCTCCGGCGCCCCGAGCAGTCTCAGTTCCGCGGGCGGGCCGTCCGGAGGGAACAGGCGTTTCCCGGGGCCGACGACCACCGGATTCACCCACAGGTTCAGGGAGTCGAACATGCCGCCCGCGACGAGGGTGCGCGAGAAGTCGATGCTTCCGATGACATGGATTTCCCGGTGCCGCTCCCGTAAGCCTGCCATCGCCGTCGCCAGGTCCCCGTCGAGCAGGTGCGAGTCCCGCCACCGGCCCAGTTCCGGGGTTCCCCGCGATGCCACGTATTTGGGGACGGCATCGAACCTGCGTGCAATGCCGGAGTCCTCGCCCTCCAGTTGGTGCGGCCAGTAGGCGGCGAAGATGTCGTACGTCTTCCGCCCCAGCAGCAGCGCGTCCATGGACTGGATGCCCTCGTCCACCTGCGCACCGATGGTTTCGTCGAGAAGGGGAGCCTGCCAGCCGCCGTAGGCGAAGCCGCCCTCCAGGTCTTCCTCCGGGCCGCCCGGAGCCTGGGCGACACCGTCCAGCGTCATAAACAGATCGATGGAAACACGGCCGGACATGGTGCCCTCCCCGTTTTGATGACGGCACTGGTAACCGTGCCAGGCACCATGCTCGCGACGCCGCGTTGCACCTGTCAATGAGCGGGAGGCGAGCAGGCGGTCCCCCGGGAAGCAGCCGGAGGGCTAGCGCAGCCGCCGTGCGCGCAGCACAACATCCTCGGTGTGGTGGGCGCCCGCACCGCTGGCAACGTGCCGTGGGCGGGTTTCGTCGACCTCTGTCCGCCAATCGTCATCGAGCAGTGCGGCCACGTCGGCAACTCCCACGTACTCGTGAAGGTCAATTCCGCGGGCCTTCGCTTCCTCCGCAGTGGGCGGCGGATGGTGCACCCACAGGAGAACCCCGCCCGGCGCGACGGCGCGAAGCAGCGCGTGTTCCGCTTCGTTCCCGTCAGTCCGCAGGAGTACGGGGTACTGCGCCGAAACCAGGTCAAAGGACGCCGGCGGCAGGGCAGCCTCGACCAGACCGGCATGCACCCACTCCACCCGGACCGAACGCAGCCCGGCTTGGCGGGCCGCCCGGGCGAGGGCTACCCCCGAGACGTCCAGTGCAGTGACGTCCCACCCCTGTTCCGCCAGCCACAGGGCGTCTGCACCCTCACCGCAGCCCACATCCAAGGCGCGCGCGGGCCGGAGCCCCCGGGCCTCGCTGACCAGCACGGCATTCGGCTGCCCGCTCCACAGTTCGCTGCTGCCGGCGTAGCGCCGGTCCCACAGCTCCTCGACGGCTGCAGGATCCCGCGGCTGGAAATCGGAGGGCTCGGCGCTGCGTGTCACCGGCGGGTGTCAGCCTCCGGGCGAAGACGGATAAGGCGCTGGGGTCCGTCGTCGTCCAGCTCCACCAGGTCGCCGTGCGAGGAGAGGAAATCGGTGAAGGACCGGAAGCCCAGCGGCTTCTCGTTGAAGGCCGGGTCCATCCGGCGCATCTGGTTCTTGACCGTGCCCGTGTTGAGCCACTCGTCGGCGTCGCCCTTGGCGTGGCCGATCTGCAGGGCCCGTACGAGGAGTTCCGTGGCGAGGACACCCGGGTCGACGTCGTCGGCGGGTTCCGGCTCCTCAAACCCGGCCTGTCCCGTGTGCGAGAACATGGGGACCGTAGTGAGCCTGCGGGCAGGGGCGGGATCGGGCTGGGAATCCGTCGGGGCCGCGGTTTTCCCGGCAGCGGTATCCGCCGCGGCCGGAGCGGCGGCTGCGGCTTCGATGCCGGGAAGCGAGTCGTAATCCTCGAACTCATCGCAGGCCGCAGCGAGGGACGTGCTGGTCGACCCGGCGACGCCGATGCCGACGACGAAGCGGCCGAGCCGCTTGGACTTCTGCGCGAGGGCAATGTAATCGCTGTCGCCGGCCACGATGATGACATGGGTCAGGTCGGGCAGGCGGAAGAGGTCTTCGACGACGTCCACGGCGAGGCGGATATCCGCCCCGTTCTTGGTTCCGCGCGTGGTGGTGGTGAACAGCTGCGTGAGGTCCACTGCCCGGGACATCAGCTGGCGCTGGTAACTCGCGTTCACCGGCACCGACCAGTCGGCATAGGCGCGGTTGACCACGAGGGTGCCGAAGGAAGCGGCGAAATCGATAATGGCGTTGAAATCGACCGTGGCGGCGGTGAGCTTGGCGGCAACTTCGGGATCGGCCTCGCGGTTCGTCCGGTCGAAATTGCGGATACCGTCGCGCTGGAACGCGTTGCGGCCATGCAACTGCTGATAGCGCGAGATGACAATGTTGTCGAAATCGATGTAGAGGCCGACGCGTGCGTCGTTCGGTTCAGTCATTTCAGTTAGATCCTTCGGTAAGCAAGGTCGAAAATCAGTCGGCCGGCCTCGTGGGCCTTGTTCTCGAAGCTGGTCAGGGTACGGCCTTCGAAGCGCGGGGCCCAGCCGCCGCGGGTATCGACGTCGTCTTCCGGGGCCTTGTTCTCCAGGCCCTCCCGGTGCACGCGCGTCAGCGGGCTTTCTTCACCGGCACGCTCGCCGGCGTGCAGATTCTCGAACCGCGCCGATGCATCCAGCACCTCGCGCATCTGCACGGCGTAGTCGGACCAGTCGGTTGCCAGGCGCCACGTACCGCCGGGCTCCAGCACCCGGGCCACCAGCTCCGCGAAGGATTCCTTGACCAGGCGGCGCTTGTGGTGGCGGGTCTTGTGCCAGGGGTCGGGGAAGAACACCCAAACCTCCGCCACGGACCCGGCCGGGAGCATGCTGGCCAGCACCTCCGGGGCATTTGCCTGGACCACGCGGATATTCGTCAGGCCCTTCTGGCCGATCCGCTGCAGCGTCTGCGCCAGGCCGGGAAGATAGACCTCCACGGCAAGGAAGTCCTTGTCCGGATTCTGCTCGGCGGCATGGGCAACGGCTTCACCCAGGCCGGAGCCGATTTCGACGACGAGCGGAGCGGTGCGCCCGAACTCGGCGGCGGCGTCGAACACGTACCCGGGGTGCACCGAGGTGTCCGCTTCGTCACGCGGAACATCAACCACGAAGCGGTCGGAGAGTTCGTCCCAGGCCTGCTGGCGGCGGCCCTGCAGGCGCGAGCCGCGCCGGACAAAGGACACCGGAGAGCGGAAATGCTGCTCCTCGTCGGTGCCGGCGGCGGGATCCACCGGCCCGGTTTCGGCGGCGTCGGGCAGGGCTGGTTCAGTAGTCATTACTGTTAATGCTATCGGCTGCCGCGGGTCCGGATTTCACCGCAGCCCCCGCCCCCGATTAGGAAAGTTTCCGCATTGCGGTAAACTGGAGGCAGATGTTGGTCCTGCCACTGTTGAACCGTGCTTAAAATCCAAGGTTTAAACAGTGTGTGTAAGCAGTCCAGCCTGCGTCGATGAACGCTTTCTTTTGTCCCGCTTCAGTGCGGTAGACACTGTCTGACTTTTCTTCGGCGAACCCCCGGCCCAAACGGCGTTGGGGGCCTCTTACCGAAAGTTGCCTGTCTTTAATGACCACTTTTGCTGCCCTTGGTGTGCCCAAGGCACTTGTTTCCTCCCTCGCCGCCGCCGGAATTGACGAGGCCTTCCCCATCCAGGTGGAAACCCTTCCGGACACCCTCAAGGGCCGCGACGTCCTGGGCCGCGGCCGCACCGGCTCGGGCAAGACCCTCGCCTTCTCCCTCCCGCTGGTCACCCGGCTGGCCGAGAACGAGGCAGCCTACCGCCGCCGCCCGAACCGCCCGCTGGGCCTGGTCCTGGCGCCGACCCGCGAACTGGCCACGCAGATCAACAACGTGATTGAGCCGCTCGCGAAGGAACTGGGCCTGAACACCACCGTGATTTACGGCGGCGTGTCCCAGCAGCGCCAGGAAAAGGCACTCAAGGCCGGCGTCGATATCGTCATCGCCTGCCCGGGCCGCCTCGAAGACCTGATGAAGCAGAAGGTCATCAGCCTCGAGTCCGTCGAGATCACCGTCCTGGACGAGGCCGACCACATGGCGGACCTCGGCTTCCTGCCGGTTGTCCAGCGCCTGCTGGACCGCACTCCGGAAAAGGGCCAGCGGATGCTGTTCTCCGCCACGCTGGACAACGGCGTGGACAAGCTGGTCCGCCGTTACCTGTCCAACCCGCTGACGCACTCCGTCGATGAGCCGCAGGCAGCGGTGTCCACCATGGAGCACCACGTGCTGCTGGTCCAGGACCAGACCGCCAAGAAGCTGCTGGTCAAGGAACTGGCCGGTGGCCAGGGCCGCCGCATCATGTTCATGCGCACCAAGCACCACGCCCGCAAGATGGCCCAGTTCCTCACGGACAACGGAATCCCCACGGTGGACCTGCACGGCAACCTGTCCCAGAATGCCCGTGACCGCAACCTGGCGGAGTTCGCGTCCGGCGACGTCCGCGTCCTGGTCGCCACCGACGTCGCCGCCCGCGGCGTCCACGTGGATGACGTTGAACTCGTGGTCCACATTGATCCGCCCACGGAGCACAAGGCCTACCTCCACCGTTCAGGCCGTACGGCCCGCGCCGGATCCAGCGGAACCGTGGTGACGCTGACCCTCCCGGAGCAGAAGAGCGAGGTGTCGAAGCTGATGAAGGCTGCCGGCGTCGACGTTTCCATCGAGAAGGTCAGCCATAATTCGCCGTCCATCGCCAAGCTTGTCGGCGAACGCGCGGCCGTTGTGGAACCGCACGTCCGCGCTGCGCAGCTTGCAGCCAAGTCCCCGCAGCAGGGCGGCGGCCGCTCCACCGGCGCCAACGCCCAGCGCAAGCGCGCAGCCCGCAGCACGGGTGCTCCCCGCGCCGGCGGACGCGGCGGTACAGGCGGACGCGGCCGCGTTTCGGCTGAACGCCCGGACCGCAGCGAACGCAACGACCGCGCAGCAGCAGGCGACGACCTGCGTACGCAGCGTCCGGCCCGGTCTTCGGACGGACGCCGCAACAGCGCATCGGCTGCGACCGCATCCGGCCGTAACCGCCGCCCGGCAACCGGCCAGCGCGCCGAGGGTGCCGGCGGCGGCCAGCGTGCAGGCGGAGTCTCCCGCGGCGCCGGTGCAGCTTCCGGCCGTCCGGCACGCGCCGCCGGTCCCCGCCGCGCCACCGCGCCGGCGTCGAACGAACGCCGTTCCCGCTAAGGCATAGCAACAGCCGAAAGAGGCGCCGCACCCACGAGGTGCGGCGCCTCTTTTGGCGTCTGCTTTACGCGCGAGCGGGCTACTCCGTGTAGAGCCCCATTCCACGCAGCACATTGCGGCGGGCAGCATTGGAGAGAAGGAACCGGCGGCCGGTTGTCAGTTCCGGTTCAATGCGGACAAACGCGTTTTTCGGCCCCGTCTGCCAGGGGAAGAGCGGGAGTTCCTCGGAATCCAGGATCTCCGAGAAGTCTTCGAGCAGGGTGGCGCTGCCCTTGAGCACCACGCTCCAGGCGGAGGACAGCGTGTCATCATAACCGTCAATTTCGAACGCAACCCGATTGCCCGAGAGCGCGCCGGCCAGCTTGGTTCCGGTCGCGGTGCGGAAAACCACCGTGCCGTGGTCAACGGCGAAGTTAACGGGGAAAATGTCGGGATGTCCGTCGACAATCACGGCGAGCCGGCCGAACTTGGCTTGCCGGACGTAGGTCCAGCACTGGCTGGAAGTCAGGTGGTCTGCGGGGTTCTCGTCGCTGATCGGCATGGCGCCAGTCTAGGACAGGTGCAGGCGGGCGGGTATGCAGGCGGCGAAGCCGTGGCTAATCAGTACCGGGTAGAGAACAATGGAGCCATGAAAGCGATCCTGAACGTCATCTGGCTTCTGTTCGGCGGTATCTGGCTTGCCCTCGGTTATGCACTGGCGGGTGTGGTCTGCTGCCTGCTGATTGTCACCATCCCGTTCGGTATCGCATCCTTCCGCATCGCCAACTATGCGCTCTGGCCGTTCGGTCGGACGGTCGTGGACCGGGGCGGGTTCACCGGCCCGCTCAGCCTGCTGGGAAACATCATCTGGCTGCTGCTGGCCGGCATCTGGATCGCCATTGGACACATCCTGACGGCCATCCCCATGTTCGTGAGCATCGTCGGGATTCCGCTGGGCATCGCGAATTTGAAGATGCTGCCGATTTCGCTGATGCCGCTGGGCAAGGTCATAGTGCCTACGGACACCTGGCAGATCACTCCGTACGCCGGGAACGCGTACCGGCAGCCGGGCTACCAGGGCCGGGTTGCACCCCGGCAGCAGTGGCCCTCCTGAGCCGTTCCCTTCGCGGTTAGCCCTGGGCGCCCTCAAGGAAGGCCTTCATCAGCGGCCCGCCTGAGGTGGAGCCCCGCTCACCCTGCTCCACGAACACCGCAACGGCCAGGTCGCCCTGGATCGCCAGCACCCATGCGTGGGTTTCCGGCGGCGTCTGGCTGCCGAACTCAGCGGTTCCGGTCTTGGCGAGCACGGGTTCGCCCGGCACGCCGAGCAGCATCTGCACTCCGCCTTCGGCGACGACGGCGCGCATCATTTCCCGCAGCGATGCGGCTTCCTCTGCCGTGAGGTTCCCCGGCACCGGAGCTGTCGTTTCCGGAGCGGAAGCGGTGGGAGAAGCCGAAGCGGACCCGCCGGCCGGGGCCGGCGAGGCGGATTCCCGGATCAGCGTGGGGGAGACCCGTTCACCCTTGCCGATAGAGGCACCGGCAACCGCCATGGCGAGCGGGGAGACCAGGACCTGCCCCTGTCCGATCAGCGAGGCTGCATGTTCGGTGCCTTCAGCCTCCGCCGGCACGGAGCCCAGGAACGCGTCCGTGCCGATCGAAGCATCCACACCGATACCCAGGTCTCCGGCGGCAGCGGAGAGGCCCTGCTGGGAAACGGTGCCCTGGGCATTGAGGAAGGCAGTGTTGCACGAGTTCGCGAATGCCGTGCGCAGTGGGATGCTGCCAGTGGCCTCGGCCGGGTAGCCGGGGACGTTGTTGAACTTCCGGCCGTCGACGTTAAGTTCGGACGGGCACTCCACAGTGCTGTCCGGTGTGGTGCCGTTACGCAGCATTGCCAGCGCGGTGGCTGTCTTGAACGTGGATCCCGGCGGGTACTGGCCCAGGAGGGCGGTTTGCTGGCCTTCGCTGCCGGGGCCGTTCGCCACGGTCAGGATTTCGCCGGTGGAGGGCTGGATGGCCACGATGGCGGACGCCGACGGCTCCTGCTCCAGGACTTCCTCAGCCAGCTGCTGCAGCCGTGGATCCAGGGTGGTCTGCAGATCAGCACCCGTCTGCGGGTCGATGCTCTTGACGGTGTCGCTGGTTCCGGCTGCATTTTCGACGGTGACTGTTACGCCGGGACTGCCCTGGAGCTGCGGGTTGTACTGCTTCTGCAGCCCGGACAGACCGGTCTGGTCCCCGGCGGACACCCTGCCCTCGGATTCCTCAACCAATTCCGCAGTCGCCTCGCCCACTGTGCCCAGCAGGGCACGGGCAAAGCTGCGGGTGGGCGCCAGGATCCGCTGCGCGGGTATGGCAAGTGCGCCGGGGATGGCTTCGATGGCCGCCGGGGTTGCCGGTCCCTCAGCTTCCTCACGCTGGACAAGCGCCTCGACAAAGGCTTCGGGGCCGGAGGCCTGCACCTGGGCGGTGTACGAGGATGGGTCCAGCCCCACCAGTTCGGCCAGTGCCGCCGACGAGGACGCATACTGCTCCTCGGAGAGATCCGGCTTGTTGATGCCGATGCGGAGCACCGGCCGCGCGTTCATCAGCGGTTCCCCGTTGCGGTCGAGGATGTCTGCGCGGCCGCCTGGAGTAGTGGAGCGGACCAGCCGATCGCCGTCGACAAGGGGACTGAACAGGACGGATGGCGCCCACTCAACCAGCCACTTGTCGTCTTCTCCGCGGCGGAGCTGGGCGGAGCTCTCATAGGTCCAGTCCGGCTCCGAATCACTGTTGACGTCCCAGGCGTAGGTCAGCCGTGCGGTGGCGGCGGCGTCGTCGTCCTCGTCTTCCTCAACGCCGGCCACCGCGACGGCAGGGCGGATCGGGCCCATGCCGGCGAGCAGCTCTTCCAGCTCGGCATTCACGTCGGCGGGGGTGCCCGCCGTAAAGGCAGACGCCGAAACATCCATCTGGCTCAGGCCCTCCGCCAATTCGGCGGCGGCGTTGTCAGGCGCCGGCTTGTCCCCCGAGCAGGACACCAGGGTCAGGGCCAGGGCGGCCACGGCAAGGACGGAAACGGAAGTACGGTTTTTCCCCATCCGCACAGGCTACCGGGGGCGGGCCCCGACTATGGATTCCGGACACGCAAAAGGACGGTGCGGAATCTATCAAAGGGACTTGCGCTGTTCCGATTTCCTCGATGTGGCTCACCATCGGTGCCCGTCTGCTGTGATCCCGGGGCCGGTTTGCCCCGGTCGGGAACCCTGTGCAGGGCATGTTTTCCCTGCTACGGTTTTTGGAAACGGCCAGGGACGTGGCCTTATAAATACAACTCGCTTCCACCGGCACCCTGCGGACAGCCGGAACGGCCGCAAAGGCCGCTGGAGGACCGGATCGGTTGCCGGTTGTTCTACGGCAGGAGTGGGCAAAATGTCCGATCTGGACATAATTCTCGAGAAGACGGTGCGGTCCTACGGGCGGCGGCAGATCCAGGCCGGCCACGCACTGATGATCGTCATGGCACGCGATATCCCATACCCCATCGGAGAAGTGTGGTCCGCCCTCGCGGATCCGGAACGATTGGGTCAATGGGTGGCGCTTCCCGAAGGGGACCTGCGGCGAGGCGGCACCTACAGTCTCCCGGACGGATCCCACGGAGCGATCCTCCGTTGTGACGGCCCCCGCCTTCTGACCGTGTCCTGGGCGCGGGAAGGAACCTCCGCTGCCGAGGTGGAATTTCACCTGACCGGGGAGAACGGCGATACCCGGCTGGAACTGCGGTACGCCTCGGTGCGCAAGGGATTCGCGGTAACCGCGGCCCCCGGCGCAGGACTCTGGACCGGCGGTGCGGGGTGGGAATACTTCCTCGACGTCCTGGAAGAGTACCTGGCCGGGAATATCCCCGAGGAGCCGCCCGGGATCCGTTTTGAAATCGAAGCAGCCGGGCCGCTGGCACAGCTCTTTGAAGCGCGGAACGAACGCTGGCGAAGGACGGCAGATGAATTTGACCGGGAGCACATCCCTTAGGCGTCCCCAGTCGCGGTGGTGCGCTAGAGAACTTTACTTCCAAAGTTGAGCGAACTAGACTCAACTTTGTTTAGCATTGCGGAAGCATTCTTCGCTGAGGTTTTGAGGAGCCACCGTGGACACCAAATTCACGAACAAGAGCCAGGAAGCACTTTCGGCTGCGGCCATGAACGCGAACACTGCGGGGAATCCGCAGATTGAACCGGCGCATCTGCTGAAAGCGCTTATGGATCAGCGGCAGGGGGTCGCCGTCGCCCTCCTGAAGGCTGCAGGAATCAATGTGGACACCGTCAGCGCCGCTGCCAGCACCGCCATTCACCAGCTGCCTTCCTCCTCCGGCAGCTCGGTGGCGCAGCCCCAGTTTTCCAGGCCCCTGCTTCAAGTCATCAACGCGGCGCAGCAGGAGGCAGAGAAGCTGGGGGATGCCTTTGTCTCCACCGAACACCTCCTGCTCGGGTTGTCCCTCGACAACGGTCCCGCAGGAAAAGCGCTTCGGGACAACAACGCCGGGCACGACGCGCTCAGCGCCGTGCTTCCAACCGTACGAGGAGACCGCAAAGTGACCAACGCTGATCCGGAGAACACCTTCCAGGCCCTGGAAAAATTCAGTACCGACCTGACGGAAATGGCCCGCTCGGGCAAGCTGGACCCCGTGATCGGGCGGGACGCCGAGATCCGGCGCGTCATCCAGGTACTCAGCCGCCGCACCAAGAACAACCCGGTACTCATTGGCGAGCCGGGCGTGGGCAAGACAGCGGTCGTCGAAGGACTGGCCCAGCGCATCATTGCTGGGGACGTGCCCGAGAGTCTGAGCGGCAAGACCCTGCTGTCCCTTGACCTGGGATCCATGGTCGCCGGTGCCAAGTACCGCGGCGAGTTCGAAGAGCGGTTCAAAGCCGTACTCGAGGAAATCTCCAATGCCGAAGGCCAGATCGTCACCTTCATCGACGAGCTGCACACCGTAGTAGGGGCGGGTGCGGCCGAAGGGTCCATGGATGCCGGCAATATGCTTAAGCCAATGCTGGCGCGCGGAGAGCTGCGGCTGATCGGCGCCACCACGCTGGACGAATACCGCGAAAATATCGAAAAGGATGCGGCATTGGAGCGCCGTTTCCAGCAGGTATACGTGGGCGAGCCCAGCGTCCCGGACACCATCGGCATCCTGCGCGGCCTGAAGGAGCGGTACGAGGCCCACCACAAGGTCGCTATCGCCGACTCCGCCCTGGTTGCCGCCGCAACGCTGTCCAACCGCTACATCACCGGACGCCAGCTTCCGGACAAGGCCATTGACCTGGTGGATGAGGCTGCTTCCCGCCTGCGGATGGAAATCGACTCCGCGCCCGAGGAGATCGATGAGCTCCGGCGTGCCGTGGACCGGCTCACCATGGAGGAACTCGCACTGGCGAATGAAACGGACGAGGCCTCGATTGAGCGGCTGGCCGTCCTGCGCGAAGACATGGCCAATAAAAAGGAACAGCTGGCCGCGCTCAACGCCCGGTGGGAAGCCGAAAAGGCAGGCCTCAACCGCGTCGGTGACATCAAGGCCCAGATTGACGAGCGGCGGAGTGAGGCGGAGAAGTTCCAGCGCGACGGCGACCTCACGGAAGCCTCCCGCATCCTGTACGGCGAAATCCCGGCTCTCCAGAAGGAACTGGAAGCAGCGCAGCAGGCGGAGGCGAACAGTTCCGGAGAAGAAACCCGTGAACTGATGGTCTCCGAGGAAGTCACCGCAGACGACATTGCCGAAGTGGTCTCCGCCTGGACGGGTATCCCCGCCGGGCGGATGCTGCAGGGCGAATCCCAGAAACTGCTGGACATGGAAGAAGCCATCGGCTCGCGCCTGATCGGGCAGGGCAAGGCCGTGGCGGCGGTCTCGGACGCCGTGCGCCGCTCGCGGGCAGGCGTCAGCGACCCGGACCGCCCCACCGGTTCCTTCCTGTTCCTAGGCCCCACCGGCGTCGGCAAGACCGAGCTGGCGAAGGCCCTGGCGGACTTCCTCTTCGACGACGAGCGGGCCATGGTCCGCATCGACATGAGTGAGTACTCCGAGAAGCACGCGGTATCCCGCCTGGTGGGTGCGCCTCCCGGATACGTGGGCTATGAAGAGGGCGGCCAGCTCACCGAAGCAGTGCGCCGCCGCCCCTACTCGGTGATCCTGCTGGACGAAGTGGAGAAGGCGCATCCGGACGTCTTCGACATCCTGCTGCAGGTGCTCGACGACGGCCGGCTGACTGACGGCCAGGGCCGGACGGTGGACTTCCGCAACGTCATCCTGATCCTGACGTCCAACCTCGGGTCCCAGTTCCTGGTGGACCCGGGCCTGACCGAGGAGCAGAAACGCGAATCGGTGATGTCCATGGTCAACGCGAACTTCAAGCCGGAGTTCCTCAACCGGCTCGACGACGTGATCCTGTTCGATCCGCTGAGCCTGGAGGACCTGACCCGGATCGTGGACATCCAGGTGCGTGCCCTGGCCAACCGCCTCCACGAGCGCAGGCTGGTGCTTGACGTGACCGATGCAGCACGGGAATGGCTGGCGCTGACCGGCTACGACCCTGCGTACGGTGCCCGGCCCCTGCGCCGCCTGGTGCAGCGTGAAATCGGCGACCAGCTGGCCCGCGGAATCCTGGCCGGAAAGATCAGCGACGGCAACACGGTCCTGGTGGATAGGCCCGCAGACGGTCTGGACGGGGACGGGCTGGTGGCCGAGCCCGGGCTGACGGTGGCAGCGGTCTAGGTCCGAAGACCAAAAAGGCGCGCGGCGGATGATGCCCGCCGCGCGCCTTTGTGCTGTTTGGCTGCGCTTACTCCCGTACCCGCTTACTCCTGCACCAGGGACTCGGTGAGGTCCTGGCCCTCGGGGGCGAAAACAATGCAGTCCACGCGGCGGTCGCCGGAGGCCCAGGTCTGCTCGGTAGGGATGGACTTGGTCAGCTTCAAGCCCGGGGACTCCGCGGCGGCGTCGGCATACTCCACGGCCTTGCAGACCTCGTTGACCCGCTCCTCCAGGGCGCCGGTGCCGGGGAAGGCAGCATCCTCGGTGTAGCTGTCGGTGGCGACCAGCTGGGCGTTGTGCGGTGTTTCGCAGGTGACTACGGTGGCGCCGGAGTTGACGTCGTCCCAATCCTTCAGGCACGCTCCCTCCACCAGCTCCAGGGGGCTCACATCCTCGGAGATGACGCCTTCCTCCTTGTCGTTAAAGACGAACACGAAAAGCAGGATGGCGACGACGGCGGCGAGCACAACGCCGCCGAGTACCAGAAGCAGGCGGGTGTTGCTCTTGCTCTTGCCGCTGCCCTTTGCCGCGGCGGGAGCGATGCCTGCCGCCGTCCCTGCCCCTGTTGCGGAGGCCGTGGCGCCGGAGGCTGCGCCGGGCTGCTTGGAGGCTGCTGTTGCCCCCGATGCCTGGCTTTCGGCCAGCCGGCGTGACCGGCGGGTGTCGCCCGCCGGCACAGCTGCCGCAACGGGCTCCGGTTCGCCGGATGCAGCAACCGGGGCTACTGCTCGCTCCTGGGGTGCGGCGGTCATCGGTGCGGCCGCGTTGATGCCATGCAGGGGGTGCGGTTCAGTGTCCCCTCCGGACGGCTCCTGCTCCGCTTCAGCGGCCGGTTCAGGTGTTTCACCGGACGCCGGAACGTCTAGCCCTGCGGCGGCTTCACCTTCGCCGCCATCGGCTTTGAAGCCCTCAGCCTCGTCGGTGCTGTCGGGCACGGCTTCAGTCTCGGTGCCCTCGGCGTTGGAGTTATCTGCACCGTCTCCGTGGGCCGCGGCGTCTTCCGTACCGTCGGTGCCGTCCGGAACGGCTTCGGCGTCGGTGCCGTCCGGCACGGCTTCAGCCTCCGCGCCGTCGGCCGCAGCGGTACCGGCAGCTGAACCGGAGGCCGTTGCCTCGCCATCTTCGGGTGTTGAACCGGAAAGAGCGGTCGTCTCGTCAGTTTCTCCGCGCCCATCGGTGCCGGCGGCGTTAGCGTCCACCTGGACTTCGGTCCCGGCAGGAGCCGGTTCAAGTCCGGACAGGCGCCCTGCTTCCGCCGCGTTGGCCTCGGCTGCAGCGGTTTCCGAGGCAACCTGGTCGAGGGCCGCTGCTTCCACGGCGTCCTCACTCAGGGCCGGCTCGGCCAGGGAGGGTTCTTCCAGCTCGAGGTCCTCGGGTGCCACCACCACCGGCTCCGCGGGAAGCTCCAACGCAGCGGTTTCGTCGCCGTCGCGTTCAGTTCCGGCGTCCGTAGCCAGTGCAGTCGCTGCGGAGCCCGCGCCGTCAGCCCCTTCGGCAGCCATGTCAGGCTCCCCGGCACCCTCGAAACTGCGTTCCCAGACACCGGCGTCGTGGTTTCCGTCTTCAGAGAGCCACGCGGGGGAGTCCGAATGCGCGCTCAGATCGGGGAGGGCTCCCGGCGTACTGTCCTTCTCCGGCGGCGGATAAACCGCTTCCGGTGTACTTTTCTGATCGCTCATGGTGAACGTCTGTCCTCCCTGTAGGCGGTGGCATGATGCACCCCAAAACTGTCTCTACCCCTGACTTTAGCCAATATCTGAGGGCGGGCGCAGGGACCGGCGTGCCGGAGGCCCTGTGCTAATGCCCCGGGAATACTCCTCGCCGCGGTCAAGGGGGCACAAGCCAGCGGGAAAACATGTAACCTGTACTTACGACAAATTGACCAAATATTCCGGGGCCCTCGTTCATCTGCCCGAACGACTAACCTCCGGATCGACGCAAAAAGGGGGTCACGCCATGGGGCGCGGCCGTCAAAAGGCAAAAGCAACCAAGCAGGCTCGGGAGATGAAGTACTTCACCCCGGCCACGGACTACTCGGCGCTGCAGCGTGAGCTCTCAGGACCGACGAGTCGTCCATCCAGTCGATATCCCGAGGAGCCGGCTGAGCCCGACTACTCGGCGTACGAAGATAAGTACGCGGATCAATTTGGCGACGATGACGATGATGAGGGTAACCGCCGCGTAGGCTAGCGGTAATTTCCTCAACGACGTTGGCCAATTGCCTCCTTCAGCGGATCACCTTAGGGTGGGTCCGCTGATTGGCGTTAAGCCTGTAAGTAGGTTTCTCTTAGGTCAAGGCCCCGCACCGGCGTATCCGGTGCGGGGCCTTGCTCTACCCGGCCGGAGCGCTCAGGCGTAGGTCCCGACCAAGCGGACGGCACCGCCGTCGACGCCCTTGGCGCCCTGCACAAAATCGGAATCGGCGCCGGACGGCGTTTCAATCCCGCCGACGGTGCCCATGACCCAGGCAGGGACGCCGCGGGCCGCGAGGCGCTCGAGGGCGGCCTCCGCGCTTCCTGCATCGACGATCGCCACCATGCCGACACCGAGGTTCAGCGTCCGTTCAAGGTCCGGCTGAGGCACGTTGCCCAGTTCAGCGATCAGCTTGAACACCGGCGGCAGTTCCCAGGTGGAGCGGTCCACCGTGGCCTGCAACCCCTTCGGCAGCACACGGGCCAGGTTTGCTGCCAACCCGCCGCCGGTCACGTGGCTGAAACCATGCACTCCGGCCGCCTCGTAGCGGGCGAGGTCAAGGCAGTCAGCGGCGTAGACGCGGGTAGGTTCGAGCAGTTCCTCGCCCAGGGTGCGTCCCAGTTCGGAAACCTGGCGTTCAAGCTGCCACCCGGCATGGTTGATGACGCGGCGGACCAGGGAGTAGCCGTTGGAGTGGATCCCCGAAGATGCCATACCGATGACTACGTCGCCGCGGCGCACCCGGTCCGGGCCGAGGAGCCGGTCCGCCTCCACCACGCCCGTGGCAGCGCCCGCGACGTCGTACTCGTGCTCACCCAGCAGGCCTGGATGCTCGGCGGTTTCCCCGCCGACCAGCGCCGTGCCGGCCACCTCGCAGGCCGCCGCGATGCCGCGGACTATGTCGGCGATGCGCTCCGGCACAACCTTGCCGCAGGCGATGTAGTCCGTCATGAACAACGGCTCGGCTCCCACCACCACGATGTCGTCCACCACCATGCCCACGAGATCGAAGCCGATGGTGTCGTGGATGTCCATAGCCTGCGCGATGGCAACCTTGGTTCCGACGCCGTCCGTGGACGTTGCGAGGAGCGGCTTCCGGTAGCTGAGCAGCCGCGAGGCATCGTAAAGGCCGGCGAAACCGCCCACTCCGCCCAGCACCGACGGATTGTGGGTGGCCTTGACGGCCGCCTTCATCAGTTCAACGGCTTTATCGCCGGCTTCGACATCCACTCCTGCGGACGCGTAGGTGATGGAGGTGGCGTTCATACGGCTTCTTTCTTTTCGGCGTCGGTAAGCAGGTTCTCGTATTCGCTGTCCGGTCCCGGGTCACAGCCGTTGGATCCGGCGGCTTCCGCGGGATTGGCAGGTTCCAGCAGGTTCTTCCCCAACCGGTCCGCGGCGGGCAGCTCGATGGGGTAGACGCCGGTGAAGCACGCCGTGCACAACCGTTCCCGCGGCTGCAGGGTCGCATCGATCATGCCGTCTTCGGAAATGTACGCCAGGCTGTCCGCACCGATGGACGCGCGGATTTCCTCCACGGCAGCGCCGTTGGCGATCAACTCGGCCCGGGACGCGAAGTCGATGCCGTAGAAGCACGGCCACTTCACCGGGGGAGAGGAGATCTTCACGTGGACCTCGAGGGCGCCGGCTTCGTGCAGCATCCGGACAATGGCACGCTGCGTATTGCCGCGCACGATGGAATCATCCACCACCACTACCCGCTTCCCGCGGATTACCGATTCGAGGGCGTTCAGCTTCAGTTTGATGCCGAGCTGGCGAAGGGTCTGGCTGGGCTGGATGAAGGTACGGCCAACGTAGGAGTTCTTGACGAACCCGTGGGCAAAGGGAATGCCGGACTCCTCGGCGTATCCCACTGCCGCCGGGGTGCCGGATTCCGGAACCGGGATCACGATGTCCGCCTCGACCGCGTTTTCCCGTGCCAGCTGCCGGCCCATCTCGACCCGGGATTCGTACACCGACCGGCCGGCAATGGTGGCGTCGGGGCGGGCGAGGTAAACGTACTCGAACACGCAGCCGGCCGGCGTCGGCTCCCCGAAGGTGCGGCTGCGGACCCCGGATTCGTCAATGGCAATGAATTCGCCCGGCTTGATCTCCCGGATGAAACTGGCTCCCACCGTGGCGAGGGCGGAGCCTTCGGAGGCCACCACCCAGCCACGCTCCAGCCTTCCAAGCACCAGCGGCCGGACGCCGTAGGTGTCCCGCGCGGCGTAGAGGGTGCCCTCATCCATAAACACAAAGGAGAACGCGCCGCGCAGTTTCGGCAGCAGCTCCATGGCCGTGTCCTCCAGGGAGCGTCCGTCGCTGCCGTTGAGCAAAGCGGTGACCAACGCCGTGTCGGAGGTGTTGCCCTGGGCGATTTCGCCGGAGCGGGGCCGGCCTTCGCGCTCGAGGATCAGTTCATACAGTTCAGCGGAGTTGGTCAGGTTGCCGTTGTGCGCCAGGGCCACGGTGCCGCTCGCGGTGGCGCCGAGGGTGGGCTGGGCATTGGCCCAGTGGGAGGCTCCGGTGGTCGAATACCGGCAGTGCCCCACCGCAATGTGCCCCAAAAGGGTATTGAGCGTGGTTTCGTCGAAGACCTGGGATACCAGCCCCATGTCCTTGTATACGCTGATGCGGTTGCCGTCGCTGGTTGCTATGCCGGCGGACTCCTGTCCGCGGTGCTGCAGGGCGTACAACCCGTAATAGGTAAGCTTCGCCACCTCTTCGCCGGGGGCCCAGACTCCGAAGACTCCGCAGGCATCCTGCGGGCCTTTTTCTCCGGGCATCAGATCATGGGAAAGCTGTCCGTCTCCACGTGCCATGTGTGAATTGTCTCATGGACAACCGGCGGCGCGGGCTGTGCGCGCAACCGTTACGACGACGGCTGTTCCCGGCTCTCCGGTTCCGCGGGATCTACGCTTTCCACCATGGACCGGCGGGCCCTGCGGACACTGATCCAATCCAGGATGAGGGCGGTCAAGGCGCCCAGCAGCAGCCCCGGGAGGCCGAACATGACGGTGAAGAACCCGAGGGTGGCTTCACGCGTGAAGCTGGGGTTCTCGGCCCCGCCGTAAGCGACGAAGAGGGCAGCAATAAACCCGGCAACCACTCCCAGTGCCAGGAAAGGGACGAAACGGGGAGCGCGGCGGACCGTAATCTCGCGGCGCTCAGGGCTGTGCTGCTCGGAAACCATGCTTCGATTCTACCGGCCGGGCACTCTCCCGCTTGCCGATGGAAACCAGGCGCGGACGGGACGGATCCCGGCCGGGGATCCTAGGACCCGGTCCGGAAGAGCGGCAGCACCTCGGAAAGGTCCGCGCGCAGCCCCGAGGCGGCCACCTTCCCCGCGGCAACGGCGTCGGCCCAGGACTGCCGGCCGGTGACCAGCGCCAGCCAGGTGGCGCCGTCGGTCTCGATGACGTTCGGGGGAGTGCCGCGGGTGTGCCGGGGGCCTGCCACGCACTGGGTCACCCCGAAGGGCGGAACCCGGACCTCGACGCTGTTGCCGGGGGCGCGTTCGGCAAGTTCCTCCAGGGCATACCGCACTGCCATGGCAGTGGTGCCGCGGTCAGTTGCCCCGGCTGCCGCTGCCTGCAGGGCGGCCCTGCCGTCTTCGCCCGAGATCCGGCGCCGTGCCACGCTTCTAGCCCAGCAGCGCCGTGACCGGCGCACCCAGCCGCAGGCTTCCCACGGGCTGTCCGCCGCCGAGTACCGGCTGCATGATCTTGGTCAGCACCTTCTCCACGGCCAGCGGATCGACGGCGCCGCTGGCAGCCAGCAGCGTCAGGCCCACCAGGGATGCGGCGCGGGTATTGCCGTCGAGCATCTTCAGCGCCACGGCAACGCCGGTGTCGGTGCCCAGCACCAGGACACCCTCGGCGCCGTTCTTGGCGATGATCCCCAGGTCCTCCATCACAACCGAGTTCTCGCGGCCGTGGCCGTGCACCGCCCACGGATAGTCGAGCATCGCGGTGGCAACCGTTGCCGCACGGGCGTTGCCGTGCTTGCCGGACGGCGCCTTGGCCAGCCGGCCGATGCCGCGGGCCAGCCCGGTCAGCGAGACAGCGGCCAGCGGCGCGCCGCAGCCGTCCACCGCCCAGTGCTGCACGGTTTCACCGGTGAATTCCTCGATCACCTCTGCGATGCGGCGCTGCAGCGGATGCTGGGGATCCAGGTAGGTGGCGTGGTCCCAGTTGTTCTCGGTGCACGCCCAGAGGAAGGCGGCATGCTTGCCGGAACAGTTGAATGCGATCCGCTGAGGCCCCTTGCCTTCGCGGATGAGTTCATTTCGAGCCTCGGTGTCCTGCGGCCAGTCCTCGGGGCACTGCAGGTGCCCCTCGGTGACGCCGGCGGCGGCCAGCATGCCGCGGACGACGTCGGTGTGTTCCCGGGAGCCGACGTGGCTGGCGGCGGCAAGTGCCACCTGCGGCCCGCGCAGCGGCACCCCGGACTGCATGGCCGCGACGGCTTGGAACGGCTTGAGCGTGGAGCGGGGGAAGATCGGCGTGGCGATGTCACCGAGTTCCGTAACCACGGTGCCGTCGGCGGCCATCACGACGGCGGAGCCGATGTGGCGGGATTCAATAAAACCGTTGCGCTCCAGCACTGCCAGTTCAACGGCGTCGGACGCGGTAAAAGTTGCGTTCATGTTATTCAGTCTAAAGGGGTGCGGGGGGCGAACCGGCGATGACGGCCCCGGCACCGCCGTCGATCTCGCTGCCCCCCGCCGTTCCTCGGTATGCGCCGCACCGCTGCAGCGCCCGCACTTCCACTATCGATCCGCCTCGGGGCTACCTGCAAGGGACGCCGGCCTGCAGGTACCGGACGGATGGCAAATAGGTAGCCCGGGATGCCGAGCTGCCGCGGGCAGGCATCCCTGCGGCAATCCGTGCCGCGGCGTCATGTTGGGCAGGTGCTTTCAGGCGGTCCATCCCAGCAAGTACCCTGATCTACTGTGAAGGTTCTCGTAGTAGGCCCCGGCGGCCGCGAACATGCCCTTGTCCGAGCGCTCCTGGCTGATCCCTATGTCCGCGAGGTCCACGCGGCACCCGGGAACGCAGGCATTGCCCAGCTGGTGCCGGTCCACCCGGTCGAGGCCACCGACCCCTCCGCGGTCACGGAACTGGCCCGCTCCCTCGGTTCCGACCTGGTGGTCATCGGACCGGAAGCACCGCTTGCGGCAGGTGTGGCCGACGCGCTGCGGGAGGCGGGGTTTGCCGTGTTCGGTCCGTCACGGGCCGCCGCCCAGCTCGAAGCTTCCAAAGCCTTCGCCAAGCAGGTCATGGCGGCCGCCAATGTTCCCACGGCCATGGCGCGCATGGCCGGCACCATGGAGGAAGCCGCCGACGCACTCGACACCTTCGGCACCCCGTACGTGGTCAAGGACGACGGGCTGGCCGCGGGCAAGGGCGTGGTGGTGACTTCGGACCGGAAGGAAGCACTGGAGCATGCCCGCGCCTGCTTCCAGGCGGGCGGAACCGTGGTGATCGAGGAATTCCTGGACGGCCCCGAGGTCTCGCTCTTCGTGCTCTCGGACGGACGGCATGTGGTGCCGCTGGCTCCGGCCCAGGACTTCAAGCGGATTTTCGACAACGACGCCGGCCCCAACACCGGTGGCATGGGCGCCTACTCGCCTGTGGACTGGGCACCGGCCGGGCTGGTGCAGGACGTAGTCCGCCGGGTCGCGCAGCCGACCATCGACGAAATGGCTTCCCGCGGCACCCCTTTCGTGGGCGTGCTGTACTGCGGGCTTGCCCTGACGACGCGCGGGGTGCGGGTCATCGAATTCAACGCCCGCTTCGGTGACCCGGAGACGCAGGCGGTGCTGGCCCGGTTGAAGACACCGCTCGGCGGGCTGCTGATGGCGGCGGCCAAGGGGGAGCTGGACGCCATGGAACAGCTGAAATGGGACCCGCGCCCCGCCGTCGCCGTCGTGGTGGCAGCAGAAAACTATCCGGGCAAGCCGAGGACCGGAGACCGGGTGCGCGGGCTGAAGAAAGCCGGGCGGCTGGAGGGCGTACACGTGCTGCACGCCGGGACCAAGCTCAAGAAGGACAAAGTGCACAGCGCCGGCGGGCGGGTGCTTTCCGTTGTCGCGCTGGGTTCGGACCTGAACGAGGCGAGGGACCGTGCCTACGCCGGCGTCGATCTGATCCGGCTCGAAGGGTCCCAGCACCGCACCGATATTGCCCTGAAGGCTGCCCGCGGCGAAGTGCGGGTTCCGGAAGGCAGCTCGGGGCAGCCGGGCAGCACCGCCGAGCCGGAGGCCGAAGTGGCCCGCGAAGGGAAACTCGCATGAGTGACGGTACGGGCCGTGCGCCCCAGCTGCCCGGCTGGCGGCATGTGTATTCGGGCAAGGTGCGCGATCTGTACGTGCCCGAAGGGGACGGGGACGACGCCGGCCGCGTGCTGGTAGTGGCCAGCGACCGGATCAGCGCGTATGACCACGTGCTGGCCAGCACCATTCCGGACAAGGGGCGGATCCTCACCCAGCTCAGTCTTTGGTGGTTTGACCAGCTGGGGGACATCCCGAACCATGTGATTTCCGCCCGGGATGGTGTTCCGGAGGCGGTGGCCGGCCGGGCGATGATCTGCAAAAAGCTGGAGATGTACCCGGTGGAGTGTATTGCGCGCGGTTACCTGACCGGCTCCGGGCTGGCCGAGTACCAGGCCTCCCGGACAGTATGCGGGTTGCCGCTGCCTGCCGGGCTGGTGGACGGTTCGCGGATTGAACCGGCCGTGTTTACCCCCTCGGCCAAGGCCGAGCAGGGCGAACATGACGAGAACATCACCTATGAGGCAGTGGTGGACACAGTGGGCCCCGGCACGGCGGAAGAGCTGCGTACGCTGACGCTGCAGATCTACACCCGGGCAGAAGCCGTGGCACGGGAACGCGGGATCATCCTTGCGGATACCAAAGTGGAGTTCGGAAAGGATCCGGTGACCGGTGCGGTCACTTTGGGGGACGAAGTGCTGACCCCGGATTCGTCCCGTTTCTGGGACGCGGCACTGTATTCACCCGGCCAGGCCCAGCCGTCCTTCGATAAGCAATATGTGCGGGACTGGCTTACCTCACCGGCCTCGGGCTGGGACCGGTACTCCGATGCGCCGCCCCCTGCCCTCCCGGACGACGTCGTCGAACGCACCCGGAGCCGGTATGTGGAGGCCTATGAACGGCTTACCGGGGAGAAGTTCGTCTAGTCCCGGCATGTGCTCTTGGCACCTTAACGCAAAAGGGCCGGTCAGATTTCTCTGACCGGCCCTTTCTGGTCGGGGTGACAGGATTTGAACCTGCGACCTCGTCGTCCCGAACGACGCGCGCTACCAAGCTGCGCCACACCCCGTAACCACTGTTCCGCTGAAGTGTTTGACGACCTCGCGAAGCAACTTTACAAGGATACTAGACAAATCCCGATTCCGCGAAACGGACGTCTTGAACCTCTCCGGCGGCCCCTGCGGAAGGGCCGGTCCGGAGCCCGATCCGGGCTTAGGTGTCCCGCGCCGTCAGGGTCAGCAGGACTGCCTCGGGACGGCAGGCAAAGCGCACCGGTGCGTAGCGCGAGGTGCCGATGCCGGCGGAGACGTTCAGCGGCACCCGGCGTCCTGCGTGCGCCCAGGAGGTAAGCCCGCGGGCCTGCCAGGTCGGCAGGTCGCAGTTGCTGACCAGGGCGCCGTAGCCGGGAATGCAGACCTGTCCGCCGTGGGTGTGCCCGGCGAGGATGATCTCGGCGCCTCCGCCGGTGAACTCGTTGAGCACGCGCTGGTAGGGAGCGTGGGCGACGCCGATCTTCACTTCGGGTGCTGTGTTGGTTCCCGTGGATGCGGATGCGCCGGACGGAGCAAAGCCCTGATATTTGTCCCGTCCCAGGTGCGGGTCATCCACTCCGGAAAAGTTCAGGCGCAGGCCGGGCAGGTCCATCACACTGCTGGTGTTGGTCAGGTTCTGCCAGCCGGCGTCCTGGAAGGAGTCGAAGAGGCTGCCCCAAGGCAGCTTCTCAGGTTCGAGCCGATGCTTGGAGGGGCCGGTGAAGTATGTGAACGGATTCTTCAGGACCGGGGCGTAGTAGTCGTTGGAGCCCGGGACAAAGACGCCCGGGAAACGCATCACGGGTTTCAACGCCTCAAGCACGGCTGGTACTGCCTGCGGGTGGCTGAGATTGTCGCCGGTGTTGACTACCAGATCCGGTTCCAGCTCAGCCAGGCCCTGCAGCCAACGGACTTTCCGCTCCTGGCCGGGAACAAAGTGGATGTCCGAAAGGTGCAGGACCCGCAGGGGAGCGCTTCCGGTCGGCAGGACCCGGACGGTTTCTTCACGGACACCGAAGAGGTTCCGTTCTATCAGGGAGCCGTAGGCGAAGGCCGCAGCGCCGGTGCCGGCGAGGCCGCCGGCCAGCCATGCTGCCTTCCGCACCACGGAGGTGAGGGTCGAATCAGCCACTAGCCGTTACCGCCGCTGTTGCCGCCGCCGTTACCGTTGCCGCCGCCTTCACCGCCGCCGTTACCGCCGTTACCGTTGCCGCCACCGTTACCGTTGCCGCCGCCTTCACCGCCGCCGTTGCCGCCGTTACCGTTGCCGCCGCCGTTGCCAGGCCCCTGATCTGCGGCAGGGGAGGCCGGCGGGGAAGCCGGCGGAGTGGCGCGGGGCGGTGCCGTGTTGCCGACCATGCTGGCCGGGGGAGCGGTAAACGCGTTGGCTTCGTACTGGCCGGCAATCCGCTGGATGTAATTCTTCCAGGAGGGACCGGCGATCAGGGAGCCGTCGATTTCCGGGTAGGTCCGTCCGCCGATCAGCTTGTCGGACATGGTGGTGTTATTGGCTTTCCAGTTGCCGATCCACGAGGCGGTGACCATTCCGGTGCTGTAGCCCATGAACCAGGTCTGCGAGCGGGTGTCGTTGGTGCCGGTCTTGCCGGCGGTGGGAACACCGACCTGCAGGTTCACACCGGAACCGTTGGTCATCACCCGCTGAGTGGCCATATTGACGCCCTGGGCAACCTCTTTGCGCATCACCTGCTCGCAGGACTGCTCCGGAACCGGATATTCGGTGCCGTCGGCGCCGGTGACGGACTCAAGCGCAATGGGGTCACACTTCACGCCTTCGGCGGCAAGAGTAGCAAAACCGGTGGCCATGGACAGCGGAGAGGCGTCGCCGCCGCCGCCGAAGGTGGACGGCGGGTCGACGGAGAGCATGTCCTCTTTGCCTTCCGAGCTCTTGCCGTTGTGGATTCCTGCGGCAAAGGCGATTTCCTGGAAGGAGCACAAATCCAGCTGGTTGATCTCCGCGAGGGTGATGGTGTTGTAGGACTGCGCCAGGCCGTCCAGGACGGTGGTGCTCTTGTAGTTCGTGTCGCCGTAGTTGATGGGCGTCCACGGTTCAAGTGCAACGTAGCGGCCGCCGGGCAGGCACTTGGCGTTCCAGGAGTGCCCCGCGGGGTAGGTGCGCTTGGACCCGTTCAGGGTGGTGTTCAGGGTTTTGCCCGAATCCAGCCAGGCAGCAACTGTGAACGGCTTGTACGTGGACCCGGGCTGGAAACCACCCAAGCCGTTGAGCGGTTTGCTTGGATCACCGTCTTGGTTGACGTCCACGTTGAAGTTCTGGACGGAGTTGCCGTCCGCGAGTTCCGGCGTGTACCGGGTGTTCTGGGCCATGGTCAGGATCTTGCCGGTGCCCGGTTCGATGCTGACCATCGCGTGGCCGATCTCAGCGTCGGTGGTGTCCGGATTGGCCGTTTCGTTGACGGCTGTCTGCGCGGCATTCTGGAACGTTGGGTTCAGGGTGGTCTTGATGGTGAGGCCGCCGCGCTTGAGCAGCTTGTCCCGATCTTCCTCGGTGGCGCCGAAGTTCTCGTCGTTGAGCACAAGGCGTGTTACGTAGTCACAGAAATACGGAGCCTGGGAGGCACCAACGCAGTTGCTCGATACCGGCGTGATCTGCAGGTCCAGTCCGGTGGCAACAGCGGCGTCGAAGTCTGCCTGCGCGATGCGGCCCTTATCCAACATGGCCTGGAGCACCAGGTTCCGGCGTTCCAGGGCGCGCTCGGGGTTCAGCTCCGGGCTGTAGAAAGTGGGACCGTTGACGACGCCGGCCAGCAGGGCCGACTGGGCGATGGTCAGGTCCTTGGCATCAACGTTGAAGAAGTAGCGGGCCGCAGCCTGGACGCCGTACGTGGTGCCGCTGAACGGAACGATATTGAAGTAGCCCTCAAGGATTTCGTCCTTGCTGAGCTCTTTTTCCACCGCAATTGCAAGCTTCATTTCGCGAAGCTTGTCGCCAACCGATTTACCGCCGCTGAAAACAACTTCCTCGTTGTTCTGCATGTTGGTGTCAATGATGACGTTGTTTACGTATTGCTGGGTGATGGTGGAAGCACCGCGCGTGCTGTCACTGGTGGCATTGGACACAAGGGCACCCATGATGCCCTGCAGGTCCACCCCGCCGTGATCGTAGAACCGGTCATCCTCGATGGCCAGCATGGCATCGACCATATTCGGCGACACCTGGTCGAGGGTCACCGGCTGGCGGTTCTCCTCGTACACCGTGGCGATCAGGGAGCCGTCGTTTGCGTAGATCTTTGACGGCGTGGCCAGTGCCCCGCGTTCCAGCTCCGAGGGAAGCTGGTCAAAGAACTGGATGGATCCGGATGCGGCTGTGCCTGCTGCTGCGGCTACGGGAACCAGGAGACCGGCAGCCAGGACTCCGCAAAGAGCACTGATGCCGAAGAACGCGACGAGCTTCCCGAGAGTGGTCGCCGTGTCAAAGAACGGTGATTTGCGTGCTGCCATGCGAGACAGTCTACAAGCACGTTACGCTTTCCCTTATGACCAAATGGGAATACTTCATTACGCCTCTTCCACTGCACACACCAGGCCAAGTCCTCAATATGCACGGGGACGAAGGTTGGGAACTGGTACAGATCGCTTCGGCGCCGAACGGAACCGGTTCCGTCGCCTACATGAAACGCGAAAAAAACCAGTGACCAGCGCTGCCGGTGCAGTCTCGGCTGTTGAGGTCAGGCTCCGGGAACTGGGCCTGAGCCTTCCGGCCGTCGCGTCTCCGGTGGCCGTCTACGTTCCGGCCGTGATCACCGGAAACCTCGTCCACACTTCCGGCCAGTTGCCGTTTGTGGACGGGGTCCTGCCGGCCACGGGCAAGGTCGGTGCCGAAGTAGGCGCAGAGGAGGCCGCGTCCTACGCGGCCATCTGCGCCGTCAATGCCCTGGCCGCCGTGAAGGCTCAGATTGGTGACCTTGACCGCGTGGTACGCGTGGTGAAGGTGGTGGGCTACGTCGCCTCCGACCCTTCCTTCACCGGCCAGCCGGCCGTCATTAACGGTGCTTCCGAGCTGCTGGGAAATGTCTTCGGCAAGGCGGGAAGCCATGCCCGTTCCGCCGTCGGTGTCGCGGTCCTGCCCCTGGACGCGCCTGTTGAAGTAGAAATGATCGTTGAATTTGCCTAACTCCACAGTCCGGCTTTTCCCGGTAGCCCCCGCGGACCGGGTGGCGGCCCAGACTTGGTTCGAGCGCCCCGACCGCACGCCCCGCAAACCGCGGCTGGCGTCCTCGGTGGTGCTGCTCCGGGACTCCCCGCGCGGTACCCAGACGTACCTTTCCTACCGGCGCGGCGAATCGCCCCTGGGTAAGGTCGCCTTCCCGGGCGGCAGCATCGAAGAGAACGACGACGCGCAGGTCGCGTGGTACGGTCCGGCCCCGGCACTGTGGGCGAAGTCCATGGGTGCCGACGACGCGCGGCTCGCCCGCCGCCACGTCGTGGCCGCGATCCGCGAGTTGTTCGAAGAAACCGGCATCCTGCTCGCCGGCCCCGACGAGTCCACACTGCTGGAAAGCAACCGCGGCCCGGAATGGATGGCTGCACGGACGGCCATTGCCACCCAGGAGGCATCCTTCCTGGAGCTGCTTGGAAAGCGCGGCCTCGGCCTGCGCACTGACCTTTTGCGCCCGCTCTCCAACTGGCACAGCGCCGACTTTGCGCTCCGGCGCTTCGATACCCGTTACTTTGCCGCGGTCCAGCCGGTGGGCCAGGACGCCACCCTGCTGGAGGGTAAAGGTGTCTGGGCAGACTGGAAACCGGCGGCGGAAGTCATTGCCGCGCGGGACAGCACCGAGTTGGGCGACGAAATCGGCCAGCCGGACACGACCGGGCTGACCCTGGGCGAACTGGTGGTTCCCGCCGTCGAACTCACCCTGGAAAAGGTAGCGTCCGCCCGAGGCTGTATCGCGTATCTTTCGAGCCGCCGGCCCGCGGCCGTTTACCAGCCGGAACTGGTCGAGGTTGATGGGAAGCCCTGCGTAGCCGTCCGCCCAGGTGGCGGCACCGAAGGATCCTCCCAGCACGGGCGTTAGCCGGCCTCGGCTCGGCCGGTGCACAAACGTGCACGGATCCCAACCAACAACGGCGGCGTCGGTCCCAGGGACCGGCGCCGCCGTTGTTGGTGTTTCGTGCCTTTAGCGGGAGCGCTGGCGCAGCCGCTGGACGTCAAGAATGACAACCGCGCGGGCTTCCAGGCGCAGCCACCCACGCTGGACAAACTCGGCGAGGGCCTTGTTCACAGTTTCGCGGGAGGCGCCAACCAGCTGGGCCAGCTCCTCCTGGGTGAGCTCGTGCGCAACCAGGATGCCGTCGGTCGCGGGACGGCCGAAGCGGTCCGCCAGGTCCAACAGCGCCTTTGCCACGCGGCCCGGAACGTCGGAGAACACGAGGTCCGCCAGGGACTCGTTCGTCCGGCGAAGCCTGCGGGCCAGTGCCTGCAGCAGCTGGACGGAAACCTCGGGGCGGGTTTCAATCAGGGCGCGCAGGTTCTCGTGCCGCAGGCCCGCAAGGCGGGTTTCGGAAACGGCGGTTGCCGTGGCGTTCCGGGGCGAGGGATCAAAGAGGGCCATCTCGCCGAACAGTTCGCCCGGGCCGAGGATCGCCAGCAGGTTTTCCCGGCCGTCCGGGGCGGAGCGGCCAAGCTTGATCTTGCCGGAGACGATGAAATAGAGCTGGTCGCCCTGATCGCCTTCGCGGAAGACGGAGGCGCCGCGTGAGAGGTCGACCTCAGTGAGCTCTTCGGTCAGGGCGGCGAAGACGTCGTCTCCCAGAGAGGCGAACAACGGCGCGCGGCGCAGTACCTCGATATCCATGAAATCTCCTGTAAATAGTGGTCTCTCCTTATTATCTTGCCGCACGTCACCCCCTAGTGATACCTAAAGCACGTTTGTTCACCGATAGGTCCGAAAAAGAGGGCAGGACCACAGGCGCCGGGTCAATCCTGATAACGGGTTCCGGAGGTTGTCCCTATAAACTCGCACTGCAGCGGCCTTCCACCGCCCGGCCACCCGATTGACACGCTTGGAGCTCTTTGTGCTCGGACTGACACTTCTGGACATCATCCTGCTCCTCGTCCTGATCTTCTACCTCGTTGCAGGACTGCGCAACGGACTGGTGGTGACCCTCGGCGGGATCGTGGGATTCGTTGCCGGCGCCGTTGGCGCCTTCTTTGCCATTCCGCTGGTTGCCGAATGGGTTCCGGATAACGGCTGGCGGCTGACGGTGGTCATTGCCACGGCCGTCGTCCTGGTGCTCGTGGGCCATGCAGCCGGGGCCGCGCTTGGCGGAATGATCCGCAGGTGGTTGAATTTCCCGCCGCTGAAGTTCCTGGACCGGGTACTCGGCGGTGCCGCCAACCTTGTAGTGGCAGCGCTGGTCATGGCCATGCTTGCCTTCAGCGTGACGACGCTGGGCGTTCCGTTCCTGTCCCAGCAGATTGCCGCCTCGAAGGTACTCACCACCATTGACGATGCCACCCCCGAGCAGGTGAAGACGTGGAGTGCGCAGATTCGTTCCTTCACTGTCTCCGAGGGGCTGCCGACCATCCTTGACAGCGCCGCGCCCCAAACGGCTGTCCCGCCCAGCGCGGAGGTGGACTCCGAGGAGCTGCGGACCGCGTCGGCGTCGGTCCTCAAAATCACCGGCACGGCGTATCAGTGCGGTCAGAACCAGACAGGGTCAGGCGTTGTGGTGGCGGATGACCGCGTGCTCACCAACGCCCACGTGGTTGCCGGCGTGAACGAACCGGTGGTGGAGGTTCCCGACGGCAGCGTGCTCCCCGGACGGGTGGTCCACTTCGATTCAGCACGCGACCTGGCCGTCCTCGCTGTGGAAGGGCTCGACGCCGATCCCGTCCCCGTGGGCGAGCCGCTTGCGGCCGGCACCACCGCGGCCTTTGCCGGTTATCCGGCAGGCGGCCCGTTCCGGCTGCAGGCCGCAAGCGTCGAGGGCCTGTCCAACGTGTCCGTCCGGGATATCTACGGAACCTCCCCAACGGTGCTGGAGGTCTACACCCTGGCCGCGAACGTGCAGCAGGGTAATTCCGGCGGGCCGCTGCTGGACATGGACGGCCGCCTCGCCGGCATCATTTTCGCCAAGACCACCAGCGACCAGCCGATCGGCTATGCCCTCTCACTGGCCGAGGTCGGCCCTGTGGTTGACGCCGCACCGGGTTACGACAGCCCGGTTTCGGCCGGTCAGTGCACCAGCAAATAATCCTGCCCCAGCTACGCCGTGCCGGCCATGGCTACTCCGCGGCCCGGCCGCCCGCGGACCCGATCAGGTAGTCCACCGCCATGCGGTAGCCGCTGATACCGGCCCCGCAGATCACTACCTCCGCCACTGCGGAGACGAAGGAGTGATGGCGGAACTCCTCGCGGCGGTGGATGTTGCTCAGGTGAACCTCGACCACCGGCAGCTCCACGCCGGACAAGGCGTCCGGGATGGCCACCGACGTGTGGCTGTAGGCACCGGGATTGATGACAATGCCGTCCGCAGTGCCGCGCGCCGCGTGGATGGCATCGATCAGATCGCCTTCGTGGTTGGACTGGACACAGTCCACGGTCCAGCCGTGGGCGGAGGCCGCGGCCATTGCCGCGGCCTCCACATCCGCCAGGGTGGAGCTGCCGTAGATCGCCGGTTCGCGGGTGCCCAACAGGTTCAGGTTGGGGCCGTTAAGGACGAGGAGGTTGCGGGTTCCGGCTGCAGTCATGGCTTAACTATGCCGGAGCTTGGATAAGAAGGCTGCACGGCGGCCGTGTTGCGCGCTGTCATGCGGCGGGCGGCCAGCGCGCCGGCAATGGTGATCAGGGACATCAGGGCCAGGACGACGCCGGGATGCCACCACGCACCGCCGGTTGCGTTGGAGAACACCTGGGTGATGGACGGGGTGAACCCGGAGAGGATGCCGGCCAGGCTGTAGGCCAGGGACATGGCGGTGAAGCCGGTTCGGGCCGGGAACAGATCCGCCATCAATCCGCCCAGCGCCGCCCATGCCGCCGTCGGTGCGATGCCGCCGATGAGGATGGTCAGGATGTAGACCGGCGCGGTGGCGTTGCTGATGATGAAGTACAGCGGGAAGGAGATCAGCAGGGTGGCCACGGCTCCGGCCATCACCATCCGTGCCGAACCGATCCGGTTGGCCAGGAAACCGAACGCGGGGATGGTTGCCAGCTGCAGCACCGAACCGACCAAGGCCGCGTTCAGGACCGTGGATTCGGACAGCCCAAGCACAGTTGTGCCGTAGGACTGGGTGTAGGTGGTCATCAGGAAGTAGGAGCCGATACCCAGCAGTGCAGCCGCGGCCGCCACCAGGACTGCAGCCCACTGGGTGCGGAGCACCTCCAGCAGCGGAACCCGGGTGATCTGGTGTGCCTGTGCCACGCCCTTGAAAACGGGGGTTTCATCGATGGCCAGCCGCAGGTACAGGGCGATGCCCATAAAGGGGAAGGCCAGCAGGAACGGAATGCGCCAGACCCCGGCCGCCAGGTCCTCGTCGGAAACCTGGGTGAGCAGCAGGAAGATGCCGGTGACCATGATGGTGCCTACCGGCGAACCGATCTGCGGAATGGCCGCGTACAGCGCCCGCTTTCGGGGAGCGGCGTGCTCGGTGGCAATCAGGATGGAACCGCCCCATTCACCCCCGACGGCCAGGCCCTGGAGCAGGCGCAGCGCGACCAGCAGCAGCGGCGCCCAGATCCCGATGGTGTTGTAGTCCGGCAGCAGGCCGACGGCGCCGGTGGCGGTACCCATCAGGACGATGGTTCCGATCAGGGACGTTTTGCGTCCTACCCGGTCACCGATGTGGCCGAAGAGAATGGCGCCCAGGGGGCGGGCGATGAAGCCCATGCCCAGGGTCAGGAAGGACAGCAGGATGCCGGTCGCTGCATCCACGTCGGGAAAGAAAATCCGGTTCAGGATCAGGGCTGCGGCGGTGCCGAAAACGTAGAAGTCGTAGGACTCCAGGGCGGTGCCGATAAACGAGGCGCCCGCAACTTTGCGGGCCATCTTGGAAGAGGTGGGGGTGGGGGGTGCGGCTGGTGCGGCCGGTGCGGCCGGTGCGGGTGTAGTAGACACAGACAGGAATTGTCCTAGCAGCGGCGGCTTTCACCAAGTCCATGAGTCCAACGTCACATTGGTCCGGATTTCCGCGGAGCTAGGAGGGCTGTCCCGGTTTCGGGAGGCGGGGAAGAACCAGCGCTCTTCCGGCGGTGATCAACGCCGGTTCGACGGCGGTGCCGTCCGCCACGTATCCGTGCACCATTGCGCCGTCCCGCAGCATCAGCAGCTGGTCCGCGAGCTGTCCGGCGTCCGCGGCGCCCAGCTGCTGCAGCCGTTCGGTGACGAGGGAATGCAGCCACGCGCGGTGCTCGGAAACAACCACCCGGACGGGATGGCCGGGGTCCGGATATTCCGCCGCCGCATTGATGAACGGGCAGCCGCGGAAGCCTGCGCTGCAGGCCTCGGAACCCATTGCTTCAGCGAACTGCAGCAGCCCGGTGCACGGATCCGGGTCCAGCTCCGCGGCCCGTGCCCGCATTGCCGCCGACTGCTCCCGCAGGTACGCGACCACGAGGTCATCCTTCGAGCGGAAGTAGCGGTAGAAGGTCACCTTCGTGGTGCCGGCAGCGGCAATGATCTTGTCGGCACTGACTGCCCGGATGCCCTCTCGGTAAAACAGGAGAGAGGCCTGTGCCAGGATGCGCTCCCGCACGGCTGTAGCTGCCATCATGGTTCCCCTGACTCCCTCACTTGCAGTAGACGTACTAGTTAGTCTACCTTGAGGTCTACCGACTTTTCCCCACAAAAGGAGTTCCCCATGAGCGCTTTGTACACTGCCGCCGCCACCGCCACCGGCGACGGCCGCAACGGTGAAGCCCGTACCAGCGACGGCAAGCTCGAGGTGAACCTGTCCACTCCGACCGAAATGGGCGGTTCCGGCGAAGGCACGAACCCGGAGCAGCTTTTTGCCGCCGGCTACGCCGCATGCTTCCTCTCCGCACTGAAGATGATTGCCCGTGCGGAAAAGGCACCCATCTCGGATGCCGCCGTAACGGCGGACGTCAGCATCTTCAAGAACGACGACGGCGGCTTCAAGCTGGGCGTTGAACTCCACGTGGAGATGTCCGGCGTCGACGAAGCCACTGCGGACAAGCTGACCCAGGCCGCCCACCAGGTCTGCCCCTACTCCAACGCCACCCGCGGCAACATCGACGTGAACCTGGACGTCACCGTCGGCTAAGCCGCACGGTTAAACAACGGCAGGTGCCGTCCCGGTCTGGGGCGGCACCTGCCGTTGTCTGCGGGGCCTACTTCTTGAGCGAAGCCGCAATCTGCTGCATCACTGTATTGTCCGCCAGCGTGCTCGAGTCGCCGGCTTCGCGGCCCTCGGCCACGTCCTTGAGCAGCCGGCGCATGATCTTGCCGCTGCGGGTCTTGGGCAGTTCGGGAACCACCAGGATGTGCCGCGGCTTGGCGATGGGTCCGATCTCCTTGCCCACGTGGTTGCGCAGGGTGGTGACAATGTCGTCGTCGTCCTTTGCGCTGCCGCGCAGGATAACGAAGGCAACCACGGCTTCTCCGGTGGTGTCGTCAGCAGCGCCGACGACGGCGGCTTCGGCCACCGAAGGGTGGCTGACCAGGGCGGACTCGATTTCCGTGGTGGAGAGCCGGTGCCCGGAGACATTCATAACGTCGTCCACGCGGCCGAGGAGCCAGATGTCGCCGTCTTCGTCCTTCTTGGCGCCGTCACCGGCGAAGTACATGTTGTCGAACCGGGACCAGTAGGTCTCCTTGAAGCGTTCCGGGTCACCCCAGATGCCGCGCAGCATGGACGGCCAGGGTTCCTTGACCACGAGGAAACCGCCGGACCCGTTGGGCACCGATTCGCCCATCTCATCCACCACGTCCACTGAAATGCCGGGGACGGCCACCTGGGCAGAGCCCGGTTTGGTGGCCGTGATGCCGGGCATCGGTGCGATCATGTGGGCGCCGGTTTCCGTCTGCCACCACGTGTCCACGATGGGGGCGGGGTGTTCCTTCTTGCCGCCGTTGGCGCCGATGACCTGCCGGTACCACATCCACGCTTCGGGGTTGATCGGTTCGCCCACGGAGCCCAGTACCCGGATGGAGTCGAGGTTGTACTTCTGCGGAATGTCCCGGCCCCACTTCATGCAGGTGCGGATGGCGGTGGGCGCGGTGTAGAGGATGGAGACCTTGTACTTCTCCACCAGCTCCCACCAGCGGCCCTGGTGCGGGGTATCCGGGGTGCCTTCGTAAATCAGCTGCGTGGCTCCGTTGATCAGCGGGGCGTAGGCGACGTAGCTGTGGCCGGTAACCCAGCCGATGTCCGCGGTGCACCAGTACACGTCCGTTTCGGGGTGCAGGTCAAAGGTGTTCAGGTGCGTAAAGGCAGTCTGGGTGAGGAACCCGCCGGTGGTGTGCAGGATGCCCTTGGGCTTTCCCGTGGTTCCCGAGGTGTAGAGGATGAACAACGGATGCTCGGAGTCGTGGGCTACGGGGGTGTGCTCGGCGCTCGCAGTGTCCACGACGTCGTGCCACCAGCGGTCCAGGCCGTCGTTCCACTCCACGGGCTCGCCGTTGCGGCGGACCACCAGCACGTTTTCGACGGTATGGCCGTCCTTGGCGAGGGCTTCGTCCACGGCGGGCTTGAGTGCGCTGGGCTTGCCGCGGCGGTAGGAGCCGTCCGCCGTGACCACAAGCTTCGCCTCGGCGTCATCGATCCGGCTGCGCAGGGCGTCGGCGGAGAAACCGCCGAAGACCACCGAGTGCACGGCGCCGATCCGGGCGCAGGCCAGCATGGTGATAACCGCTTCGGGGATCATCGGCAGGTACACTGCTACGCGGTCGCCCTTGGCGACACCCAGGGATTCGAACGCATTCGCCGCCTTCTTGACCTCTTCGGTCAGCTGCGCATAGGTGTAAGTGCGCGTATCCCCGGGTTCGCCCTCGAAGTAAATGGCCACCCGGTCTCCGCGGCCTTCTTCGACGTGCCGGTCCAGGGCGTTGTACGCCGCGTTGAGCTTGCCGCCGACAAACCATTTGGCGAACGGAGCATCAGTCCAGTCCAGCGCCTGGGTGAAATCCTGTTCCCAAGAGAGAATGCTCCGCGCCTGCCGCGCCCAGAATTCGGGACCCTCGGCTGCCGCCTCCTCGTACAGCGAGGGCCGGGCCACTGCGGATGCTGCAAATTCGGCACTCGGCGGGAAGCTCCGGCTCTCATGCAGCAGGTTCTCGAAGGCGTCTCCGTGCTTCTTTGCAGGGGACTGATCAGACATGGTTGAACCCTTTCACTTCGCTGAAAATCCATCACTAGGGGAATCGTGCATGGCTGCAAACCACCCTATCCCCGGATTCACGCCACTGTGTCCGCGCTCACATAATCTGTTACAAAACGGCGCGATTATGCGGTGAGCGGTATGTCACTCCGCCGGGACGCGCCGCCCCCGCGCTAGTCTGCCTCGCCGTCGTTGATTAGGCTGTCTGAAGGAAGCAACCGCCTACGTACCGTAGATGCGCACCTCCAGTTCTTGTCCGCACCCCGTGCGGACAAGGGGCAGGGGGGTCGTGAATGGAGATCAGTATGAACAACCCCCCTGTTGAGAACGAGGCCCGCACCACGGCCGGATCTTCGGAAACCGGCGGACACCCCTCCGCGACGGACAAGGGCCTGCAGGCACATCCGGCCGCCACGGACCAGGAAGCCCTCGTTGGGCCCTTCGGGCTTCGGGACACCGTTGTAGGCGCCTCGGTCCTGGTGATGCTCGTGGGCAGCATCCTGCCGTTCTTCACGGTGACCCGCCTCGGGTTTGAAGAGGACTTCAACCTTTGGAATGCGTTTTCCCTGTTCTTCATCGGCATTGGCATCCTGCTGCCGCTGCTGGTAGCCGGACTGTTTGCCGGCCGCCGCCTCGCGCCCAAGATGAAGCCCCGCGTCGGATCGCTTTCCCTGGACCAGTTCGCCTCCGTGGCAGCTGTGCTGGCCCTGGCGTTCTTCTTCATCCAGACGGTGACCGACTTCAGCGTCGGCGCGATGGTCGCGCTGGTCGGTTCCCTGGGCCTGGTGGTGTCCACCACCCTGGCGCCGCACCTTCCCTTCTTTGCCCGGGAATTCCGTAACCGCCCCGAGTCTGCTGCCGCGCTGACTGCCCGCGACGCTTTGCCGCTGCGTCCGCGTCCGGCCCGCCCGAAGCCCGAAGCGAAGCCGGAGACGGAGAACGCCGCCGGCGCCCGCCGTTTCACCAACCCGCTGCGCCGCAACGAGGACACCCGCACCACCGTGCATGACGCGCCGAGCCAGGGCGGCTCCGAACTTTCCGCTCCGGGCGGCACCGCCGTCGTCGGAACCTCCACCGCCGGGGCGGCAGCGGCCGCTCCCGCCACCTCCGCGCACGCTGCCTCCGCCCCCTCGACGCAGGTTTCCCCTGCCACGGCATCCCCGGCTACGCAGGCGCAGCCCGCTGCCGCTCCGGCCGCCGGAATGCAGGCCGAGGAGCCCATGGCCGCCACTACCGTGAATCCGGTGGTCCGCGACGCCGGAACCCCCGAAACGTCCGCAGCAGGGGCACACGAAGCCGAAGCCGGCAACGCGGAACCCATTACCGCTACCCGTGACGAGTCCGAGGCAGTGGTCGAGGCGTTCTGGTTCGCCGTGGGGACCCCCCGCCAGATTGTCGACGAGCGCACCGGCCTGCCGCTGTTTATGTTCCACCCGGGTGACTGGGAACTGGGCCTGGAAGACCGCGGCGACGAATTCCTTGTCCAGGACAAGCGCACCGGACGCATCGGCGTGCTGCGCGACCTCAGCAACATTGAGCGCGTCGACGCCGACCAGTAGGCCGTTCGGGCCATCAGCAGTATCCAACCGTCAGTAGAAGGACACCCAGCAGTGGCAAAGGCAACCGGCAGCGATCCGTCCCTCCTCGCTTTGAAGCGGAGGGCACGGCGGATCAACCGGATGCTCGGCGAGGTTTATCCCTACGCCGTGGCCGAGCTGGACTTCACCAACGCGTTTGAGCTGCTGGTGGCCACTGTGCTTTCGGCGCAGACCACGGACATCCGGGTCAATGCCGTCACGCCCATCCTCTTCGCCCGGTACCCCGACGCCAAGGCGATGGCGGAGGCCGACGAGGAGACGCTGCAGGAGATAATCCGGCCCACCGGATTCTTCCGTGCGAAAGCGGCCAGCGTGAAAGCTTTGTCCACCCGGCTGGTCGACGAGTTCGACGGCGAAGTGCCGGACCGGCTCGAGGACCTGGTCACCCTGCCCGGCGTCGGCCGGAAGACCGCCAACGTGGTGCTTGGCAACGCTTTCGGCGTTCCGGGAATCACGGTGGACACCCACTTCGGGCGCCTGTCCCGCCGGTTCGGCTGGACCACTGCCACGGACCCGGTGAAGGTGGAAGAAGACGTTGCGGCGCTGTTCGAGCCGAAGGACTGGACCCCGCTTTCCAACCGGGTGGTGTTCCACGGCCGGCGGGTCTGCCACGCCAGGAAACCCGCCTGCGGCGCCTGCGCCGTCGCCCAGCTCTGCCCCTCCTACGGTGAAGGCGAGACGGACCCCGAGAAGGCACGCAAACTGCTCAAGTATGAGCTGGCCCCCGGCCGCGAGGAACTGCACGCCCGGATGATGGCCGCCGAAACCCGGGCCCAGCTGCGGGCCGCCGGCTTCGGCCTGGAAGCATGAGCGCCTACGCCGATCTGCGGGCGCTGGGTGTCTCCGCAGCGGCCCGCACCACCTACTTCGACGCGAACCTGGAGCTGATGCGCCGCAGCGTGGATCCGGCCACGGCCCGCCGTGCCGCCGTGCTGATTCTCTTCGGCAACCTGGATGACAAGCCCTCGGACTTCCGCTCCGCCGGGGTCCCCGCCGAACTCGATGTCCTGCTGATCGAGCGGGCAGCCACACTCAACGACCACCCCGGTCAGGTGGCCTTTCCCGGCGGCTCCCTGGATGCCGGCGACGCCGGCCCGGAAGCCGCAGCCCTGCGCGAAGCCCGGGAGGAAACGGGACTGGACCCCGACGGCGTCACGGTCCTCGGGACCCTGCCGGAGGTGGGGCTGCCCGTCAGCAACTTCCTGGTCACCCCGGTGCTGGGCTGGTGGGACCGGCCCACGCCGGTGGACGTGGTGGACTACGGAGAGTCCGCATCGGTGTTCCGCGTACCGGTGGCCGACCTGCTCAATCCGGAAAACCGGCGGACCGCCGTCATCACGAACGGCTCGCGGACGTACCGTTCGCCGGCCTTCCGCGTGAACGGGGTGCTGGTGTGGGGCTTCACCGGCATCATCCTCAACGCCGTGCTGGATGAACTGGGCTGGACCCTGCCCTGGGATGAGGGCCGGGACATCGTTCCGGCTCTCTAGTCGGCACTGCTACTTGGCGTCCGCGTAGGAGTCCACGGCAACTGCAACCACCGGGAACTCCAGCGGAATCGGCCCGAACAGCAGCCGTGTGGCCGCCGATGCTGCCTCCGTCACCAGCGCGCTGACCTCCTCGACCCGTTCGGCGGGGACCTGGAGCATCACCTCGTCATGCAGGAAAAAGACCAGTTCCCCGGCGGGGGAGGACGAGGACGCCGCCCGCAGCCGCCGTCGTATCTCCGCCAGCCAGCACAGCGCCCATTCCGCCGCCGTCGCCTGGACCACGAAGTTGCGGGTGAACCGGCCCTGGGCGCGGGCGAGTGAATCGGCGCGGCGCTGCTCCTCGGCGCTGGTGCTTTGCTGGGCGCGGAGCCAGCGTTCCGAAACAGGCGGCGAAGTGCGGCCCAGATGGCTGCTCACCACCTGCCCGGCCTCACCTGCCCGGGCGCCGCGTTCCACCACGGCGATGGCCTGCGGGTAGGCGCGGGTCAGCACCGGCATCAGCCGGCCCGATTCCCCGCTGGTGGCACCGTACATGGCCCCGAGCATTGCCATCTTGGCCTTGGCCCGGTCGCCGTCGAAACTGCGGTCGGCGATGCCCTGGTAGAGGTCCTTGCCGCGGGCCGCTGTCGCCAGTGCATTGTCCTGCCCCAGGGCAGCGAGGACCCGGGGTTCCAGCTGCGCGGCGTCGGCCACGATGAGCCGGTGGCCGGGGTCCGGGCGAACGGCGTCCCGCACGGTCTTGGGAATCTGCAGCGCCCCGCCGCCGCGCGAGGCCCAGCGCCCGGACACCACGCCACCCACCACGTACTCGGGCCGGAAGCGGCCGCCGTCCACCCAGGCATCCAGCCAGGCCCACCCGTTGGCGGTCAGGAGCCGGGACAGCTTTTTGTACTGCAGCAGCGGCTCGATGGCGGGATGGTCCTGCTGCTGGAGCTCCCAGGAGCGGGTGCTGTGCACCTCGATCCCGGCGCGGTGCAGGGCACGCAGCAGCTCCTGCGGGGAGTCCGGGTTGAAGCCGGGGTTGCCCAGCAGCCGGCGCAGCTCCGCGGCGAGCTGTTCGAGCTTTTCGGGGCGCTGGCCCTCCGGGGGCCGGGGGCCGAGGGTGTCCCGGAGCATGGCTTCGTGGATCTCCCGGCGCCACGGGATGCCGGAGTTTTCCATTTCCACGGCAATCAGGCCGCCGGTGGACTCCGCGACGGCCAGCAGGTTCAGTTTCGCCGGGGACGCGGCACGCGCGATCGCATCCAGTTGGTCCGCCAGCTCGGCGGCGAGCTCTGCAGCGGTGGCCTGCTGCGGTCCGGCCGCCGCTCCGGCGGGGGCATCGAGGGTATCGAAGATGGAGGTCTGGTCGGGGGAATGCTGGACCGGGAGCAGCTGGCGGGGTGCCGGGTCTGGAGCCTCTTCCGCGGCGCGCAGTTTTTCGATGTAGGGAGTGGAGGGCACCGACTCGGCGAACCGCAGGATCCCGCGGACCAGCGCGAGGTCGTGGCAGCGCTCCACCGTGAGTCCGGCATCCAGCAGCCGGAAATAGACTGCGCGGGCGGATTCCCAGACCCAGCGGACCGGCTGTCGTTCATAGTGCCGCACCGCGGCGGCCAGCCGGTCCCGGGTAATGACGACGGCGGGCGCGGAGGGAACGCCGGCGTCGTCGGTTTCCTGCAGGGTCCAGGTCTCGTCCTTCGCCTGGGCAGCGCCGGTGCCGGGTGCGAGGACGATGTACATGCTTCTATTCTCACCCGGAACCGGCAGCACCGTGCTTAGCTGCTTCGGGCGGGGGAACCTGCGGTGCGGCGATAGGGGAGACTGGAAGCTCACCAACTCTCAGGGCGGAACCACTTGATCACTCTTCAGCAGGACAATGACGGCTTTATTCGGATGGACCGGCATTTCCCGGCGTCCGCCTCCATCGCGGTCCGCTTCAGCGACGGAACCAGCGAAGTGCTCACCGGCGCCCGGCTGAATCAGGCGTACGACGACGCCGTGGCCGTTTTCCGCGCAAAGAACCATCTGGATGCCAAGGGTTTCTCCCGTGTGCCGAAGAAGGTTTTCCCCGGCGCCAACAAGATCAATGTCGTTCCGGTGCAGCCCGGGATGGGCGACTAGCTCAAACTCACGCCGATTCCACGGTGCGGGCGCCCAGGTGCCCGGTGACGAGCCTCAGCAGTTCGGGCACCACCGCGGGGGAGAAGTAGTGGCCCATACCGGGGATCGTGGCCAGCCGTGAGCCGGGTATGGCGGCCACCGTCGCGGCGCCCCCGCTGGGATGCACAATCGGATCCCGGTCGCCGTGGATGACAAGTGTCGGTACCCGGATTCCGGCCAGGGCCCCGGTGCGGTCGCCGGAGGCATTGATGGCGCCGAGCTGCCGGGCCCGGGCCGTCCCGCCGTCCGGATAGGCTCCGCGGTCCCAGGCCTGGCCGGCCAGTTCGGCTTCCGTCGCCGGATCCGCCGGGTGGGTCCACCCGGAAAGATGACGCATCATGGCCACGCGTGCCCGGATGAACTCTTCGCGGGTCCGCGGCGGCCGTGCCGCGAACCGGCGCTTGGTGGAGAAAGCTGCGGCACCCACGTCCCGGGCTCCCGTGGTGGAGATGACGGAGGTCAGGGTCAGGACGCGGTCCGGGTGATGGGCAGCCACGGACTGGGCGATCATGCCGCCCAGCGACATCCCCACCACATGGGCCTTGCCCACCTGCAGGTGCTCGAGCAGCCCCGCGACGTCGTCGGCCATGTCCTCAATCCGGTAGGCGCCGGGCATCGGCCGGGCGAGTGCCTGATGCAGGAGGGTGGGGGTGGGGGTGTCCATTCGGCCGGAGCGTCCGACGTCCCGGTTATCCGACCGGATGACGCGGTAACCGGCAGCGGTCAGGCCCTGCACGAATTCCGCCGGCCACGCCGCCAGGTCCAGTCCGAGGCCGGACAAAAGGACCACCGGCTCGCCGTCGTCGGGCCCCTCGATCCGGTAACACAGCCGCAGCCCGGACTCGAGCGTGACGAACCGGTCCTCCGCCGAATTGTCGGCGCCGCCGGCATCGCCGCTGAAGTGCAGGTACTCGTCCGCCAGCGCGCCTTTCTGCAGGTCCCTTCGGTCGGCCAGGAAGTTCATGGTCATCAGCCAGGGAGCCTGGTCGCCCTGCCGGGGCAGGGACGACAGGCTGCGCTGGACATACCCGGCGCCAAAGTCCAGCAGCGGCCGGGTGGGCATGCCCGGCGGCGCCACGGGGACGGCCGATGTGTAGCCGTGCCGGTCCATGGAACTGAGCAGCCGCGAGAACCACTGCGTCAGCAGCCCGACCTTCAGCGTCCAGGAAGCGTTGGTGTAACCGATGGCGAAGGCCATGTTCGGGATGCCGCTGAGCATCACTCCGCGGTAGGCAACGTGCTCGGCCAGGTTTACCCGCACGCCGTCGAGCCTCAGTTCCATACCGCCCAGCACCTGGACGGTGAATCCGGTGGCGGTCACCACGACGTCGGCCGCCACTTCCTCTCCGGAAGCCAGCCTGAGGCCGCGCTCGGTAAACCCGGTGGTCCGGCCGGTCACCACGGTCGTGTTGCCGCTGCGCAGGGCGGTGAAGAAATCGCCGTCCGGCACCGCGCACAGCCGCTGGTCCCACGGCCGGTACGGCGGGTTCAGGTGCTTATCCAGCTCAAAACCTTCCGGTACATTACGGGACTGGATACCGCGGATGAGCTTCCGGGCAAGGTTCGGCCAGCGCTGGCAGAACAGCCAGATGGCCCGCTGGCGGCGGGCACTGACCTCGGCCATGATCCGGCCGGTGCGTTCGGGCCCGACGACGCCGCGCAGCCGCCGGGCCAGCGGATCCTCCGCCGGGACGGGAAGGATATAGGTAGGCGTGCGCTGGACCATCGTCACGCTGGCGCCCATCTCCGCCAGCGCCGGAACCAGGGTGACGGCCGTAGCGCCGCTGCCAAGGACCGCAATCCGTTTCCCTGCAACGTCCAGGTTTCCGGGCCAGTGCTGCGGATGCACCACCGGTCCGGCGAATAGTTCCCGGTCGGCGAGCTCCGGTGCGTAGCCCTCCCCGTAGCGGTAGTAGCCGGCAGCGTTGAAGATCCAGCCGGCGGTGAGCTGCCGGATCTCCCCGGTCCCCACCGGTTCGGCCGGGACAAGGTCGGGGCCGGCTTCCGGCGTCCGCGTGCGCTCGACCGTGACGGTCCAGTGCGCGTCCCGGCTGGACCAATCCGCGGAGAGCACGCGGTGGTGGTAGCGGATCAGGGAATCCACGCCGTATTCGGCGGCGGTCTCTTTGAGGTAGTGCAGGATGCTCGGGCCGTCGGCAATGGCTTTCTCTTCACGCCACGGACGGAAGTCATAGCCGAAGGTGTAGAGGTCCGAGTCGGAGCGGATTCCGGGGTACCGGAAGAGGTCCCAGGTGCCGCCTGCGCGGCCGCGGGTCTCCAAGAGGGCGACGGAACGCCCCGGATGGTCCATGCGCATGCGGCAGGCCGCGCCGATGCCGCTCAGGCCGGCGCCGATGATCAGCACGTCCAGGTGTTCCATATCGGTTTCCATGACTCCCTGCTTCCTTCGCCGGCACGCCGCTGTGCCGGATTGTCGGTGCCGAACCGTTGCTGAACCGTTCCTGCTGCAATGTCCGCTCCCGGTTAGCGCCGACCCTATCGGATTCCTCCGACGGTAGCTGATGCAGCCGGAGGCGGCCGGACCTTTCCTCCACAACCTTCTTGCCGGCAGCAGTTTCTCAGGATGCCTCGGCCGGCAGATACACCAGGCCGGTCCTCGGTGCGACGGTGAGGCGCATGGACATGGAACGAGGTGCGCCGGGCACCGGCCGGACACGCACCCGACGGCTGCCGGAAACACGGCCCGGCCGCAGGCTGCCGGGCACGGCTGGCAGGGACGCCGTCGTCGCTGTGCTCGTAGCCGGGGATCAGGCTCTGCAGGATGAAGTGGCCCGGGCCGCTGCGGCTGCCGGCGTGGAGATTCCCGTGGCTCCGGATATCCCAGAGGCGATGGCCTTGGTGCCGGATGTGCTGCTGCTGGGCACCGGGCACCTCCGGTTCCTGGCCGAACAAGGAGGGCCGGGTCGCGCGCTCGCCGCTGCGGGAGCCGGTTCGGCAGGAACGGGGAAGCCCGAGGTCATTGTGGTCAGCCTGGCGGAGGACTCCAGCGTCTGGGATGCGGCTGCGGGAAGTTCCGCGGGCCGGGTCGCGGTCCTCCCCGCAGCGGCCGGCTGGCTCGCGGGCTTTCTCGGCAGACGGCGCAGCCTCGCCGGAGGTACGGTCCTGGGGGTTTTGGGCGGCGGGGGAACCGGTGCCTCCACCGTGGCGTGCTGGTTGAGTGCCAATGCAGCTGAGATCGGCCACTCGGTGCTGTTGCTGGAGGGGGATCCCTGGGGAGCCGGCTTGGAGTGGGCTTTGGGGGCCGCCGATCTGGAGGGGATCCGCTGGCCGGATTTGGAGGGGCTAAGCGGCAGCCTGAATCCCGTGCAGCTCGCGGCCGGGTTACCGGCGCTCGCCGGCTTTTCGCTTTTGGGCAGGGGGACAGGGTTCCCTCCGGCTGATGAGGCTGTTGCCGCGGCGGTCATGGACGCAGCGCGGAGCGGATATCAGCTGACCATCGTTGATCTGGGCCGGACCGTCGGCGCAGCGTCGCTGCTGCGTTTCTGCGACCAGGTGCTGTTGGCGGTGCCGGGCCGGACCGGTGGGGTCCTGGGGGCGCAGGCATTGCTGCCGTACCTCCGGGAGGTGCCGGCCCATGTAGTGGTGCGCGGGCCGCTTGGAAACGGATTGGACGAAGTCCTGGTGGCCGAAGCCCTGGGGTTGCCGCTGTCCGGTTACCTGCCCTTCCAACGGGGAACCGGCGGGGAGTACGGCCAGGCGCTGGCGGGTGCGGGACGCCGGCGGATCAAGCGCGTATCGCAGCGGATTCTGGCGACGGTGTTGTCCGGGCCGGTTGGGGCAGCGCCGTGAGTATGTCCGGCGCCGGCAGCGGGGGAGTTCACCGCCCACGGCGTGGCCAGCCGCCTGGCCAGCCGCTTGGCCCGGATCCGCTGTTGGCACGGGTGCGGGACCGGATGCTGGCACGCTCCGAACCGGTGACCGGAGCACGGCTCGCGGCAGCGGTGCAGGCCAGCGGGCAGCTCCTGGGCTCCGAGGGGACACTGCACGCGGTGGACCGCATGCGCGCCGAGCTGCAGGGCCTGGGCCCGCTTCAGCCGCTGGCATTGCTTCCCGGCGTCAGCGACATCCTGGTGAACGGTCCGGACCGGGTCTGGGTGGATGCCGGCCGCGGCTTGGAACTTACGGCCATCCGGTTTGCCTCGGACTCGGAGGTGCAGGCACTTGCCACGCGCCTGGTGGCGGCCGGGGGTCGGCGGCTGGACGATTCCTGTCCCTGCGTCGATGTCCAGCTGCAGGGTTACCGTGTGCATGCAGTGCTCCGCCCGGTTTCCACCGGGGCTACGCTCCTCTCGGTCCGTATTCACCGGAGCCGGTCTTTCACCCTGGCGGAACTGACACGCGGCGGAACCCTGGACCGGGAGTGTGAAGCCCTGCTCCGCGCCATTGTCCGCCGACGCTTGAACTTTCTCGTCAGCGGAGCCACCGGGACCGGGAAAACGACGCTTCTCTCCACGTTGCTTTCCCTCAGTGGACCGCAGGAACGGCTGGTGCTGGTGGAGGACGCAGCGGAACTGGAACCGGACCATCCCCATGTGGTGGGCCTGCAGAGCCGGCACGGAAATGTGGAGGGCAGCGGGGTATTGGATCAGGCCGAACTGGTGCGGCAGGCCCTGCGCATGCGGCCGGACCGTCTCGTGGTGGGGGAGTGCAGGGGAGCCGAGGTCCGGGAACTCCTGGCAGCGCTGAACACCGGCCACGACGGAGCCGGCGGAACCATTCACGCCAACTCTGCCGCGGGAGTGCCTGCCCGGTTGGTGGCATTGGGTGCACTTGCCGGTATGGCGCCGGAAGCAGTGGCACTGCAGGCGGCAGCAGCGCTGGACGTGGTGGTCCATCTGCACCGGTCGGCCGGCACCCGCACTATTGCCGAGATTGCGGTCCTGGTGATCGCCGACGGAAAACTGACTGCCGTTCCGGCCCTGGTCCTCAGCGGAGGGGAATACCGGCGCGGCAGCGGGTGGTCCGAGCTCGAACAGCGGCTGGAGGTACGGGCAGCCGCTGAAAACGGTGCCGGATCCGTGCCGGCGGGCAGTTAGTGTCGGCGTGGCAGGGCTGACCGTCGCGGTACTCCTCGCCACGGCAGCGGCCCTGACACTCGGGGCTCCGCCACGCCGGCCGCCGGTTGCCCGCCGCAGGTCTGCGCGCGTAGCGGACGGCCTTCTTCTCCGGCGGCGCCGTCGCCCTCGCCCAAAACTCGACGGTGATGCCCCGGCGCTGCTGGTGCGGGAACTGGCGGGGCTGCTGTCGGCGGGACGCTCAACCCATCGGATCTGGGCGGACGCAGCCACACTGTACGAAGCCCCGGCTTCAGCGGAGACCCCCGTTCACCCCTTTTCCCCGGTGCTGCAGGCGGCCGCGGCGTCGGCAGCGCTGGGTCTTAGTCCGGTGCCGGTGCTTGCCGCCGCGGAGCGGGCAGGCAGCCGGGAAACCGATCCGGCACTGCAGCAGCTGTGGTCCGGTTTGGCGCTCTGCCTACGCGTATCGGAGCGGAGCGGTGCCCCGCTGGCCGCGGTGCTCAGCCGGTATGCCGGGCAACTGGAAGCCGCCCGTGATGCCGCCTCGGACCGGGAAGCGGCAATGGCCGGCCCGCGTGCCACTATGCGGCTCCTGACCTGGCTGCCGGGCGGCGGGATCCTCCTGGGCTACCTGCTGGGTGGCAACCCGCTGCAGATCCTGACGGCGACGCCGCCGGGGTGGCTTGCGGCTGCAGCCGGAACCGGGTTCTGGCTGGCAGGGCGTCTGTGGTCTTCACGGCTGGTGCGGAACGCCCAGGCGCCGGTGCAGGGCAATTCCGGATGACCGGCCTGCTGGTGTTCGCGCTCCTTTCGACGGCCGCCCTGCTCCTGACCGGATCCGAGGAGCGTCCGCGGCAGCAGCACCTCCGGCAGAGGATCGAACCCGGGTCGGAGGGCAGCACCGGCGATCCCGCCCTGATGCTGGATTTGATTGCGGCGATGTTGGAAGCGGGACAACCGCTGCCCTCGGCGTTGGCCATCCTGCGTGACGGCGTGGATCCGGCTACGTCCCGGGATCTTGACCGGCTCCTGCAGGCACTGGACCTCGGAATTCCCTGGGATGCCGCGTGGCAGTTGTCCGCCGGTTCCGCCTCCGCCGGAGCGCAGCCAGCGGGTGGCGAACGGGTATCCCGGGTCAGCGGAATGCCAGCCTCGGCACTCGCGGCACTCGGTCCGGCGCTGCGCTTCACAGCCGTTACGGGGGCACCGTCAGCTGCTGTGCTTCATTCCCAGGCGGACGCCCTTCGGCGGCGCCGGCAGACGGAGAGCAGGCGGCGCGCAGCGGCGCTCGGGGTTCGTCTGGTGATGCCGCTGGGGCTGTGTTCGCTGCCCGCGTTTGTGGCTTTGACCGTGGTGCCGCTGCTGATGTCCCTGCTGCCAGGGTGGAAATAACCAGTTTCGGCAGGACTGGTTTCACCTGTTTGTTCCTCCACAGCCCACCGCCGGACCGGGGTTGTCCCCATCGGCGTCCGGGCTGCAACCGTCGGCCGGCGGCCGGAGGCAGGCTCGAAGTTCAGACCCTTTCAGCAGGAGGAAAGACACATGCCACACAGCACCAGATCCGTTGCCGCACCATCCCAGGCCGCTGCCCGCTCCGAAATGGATGGGGGAGGGCAGGACAGACGGCAGGCCTGCCCGAACCCGGGATCGGACGGCAGCAACGGGGTGTACAGCCTGTCCGGGCGCACTGCCGCGGATGCTCCCCGCCTGACACTGGTGAAGCCGCTGCCGGCGACGCAGGAACCGGTGGATCCGTCGTGGGATGACCGAGAGGCCGGCATGGCCACCGCCGAATATGCCATTGCCACGCTCGCCGCCGTGCACCCAACAAAACATACTTGATCTCGGGTTGACGGACAGTTTTCCTAGCATCCCGTAACCGCGTAACAACGGATAGAGCGTGATCCAAGTCCGTAACCCGAGGTTTGCTAATCGATGAACCTGCAGCAAATCAACGGCGATGGCATTTTTTAAGTGGACTTATACACGCCTCCGCGCGTCACAATTGAATGACACTTGGGAGCTATCTATGATCGCATTCTGTTGCTCTAAAGCTTCAGGAAGTAAACAAAGAAAGCATTCCCCAGGAAAACGGAGAGTTGCGAAGTGTCGGGAAATCTCGTTCCAACTATGATCACGCGCCCTCTCCCTTGGGCGGCAAGCATGGGTTCTGAAGTTCGTTGGGACCCCATGTCCTCCCGATACGTACCGGCCGATTACCCGATGATATTTTTTGACTCCCATCAGAAGGTCGGGACGTACCTGCATGACATCGACACTGCATATAATCGGCTCGTTGACGATAACCGCCGGGCAGGTCACCAGCCCCCGCTAACTCTTGGAATTTCCTCTTTTTATTCCCAGTATGAAGTTGCGTTACCTGTCTTCGGCCTCATCCGGAGCCTCGACTATGAAGGCATCACACTTCAGCGGGTTGGTGTCGGGAAAAGCCCCACAGAGCTGCCAATCATCCAGCCCAACGGTCAGGACGGACCCGCTCTGATTGTGGGTTCACGCTATGAAATGTGCATCTCGTACGACCGAAGAGAAGTCCTCCCCCCAATACTTCCCGGGTCGAGCACGCCCGTCCGGCGGCTTCGCGGGTACGACTTCAAACTCACACTTTTCGGCCACCAGGCAAAACTGCAGACATCGTGCTTGGTATTTAGCTCGGAGACAAAAGGATCATATGGTCAAGACCAACCAGATCCAGGATTGCCGCCACTCCCACTGATCGACAACGCTCAGTATTCGTTTGATTCCCTTATCCAGAATCCCCGAGTCATTGGTGAAGCGCTTGAAAGTGCCGTTGGGCCTCTCATTGCCGCCTACTGGGATCACGGCAGTCTCCGAGTGGTCAGGGAACTCGGAGCCATCTACATGGACCTGGCAATGACGTTCGAGCCACGCTACCTGAGCCCAGACCAATTCTTGGACTTCTTTGTTGCCGCGATGGCGATGGAGCGTTGGGCGAATAAGGAGCGTTAGGCTCGGCAGAGACATTTCCACTCATGCTGGCGGTCAAGTCCGCTTTTAGGGCGCCATCGAAAGCTGGTGGATTCGCTCGCACATTCCAGTGATTCACGCGTCTCCTGAGACTCGACATCGCCTGCCAGGATCGCCGGCAATGAGATAGACCGTTCCAATGCAGCAAACGCGTTGGTCACGGAGATCAGTTCCCGTTGAGCCCGTGCTTCCTCGTATCCATTGCGTGCTTGAAGTGGCTTTCAGCCGCGTCGATCACCGGGGCCGGGGTGGTGGGGTCAAAAACCCTCATCAGTGAGTAGCGGAAGCTCGTTGGGTCGCAGCTGCGAAGCTCCACATTGCCACCGTGACCATTTGTCGCGTATGCGCTCCAGCGCTGACGGATGCTCTCCGCCCCGTCGGCTTTGCCCACGTAGTGCCGGCCGTCGCGTGTGTCAGTAATGAGGTAGACGCCTACGACTGACGACAGGGCCGTGCGCCAGGACGCGTACCGATGCTCGCGCATTACCGCCTGGAGTTGGGCGTGGTCCAGGACGAGGCGGTCAAAGCCGGGGAATGGCACCGGCTGGGCGTCGGCAATTTCCATGACCGGGTAGCCGGCAGCCGTGGGACCGTTAAGCCGCCAGGTCCGCGGAGACCTCCAGCCGATGACAAGGCGGTTCCTAAGGTCGGCCAGATGTTCGGTAAAAACCAGGTCAAACGTTCGCCGAACGCCATCGTTCGAGATCTGGCCCCGGTTCTGTACCACGGCCCACAGCCGGGCCCGATCACCGCCCTCACGAACGAATACCACCCAGACATGTGGCGGTATAACGGGGAAGGTCCGCGGATTCACTGACTGCTGGCTCGTGTAGGCGAGGATCTCGTCGTCGGTGGAATCGGCGTGGATACCTCTGAGGCCGGTGTCACCGTGCTCGCGCACGAAGGCATGACGTATCACTTGGGTATCGGCCGGGTCGATGCCGGCGCTTAGCAGGATTGGTTCGAGCGTCAGCGTCATGACCTCGACCCTAGCTGTTGAGCAATCCTGAAAGGACGGCGCCTCACCGTCAGCCGGGGAGCAGGAGACCAAGCGGAGAGCAGCAAATCGTTTCTTACTCTCCACCTTTGATCCCGGAAATTCGGGGCAGTTGACCCATGGGAGAGCAAGGAGAGCAAGAAAAGGAAGGCTCTACCATCAAATGCGTGCGTGGCCGTCTAACACCGTGCCCGCGATGACACGCACACACGCACTTGTTGCTGCCGGATGCCGTGTGGGCCTGCTCTCCCGCTCTCCGGGCGCCCCATTCTGGGCTCCCTGACAGCAGATGGGAGGGAGAGCGAAACGGAGAGCACCCGCTCGTCGCCGTCCATGGCTCTCCACCGGACGGGCAAACGAGCCTGCGTACCCGGACGGCCGGGTGTTGCAGGAGTGGTTACTCGCCGCGGGCGTCTTCAAGTTCTGCAATGCGCCGACGCGTCGCGGACATCGAATCCTGCGCCTGCTGAGCTTCCTCCTCGGCTTGGCTCAGCTGCCATTGATGCAGGCTGAGGTCTCGCCGAAGTTCGTCTATTTCTTCATCGATGGCGTCCTTGTCCCGGAGTAGGGAAGTGAGCGGCATCTGGAGCACGTCGGCGATCGCGACGGCCTCATCAAGCCTGATGGCCCGTTCGTGCTTCTCTGCCCGGGCAACAGCGCTGGGATCCATGCTGCGTCCGATCAAGTCAGTGATGCGCGCAGCAAGCGCTGCCTGTGACAGGCCCGCCCGCTGCCGCTCCTCGGAGAGCCTCCGGGCAAATGTCTCCGTTGCGGCCGTCATGTGCTACATCCTCTCTTCTGACTTGTGGCTAGTACATGATTATCGCTATACATTGCGATAATCACATTCTATCGTTATCGTTGAGGCACGACAGGTCGCGATAACGCTACAGTCCACACACCAATCTTCTTTGGGTGGCGGTGACCTCCGATTCCCGGAACGACGGACGCATGGGACCCCATTGAGAGGTCCTAATGTCCCCTTCGACCGTATGCCTCCCGCAGACTCTGCGTCTGTCCAGCGGAGACGACCCGCTTCTCGCCCTTCGCGCCGCTCATGAGCGCGGCTGGCCGAAACCGCACACACTCCGCAAGTACGTCCATGCCGGCCGCCTTCCCGCTGTCCGGATCGGAAAGCAGTTCATGGTCAGGGAATCTGATCTCGAGCGGCTGATAACGCCAGTGGACGTCGCCGACTCAAGCCCTCGAATCCAGGGGTCTTCCACGGACGACCTTACCGATCTCGCCGCCCTTGCGGCTCATATGGTCACGTCCTGGCCACGTCTGAGTGAACAGCGCAAGGCCGAGCTAAGCAGGCTCCTTGCCTCCGCCTGAAACAAAACAAGAGCCCCGCCGAAGCGGAGCTCTTGCAGACAATTCTTAGACAATTCGGCCCGACGGCAGTTCGCACCTGCCCCAGGCCCCGGAGGAAACAAGGTCCTCATGAACACTATAGACGATGTCCCGGAACTCACTAGATCCGATTTTGCGGGCGACGGAGCAGCAGCAAAACTCCCCGGTAATCCGGCGTGCCATCCAGCATTGGCTCCTGAGCACGCCCGGGAGCTTCACGAAAGCGCCATCCCTGATTCAATTGCGGTCGCCCAGGGAGTCCACAGTGCCTACGAACGTGGTGAACTCCCGTCTTGGGCCCAATGGATTGTCGATATCCACGGGGACGCTGTATTTCCATGTCTGGTCTACCCCATGGCAGATCCCGACGGTTCAGTGACAGGTCAGGTAAAACCGGCTCCAGGGAGCGTGACCGACAGGGACGGTGAGGTCCTCAAATACGTCTCGCCGGGCAGCGCACACAATCCACCGCGACTGCCTGTTCTGCGCGCAAAGCAGAACCCGGAAGTGGTTCTTATCGTGGAGGGCGTCAAGCAAGCGCTGGCAGCTCTCGCTTGGGCCCCGGAAACCTGGTCGATCTACCGCATCACAGGCATCTGGTCCTGGCGTGTCGCCGGCGACGACGATGACCAGGGGACCCCGACGCCGCATCTGGCCATTGTCCAGGGCTGCGATGTCATTATCGTGCCGGACACTGACGCGAAAACCAACATCCGCGTCTTCGACGGTGCGGCCGCGCTTGGCGAAGCCTGCAAGGCGTACGCCGCCTCGAGCGTGAAGTTCGCCCGAATCCCCGGTGTGGGCAAGGATGGCCTGGACGACCTGCTCGCACGGCTCGCAGACGGTGAAGCCCGGCGGGACATGCTGGTGTCGTTGATCACAAGGGCACAGAATAAACCTGCAGACCTGGATAAGCGGGAACAGCAGAAAATGCGGAGAGCACTGCAAGAAAAGCGTGCAGCCGCTCGTTCCGGTTCCCCCTTGACGTCGCCTGACGAACGAACCTCAGTCAACGTCGGAGGAGACCAGCGGCAGGCTTCACTCGAGCTTCTCAAGGCTCTGGTCGATCGTTCCGGTGGGGTGCGTGTCTTCCAACGCAACCAGGAGCTCGTACGCGTCCGGCGTGCGAAGGATGCCAAAGGAGGTGACGGGCCGCTGCACGTGACCCCGCTTGACCGGCGAGGTCTCCGGCGCGAACTGCTGGATGTCAGCTATCCGTACAGTGAAGGAGCGAAAGGGCAGGTGCCGGCGGGGCTTTCGGATAATCTCATCGATGTTGTCGCCGATCACTACGACGTGCTCCCGTACCTCGCCGGCGTTACCCGCTCCCCCCTCGTACTCGCCGAGGGCACAGTTCTCACTGACTCCGGATATCACGCCAAGAGCGGTGTGTACCTTGATCTCACGCCCGATGTTCAGGGTATTGGAGTGCCTGACCACCCGACCGATGCTGACATATCAGCAGCGGTCTCACTGCTTCGCGACGATCTCTTCGCGATGGACGGCGCCAACGGTTATGACGGATGGGCGTTTGCTTCTGAGGCGGACCAGACGCACGCGATCGCAGGTCTCATCACTCCGGTTATCCGCGCTTCCGTCACGAAAGTGCCGATGCTCGTGCTTGACGGAATCCACCGTGGCGTGGGCAAGGGCGGCTGTCTGGATGTGATACATCGGATTGCCTTCGGAGCTCCTGCGCCGATCCAAACCGCCCCGAAGTCCGACGAGGAGATGGACAAGCGAATCACGGCCAAGCTTCGGGCCAGCGCCGACACTATCTGTCTTGACGAGGTGCAGGATGACGCTGGCTCCCGGTTGCTCTCGAACTCGCTCGGGGCAGCGTTAACGTCTGAGGTTTACGAGGGGCGAAAGCTTGGATCGTCGGAGATGCTCAGCCTGCCTCAGACAGCCAGCTGGTACGCCTTGGGGAACAACGTCGAGATTCCTGGTGACATGGCTCGGCGCATCTATACCTGCAGAATGGCCTCCGACCGGGACGATCTGGAAACGCGAGACAACTTTCGTCACGACCTCGAAACCTGGGTGCCGGGTCACCGCTCGGAGCTGCTGCGCGCCGTGCTGGTTCTTGTCCGGGCTTGGTATGACAGGGGGTGCCCAGCGGCCCCGCGTGCATTCGGGTTCAAATCTTTCACGGAATGGCAACGGGTCGTCGGCGGAATCCTTCACCTTGCCGGCATCCGTGGGTTCCTCTCAACTGTCCTTGAGGTTCGTGAAAGTGCGGACAGCGAGGCCGTCGACAACGCAGAACACTGGGAGTGGGTTGAATCGCTCTTCCCCGCCGGAACTCGATTCGGAGCTCCTGAAGTCCTGGCTCAGGCGAGGGCCCAGACAGACCCGCCGCCGCCCTATGGCAAATCCTGGGATGAGATGGACGCACGCAAGCTCTCGATGTACTACGGACAGCACCCGAAATGGTACGCCGGCCTTCGTATCGTCCAGACCGGCAAACTGCATGGCAGGGGAAAAGCCTATGTTGTTGAACGGCAGGCGGGCGTTGCGACGTTGAATGGCTCTCACCGGAACGCCTCAGGGGCCGCCGGACCGCGTCCGGCGGCGGGTGCCGCTCCTGGAGAGCTCATCGAGCTCACGGGACGTGGCGGTTTCAAACAGCAGGTCGCCCGAGCGATGCCGCCCATGACCGGCAGGACCATCTCAGAGCTTGGCGGTGATGCTTCATGAGTATCCTCTACCTGAACCTCGGAACCGCGGATGCCGATCGTATCTGGGACTATGGACCTGGCTTTGTCCGCCTCGCGGGTGTTGGTGTCGGCGGATCGGAGGTGGTCACCACTACCGACATCCGATCGGTAGTCGAGATGATTCTGCAGGCTGACCTTGTGGTCGGGCACGACTTGCTCGCCTTCGGCTTGCCCGCGCTGGAGCGATACCACGGACTCGATCTCGCACGCCTTGTACGGGAGCGCCGGGTGATGGACACACTTCTTGCCGCACGGCAGAACGATCCGCCGCTGTCAGGCAAAGCCGATGCCCGGCGGTACAACCTTGCTGCCCTGTGCCGGCGCGTACTTGGCGCCGCCAAGGTTCCCGACGACTCTGAATCGATGCTCAGGGTGCTCGCCCGCCAGTTCGGTGGCTACGACAGGATCCCCGTCGGTCACCCTGAGTACGTGAGGTACCTCGTCCGGGACGTCGAACTGGTTCGCGAGCTCGCCCAGTACCTTGCCGTTGATGAGTACATTTGGCGGGAGCATGAAGTGATGTGGCGGCTGGGGCACATCAGCAAGCAGGGTTGGCGGGTCGATGCCGACCGTGTCCAGGCAGTACTCATGGCTCAGGAGGAGCGAGTGAGCCTGCACAAGGAGCGCCTCCATCACGTCTACGGACTGCCTCTAGAAGGCGCGAAGCCGCAGGCAACGTCTGCGGGAAAGGAAGCCCTTATCCAGGCCTTTACGGACCTCGGAGTCAGGCCCCCTCGGACTCCGAAGGGCAACCTGGCTACCGGTAAAGACACGCTGGAAGCGCTTGAAGCGGAGCATCCCGACAACACTGGCTTGCTCGAACTGTGCAGCGTTCTGCGTGCCTCGAACGGTGAACGTTCGTCAGCTCAGACGATCTTTCAGCACACCGGCCCCGACGGACGCGTCCATCCGCGTGTCACGGCCTCACAAGCGTTCGGTCGATTCTCTGTCACCAAGCCCGGACTCACGGTCCAAGGCAAGCGAGACCGCGGAAACCTACTGGAGCGGTCGCTGCTTTTGCCTGACGAAGGACATGTGCTCATCACAGCCGACCTGGCACAAATCGATGCCCGGGCTATTGCGATGCATGCCCAGGACCCAGGCTATATCGCTGCAGTCGCACCCGGCGCTGACCTGCACGACGAGATGGCTGCGGCTGTCTTCGGCGAGGATGGCTGGGGCCGCGGGGCGGGCCATCACCCCCGGCGTGGCGATGCCAAAGCGATCACACACGCGACGTCGTACGGGATGGGCGCAACGGGGCTGGCGGCCTATGCCGGCATCCCAGTCGACGAGGCTCAGCGGCAACTAGCCACGCTGGACGCTCAGTTTCCCCGGCTGGCCACCTTCAAGTCAGCGATCCGGAATCAAGCCCGGGGGCAGATCCTTGTGAACGCATACGGCCGTCGGATGCGCGTGCATCCCGGCCGGGAATATACACAAGGGCCAGCCGCGATGGGCCAAGGTACCGCCCGCGACCTTATGACCGAGGGAATACTGCGTCTCCCTGAGTGGCTGCTGCCGTGCCTGCGGGCGATCATCCATGACGAGCTTGTGCTTTCAGTCCCCGAAAACCGGGTTGAGGAGGCAGAAAATGCGGTGCTTAATGCCCTGCAGTTCTCCCACCAGGTTGCGCCGGGGGCGACGCCCGTACCCGTCCTCGCAGCGAAGGGCGCGCGAGGGCGTGACTGGGCTGACTGCTACCGCAGGGAAAAGCCCGGCTGGCCCGAGGTGGCCCGTGATCACCGCGAGCTAATAACGTGCAGCGACAGGCGCTGCTCGTGGCACACCGCCGACAACATCACCGACACCAACACCGAGGAGATCCCAGCATGACGATCAATAACCGACCCGAGGAAGAGCAACACCGGCTGAACAACCACATGCGCCGCAAGGACGTGCTGGAGGGGGTCCTTTTTCAATCGCTCCACGCCGAACCAGCAAGCGAAGAGCAAGTGAAGCGGTTCCTTGCGGCTGCTCCGCCCGAGGTTTTCGTTCTGCTGGACGGTTTGGTACCGCAGCCCTCGCCGGCGGGCATCCATAACGAAGCCCTGCACGAGAACAGAGTTGTGCAGGGCTTCGTCGCTACGGTCATGGCGCACAGGAAACGTAACTGGATGGGTACCCAGTGAGTGCGGCCAACGCGCGCACGGGTCTTTCGTGTGTCTGCCGGGTTGGACCCGTCACTTCCAGAGCAGGCATTCGTTCCAGGTTCAAGTCCCAACTCGCCCGCATACTTGCGATGTCGGGCGGTATTCTCGGCCTGAGTAGGTCCGCGAGGCTTCCTAAGACCCCGGCTGGATCTGGGCCACCCTTAGGAAGAAACACGCCGCTGTGACCTTTGGACGCCCTAGCATGGGTTTTCCAGTCGAGGTTGGATGTCCACGAGGTCTGCTAATGGACAACCAAACGCCGTCTGTGCGGCACCGTCCAGCTCAGTTCGGAGGTTCTGCACTGCTTCGAAGCACGCTTGGCTTGTACGCAGCCGAAGGTCTTTCCGCAAAATCAGTGAACCTCGGAACCTCGGAACATTTCTCCAGACCCTTACGACAAGCGCTTCTTCACTGCAGCAGCCAGAGTCTTGGTGACCTGCGCCCGAATAAGTTCCCCGGTGTGCTCGTAGCCCGACGGAACTTTGCCGTCCGCGTCAAGTTGGACGAACTGCCGGAGGACTTTGTCATACAGGTCCGTCACCTCGCTGATCGTGGATTCATCCCACACAGGCGCAGCCTCGAAGCCCTCGTCGAGGTGTTGCACGAGGGCGTTACCGATGAGTCGCTTTTCGGACTCGTTATCGAAGTCAAAGAGGGCTTCTTCAATCGTCTGAGTCTTGAGCTTGACGGTTTCGTCACCGTTGGTGAGCGCAGCGACTGCCGCCTGTTGGCTAGACTCGGTGAAAGCTTTGATGTCTCGGAGCAGCTTCCCGCCGCCGGTGGAACCGGCTCTGGTTCGCCCGCTGGTCGCAACAATCTCCCTTTCACGGCGGCGGAGGGTAGTCTCGTGAGCCTCTCGGAGCGCCTCCTCGGCGCCGGCTTGCGGCTCGGACAAACCGGCTGCCTTCGCCACAGCGACGTTTAGGACCTGCCAGCTGGCCTTCGCCGCAGTGGTCATCTCAAAGACTTTGCCGTACTTTAACTTGCGGAAGTCGCGGTAAGCAGCCAGGACGCTGTCCTTGTCGTTTGCACTGACCTTGCTCCAATCGAGGACCCTCCAACCTTCGAGGTTGCCTGTAGACACCCATCTGACGCCTTCGCAGCCGACTTCGTTGCTGCGGTACAAAGACGAGAGGTTTCCGTAGACGCTGGCGAGTCCTGCAGCGACGAGTTCCTGGTCCTGCTTGGAGACAGCTGTAGGCAGAGAGATTGCCTGGAAGTTATCCGTAGCGACGAATTCCTCATCGCTCCACCAGACCTGGGGCTGGAACTGTGGGTGCACTCCCACTGCGATGCGTGAGAGTTTCCAATGTACCGACCACCAGTTCTTTCCCTTAGCCTTCACACTCGGAGCGTCCGCCGCACCGGCTCGCTTCACCGCCCGGACGTAGGTGTCGAGACCGCCGCCCTTTGGCAGTGTCGCGGGAGCAGAGAGGATCCACCAAGCGGCAGTTGATGGGTCAAACTCCCCGGTCGCTTCATCTTTCGGGGAGCGGAAAAGCGGCGTCAGGTATTTTCGGTGGAGGGAGGTCTGGATATCGAAGCCCACAAGAGAGCGGAGGGCGCCGGATTTTTTCGGATCGCGGTCCTTGAGTCGGTAGAACGCATGACCGAGCTTGTTCCCACGGAAAAGAGAAACTCCGGTGATGGAGCCTAGCCGCGCGACGTTTGGAGCGTTCTCAAAATCGGATAGGCTCGACGCTTTGGTTCCCGCGATCAGCGCATCCCTCTCGGGCCTCAGCTCACTCAGATCGCGTACCTCATGGGCATCAGTGGGACGCGGGAAACCATCGACAACGGTGATAGTGCCGCTGACGGGCTCAAGGACGTTGACGAATTCAAAGCGACCGTACGGCCCTGAAGTGTGCTCGCGTCCCTTCAGGAACAGTGTTATCGGAGCGACGCGTGCATCAGAAAACCACACGTCAGATTCTGTGTGCCAGACCGAAACGTCAAAGCGAGAGCGAAGCCATTTCATCAGCGCAACGTGCTTCTCGTTCTGCAAAATAGCTGCAGGCAGGACGAGGGCGATCCGGCCGCCAGGCTTCAGCCACACCGCAGCGAGGAGCACAAACCATGCCGCCAAGTTGATGTTGTCGGGCAGGCCGGCGGGCAGGACAGTAGGGCCGGCATTTCCGGCGATAGCTGCAAGGTCTTTCTTGTAGGCCTCCGGAGTCAGCGCCTTCTCGTCATACGGGGGGTTGCCGAGTACGACTTCGAAGCCAGCGGGATAGTTGAGCCGATACGGCGCACCGACATTCGGCATGACCTCGACGGCGGCGTCACCTGGACGTATTGAGAGCCCATCGCGGTTCGACACCGCTGGGAAGTTGTGTCCCTTGTACACGTCGCGAGTAGCGAGGTTCACCGTGGACAGGTGCACAGCGAAGGAGTCTAAGTCGTTTCCGAATACTTGTTCGAGAACGACTTCGTGGGGCTTACTTTCTCGCAACCTTGTATAGGCCTCTACAAGGAACGTCCCGCCGCCCGCACAGAAGTCGACGACCCGATCGTCAGGAGTTTGAATTGCCCAGGCGGTCATGGCCCTGGCCAAACGAGTCTGAGTGTAGTGCTGGCCCATCTCCTGACGTTGGTCGGCCGAGATCAGCCGTTCGAAAATTACCCCGATGATCTCGGAGTTCACTTCCTCAAACCGGACGCCGTCTAGCGCCGCAAACAGTTCAAGCCATAAGGCGCGGAGTGTGTGGCTTTCGATGCTGAGTATGTACTTCGCGCCCTCGGAGAGGCCGAAAATGGTCTCGTAGTCACCAGTGACCCGAGTCGCCTCGGCGAGGTTCTTCAACAGTAACTCGCACATGAGTTCTGATGTGGCGGGCGATGCGCCAGAGAGAATTCCCTTAAGGGAGAACGTTGGGCGGACGGTTTCGTAGAACAACCCAGAGGTGAGCACCTCACCGATTGCCTGAGCGACAAAGTAGCGGACGACATCGACCTTCGTCGTGTCGAACCCGCGGTCCTTGGCCTCCTGAGCCACTTCGGCCGGGAGCTTCAGGGTGGAGATGGCGTCCAGCACCGAAGGAAGTGCCTCAGAGAGAAGAGCGTCCGAGGACGCCTTGAAGATGGCGAGATAGACCTCGTCCTTACCGACCTTGGAGACAGACTGACCCTGCTGAAGGAGGGCGCGGAGTTGCGCGAAGAATGCTTCGAGCCCAGGGCGGATTAGGGCGGTACGACGCTCGGGAGTGAGGACAGCCCACCAGTCGGGGACCATTGCCTCCTTCTCATCCAACAGGCTTAGTTCCCTGCCCACCAGCGCATTGAGGTAGCCGGAACTGGCGTCGTAAGCCCGCGCGTCAAACATCGCTACGGAAAGGAAGTTGGTGGTGAACGCCAACTGTCCACCGAGCGCCTTCGCTTTCGCAATGGCCCCTGTGACCTCGCCCAGAACGTATGGATGGAGGCCCTCCGGGGTCTCAGGACGCTTGGCTTCGCCCGAGATGAGAAGCTCACGGTTACCATCGGCCCGTCGGATCTCCACGTCGGGTCGCTTGTTTATCTTTTTCGCGTTGGTCTCGACCGCCCACTCGATCTTGAAGCCGAGCACCTCTTCGCCGATCTTCTCCGCAGTCTCTCGGATGTCAGAGAGCATCCCGACCTCATTACGACCGGTGGAGAAGCGTTTCGCCATTGATAGATCCTTCTGCTCGCATTCTTCGTTAACGAGCCAAGTCTAGTTGCGGCACCGTTTCGTCAGGACGTGACGCGGCCGGATGCCGATGGTTCTTCCGATCTCACTCCCGGCGTCGACTTCAAATTCGATCGATGACGTCCACTCCCAGCTATCAATCTGGTTCCGCCCACACTCTAGACCTTGGCCTCTTCGCGAATCGCATGATGTAGATGTAAGCAGTCCAGATGTAGCCAAGGGGCGGCAGGCACAACGAGGCACGCCTCGACCTTGCCCGCCTCACAGGCGGCAACGCGTTGTCGCTCGCGATTCAGGCGAAGCGCCAAGGAGCTCAACGCGTCTCCGTGCTCCCGCTAGTCCCGGTATCTGGGAGACACTGGTCCGACTGCCGAATAGCTTCAAACCTCGGCAGCGAAAAAAACCATATGATCCTTATTTCCGTAGCATCCACTCAACTGGCTATTACTGCTGGGTTTGGTGGCAGCTAGCTCATTTGGAACTGCAGGAGGAGCAGATCTACAGCCCCGTGCTCTCTGTTTCCTGACTGCTTCACGGGCAGCGGGGGGGGCAGCGTGCTGCGGGATCTTCGCCGAGCATCTCCGGAAGGTCCCATGCGAGGGCCCAGCGCGTCCTGACGTTGCGGTTTGCATCCTGCCGCGACGCATGACCTCAGCTATCGACCGCGCGCATAAGGCGCACACCGCACACACCATAACCGACATTATGTTGTGGGCTTTCAGTCACCTTTCCAAGCTGTCAGAAAAAATATCCATCGGTTATCCGCCCTGACCCTTGTGGCATGTCACAGTGTGTGAAGCTAGGACGCATGGCTGACATGGTGCGGGTTGGTGGGGTTGAGCGACCCTGTGATGAGGTTCTGGAATACGCGAGGGATTACCTCAGCGGAAACGGCAAATGGGCCTACCCGGCGTACGACTCGTACCCTGGAACACCGGGCGGGATGGTGGGTGACGCAGATTTGTTGGCCGTTTGTCTGCTGAACGCTGGTCAGCAGATGATTCCCGCCTACTACGGTCTGCAACGCCTGATAGAGGCCATGAACGAGACGCTTAGGCATCCCGACTTAGCCGGCAACTTCGCAGATGCTGGCCCCGAGACCCTGAGTGCAGTCGCCGATATGTTTGGCATCCTGGACAAACACCCCACACCCCACGTGCGCAAGACAAAGCTCATGAAGGTACTGCATCGAAAACGCCCGGAACTCATTCCCTTGTTCGATGAGAACATTCGTCGCTGCTACAGCGAGCTTGGTTCCCGGCCCGTACCAGCAGTAACGGGACGCCTGCACCGAGACTTCGCCATGGCATGGTTACCGGTTCTGCAGAGGGACCTGTGTGAGCAGCGGGGGTTTTGGGACGAGATCGTGAGCATGGCAGACCCAGCGGTGCCGATTACGCCATTGCGTGCTATGGACATCGTCGGATGGCACATGGGACGAAGGCCACGGTAAACGGGCAAAACTATGCTGACTGCCTCACCGGGTTGTCCCGTCCTGTGTTCGGCGCTCCTCCGCATCTGGACTCCACGACCTCGGAACCGTGCGGCGACGGAATCTTGCTCACCGTCAAGACCTAGAGCATCGACGGTGTCCATGCCAGGTGTAGGGAACTGAGTGCTGCAGGTGTTCCAGCAGCCAAGGTTTAGCGATCGCTGGATCCTCAAGTTGTCCCGGTTTTCTAGAAGCGATCCGTGCAGCTGACCGATTCGGAAGTAATTGCTCAGTCCAAGACCACGAATGCCCGCCAACGTCCAAAGGCGCTTCATATCGGGCCATAAGGTCATCCCACCGCTTCCATGGAAATGCCTCGGGGTTTTCGCCTGCTATAAAGCAGCACACCCACTACGCGCTGCCAGCACGTGCCCCCTGACGCATGCCGCACCCCCGGACATATCCACGAGATAGTCTCTCCTTAGGAGGCAGACAGTCACAGAGTTATTATCTCCAGACGATGAGTACGCCTTTTTCATGCTCGTCTAAGAAAACATCACCAGGCCCCTACTAACTAAAGGACAAGACAAAGTGAACGACCATATCCGGCAGGCGGGCAAGTTCGTAATGGAAAGCGTTCAGGAGTCCGCTCGCCAGGAGTCTCGCGATCAGTTCGACGACGGACACAAAAGGGGTTTCACCAGTGCTGCTGGCATCACTCTGCGTCATATCCAGGAGAAGCTCGACGTCTTCAAGGAGCAGATGAAGAGCCCCGGTCTGAATAAGGTCGAGCAAGCGGTCTACGCCCAACTGGACGAACTGAAGTCCGAGATCGAAGCAGACTGTGACGGCTACTGGCAAGGAAGCGGCGTTGACTGGCGTCCTCTCAAGCCCGTTGCCAAGGTAGTCGCCAGGCGAACCGAAGACTCAATGTCGGAGGACTGAAGCGTTACCGGGCTAGGCATCACCACCATTGCGTGGCCTGGAAGGGCTGCTGACTCGATCAGAGACCGGGGCGGCCGTGGCTCTAAACGATTGGATGGCCGGGCTGCCGCTTCCTATACCTGCCTGCGGGCGAACGACGGGTGTGGTTACGTCCTACTCGTTCGTGTCGTGCTGGCGGAGGATGAAGTCTGCCATCCCGGGGACGGTGAAGGCTACCAGTCCATGCTCCGGGGCATAAATGAGTCCTTTAGCTATGAGTCCCGCGCGTGCAGGCCCCAGGCTTTGATGACTCGATCGAAGGCGCTCGGCGACAGTTTTGGTAGTGCAGGCCTGTTCCCCGTCCTGCGCCATGGCACGTAGGTAATTGCGTTCGCTCCTGGTAGCCCGTTCCCACCGGGCCGGAAAAAAGCCGGAATCAAGCTGACTGCGCCCGGCCTTAATGGCTAAGACCGCGTCCGTCTGGGTGAAAGGTGTCGAGGGGGCAATATCCCAAATCGCCTTTCCATACTCCTGGATGAAGTAGGGATAGCCGCCGGCGGCCAGAGCGAGTTCTTCGACGGCTTTCGGCTCAAATCGCGCTCCGAACTTGACCGCCGGTTCTTCCAGTGCCTGGCGGGCAGCGGGTTCATCCAGGGGCCCTATCCGGCGGTAATCAAAGAGCCGCTCGGCGTAGGAGCGTGCCTCGCTGAGAACTGCAGGCAGGTTCGGCAGTCCGGCTCCGATGATGTAAAACGGCCATTCACGCTGGCCGGCCTGGTGCTGGACCGCGATCAAGGCCGCGAGCAACTCTGAGTCCAGGTCCTGCATCTCGTCGATAAACAGGCCGAACGCGCTTCGTTCCTCCTTCAAGGCAAGGGCGAGGTCCTCGACCATCTCCTCAAGATCGATTTCGATTGATCCCGAATCGGCCCTCCCTTGAGTGGTTTCGAAGCCGAATTCCGCTCCTGCTACGCCGACCGTCGCGGAGAAGGAGCTGATGCTTTTTACGGCTTCCTTGATCTTTGATGTGGTCGAGCGCCGTACGAGTTTGCGCGAAGCCATCAATAGTTCCCGTGCGAGTTTCTCGCGCATTACTGTTGCGCCGGTTCCCCCGGACATCCCCTCTAACCCGATGGTGAACCACCCCATCCGGTCTGCGTGGGCCCGCAGCGAGTTCAGCAGAACTGTTTTACCCACGCCCCGCAGGCCGGTAAGCACCATGCCCCGGCTGTGCAGCTGCCGCTTGCTGCGGGCAACGATCAGGTCGAAGGCGTCGATTTCGGCTGTCCGGCCTGTCATGGAGGGTGGCCGCAGGCCGGACCCGGGTGCGTAAGGGTTGAGCTCACTGTGCATGTAACAGAGTCTATCCACGTATAAGAAAATAGCTATACATCCCTAGACATCCTTAGGCCGTCCGGCACCCGACGCGCCCTTCCAAGGCGTTCGCTGAATGATGCGGTACGCAGTGCTACGCGCGACCTTGAACTGCTCAGCGATCTCGGCCGTGGTGCGCTGCCCCGACTTATGCAGGGAGACCATGTCGACTTCTGGGTTCTCGGCGACGCAAATTGTTGCTGCGAGGAGATAGGTTTGTGTAAAGGAGGCGCGCCTCGTCTTTGGGGCTTCGCAAGCGGCCCCCTTGGCCTCAGCTCCCAAGCGGTGTAATGATGCTGACGACGCGCAGGGCACGTTACGTATAAACCGGGAGGCAGTGGTGGCTGTAACAGCAGCGGAAGCCAAGCGTGATCTGACCCGTCTCATCGAACAGGTCAACTCGGACCGGATAGACATCGAGATCGTGGCGGAGCGCGGGTCCGCAGTATTGATGTCCAAAGACGCGTATGACTCCTTGATGGAAACCAACTATCTCCTTAGCTCGCCCCAAAACGCGCAGCGGCTCTTGGCGTCACTCGCATCTGCACGGAGTGGCACGACGGAACATAAATGCTCGGAACCGTGACCCACGCCTAAGAAGACCTCGGAACCCGGTGGACCGTTTCCAGGCTGGATTCCCTTTTCAACGACCTGCCCGTGGCGGCAGACTCGAATATGGTGAACCTTGCCAATACTTGTAAGGCGCCACCCATCACCACCGAACTAAGCACCTTCTCTAACTAATTGGGCCAGATTCGGAACACTCAGAACATCCCAACAGGTTGAGGACTGCGCGAAATCCTATGCCAGCTACCTCTCATGGGTTGCTCAACCAAGCATGGGTGTGCCCCCTGCCCCACAGTCAGCTATCGCCGAGCCTTTCGGCGATGGAACCCTGCTCGCGGTCAAAGACTGGAGTATTGACGGGGTACGCAATCTGCATGAGGAGCTCTTGGCCGCCGGCATACCAGGAAAGGTAGCGGACAACCGTGAACCCAAGTCGTTCCGCAGTTCCCATCAGACTTATCCTGGGCCACGGCCCGACGGCAACGCGGTACGCACCTAGTGGCTGCCACCGGGGCCGGCATCGCCTCGTATGTGGTCCCCGTCTGCCTGTGACACACGTGCCGGCAGCAAGCGGCAGCCGACGCCCCCCGGCTGCTAGCAGCTGTATGCGGATCCTGAGTATTAGTTTCTTCGTGAACTTGAAACCGGGTCGACAGGGTTCAACTTGTACGCCGCTACGGTGTGACCGCTGGCGCGATATTCCGAGGCCCCCGGCGGGACCATGAAGGTGTTGTAGGCCGCCATATCGCTGCGATGAGCGACGTAAACGCGTGTCCACTCGCCGGATTCGCCGGTGATTGCAGACAGCTGACGGGCAAATAGTCCGCTTTGGCGGAGCTGCACGCCTTCGACCGCTTGCGCGTGAAACCAGTCACGGTAGCGCTCGTATATGAAGCTAAAGGTCACGAATGGTGCGAAGTCCTGAACATGGGTCTGCCAAAACAGTCGGACGTGCTCGTCTATGGGTACCCGACAGGATGGTAGACGTTCCGGTATGGCATTCATACGATCGGGGGGTGCCGAAGGACTCGTCGTTGCGTGGTTGCCTTCTTTCACCTCTTTGTCCGTACGGCAGCACGGGATGAGTCTCACGCCAGCGGAGTGTACGGAGTACCTGAACGTTCTGATCGTCCAGCCCTCATCCAGGAGCTCCAGAACGCTGTCGGCGGCTCTTGGATGGATGGACGCTGCGATGATCATGAGTGCCGGAAGATCATTCAGGGTTTCTGGCAGCGGACGTCCGAAGCGTTGTTGGAAAGCCACTGGCAAGTCGATCTCCAGATCACCGTCAGCGACGATCTGGATCAATTCGTCTCTGTTCATCCGCTTGATTGAGCGGCGGTAGCCAAGAACCTGAGCAATGACGGAGGGGGATGCTTCGTTCAGCTTCAGCTCGACGATGTGTATTACGCCGGCAGAGTCGATCGCGAGCAGGTCAATTAGCCCACCGCCCACCTTCACTTGTCGTCCGATGATCAATAGGTCCTGCACGATAAGAGAAAGATGGTCCTCCAGATAGTCCTCCAGCTCCTTCTCAAGCCGGAATCCGCGCAGTTTCGTCAGTTCGGTCATCGCCTATCGTCCGATCCTTCGTGTAGTGCCTGTCCTGTTGATGTGTGTAGCTGGAGAAATCTGCCCGGATAGGCCAGTATCCGGCGCGATTCAGGTGAACCTTTTGACTTGCAGATCCGCAAGCTCACACACAAGGGGGGAGGTCTGACAGCCGAGCTCCTGATCCAGGACGGCTTTCAGGCGAGCAGCGAGGACCTCTCGGTAGAGAGAACCGGAACCTTCCCTAATATGCTCTGGACGCTCCGACCGAGAATTGTCATCGGACGCAGAAACTGTGCTGCGTTCAATGAGGAGTCGGCGTATCGCCGAGTCCCTCATCTGGGTGCCGGTCGTTTTCCAGACTGTGTCAAGAAGGGCCTTCTCCTCGTTGCTGGCGGCACCGCTCTGAGCAAGCACGGTCAGCATGGCGGCACCATATCCAAACTTGCGGTCGCTAGGGGAAGCCATCGCCTCAAAGGCCCACATGGCGCGGGTCCACCATTCCCTATTGGAATAGAAGTTTCTTGGACCACAGAACGAGGGCACCATCCGGTTCATGTTCACCTGGCGTTTCATACATCACCTCGAATCAGCAGTAAGTCATTCAATGCGGAGGTCCCGGAGTGTAATCCTGACGCCGTAATCGGCGTCCGACATCGGGGGTACCTAAATAATAAACAAACGGCATGTGTTTTGCGAATTGCCAGAAATGGGAAAAATACGCATATCCCGCACCTCAAAAATCTATTGATAAATGAGGATAAAATGCATATTTGGCTATATTGACTAAGTGCGCCGGCCGTCGTTTGCTGGGGCCGGGAGCTTCGAAGGGAAGCCCAGGGGGATGAGCATCCTGTCAATGCTGGGCAAACGAGCGTCGTCCGCGCACCCCGTGCACTCCTCGCATTAGCGCTACCTCATCCACCCCCATCCTCTCCGAACCCAGTTCCCCAAGCCGGAGGGAACGCCGTTGCACAATGGCTGCCCCACCAATTTCGCCTCGCGGTTCCGCGGTGTCAGCCGTCCCGGCCGCACACCCTTGACGACCGCACCATCGATCCCGGAAGGAGGTGAGGCCGGTGTGTTCGTTGCTAATGGGTGAAGGTCAGCGGGGACTTAGGCGGAGGCCACATCCCGGATCCCAGCGATGGTTCTTCAGCCCTCGTTTTCTTGCTTTCTGACGGACATCCAAATAAATGACTGGACCGGAACCAGCCCGGTTCTGGTCCGGTTCGGGGCCAGAACCGGGATATCGATAGAGGCCGCCCCGCACTGTGTCCATTTGTGGGCCGGACGTGGGCCATTGCCGGGCTACGAAAGCCCTGGTGATCGCGCTGGGCCAGATTAGGGTCCGATCCGTCCGGATCATGCCCAGATCTGGTCCAAAAGCGGCCCGATACCCTTGGAAGCCCGCAAGTAATCAAAACTTCACTCAAGAACACCCGTTGTCGTCCTTGACGGGACAGTTTTTGACCAGAATCGGGCCAGCTTTGTCCACAACGTTGCAGCCTTAGGGCTGCATTTTTTACCATCCCGGCGGCCGGGGGCGCCAAGCCAGGGCGGAAGGCAAGCTGCCAGGAGTGTGGACGGATGGAGCGGGTGGCGATTCGAGGTCCGGAACGGATCCGCTGAGGCCGCCGGCTACCTCCATTCGGGAAGGATCCACAGAGTCCGCCGGCGATCCTGGAACGACGTTCTGCAGTGCCTTCGGAACAGCCGGCCGCGGCCGGCTGAGCAGTTCGTTGCGGCCACGGTGAAGCTGTGGCCACGAGCGCTGAAACAGGAGCTGTGACAGCCCCTGCAGCGGCTGCGTTTCGAGCACGGAACCGTCTTCGTTCCTCAGTCGTCTCCGCGCTGCCACCTCGTACGGGATCGCTGCTCCTGCGTCACAGCGCCCTGTCGGTGTGAGAAATGAAGACGATGACTTCGTCCCCTTTTTGGGCATGAACACGGTGCCGCTCCTTCGTCGGACCCCGTGACGCTGCTTCGCAGCACCGCTTTCCACCGGGTGCCACGCACCCCAAAACCCGGTGGAAAGCCAGCAGCCCAAAACCCGCGGAAAGTAGCACCACTCCAACCCGACCTTCCACCAGTGGAAACCATAAATGGTCGGGTTGAAAGCCAGCGGTGGAAGCTACTTTCCAAGCGAGAGGCACACTGCGTCTGCTTCCTACCGGGTGCCATGCACCTAAAAACCCGGTAGGAAGCAAAAGGCCCGAAACCCGCGGAAACTAGCGCCACCTCTACCCTCCCTCCTACGAGTAGGAACCATAAATGGTCGGGTAGGAAGCAGGTGGTAGGCGCTACTTTCCTCTGAAACACCAGCAGAACTCCCCTCGATCTTCCGCTAAAGCTCCAGATGCGAGGGAAAAAGGGAAAGGGCATAAGGGGGGATGGCACCTCGCTACGCTTCGGTGGTCGGCACAGCCGACATCCCTTCGGTCGCTGCGCTCCGGGCCCCTACTACGTTCGCTGGCGCTCTCTTGCCCCGCCAATGCTGCGCATCGTCGGGGTGCCCCTGGAACCATCGCTGGCGCGCGCCTCTCTCCTTCGGCAGGAACCGCGCCTTCGGACTGGAGACCGGGATCCCGTGTCAACCCTCTGACGCCGCACGGTTTTCAGCTTCCCACAGCCAGAGCATCCGTTTGGTCGTGCCTACGACAGCCGCGCTAGGGTCGGCTGCGTTCTCAAGCACGGTAACGGGGATGGCTCCAGGACATGGAACTTCTACTTCTTTGAGGATGGGCCGGGACACCCCTAAGCGCTGTGCCTTTCCAGGGACTGCCACCACATATGTATGACGGGGCGTGGAGGTGAGCCATCTTTTCATCGATCGGGCCTTGACACGGGAGAATTGCGTCTCTCGGAACCTTGCAACGATGGCGGCCGGCACGTCCAGGGGAACATGACCCCAGACGGTAAGTTCCCTCCACTCATCATCCATGTTGCACAGCTGGCCTTCCGACTCCGCTGGCCCCATCGGATGCTCGATAAAGTCTTGGATCCGGATGCTTTGCGGGTCGTCCGGAGTCTCGATGCCTGACCTGATCACTGACGCCAGGTTCTGAGCCCACCCAACGACCTTGAGTGCCTGCTCCTCCAGGGCTGGAAGGGCATCCGGGCCATCCATGGCATCGACATCAGTGAAAGTCCATGGGCGGCTAACGACGCGCAGAGATGGGGGGAGATCAGGGTGCCCCGCCGGCCAGACGGTCACCCGGGATCCATCCTTGGCCGTGACGACCTGTTTAGCCGCTTCCAGCTGGTTCACCAAGGTGGACGTGCGCTTGACGAAGGGTTCGGACAGCCTCGCGGCAAGTGCAGTCTGCCTAATCCCCGGCTCGGCAGCCGCGATGTCCCGCACTGATTGATACACGTCAATAAGCTTGAGTGACTCCAGCAAACGGTCCCGCTGTTCGGAGATATGGTCCAGCCTGCCCTGCAGGCTGGCCTTGTGCCGCTGCATCTGGTCCTCATAGGGCATCAGACCTGAGACCGTAATTCCCTGAGCGCTAAGGTCCGGCAGTTTTGTCGGCTCATCTAGCCCGGCACTGATCTGTTCCAGTGCTTTGGACTCTGTGGCTGCGGCCAAGCGGATGAGGTCGTCCCTTCCTGCTGTAGCTGCGGCAGTGGCGTGCACGGGATGGATCCACCTCCAGTTCGTCGCCTGACCACCGTCCAGTGTGGACTGCCTCTCCAGCCGTGCTTTCAGGCCCGTCTCGAGGAGTTCCATGGCGGTATCGGTTTCCCCGCGGTCCATGGCCGCCAGGGAAACGAACAGGGCGTTCTCGGACAACTGCAGGAGGCAGTTTTGGAGTGCCGCCGGCATGTCGTACTCTAAGGCCATTTTTCTCTTGTGTTCGATAGTCATGATCCCCCTGGTCACTCGTTTTCCGGTCATCCTATCGGCGGATCTCAGCCTTTGAGTTCCGACGTCACAGTCCCTGCTGCGCACCCGCTGCGCAGGCTCAACTTCAGCCCCTGTCCCCGGGGGCAGGGGCTGAAAGTCAGTCGGTACCTTGTCCGGGTTAGGATCAAATCTCGACGAAAGAAGGGCGGCGGACCGGTGCAGAACCTGTGGAATTTCCGGAGCAGAGCAGTGAACGGGGGTGTCTGGAAAGAGACCCCGCTGTTCCTCAGTTGGTCCCTCCCTGGCGCCCACACGGTCTCGGACGATAACCTCCCGGATGAGATGAGCGCCGAACAGGCCTTGGGCGCCTGGATCCAGCACATAGGACGACGGGGGACGCTACCCATCTCCTGGGCGATTTCCGGCCCTGCGATCTACGAGAAGGCTCCGTTCTGCCCTGACGATGGCCCGTACCCTGAGAACTTCCTCAGCTTCTACACCTGGCCGGTACACTCCGTGTCGGGAACGAGACTGAACTTCCTCCACCTGCCAGTCGAAGACGAGCTGTGGGAAGCCGGACGCAACAGAGGCAAGGCGGGCTTCGTCCAGGCGGCACTCGGATGGAAGCCAAGCCCACTGCAACAGACAATGGACCTGGAGATACTGGTCAAAAGCAAGTCGGCATTCGCCACCTATTAGGCAGAGATTTCGTACTGTTTGACGACGAAGCTACCTAGCTCAAAAGGGTGAAGCGTCGAAGGGCGCTGTTGCTCTTGACGCTCCCCTGGACAGCGCAGCGAAGTATCTCAGGAGCCGAGAGCATTCAACGTCAGATACTGGACCAAACACCACGATGCGCACATACCCGAACGCACGGGCTCTGCCTAGCAGCACCCGCGCGAGTCCGTGGGCCTTCCACTTGGAAACTGGTGAGGAGGACGCTCCTGTCGTTTGCCCTGCGTTGGGCGGAACAGCTGGGAGGCTGGGGACAGCCGAACCCGCCAGTCACGAAGTCGCCAGAAATGTCGTGCTCTGGCCCGCTTCGTCCGGTTAGGTTTTTTTGTTCAGCACGTAGCTTTAATAGCGGGACGGATCCTGCCGCGTGTTAGTTCAAACCTTAGGTTTGACTTGGACCGTTTCTTTAACTTGCTCCCACCCCGCAAGGCGGCGTCCCTTCCCGATTGGACAAATGGAAACGCTCATCAGGAAGTCCACGACCGCCCGGCGACGAGCGAGGGTAGCGGACTCCCACCAAGCTCGGACGTCCTCGACACCGACCAGGTCGGCAAAGGGGCTCCGGCTGGTGACGCGCGTGATTTCCTCGTCGAGTGTCCTCAGCTGGTCTTCCAGATCATTAAGCCGATCCTCGGCGTCTGCGAGCCGGGCAGGGTCGTCGTCGATGAGTGAGAAGACGTTTTTCCTGCTCGCTCGGAGCGCCTCGCGGCGGTTATGCAGCGCGGAGATGTCCGCCCCGTTGGTCTCAGGCACGAGTAGGGCCGCTGCATCGGCCTCCGACAGGCGAGCAACGCACAATGCTGCGACATAGTCGTCGATGACGTCCCCGTTCCGCATGAAGTGACCGTTTACGCAGCGGTAGGTGTGGTAACGCTGGCTAGGAGCGGTGCCGGTGCCGTCCCTTCGGGCTGTTGGATGCGTCTCTCCACGTGCTGAACGAACGGGCTCGCTGCAGACGGAACAAGTGGCCAAACCGGATAGCAACCATCTACGGGCGGTGCCATTGTGATTAGGTTTGACACCGACCAGGCGGCCGCGTGCGGCGATCAACTGTTCGACTTCCACAATCGCTTCCCAAGCACCAGGAGTGCACGCCCCCAGGTCGATCTGTGCCAGGGAATGCTTGCCGGAGGGCTGGGCCGGCGGCAACAGGGCTGCATAGAACGGGTTCATGAGGATCCGGCGCACATTGTCCGAGCGCCACCTTGCGCCTTTGCGCGTTGAACTGCCAGCGCCGTTGAGGTCTCGAGCTATTTGTCCGAGCGATGCACCTACGAGAAACTCGGTGAAAATCTTTCGGACGTCCGAGGCTTCGGTTTCATCTACGACGTAGCGAGTGTTTGCAGGGCCTCGGTCGGGTGCGGACACCCATCGGTATCCGTGCGGTGTCTTCCCTGCGCCTGGATGGCCTTCCTTGCGGCGCTCTGCGGCGTAACGAGCTGCGCGCGCCGCCTTGATTTTGACCTCGCGCTCGGCGAGGAGCACCAGCTGTTTAAGCATGAAGTCATCGACGTCGGTGTCGATGCCCTCACGGATCACTACAACACGGACGTCACGGCGGGGCGGGCATACGTCGAGGACATCAGTGAGGCTTCGGGTCAGCCGCGATGTTTCCGTGACTAGCAATAGGTCAAACGTACCGGCATCGAACTCACCCAGCATCTTGTACCAGTCGGTCTTCGGGCCGCGGGCCTTGCTGGCGCCGGTATCGTTGTCCCGGAACTCAGCCACTACGCGCCAGCTCCGCCGGGCGGCCTCCGCCCGGCAATCATCGAGTTGCTGGACGATGCCCTGGTCAACGTCCTCCGACTGACGGGCGTATATGGCAACTCGGGGACGAGCGGTTGTGGCAGGAGACATGCGTCACAGCTTAGCTGAAAGTATGTCTAAGACCGTGCACGGCGGCGGCCGTGGCTTTTGCGGGTTTGCTGGCCATCATTCTGGGCGGTGACGAGGTCCGCGGCATGCTGGTCTCGCTCATCCGGTCCGCGCTGACTTTGGGGTAGGCGAAGGAAGGAGCGCGGAACAGTGCCCACGGGACAAACATGTCTGGACCAGCCGTCACAGCGGAGTCGGCGGGGAAAACAGCCGTGAAACCACAGGACGCGAGGCAGAAGATGACAGCCGCCGGTGCGGCACGCGAAACTCCGAGACAGAGCGACCGCGGAGCGGTGACAGCCGAGTTCGCGGTGGCGCTGCCAGCCATTGTGCTTGTCCTGGTGGGCGGGCTGACCGGTATTTCCGCAGGTATCACCCAGCTTCGGCTGGAGGAGGCAGCCCGGGCGGCGGCGCGTGAGGTCATGCGCGCAGATCAGCCCGCCGCGGCGGCTGCAGTTCAGCGGCTGGCCGGCGATTCGGCCGAGCTGATCCTCTCTGTTGAGGGGGCATGGACCGCTGTGGAGGTCCGCAGCTCCCTGACCCTGCCCGTGCTGAGCCTGCTCCCGCTGGAACTCTCCGCGGACGCCGTCGCTTTCCCGGGGGACGGAGGCCTGCCGCATGGCATTCCGTCCACCGGATAAACCCCAAGCCGACGTTGCGGCAGGAGCCCGAGGGGATCCCGAAGCCAGCCGTCCGGAAGGCAGTATGGAAGGCAGGACGGAAGGCAGGACGGAAGGCAAGGCGGAACCGGCCAACCCCGGAGCTGCTAACACCGAGCCGAATGACCGGGGTGCCGGTACGGTTGCCGCGCTGGCGATCTGCATGGTGTTGCTGGGGTTCTCCGTGGTCGCGCTGGTGATGGTGCAGGCATCGGTGGCTGCTGTAAGGGCCGCCGCTGCCGCGGATCTCGCCGCGCTCGCCGGTGCGGATGCCCTGCGCGGGCTGGGGCCGTCCGGAGCCGCCCCCAGCGCGGACTACGCTGCCGGCATTCAGGGTTTCAGCGGCCTCGATGCCGGTGCGGGCGCCGACGCCGGCAATCAGGGTTCCAGTCGCCTCGATGTCGATGTCGATGTCGATGCCGATGCCGACACCGGTGCAGGTGCCGCTTCCCGCACCGGGAATGCCTGCAGGGTGGCCGGAGAAGTGGCCGCGCGCAACAACGCAGCACTGCGCGACTGCACTGCGGATCCACGTTCCGGCTCCGTCACCGTGGAAATGGAAGTGCAGGTCCCGGCGCTTCCGGTGCCGGCCACGGCCCGGGCGCGAGCCGGACCTCCCGGCTAGGTCTGGCGGCCGTCCGGCTAGGAGGTCAGGGCCAGGGCCTCCGGAGCGTGGTCCAACAGCACATTCAACAGCGTGACGGCACCCTTCTTATCCAGCGGATTGTTCTTGTTGCCGCACTTGGGGGACTGCACGCAGGAGGGGCAGCCGCCGTCGCATTCGCAGGCACGGATGGCATCGCGGGTCGCAGCCAGCCAGATCCGTGCCGCCTCGTAACCTCGCTCGGCAAAGCCGGCGCCGCCGGGATGCCCGTCGTACACGAAGATGGTCGGCTTCTCAGTGTCTGCATGCAGGGCAGTGGACACCCCGCCGATGTCCCAGCGGTCGCTGGTCGCCACGAGCGGCAGCATGCCGATGGAAGCGTGTTCGGCGGCATGCAGGGAACCGGGGAAATCAGCAGGGGCAAGCCCGGCCGAGACGAGGAACTTCTCATCTATGACAAACCACACGGCCTTGGTGAACAGTTCCTTGGCCTCCAGTTCCAACGGCTCCTCACCGAGGATCTCGTTCGAGATCAGGGCCTTGCGCTGGTAGGAGACCACCTGCGTGGTGACCTTCACCGTGCCGAAGCAGACCTGGATGCCGTTCCACTCGGAGGTGCGGTCCGTTTCCAGCACCTCTACCTGGGTAATGTCACGGGCCTGGGTGTAGAACTCCGGATTGGTGCGGGTGACCATGGCGCAGTGGTCGGCCTCGTTGAGCTCATCCACCAGGAACGTCTGCCCCTGATGGACGTAGATTGCCCCGGTGTGCGCCTGGTACTGCGCCTGCGGGGAGTCCATGGTGCCCAGCAGCGTGCCGGTTTCCGTCTCGACGATGTTGATCGGCCCGCCGCCGGCCGCCCGCAGGTTGACCATGGACGCGGCGCTTTCCGGATGCGTCCAGAACCAGCCGGAGGGCCGGCGCCGCAGATAGCCCTGGTCCACGAGCTGCTCCAGCAGCCCGCCCGCGGTGGGACCGAACAGCTCCCGTTCGTCCGGAGTTATCGGCAGCTCGGCTGCGGCAGCGCAGAGATGCGGTCCCAGCACGTACGGGTTGGACGGGTCAAAGACCGTCGCCTCCACGGAAATGTCGAAAATGGCCTCGGGATGGTGCACCAGATAGGTGTCGAGCGGATCGTCGCTGGCGACAAAAGCGGCCAGCGCATCCTGCCCGGACCGCCCGGCCCGGCCGATCTGCTGGAACAGCGATGCCCTGGTGCCAGGCCAGCCGGCAACCAGCACCGCGTCCAGCCCGGAAATGTCTATGCCCAGTTCCAGCGCCGAGGTGCTGGCGATACCCAGCAGTTCACCGCTGCGCAGCCGCCGTTCCAGCTCCCGCCGTTCCTCCGGCAGGTAGCCGGAACGGTAGGCCGCCACCCGGTCCGGCAGGGATGGATGTACCTCGTCCAGCAGCCGCCGGGTGATGGTGGCAATGGTTTCCGCCCCGCGGCGGGATTTGATGAACGCGATGGTGCGGACCTGCGCTGCGACCAGGTTGGCCAGCAGATCGGCGGTCTCCGCCACCACTGTGCGCCGCGACCGTGCTCCGTTCTCGCCCTTCAGCTCGGTCAGCTGCGGCTCCCACAAGGCCACCGTGGTGGACCCGTGCGGCGAATGGTCCTGCGTCACCGCGGTGACCGGTGCACCGATCAGCCGGCTGAAGGAATCCGACGGTTCGGCGGAAGTGGCCGAGGCACCGATGAACACCGGATCGGCACCGTAGTACCGGCAGATCCGCCGGAGCCGGCGCATCAGGTTGGCGACATTCGAACCGAAGACCCCGCGGTAGCTGTGCGCCTCGTCGATGATGACGTATTTCAGGCGTCGGAAGAACCGCGCCCACCAGGCGTGGTTCGGCAGGACGCCGAAGTGCAGCATGTCCGGGTTGGCGAGCACGAGGTTGGCATGGTCCCGGATCCAGCGCCTGGCACCCGTGTCCGTGTCGCCGTCGTACGTCTCGGCCCGGACCGTGGGAAGCTGCAGCGACTTGACCGCGGCAAGCTGATCGGCAGCCAGCGCCTTGGTGGGGGCCAGATACAGTGCGACGGCGCCGGAGGGCTCCAGCGTGGCGCGGTCGTCGAGGGAAGTGCGGTGGATCGCGTCGAGGACGGGCAGCTGGTAGGCCAGCGACTTGCCCGACGCCGTGCCGGTGGCAATGATCGTGTGCTGCCCGCTGTGTGCGGCTTCGGCGGCTTCCATCTGGTGTGCCCACGGCTCGTGGATGCCGCGGCGTTGGTAGGCGGCAACGACGTCGGGGTGCGCCCATTCGGGCCACGGCGCGGTGACGGCACGGCGCGCAGGAATATGGTGCACGTGCATCAGCTGCTCGGGCTCGGCGCCGCCGCCCAGCAGCGGAATCAGGGAATCATGAAGAGCCACGTGCTCATTGTCCCACCCGGAAATCCGCGGGCACGCTTGTTCACTGCCGGGGGAAAAGGGGGTACGAAGGTCAAAGCCGCGGCTCGAACATAACGACGGCGGCGAGGGACTCCCAGCCCAGGTACCGGTAGAGCTCCTGCCCGTCCAGCGAGGCGATAAGCAGCCCGGAATCGGCATCGTCCTCCAACGCCAGCGCGGTTAATGCCCGCATCACGTAGCTTCCCAAGCCCCTGCGCCGGTACGCAGGCTCGGTGATGATCCGATCAAACACGGCGTAACCGTCGATCACAGCGACCCGTCCCTGCGCTATCGGCTGCCCCGCGTCAAGCACCGTTACGGTGCCCACCTTGTTCTCGTGGGTGCTTTCGGTCTCATAGCCGTCCCACGGCAGCACGGGGTATTCGATGTCCTGGCCCGCCATATCGGCGACCATCAGGACCTCGTCGCTTGAACGGATGTGCAGCCCGTACACGGACGCCGCCCCATGGATTTCGTGGACCCGCGTGGTCACGATGGTGAACAGCCGGGTGGGGCTGTGCCGGGCGGAAGAAGCCAGGGCGGCGAACTCGTCGTGGGAGGGTTCGAGCGCGAAATACTCCCAGTCATTGGTCCGGTCATGCAGGAGTGCCGCCGGAAAGCGGCCCTCATGGCGGGTCCGGTACCCCCGGGCCTGGGCCCACCCGGAGACCCAGGTCTCAAGCAAATCGTCATCCAGCGCTCTCATAGATGCACACTAGCGGCCACCCGGTGCGAACGGTATGCATCCGAGATGAAATGCGCATGCCTGCCTCGGTCTACCCTTGTCTTGTGGCACTGAACCGAATCGCACTGTATTACGCTTTCACTCCTCTTCCCGATCCGGAGGCAATCCGCCTCTGGCAGCGCGCGCTCTGTGAAAAACTGGGCCTGCGCGGGCGCATCCTGATCTCGCAGGACGGCATCAACGGCACCGTCGGAGGAGAGCTGGACGCCGTCAAGGCCTACGTCAAGGCCACCCGGGAATACCCCGCCTTCAAGAAGATGGACATCAAGTACTCCGAGGGCTCCGCGGAGGATTTCCCGCGCCTGAGCGTGAAGGTGCGCAACGAGATAGTGAGTTTCGGCGCACCGGGCGAATTGAAGGTGGACGAAAACGGCGTGGTCGGCGGCGGCACGCACCTGCGCCCGGAAGAACTCCACCAGCTGGTCGAAGAGAAGGAAAAGGCCGGCGAGGAAGTGGTCTTTTTCGACGGACGCAACGCCTTCGAAGCGCAGATCGGAAAGTTCAAGGGCGCCGTGGTGCCCGACGTGTCCACCACGCATGACTTCATCGCCGAACTGGAATCGGGCAAGTACGACGACCTCAAGGACAAGCCGGTAGTCACCTACTGCACCGGAGGCATCCGCTGCGAGGTGCTCTCCAGCCTGATGGTGAACCGCGGGTTCTCCGAGGTCTATCAGATGAAGGGCGGCATTGTCCGATACGGGGAAACCTACGGCGACAAGGGCCTCTGGGAAGGCTCGCTCTACGTCTTTGACAAGCGGATGCACACCGAATTCACGGACGACGCCGTGACCATCGGCCAGTGCGTGCGTTGCCAGGCCCCCACGAGCAAGTTCGAGAACTGCTCCAACCCGTCCTGCCGCAAGCTGACCCTGTACTGCGCGGACTGCGCCTCGGACCCCGCCACGCTCCGCTGCCCCGACGGCTGCGACGGGTAACGCCCCAAACTTACTTAGGCTGCGGCTAACTGCCTATATACTTCCCCACCCGCCGTTGTTAGCATCGCGGCACGGGCGCTGGCGCCCGGAACAGGCCTGAGCGGAACCGGCGTCTGCCGGGCACCCCGGATTCGGGCGCAGCCCAAAGGCGGGGGAATATGGAAACGGTTGACACGGCAGACGCCGCAAAGAAGACAAATGAATGGGACCGGATAGTCGATGTCCTGGTGGTGGGATCGGGCGCAGCCGCGCTGACAGCGGCCATCACCGCAGCGGACGAAGGACTGGATGTCCTGGTCGTGGAAAGCACCAAGCTCTGGGGCGGCACCACCTCCATTTCCGGCGGCGGTCTCTGGATGCCCAACAACCCCCTGATGAAAGAGGCAGGGGTGCAGGACAGCCAGGAGAACGCGCTCACCTATATGGAAGAGGTGATTGCCGACGTCGGTCCGGCCTCCTCGCGCGAACGAAAACTCGCGTTCCTGCGCACCGTGCCCGAGGTCGTGACGTTCCTGGGCGGTCTCGGGGTGCAGTGGATGCGCTCCAAGGACTACCCGGACTACTACCCGGACCGGCCCGGCGGCATGGTCGGACGTTCCCTCGAGGTGAAGGCCTTCGACACGAAACTGCTGGGGCCGTGGTTCAAGCAGTCCCGTCCGGCGGCATCGGGCATCCCCGCGCCGCTGGCCACCGACGACGTCTGGGAGCTCTCCAGGGCCTGGTCTACGCCGAGCGGGTTCATCCGCGGTGCCCGCTTCGTTTTCCGCACCCTCGGGGGCCTGGTCCGGGGCAAACGGCTGTACGGCCTGGGCGGAGCCCTGTCCTCCTCGCTGATGTACATCGTGCGTAACCAGCAGACGCCGGTCTGGCTCTCGGCACCGCTGACGGACCTGGTCCAGGACGACGACGGCGCGGTGCTGGGCGCCGTCGTCCGCCGTCAGGGACGGGACGTCCGGATTCGGGCACGGCGCGGCGTGGTGCTGGGCGCCGGCGGCTTTGCACGAAACGCCGAATGGCGGGAAAAGTACCAGGGCCTGGAGAAGGAATACTCCTCGGCGCCGGAAGGCGACCTCGGACAGGCCATCGACATTGTGGCCTCCCGGGGCGGCGCTCTGGCGCTCATGGACGATGCCTGGTGGGGGCCGACCGCCGTCGGGCCCAAGGGAAAGGTCACCTTCACCCTTGCCGAGCGGTCCATGCCGTTCTCCCTGGTGGTGGACGCTGCGGGCAAGCGGTTCCTGAACGAGTCCGAATCCTACGTGGATTTCGGCCACCACATGCTCGAGAACAACAGAAAAGTACCGGGCGATCCCGCCTGGCTGGTGTTCGAGGCCCGGCACGCCCGCCGCTACCTGTTCAACGCCCTGCTGATCGGGCGCAAGGACTGGACGCGGCAGGGACTGCTGCTTCGGGACGACACGGTGGAGGGGCTGGCGGAGAAGATGGGTGTGCCGCCGGCCGCCCTGCAGGCCACTGTGGAACGGTTCAACGGCTTCGCGCGGACCGGCGTCGACGAAGATTTCCATCGCGGTGACACCGTCTATGACAACTACTACAGCGATCCACGGGTGAAGCCGAACCCGAACCTGGGTCCGCTGGAGAAGGCGCCGTTTTCCGCCGTGCGCCTGTACCCCGGAGACCTGGGCACCAAGGGCGGACTGGTGACGGACGCCGATGCGCGGGTGCTCCGCGAGGACGGCAGCGTCATTCCCGGCCTGTATGCCGCGGGAAACACCACCGCGTCCGTCATGGGCCGGACCTATCCAGGGGCCGGGGCAACCATCGCACCGGCCGTGGTCTTCGGTTACCGTGCTGCCCGGCACGCGGCGGCCCACGGGCTCTCCGCTGTGGACCCGGCGGAGGCAACACCGGCGGTATTTGAGTCAGCACCGGCGGAGGCAACACCGGCAGCACCGGCAGCACCGGCAGCAACACCGGCGTCGGCGGCCGGAGTGCAGGGCACGGCCGGGTAGAGGGCTCTCCGGCAGGGCGGACGGGCATCCGGATGCGAAGGAGGTGCCCGTCCGCCGATTGCACGGACCGCCGATAGCGCGGCCCTAGACTGGGGGATGTGATTGATTTCTCTTCCGTTCCTTCAGCACCCCTGAGCCGCGACACCTGGCTCCTCAAGGCGCTCGCCGCCGATCTGGAGGAGGCCGGATACACCGTAAACGGTGTGGCCGGGTTCCTAGGCGAGGCCGCCTCGGCGGCCCTGCAGCGGGACCAGCTGGTTCCGGCCCTGCTGGCCTGCCGTGCGGAAGCGGAAGCGGCTTCTCCCCGTCGAGTGGCGGTTCCCATCCAGCTTTGGCTGTTGGGGGAAACGGCTGAGCGGGCCGAACTGGACAGCGCGTTCCCGCGCACCGGCACCGAAGGCCTGCTGGAACTCGGACTCATTGAACGCGGACGCATCTTCGGCACATTCCGGGCAGCAGTGGACCTGCGCCCCTACGGCACCGACGACGGCGGCTCCGGTTCCGCCGGGAATCCCGACGGTGACCTCTGGGTGGCCAGCGACCTGGGCAGCCACCAGCGGCCCGGCGTGCTGCGCCGCGACCACGTCCTCGGCATCGGGCAGGCCTCCCTGAGCCTGGCCCAGCTCACCGTACGCGCGCCGGTGGGACGTGCCCTGGATCTGGGCACCGGATGCGGGATCCAGGCCTTCCATCTGCTCCGGCACGCGGACCACGTCACGGCAACCGACATTTCCGAGCGAGCCCTCGGCTTCGCCCGGTTCAACCTGCTGCTCAACGCCCCCCAGCTGGACATCGATCCGGACCAGCCCGAGGAGCGGTTCACCCTCCGGCTCGGCAGCCTGCTGGAGCCCGTTGCCGGCGAAAAGTTTGATCTGGTGGTCTCCAACCCGCCGTTCGTCATCACTCCGCGCACCGGCGGCGGCGACGATGAGAGGTACACCTACCGCGACGGCGGCCTGGCCGGTGACGGCATCGTCGCGGCCCTGGTGGCCGGCCTCGAGGAGGTCCTGCGTCCGGGCGGCACCGCCCAGATGCTGGGCAACTGGGAGATCCCGGCCGGCCGGGGCGAGGAATGGTCCGCCCGGCTCGAGGAATGGCTTCCGGACGGGACAGACGCCTGGGTTATCCAGCGTGAAACCCTCACCCCGACGGAGTACGCCGAAATGTGGCTCCGCGACGCCGCGCAGGGCCGCGAACGCGAGGAATACGCTGCGGCGTACGCCGGTTACCTGGCGGATTTCGCTTCCCGGAATGTCGGCACTGTGGGGTTCGGCTCACTTTGGCTGCGCCGGCGCCGGAAGCCCGGCGCCGAACCGTTGCGCAGGTTCGAGGAAATCACCCATCCCATCGAACAGCCCGTGGGCCCGCACCTGGATGCCGCCGTACGCCGGTTCGACTGGGTCAGCAGCCGCACCAAGCTGGAGACCGTGCACCTGCTGGTTGCCGACGACGTGACGGAGGAACGCCATCAGCGCCCCGGAGCCGAGCATCCCGGGGTGATTCTGCTCCGTCAGGGCGCGGGACTGCGGCGGACCAACCTCATGAGTACGGAGCTCACCGGGTTCGTGTCAGCCTGCGACGGCGAGCTCTCCGTGGGACAGATAGTCTCAGCCCTCGCCGCCCTGCTGGACCGCCCGGAACCTGAGTTTGGCGAAAACCTGATCGCGGAAGTGCGTAATCTGGTCTTGGACGGGTTCCTCGTTCCGGACCGCTGGTAGGCACTGCGCCTGTCCCGGTGCAGATCATGCCTGCGGTGCTTTCCGGTTACCCTAGTGCTGGGGCATCGCGCATACTGTCTGTGGATGTACCGGACTGCCGATGCACCAAAGCGCCGGAACGACGCGCCCCGAACTTATTTGAACCACCCCGTTACGTAGGAGAACAGTGCCAGTTAAGGCAACGGACAAGAAGACCGGCAAGAAGAAGCTTGTAATTGTCGAGTCTCCGGCCAAGGGCAAGACCATCGCCGGATACCTCGGCGAAGGCTTCGAGGTGACGGCGTCGATGGGTCATATCCGTGACCTTCCGCAGCCCTCCGACCTGCCCGCCGAGTTGAAGAAGACGGGTGTCGGCAAGTTTGCCGTGGACCTCGACAATGACTTCGAGCCGTATTACGTGGTCTCCGCGGACAAGAAAAAGAAGGTCGCCGAGCTCAAGGCAGCCCTCAAGGACGCCGACGAACTCTACCTCGCAACTGACGGTGACCGCGAAGGTGAAGCCATTGCCTGGCACCTGCTCCAGGTGCTCAAGCCCAAGGTCCCGGTGCACCGCCTGACCTTCCCCGAAATCACCAAGGAAGCCATCCAGCGCGCCCTGCTGGAAATGCGCGACGTCGACGTCGCCATGGTGGATGCCCAGGAAACCCGCCGTATCCTTGACCGGCTCTACGGCTACGAGATTTCCCCGGTGCTGTGGCGCAAGGTTGCCCGCGGCCTGTCCGCCGGACGCGTGCAGTCCGTCGCCACCCGGCTCGTGGTCGAACGCGAGCGGGAGCGCATGGCGTTCCGCGCGGCGTCGTACTGGGACCTTGTGGGAACCTTCGCTACGGAGGCGGCCGAGAAATTCAAGGCCCGCCTGGTTTCCGTCGACGGCTCCCGCGTAGCCACCGGCAAGGACTTCACCGACCGCGGTGAGCTGAAGTCCAAGACTGCCGTGCACCTGGACGAAGCAGCAGCCGTGTCGCTTGCCGCCGGCCTGGAATCGGCCGTGTTCAGCGTCCGTTCCGTCGACACCAAGCCGTACACCCGCCGTCCGGCCGCGCCGTTCACCACCTCCACCCTGCAGCAGGAAGCCGGCCGCAAGCTGCGCTTCTCCTCGCGGGTGACCATGCAGGTGGCCCAGCGGCTGTACGAAAACGGTTACATCACCTATATGCGTACGGACTCTCCGGCGCTGTCGGACCAGGCCATTAACGCCGCCCGCCGCCAGGCCTCGGAGCTTTACGGCCCCGAGTACGTGCCCGAAGCCCGGCGCGTCTACAAGGGCAAGTCCAAGAACGCCCAGGAAGCGCACGAGGCCATCCGCCCCGCCGGTGACTCCTTCCGCACTCCGGCGCAGGTGGCCTCCTCGCTGCGCGGCGACGAGTTCCGGCTCTACGAGCTGATCTGGAAGCGTACCGTCGCCTCCCAGATGGCCGACGCCAAGGGTTCCACGGCATCCGTGCGCATCGGTGCAGTGTCCGCTGACGGGCGCGACGCCGAGTTCTCGGCTTCCGGGACGGTCATCACCTTCCGCGGCTTCATGGCTGCCTATGAAGAGGGCCGCGACGCCGTCCGCGACGACGACGAGGCCGAGGGCACCGAAGGCGCCCGCCTGCCGGTGCTGAAGGCCCAGGACACCCTGACCGCTGCAGACATCGCTGCCGGCGGCCACGAGACCTCCCCGCCGCCGCGTTTCACTGAAGCGTCGCTGGTGAAGATGCTCGAAGAACTCGGCATCGGCCGCCCCTCCACGTACGCCGCCACCATCTCCACGATCATGGACCGCGGCTATGTGACCAGCCGCGGCCAGGCCCTCGTGCCGAGCTGGATCGCGTTCTCCGTGGTCCGCCTGCTGGAGGAACACTTCACGGATTACGTCGACTACGACTTCACCGCGGAGCTCGAAGAGGACCTGGACCGTATCTCCCGCGGCGAAGCCGGCCGTGTGGAGTGGCTGAACCAGTTCTACTACGGCGACCGTGTGCAGACCGGCCTGCACACCATCGTGAACGACCTCGGCGAAATCGATGCGAAGGCGATCAACTCGATCGAGATTGCCGACGGCATTGTGCTGCGCGTGGGCAAGTTCGGCCCCTACCTGGAGCGTCCGCTGCCCGCAGACGCCCCCGAAGGGACCGAGCCCGAGCGGGCGAACGTTCCCGAGGACCTGGCCCCTGACGAACTCACCGCCGAAAAGGCCGTGGAACTGATGGAGACCGCCGCTCCCGAAGAGCGCGTGCTGGGCACCGATCCGGAGACGGGCCGGACCATCGTGGCCCGCAACGGCCGCTACGGCCCGTACGTGATCGAGCTGATCCCGGAACCCACCGAAGAGGACCTGGCGAACCAGCCGGTGGAGTACTACAAGAACGGCAAGCCCAAGCCGCCGAAGAAGCCGGTGAAGGTCAAGCCGCGCACCGGTTCGCTCTTCAAGTCCATGAGCGTGGAAACGGTGACCCTGGACGAGGCGCTGAAGCTGATGAAGCTGCCGCGCGTCCTGGGCACCGACGCCGAGGGCAACGAGATCACGGTGCAGAACGGCCGGTTCGGTCCGTACCTGAAGAAGGGCACGGATTCACGGTCGATCGGTTCCGAAGAGGAGATCTTCACGATCACGCTCGAGCAGGCGCTGGAGATCTATTCGCAGCCCAAGCAGCGCGGCGGCCGGCAGGCTGCGGCACCGCTGGCTGAATTCGGTGCCGACCCCGTGTCGGAAAAGCCGATTGTGGTGAAGGACGGCCGCTTCGGTCCCTACATCACGGACGGCATCACCAACATCACGGTGCCCCGCTCCACGGCCATCGAAGAGCTGACCCGGGAGCAGGCCATTGAGCTGCTGGCGGAGAAGCGCGAGAAGGGCCCGGCGAAGAAACCCGTGAAGAAGCGCGCGGCGCCTCGGAAAGCCCCGGCGAAGAAGTAGGGGCCGGTAGAGCGATAATGGAATCATGCGCCTAGGCGTTCTCGACATCGGGTCCAACACCGTCCACCTCCTGCTGGTGGACGCCCATCCCGGTGCGCGTCCCGTCTCCTTCGCCTCGCACAAGCGCCCGCTGCAGCTGGTGTCCTATCTGGACGCCGACGGCGCGATAAGCGAGGCCGGGCAGGACGAACTGATCGGGTTCGTCAACGAGGCCTGGAACTTCGCCCGCCGGCACGGCGCGCAGGATCTGCTGGCCTTCTCCACCTCCGCCATCCGGGAATCGGCCAACGGCGCCGAGGTCCTGGCCCGGGTGCAGCGGGAGACTCCGGTGCAGCTGGAGGAACTCTCCGGCGGAGACGAAGCGGCGATGACTTTCCTCGCCGTCCGCCGCTGGTACGGCTGGGGTGCCGGTTCCATCCTGGACCTGGATATCGGCGGAGGTTCCTTCGAAATGGCACTGGGCCAGGACGAGCTTCCGGAAATCGCCCGGTCCCTGCCGCTCGGTGCCGGACGGCTGACCCGGGACTGGCTTCCCGAGGATCCGCCCTCGCCCAAGAGCATCAAAAAGCTGCGCAAATACATCCGCGGCATGGTCGGGGAAGCGGCTGAGGAGTTCAGCGCCTTCGGCCGCCCGGACCTCGTCGCCGGAACGTCCAAGACCTTCCGGTCGCTGGCGCGCATTGCCGGCGCCGCGCCGTCGGCCGCCGGACCGTTTGTGCCCCGCATGCTCACGTTGGAGGACCTGTCCCTCTGGACCAAGCGGCTGGGCGCCCTGAGCGCCCGGGACCGTGCCGGACTGGACGGTGTGTCCGCGCTGCGCGCACCGCAGATGCTCGCCGGAGCGCTGGTGGCGCAGGCCGCCATGGAAGCCTTCGACGTGCAGTCCCTGAAGATCTGCCCCTGGGCGCTGCGCGAGGGCTTGATCCTGCGCCGATTCGACACGCTTCGTTTTGAAACAACCGGCGACCTGCCCCGCGGCCCCGCCGAAGGGGAGGAATTCCTCGTGGCTGCAGGGGCGGGTCCTTCGTCCAATGGAAAGCCAAGCTGAACATGCCGACGTCCCTCCCGCAGCCCGGACGCGCCGCTATTCCGGTGGCGCTGTCCAGCGCTTCCGTGTACCCGCTGTCCGTACATGACACCTTCGCGGTGGCTCATGACCTGGGCTACGACGGTGTCGAAATCATGGTCACCAACAGCCAGGTCAGCCAGGACCCGGACTCCCTCAGGGAGCTGAGCGAGCAGTACCGGCAGCCGATCCTGGCCATCCACGCTCCCACCCTGCTCCTGACGCAGCAGGTCTGGGGTGCCGCTTGGACAAAGATCGAACTGTCCGCGGCGATGGCCGCGGAAGTAGGTGCTGCCACCGTGGTGGCGCACCCTCCGTTCCGGTGGCAGACGGGTTACGCGGAGAACTTCGCCGAAGGCGTGAAGGACATCGCCGAACAATACGGCGTCACCATCGCCGTGGAGAACATGTATCCGTGGCGGGTCCGGGGGCGCGAGGCCAAAGCGTACCTGCCGCACTGGAACCCGATCCCCGAGCCGTATGAAAACGTCACCTGGGACTTTTCCCACGCTGCCATTGCCGGTATGGACTCCTTTGAGCAGATCCGCAAACTCGGGGATCGGCTCCGGCACGTCCATCTGACGGATGGAACTCCCAACGGCAAGGATGAGCATCTGCTGCCCGGCGAGGGTACGCAGCGGTGCGCCGAGGCGTTGTCCTACCTGGCCGACGGCGGTTTCGACGGCGTGGTGGCCGTGGAGGTCAGCACCCGAAAGGCGCGGGGAGCGGGGGAGCGCGAGGAACAGTTGAAGCAGACCCTGGAGTTCGCGCGGGAACACCTCCGGCCCAAAGCCGTCCTGGCCGGACACGACGCCTAATAGCCGGCGGGCTTTGCCGGTCCGAACCGGCGTATTAGCGGCATGACAGAATCGAAGTCATGGAAAGCGCACAGAATCCCCGACTGACATTCCTTGGCTGCGGCTCGATGAACGAAGCCATCCTCGGCGGAATCCTCGCCGGAGGCCTTGCCGCCGAGCAGGTAACCGCCACCGTCCGCCGCGCCGAACGGGCTGAAGAGCTTCGCACGGCCCACGGCATCACCGTCCTTGCAGGCAGCGAGGATCCGGACGCGAACCGGAAAGCCGTCGCCGAAGCCGACCTCGTCATTGTGGGCGTCAAGCCCGTGGGCGTGGCTGACCTGCTGCGCGAAATCGCTGCGGACCTGCCCCGCGGCGCCGTCGTCCTCAGCGTGGCTGCCGCCGTGCCGCTGGCCCTGATGGAGTCGCTGCTGCCGGAAGGCCAGTCCGTCATCCGTGCGATGCCCAACACCCCGTCCAGCCTCGGCCGCGGCGTCACGTCCATTTCCGCCGGCCGTTCCGCGGGCCCCGACGCGATGGACCTGGCCCGCCGCGTGCTGTCCGCCACCGGCACCGTGGTGGAGGTGCCCGAAGAACAAGTCGACGCCGTTTCCGCCGTCAGCGGTTCCGGTCCCGCCTACGCGTTCTACCTGGCCGAGGCCATGGCCCGGGCCGGCGTCGAGCTCGGCCTGGACCCGGATCTCTCGGCCCTGCTGGCACGCGAAACGGTGGCCGGTGCCGGGTACATGCTGGCCGAGCCCGACGCCGATGCTCCGGCCCTGCGTCGAGCCGTCACCAGCCCCAAGGGCACCACGGAAGCGGCCATCCGGACCTTCGACGAGCTGAACCTGCCCGGCGTGATCGAGGCCGGTGCCCGTGCGGCAGCGGCTCGGGCCGAAGAAATTACGAAGCAGCTGACTGCTTAGGGCTGGTGGCTGGTCGGCTGGGCCTGTGGCTGGGCCGGCTGCGCCGGCCTTCGGGCCTGGCTCCGGCGGCAACGAAATTCCTACGCTCGCAGAGCTCGCTCGGAATATTAAAGCCGCCTCCGCCAGGCCCTACGGCCGGACGGTAACGCTGCCATCTCCAGCACTGCGCCCAGGATCCCCTCGGTTTGTCGGGTTCCCTGCGGTTTGTGACAATCCCTGCGCCGCGCGGCGGAGGGAAGTGCACAAACCGCAGGGCTTTGGACAAACCGCAGGGTTTGCGTTCGGGTCGACAGGCATCACCGGCGCTGTCGGCTGTGCGGGCTGTTGCGATTCCTTCTGCCGCCTTTGCCTCGGCGACTGCGCGCATCAACGAGTCCGGTGCCCGTGCGGCAGCGGCCCGGGCATCGGAAATCACGAGGCAACGCACCGCGCAGATCTGTCTAGCTCTACAGGCGGGGTGCGTGCAGGTGCGAACCGCCGGAAGGCGTGGCGGAGGCGGCTTTAATATTCCAAGCGAGCTCTGCGAGCGAGGAATTTCGTTGCCGCCGGAGCCACGCCTGGCGGCGACCCACAGGTTCCCCGCCGCCGGAGCCACGCCTGAAGCCGGCCGGCGGGCTACCGGAAAACCGACCTACGGCCGGGCCGCAAACCGTTCCAGCAGATCCACGTGCCCGGACACGATCAGGGTGTCGCGGCTGGAGACCTTGGTATCGGGCTGCGCGTAGGTGAAGTCCTCACCGGGGGATTTCACGCCGACCACGGTGACGCCGTACTTCGCCCGTACATTGGACTCGCCGAGGGTGAATCCCTGCGTCTCCTTCGGCGGGTACATCTTCACGATTGCGAAACCGTCATCGAACTCGATGAAGTCCAGCATGCGGCCGCCCACCAGGTGCGCGGCCCGCCGTCCGGCGTCGGCCTCCGGGTAGATCACGTGGTTCGCCCCGATGCGGGTGAGGATCTTGCCGTGCGCCGGCGTGATGGCCTTGACCCACAGGTGCTCAATGCCCAGGTCCACCAGGTTTACGGTGATCAGCACGCTGGACTCGATCGAGGTTCCCACGCCCACGACGGCGGCGGAGAAGTCCTCGGCGCCCAGTTGTTTGAGTGCCTCGATGTTGGTCGCGTCGGCCTGGACCACGTGCGTCAGCAGGCCGGACGCCTTCTGGACGAGCGCCGGATCGCGTTCCACGGCCAACACCTCGCGGCCCTGGCGGACCAGCTGCTCGGCGGTGGCGGCACCGAAGCGGCCGAGTCCGATGACCAGGACCGGTGCGTTGTGGGGAGGTCTGTCAGCCAATGATCGGCCTTTCTTCGGGGTAGTGGTAGAGGGTGCTGCGGTGGCGCACGGCGAGTGCCGCGGCAAGGGTGATGGTGCCGACGCGTCCGGCGAACATAAGCATCGACAGGACGTACTTCCCGGACGGCGGCAGGGCTTCGCTGAGGCCGGTACTCAGCCCCACCGTGGCGAAGGCGGAAATAACCTCGAAGAGGACCGGCTCCAGGGACTCATTCGTGATGACCAGCAAGGCCGACGTGGCCACCGCCACCAGGGTGGCGCCCAGGATGGTCACCGAGATAGCAACCCGCATGGCGCCCTGCGGGATGGTGCGGCCAAAGGCCCGGACGTCGGCGTCGCCCCGGGCCTCGGCCACCACGGCCAGGAACAGGACGGCTATGGTGGTGACCTTGATGCCGCCTGCCGTGGAGGCGGAACCGCCGCCGGCGAACATCAGCATGTCGGTAAGGAGCAGGGTGCTGGAGTCCAAGTCCGTCATGGAGACCAGGTTGAAGCCGCCGGACCGGGTCATCACCGAGGCGAAGATCGAGTGGATGATCTTGTCCCCCAGGGACAGGTCCCCGATGGTGCTGGTGTTGAACCATTCAAAGGCGCCCCAGATTATCGCGCCGGCCACCAGCAGGATGGAGGACACCAGCACGGTCAGCTTGGTGTGCAGGTTCCATTTGCTGACCCGGGCACGGGTCTGCAGCAGGACCATGATGACCGGAAAGCCCAGCGAGCCGATAAATACACCGAGCATCAGCGGAATGAGGATCCACAGATCTTCTTCGTACGGCACCAGGCCGTCGGAGTGCGGGGTGAAACCGGCGTTGTTGAACGCGGAAATGGAATAGAAGACCGCATGCCAGATTGCCTGGCCGGGGGATTCACCCAGGATCATGAACCGCGGCGCCATGATCAGGGCCAGGGCCAGTTCAATGACGACGGCGGTGCTGAAGACGATGCGCAGCAGGTGGCCCACTTCGCCGAGCCGGCCCGTGTTCATGCCTTCCTGGGCCATGAGCTTGCCGCGGACGCCGAGCCGCTTGTTCACGGCCAGCGCCAGCAGCGAGGCCAGGGTCAGGATGCCCAGCCCGCCTACCTGGATCGCGATCAGGATCAGCACCTGTCCGAAGGTGGACCAGTAGGTGGCGGTGGAGACCACGGTGAGGCCGGTGACGCAGACGGCCGAGACCGCGGTAAAGAAGGCGTCGTGCAGCGGCGCGGATTCTCCGCTGCTGGAAGCGGCAGGCAGGCTCAGCAGGGCGGTGAAGAGCAGGATGACCAGGCTGAACACGATAAGCGCCAGCCGCGCGGGCCGGCCGGTGACCAGCCCGCCCACAAACTCACGGATCCCGGCAACGATGGCGGGACCGCTGTGCTGCTCTTTCTCCAGCAGGGATTGCCGTGGGATTGCCATGGGTGGTCCAGTTCTTTTCCGCGGTGGTTCCGCTCAGTAGTAGCACTTATCCGGCAGATGGGCGCGGACACCAATATCAGAGTAGCGCCCGCATCACGTAGCCTGTCTGCATGATCAGTTCCGGGCTAAGCCTTCCCATTATGCCGACGTGCATTGTCTGGGATGAATCCATGCTGGCTTACGATTTCGGCGCAGGCCATCCGATGAGCCCGGCGCGCCTGGACCTGACGGCCCGGCTGGCCCGTGAACTGGGACTTTTCGACCTCGAAGGCGTCTCCATGGCCGAGCCGTACGTCGCCTCGGCGGCCGACCTGCTGACCGTCCACGGCTTCGACTACATCAGCGCCGTGCAGGCAGCCGGAGCCGACCCCGCGAACTGCAACACCCTGCTGGGACTGGGCACCGAGGACACGCCGGTCTTCGCCGGCATGCACGAAGCCAGCGCCCGGCTGGTCGGCGGTTCCCTGGCCGCTGCGGATGCCATCCTCTCCGGCGAGGTGACGCACGCGGTCAACTTCGCCGGCGGCATGCATCATGCCGGCTATGAAAAAGCGTCCGGATTCTGCGTCTATAACGACGCCGCGGCCGCCGTCGCGCGGCTCCTAGCCAACGGCGTGCAGCGGGTGGTGTACATCGACGTCGACGCCCACCACGGTGACGGCACGCAGAACATTTTCTGGGACGATCCGCGCGTTATGACCATCTCGCTGCATGAAAGCGGACTGACCCTGTTCCCGGGGACGGGATTCGCCAACGAAACCGGCGGCAAGGCAGCCGAAGGAACCGCGGTCAACATTGCCGTACCGGCGCGTACCACCGACGCCGGCTGGCTGCGGGCCTTCCACGCAGTGGTACCCCAGCTGACTGAGGCCTTCGCCCCGGAAGTGATTGTCAGCCAGCACGGCTGCGACAGCCACACGGATGATCCCATGACCAGCCTCCGGGTCAGCGTGGAGGCCCAGCGGCAGGCCGCCCTGACCATCAGCGACCTGGCCGGCCGCCTGTGCGAAGGACGCTGGATTGCCACCGGCGGAGGCGGCTACAACGTTGCCTCCGTGGTGCCGCGGTCCTGGGCGTTGCTGATGTCGGTGGCTGCCAACGGTCGGGTGCGTCCCGCCACCCCGCTGCCCCCGGCCTGGCGCGACTACGTGCTGGAGAAGCACGGCGTGAAGACGGGCGAGACGCTGGGTGACGGGGCCGATATCTGGTGGCGTTCCTGGGAAGTGGGCTACGACCCGAATGACGAGATCGACCGGACCGTGATGGCCACCCGCAAGGAACTGTTCCCGCTGCACGGGCTGGATCCTTGGTTCGACTAGGCGGTTCCTCGGGGATGCTCCCGGTCCCATATCCGCTAGGGTAAATGCCATGGTCTTTGACGATGTGTTTGCAGTAATCGCGGAAGGTACGCGGCGTGAAATCCTGGGCGCCCTGCGTACCGGCGACAAGTCCGTAGGGGCACTGGTGGAGGAACTCGAGGTCAGCCAGCCCACGGTCTCCAAGCACCTGAAAGTGCTGCGCGAAGCCGGACTCGTCTCCATGCGGGCCGAAGGCCAGCGCCGGTACTACTCGCTGGAAACTGCCCCGCTCGAGGAACTGGTCCTGTGGCTGCGGGCCTTTGACCTCGCGTCACTCACGGAGTCCCGCCTGGCATCCGTTTCTGCAAGCCCCAAACCCGCCACCGCTGCTGCCGCAGCGGCCGGTGCGCTGGTGCCCGGCGCCGCAGAGACCCGCTCGCTGCCGGTGGACGCCGGCGTGCAGAACCTCGGCCGCACGGTGGGGCGGGCCGCAGAGCGGGCCGCCGACCTGTTCGGCCAGTTCCCGAAATTCCGCCGCCGCCGGCCCTAGGGACGCGGCCCGCAGGCACTTTGGCCCGACTTGCATCGCATCCCCGGCATCCGCGGGGCTAGCGTAGTCCTAACCGGGGAATCAAATCTCTAAGGAGCAGCACATGGAACGTGTACTGACGCGCGTACGCGACGACGTCTTCCGCCGCAATCCCGGGGAAACCGAGTTTCACCAAGCCGTCGTGGAAGTCTTCGACTCCCTCGCCCCAGTGCTGCGCAAGCATCCCGAATTTGCCGAGGCCGCGATCCTGCAGCGGATCTGCGAGCCCGAAAGGCAGATCATCTTCCGGGTGCCCTGGGTAGACGACAAGGGCCAGGTGCAGATTAACCGGGGCTTCCGGGTGGAATTCAACTCTGCCCTCGGCCCGTACAAGGGCGGACTCCGGTTCCATCCCTCCGTGTACCTGGGCATCATCAAGTTCCTCGGTTTCGAACAGATCTTCAAGAACGCTCTCACCGGCATGCCGATCGGCGGCGGCAAGGGCGGCTCGGACTTCGACCCGCGGGGCAAATCCGACGCTGAAGTGATGCGCTTCTGCCAGTCCTTCATGACCGAGCTGTACCGGCACATCGGCGAGTACACGGACGTTCCGGCCGGTGACATCGGCGTTGGCGGCCGCGAGATCGGTTACCTCTTCGGACAGTACAAACGCATCACGAACCGCTACGAATCGGGCGTCCTCACCGGGAAGGGCGTGAGCTGGGGCGGATCCCTGGTCCGTCCCGAGGCCACCGGCTACGGCGCGGTGATGTTTGTCGAGGAGATGCTCAAAACCAAGGGCATGAGCCTGGACGGGCAGCGGGTGATTGTCTCCGGCTCCGGCAATGTGGCCATCAACGCCATAGACAAGGCCCAGATGCTCGGCGCCACGGTGGTGGCCTGCTCGGATTCCGCGGGCTACATAGTTGATGAAAAGGGCATTGACGTTCCGTTGCTGCGGCAGATCAAGGAAACGGAGCGGGGCCGGATCTCGGAATATGCCGAGCGCCGCGGACACTCCGTGAACTACGTGACGGAGGGTTCCATCTGGAACGCGGGAGCCGGCGTCGCCCTGCCCTGCGCCACCCAGAACGAACTGGACGAAGCGGACGCGCTGGCATTGATCAAGTCCGGGGTCCGGGCCGTGGCCGAGGGTGCGAACATGCCGTGCACTCCGGCCGCCATCAGCGCCTTCCAGGCCGCCGGGGTGCTGTTCGGCCCGGGTAAGGCGGCCAACGCGGGCGGCGTCGCCACCTCCGCGCTGGAGATGCAGCAGAACGCGAGCCGGGACTCCTGGTCCTTCGAGCATACGGAACGCCGGCTCAGCGAGATCATGGTCAACATCCACGAGCGGTGCGCCCGGACTGCGGAGGAATACGGTTCCCCCGGCGACTACGTGGTGGGCGCCAACATCAGCGGCTTCGTGAAGGTAGCCGATGCGATGCTGGCCCAGGGCGTGATCTAGACCGGCTTGCACTGCCCGGGCCCCGCGGCCGCGGAAAGAACTTCCACTATGGTTACTCCTGCCACTACAGTAGGGACCATACGGGGCCATCAGTGACGCACGTCGCAACAGGCCGGTGACGCGATATCCTTCAGCCGCAGGTGCTCCACATGGCTTGCTGTCGGGAGCGGCGGCAATGAGCAAAGGAACGGGACTAAATGGCAGACGAGGGAAACTTCTCGGATGTGCGGTTTCTGACGGTATCGGAAGTTGCCGACGTCATGCGGGTCTCCAAGATGACTGTGTACCGGCTGGTCCATTCCGGCGAGCTGCCGGCCGTCCGTTTCGGCCGGTCCTACCGTGTGCCGGAATCGGCCGTCCAGAAGGTGCTCCGCGACGCCGTTATTGACCGGCGTACAGACACTGCCTAAGCCCTGCCCCGGGTATCCGTCTTCAGATAACAGCGACGGAGTGGACCGTTCCCGGCTGCTGTTCCGGGCTGGCAAATTCCACAGCCCCGAAGCTGTACCCTGTTAAGGAACGTTTTAATCGAAAGCCAGTAACTACCGGCAACCAGCCCCTGTGCCCACGGCAACAGGGGAAGGGAATCGGTGACTCCTAATAAGTTTGTGAGGACTCTGTGGGTTCAGTAATCAAGAAGCGCCGCAAGCGTATGGCCAAGAAGAAGCACCGCAAGCTGCTTCGCAAGACCCGCCACCAGCGTCGTAATAAGAAGTAGATCCTTCTTAGCGACCGTTGTCAGCTGGCCCCCGCTGCATGTGCAGTGCCGGGTCCGCTAAGGCAGAGCCCGCCAGTCCCCAGGGATAGGCGGGCTCCGGTTTTTAAGCAGCCGGGCGGCTAGCTCTGCCGGGCTGTCAGCGGGCCCGCACCCAGGAGAACCCCCGCCACAGCCCGTAGGCAGCCCCGGCAACGGTTGCGGACTTCAGGCCCAGTGTTGCCGCCCTGCGGCCTGAACGGAAGTCGTACACGGGCCAGTTGCGCTCACGGGCATGACGGCGCAGGCGCGCGTCCGGATTGATCGCCACCGGATGGCCCACCAGACTCAGCAGCGGAACGTCGTTGTAGGAATCGCTGTACGCCCAGCAGCTTTGCAGATCCAGGCCTTCCTTCTCGGCCAGCGCCCGGACACCGGCAGCCTTGGCCGGCCCATGCAGGAACTCACCCACCAGGCGCCCGGTGTACATGCCGTCGGCGACCTCGCTGACTGTGCCGAGGGCGCCGGTGAGATCGAGCCGGCTCGCGATGACCGAAGCAACTTCGATGGGCGTTCCGGTGACCAGCCAAACCGGCCTGCCGGACTTCATATGCTGCTGGGTCAGCGCCCGGGTGCCGGGCCAGATCTTGGAGACAATCATCTCGTCGTAGACCTCTTCGCCCAGCGTGCGCACGTCCTCCGAAGAGAGGCCGGTCGCGAAGGCCAAGGCTGCGTCGCGGACCGAGTGGACGTCCTTGAGGTTTTCACCCTGCAGCATGAACCTCAGCTGCTTGCTCGCGAAGCCGGCTGCTTCACGGATGGTGAAGACTTTCCGCTGGTACATCTTCCGGCCTACATGGAACAGGCTGGCACCGCGCATGAGCGTATTGTCGACGTCGAAAAAGGCCGCTTCGCCAGGTTTGCCCACCGCGTCTGTGGTTCCGGTGGCTCGGACTACAGTGGCTCGGGGCATGGTCCGAGTCTACGCAAAACCCGGCCTGAGCGCGGAAATCCGACGTATTGGGGCTATTTTGGACATATGAGTGAATCCGTCGGACCGGAAGTCGTCCTCCTTACCCGGCCGGGCTGCCATTTGTGCGAAGACGCCCGCCTGGTGCTCCGGCGCGTGGGGGAGGACCTTGGCATCCCCTGGCAGGAACGCAGCGCGGAGGAAGACCCGGAACTCGCCGCCCGCTTCGGTGAGGAGATCCCGGTGTTGTTCATCGACGGCGTCCAACGGGACTTCTGGAAAATCGACGAAACACGGCTGCGGCGTCTGCTGGGGTCGTGATGGCATCCGAGGAAGTCCGGTCGGAACGAGCCGATCTGGAGGGCGGGACGGCCAACAGCGGCCAGGCGGCCGGAACGTCGTCGGCCGCAGCGGGCGAAGGGCGGCACATACCGCCGGCGTCACTGGCGCGGTTGACCATCTACTTGAGGGCGCTGTCCGCCATGCTGGCCGACGGGATAGAGCGTGTGTCCTCTGAAGAGCTGGCTGAAGCCGCCGGCGTCAATTCGCCCAAGCTGCGCAAGGATCTGTCCTACCTGGGGTCCTACGGGACCCGCGGCGTCGGATACGACGTCCCGTATCTCAGCGGACAGATTTCCGCCGCTCTTGGCCTGACATTGAACTGGCGGGTGGCCATAGTAGGAGCCGGCAACCTCGGCCGCGCCTTGGCAGGCTATCCCGGGTTCGGCTCGAGGGGCTTCGAGGTTGTGGCACTGTTCGACGCCGACCCGATGGTAATCGGCCAGGAGGTGGGCTGGCTAAGGATCAGCCCGGTGGACTCGCTGGAAGCAGTGCTCGCGAAGACCGGGGCAAACATGGCGGTGCTTTCGGTGCCCGCCGAGGTTGCCCAGGATCTATGCGACCGCCTCGTGGAGTCCGGGATTACCAGCATCCTCAGCTTTGCTCCCGTAGTGCTGCAGGCGCCCGAAGAAGTCCAGATCCGCAAAGTGGACATGGCGACCGAACTGCAGATCCTTGCCTACCACGCACAGCGCTCACAGGTTTCGCAGATCGCCGCCCGGGCCCGTCTGGCGCGCTAGGACCGGATCCGGCTGCAGGGTTTCCGCCTGGTCCCCGAGGCGATGGTGCGGTTTTGCCTGGTGCCGTTGCGGCCCGAATGGCTGCACCGAGGGTACCCGCGGGTGGAACCACGGGGCTGCTCCCTTGGCGAAGGTGATCGCGGCTCCTGCGACACCCAGGGCTGCAGCGAGAGACTGGGTGCCGGTTCCTGCGTTCATCGCGTAGAACAGTGCGGTGCCGGCAAGGACCGCGGAGACTACCCGCGCCCAGCGCCGCTTGTCCCGAACGGCAACCGCAAGCAGCAGGGCGGTTCCCATGATCACCAGGGCATAGGCGATCGCTATCGCCGCGAGCGTCCTGGCATAGTGGGTGCCGGTCACTCCGTACCGCTCGAGGAGGGCAAGGGCAGGCGGCAGCGAATCAGGTACGGGCATCCGGGAAACGGTTGAAAGGGTGCCCCACAGATTGATCAGGCCCGCACCTGAAATCAGCGCGAATGCGGCTGCAATGGCAGGAACCGGGTTGCCGGTTTTCGCCGGCAGCCGGCGTTGCACGGCCCGCACCACCACGGCTATCGCGTGCCCTGTGGTGCGGGCTGCCACTGAGGTGGTGTGTGCGACGGCGCGGGCACCGACGGCTGTGACGCGCGCTGTGGTTCGGGCACCGACAGCTGTGGCGTGCGCTGTGGTTCGGGCACCGACAGCTGTGGCGTGCCCTGTGGTGCGGGCTGCCACGGAGGTGGTGTGTGCGACGGCGCGGGCACCGACAGCTGTGACGCGCGCTGTGGTTCGGGTACCGACGGCCGTGGCGTGCCCTGTGGTGCGGGCTGCCATCGAAACTGAGCGTGCGGTGGCGCGGGCACCTACGGCTATGGCGTGCGCCGTTGTTCGGGCTGCACTGGAGATGGCATTTCCGATGGTGCGAACTACCACGGCACCGGCGCGGGCAGTGGTGCGGGCGGCCGTCGCAACGGCGTCAGCGACAGTGCGGGCGGCCGACGAAACCGAACGTGCAACGGCCTGGGCCGCCACCGACACCGCATGGGCGGCAGCCCGCGCCCCTGCGACCGTCGCGTGTACGGCGGATTGGGCCGCCGCCGATGCTGCGTGTGCAGCGGCCAGTATCCAGTTCCAGACAGCATGGGCCACGGCTTGGAGCCACGCCGAGGCGGCACGGGCACCGGCGCCGACACGGTTGGCCCCGGACTGGACCGCAGCGCTGGTGGCATGGGCACCGGCCTGGACCTGAACGGATGTTGCATGCGCCCCGGCGTGGACACCTGCAGAAGTTGCCTGGGCCCCCGCTTGAACCCGGAACGAAACGGCGTGTGCCCCCGCGCGGACCCGAACAACCCCCGTGCGGACGCCGGCAGAGGTGACCCGGGCTCCCGTTCGGGCTTGGTTGGAGGTGGCCTGCGCCGCGGCTTGGATCCGAGTGGACGCACGGCGCACCAAGCTGCGGAGCCAGGCGTAGGCTCCCTGCACTCCTATGCGGAGCCAGACGACGGTCCCGACCGCCCCGACCCGAAGCCAGGCGGATACGCCACGCAGGCCTGCGCCGAACCACGCAAAGGTGCCGCGAATACCGCTGCCAATCCAGGCGACGACACCCTGGAGCCCGGCCCGGAGCCAGAGGTAGAAGGCATGGCCGCTGCCATTCTCCCCGGTCCCTGAGGATGAGCCGGGTTCAGGGGAGGTAAGTTCCTCCCGGTCCGGAGAGCCGCGGCCGGGATCGGAACCTGCTGGGGAGCCCCCGGATACCGTCGGGGGATGGAGCGGTGCTTCCGGGATGAAGATGTTGGCCCCTGCATACTCCGGAGAATCGACTGCCCGGTGCAGATAGCGCAGGGGAATGCGTGTTTTTTGTTGCTGCGGGTTAGGAAGCAGAGCTGCCATGGTCCTCCCCTTCACGGCGGAACGGCACCTCCGGGGCACCTTGCGAAGCAACTCGCCGCCGGAGGAGAACACAACGCTACGCGGGCACGGCCGGTGTGTGACCCCTCCACTGCGAAACCCGATCCGGCAAGGGAAAAGTCCCGCCGAAACCGACGGGACTCTGCGAACTCAGTAGGGGTAGAGCGGAGCCTTGCGGAAGTACGGGGTGGACGGCCGCAGATACAGCATCACGATCCCGGCAATTCCCAGGAGGCTGGAGGCCAGCGAAATCAGGCTCAGTGGTGAGGTGAAGTAAGCGCCCAGCATGGTGAGGATGCCGATCAGGGAGAAGGCGGCAAACACGGTGCCTAGAATGCGGGCCCAGTTTTTCCCCCTCCGCACAAAGAACGCGATCAGTAGGTAGATTGCAAAGCCGATCAGGGCCACGACGATGCCAAAGGAAATGAGGAAGGAGCTCACGCCTTCTTCGTCCAAACCGGTTTCGGCGAACGCCTCCTGCTCCTGGGACGTCATGATCGACGGCAGGCTGAAGGAGGTGATGACGTTGTTGATGAGGCTCAGCACGCCTGCCGCAATGATCAACCAGGATCCGATGATGACCTCGCGAGGGGCAGGGCCCTTCGCCGGTTTGACCGGCGGTGCATAGGAGTAAGGCTGGGCGTAGCCGGAGGGCTGGGTGTAGCCGGAGGGACCGGACTTGTCGTAGGGGCCGCCAGGGGCATACTGGCCGTACTGCGGCTCAGGGCGGGAGCCGGGACCGGCTCCGGGAAGGGTGAATCCATCGGGATTCGCAGCGCCGCCTGCACCCGCGGGGCTGGTGGGGCCGTCCGGATTGGTCGGGTGGTTGGGCTCGCGCCCTGGCTCGGGAGTGTTTTCTGGTGTGCTCATGTCCGCCTGCTTGCTGGTTGGTGTCTCGAAGCGGCTGGACGAAGGTGCCGTCGGCGTGGCCGGGGCGCCCCCGCAGCCAAACATCCAGCGTATCGCGGTGGGGCCGGGACGGTCAGGGGTCCCGGAAAGATGGCCCCGGAACGCACCCCGGAAAACAGCCCCAAAAAAACGGCCCCGGACCAATGGGTCCGGGGCCGCCCTGTGGGGGGATATGGGGGTCTAGGCTGCTACGAAGGCCGCGTCGACGTTGATGGTGACCTTGTCGCCCACCAGGACGCCGCCGGTTTCCAGTGCCGCGTTCCAGGTCAGGTCGAAGTCCTTGCGGCTGATCACCGTGCTGGCGGAGAAGCCGGAGCGGGTGGCGCCGAAGGGATCCACGGCCACACCGTTGAACTCCGTGTCCATGACGACGGAGTGGGTGATGCCCTTGATCGTCAGGTCGCCGGTGACCTTGTAGGTGGAGCCGGCGCTTTCAATTCCGGTCGCAGTGAACGTCAGCTCCGGGAACTGCTCGACGTCGAAGAAGTCCGCGCTCTTGACGTGGGCGTCGCGGTTGGCGTCGTTGGAGTTGAAGGAGTCAGCGGCAATGACGGCAGTTACCACGGTGTCAGCCAGGGTCTCGCCGACCACGAGCGTGGCCTCGACCTTGTCGAAGTTGCCGCGGACCTTGCTGATGCCGGCGTGACGGACGGTGAAGCCCACTTCGCTGTGGGAGGCGTCGAAATTCCAGGTTCCGGTGGTGAGGCCGCTGGGGATCATGGAGAGCTCCTTCTGGTAGCGGTGCTGCCGGGAGGCCCCGACGGCACTTTCATGCATTTGCATACAGTGTTGCACGGTTTGGTTAAAGGTTCAAGTGAAATGGGCCCGTCGATTTCGAAGATTTAGCTGACGGCTCCAACTCTGCGAAACTGGGACACATGTCCCGCTCATCCATACACCTCGTGCGCCACGGTGAAGTCTTCAATCCGGACAAGGTCCTTTACGGACGCCTTCCGGAGTTCCATTTGTCCGACCTCGGGCGCCAGATGGCGGACCGGGTGGCGGAACACTTCATCGAAGAGCGCAGCAAGGGGGCCAACCTGGTCTACCTGGTTGCTTCGCCGCTGACCCGGGCCCAGGAGACCGCCGCCCCGCTGGCGGCCGGACTGAACCTGGAGATCGCCACGGACGAGCGGATTATTGAGGCGGAAAACCGCTTTGAGGGTATGTCCCGCATCAAGAGCCAGCTGCGCAATCCGCGCTACTGGCCGCTCCTGCGCAATCCCATGCGGCCTTCCTGGGGGGAGCCGTACGCCAAGCAGGTTGCCCGTGTGATGTCCGCCGTTGATGATGCGCGGATGCGCGCCGTGGAACTCGGCGGAGATGATGCCGAAGCCGTTTTGGTCAGCCACCAGCTGCCGATCTGGGTCACCCGGCTCGCCGCCGAGGGGCGGAAGCTCTGGCATGACCCCCGCCAGCGCGAGTGCACATTGACCTCCGTCACCACCCTGGAGTTCGACGGCGCCGTACTCACCGGCGTGCGCTACGCCGAGCCCAGCGCGGACCTCCTTCCCGGTGCAGCAAATGTTCCGGGAGCATAATAGAATTACTACGCGTTGTAGAAGTGGCTCCTCCCTGCCGCGATGAAAGCTGGAAATCCTTGAAGAACCGCACACGCCCTGCTGAGCCGGAAGCCCTTGGACGCCGTTCCTTCCTTCGGCTCGGTGCCGGGCTGGCCCTCGCCGTCCCCTTTGCCGCAGCTGCCGCCGGCTGTTCCACGGATGACCCCCTGGCCGAGCAGGCCAACGCTGGAGACAACAAGAACTACATTGCCGGAGACGGCTCCGTCACTGAATACGACGCCGCCGAACGCGGCGAAGCGGTGCAGTTCTCCGGTTCCTTGTTCGACGGCACCGAGGTGACCTCCGCCGACTGGGCGGGCGACGTCGTCGTACTCAACTTCTGGTACGCGGCCTGCGCCCCGTGCCGGAAGGAAGCCCCGGACCTGGTGGAGCTGCACGATGAGTTCGCCGGTGCCGGTGCCCGCTTCTACGGCGTGAATATCCGGGACGAGAAGGCCACCGCGGAAGCCTTCGAACGGAACTTCAACATTCCGTACCCCAGTTTCCGGGACAAGGACGGCGGCGTGCTGCTGGCCATGACCAACTTCGTTCCGCCGTCGGCCGTACCCACCACGCTGGTGCTGGACCGGCAGGGCCGCGTGGCTGCCCGCATCCTCGGACTGGCAGACAAGGGCACCTTGAAGGCCCTGATCAGCGACTCGCTGGCAGCGTAGGGACAGTGTCCTTCCTTACTGCCGTCGTGGCCCCGGTGACTGAGTCCACCGCCAATACCTTTGCCGACACCGTCCTGAACGGGTCCGTCCTGCTGGCTATCCCCGTGGCTGCCCTCGCAGGTCTCGTATCCTTCCTTTCCCCCTGTGTGCTGCCCCTGGTTCCGGGCTACCTCGGCTATGTCACCGGGTTGACCGGCGTCGACCTGCAAAAGCAGCGGCGGGGACGGATGTTCGCCGGCATCGGATTGTTCGTGCTCGGCTTCTCCGTGGTCTTCGTGGCCCTGGGCGCCGGAATCGGACAGCTGGGTGCGTGGTTGAAAGGCTCCGAACAGGCTTGGATCTCGCAGGTCCTCGGCCTCGTTGTGATCCTGCTGGGCATCGTGTTTATGGGCGGCATGAGCTGGTTCCAGCGGGACCGCAAGATCGAAGCCAAGCCGCCGGCCGGGCTCTGGGGAGCTCCGGTGCTCGGCATCACCTTCGGGCTGGGCTGGGCACCGTGCATCGGCCCAACGCTTTCGGCAGTCCAGCTGCTTTCCTTCTCCGGCAGCGACGCCAGTGCCGCAAAGGGAGCCCTGCTGACCTTCGTGTACTGCCTCGGACTGGGGCTGCCTTTCCTGCTCATTGCCGTCGGGTTCCGCCGCGGCATGGGCGCCCTTGGCGTCTTCCGCCGGCACCGGCTGGCCCTGCAGCGTTTCGGGGGCGGCATGCTGATTGCCCTGGGCCTGCTGATGGTCAGCGGTGTCTGGAACCAGTGGATCAACCAGCTCCAAGGTTGGTTGGGTAATGTGACCCTGCCGATCTGATGCCGAAACCCAGTGAAGAACAGACGACCAATGAGAACACCTTGACCCCGGGACCGGATGACGTGACAGACAAAGCAACAACGCCCCGCCCGTCCAACCCCCGCCCTGCCAAGGGACGCCGGGACGACGTTGCGCTGCCCGCCCTGGGGCTGCTTGGCACGCTGCGCTGGGCCTGGAACCAGCTGACCAGCATGAAGACGGCGCTGTTCCTGCTGCTGCTGCTCGCCGTCGCCGCCGTGCCCGGATCGCTGTTTCCGCAGCGCCCCGCCGATCCCTCGGTAGTCACGCAGTACATCAAGGACAACCCGGAAACCGGGCCCTGGCTGGACCGCTTCCAGCTTTTCGACGTGTATTCCTCCGTCTGGTTCTCGGCGATCTACCTGCTGCTGTTCATCTCGCTGATCGGCTGCGTGATTCCCCGGGCCAAGGCCCACTTCAAGGCCATGCGTTCCAAGCCTCCGCGCACGCCGAGCCGTCTCTCCCGGATGCCCGAATACGGCACGCTGACGGTTCCGGCGTCGATGTCTATGACGCCGGCCGAAGCCGTGCGGGACGCTGCCTCAATCCTGCGCCGCCGCGGTTACCGTGTGGATGTCCGGGACGCGGACGGCGACCGACCCTCCGTCGGAGCCGAGCGCGGCTTCGCCAAGGAACTGGGCAACCTGGTGTTCCACACCAGCCTGATCGGCGTCCTGGCCTGCGTGGCTCTGGGCGGGTTGTTCGGCTACAGCGGACAGAAGATCGTGGTGGAGGGGGAGTCCTTCGTCAACACCCTGGTCAGCTACGACACCTTCACGCCCGGCTCCAACTTCACCGAAGACCAGCTGAGCCCCTATTCGCTGACACTGGACGACTTCCAGATCGAGTTCGACCGCGAATCCGAGACCCACTACGGACAGCCCCTGGACTTCACGGCGAACGTGACCGTGAAAGAAGACCCCGGGGCCGAGCCCGAGGAACAGGTCCTGAAGGTCAACTCGCCCCTGACGCTGGGCGGCACCCGGGTGTACCTGGTGGGCAACGGCTACGCCCCGGTAGTGACCGTGCGCGACGGCGAGGGCAACGTGGCGCTGGAAGGCCCGGTCGTGGCCGTACCCACCGATGCCATGTACACCTCCCTGGCAGTGGTCAAGGCTCCGGATGCCAAGCCGGACCAGCTCGGCTTCGTCGGATTCTTCCTGCCCACCGCCATGATCGACGAAGCCGGAGTCAGCTACTCCGGCGACCCGGATCCGATCAACCCCCAGCTGAACCTCAACTCCTACTACGGAGACCTGGGGCTGGACGAAGGTGTACCCTCCAACGTCTACGTGCTGGAAACCGAAGACCTGACCCCGCTGAACAACCGCGACCTCGACGCCGGCGGCATTGTGCTGGGCGCCAACCAGACCTACGAACTCCCCGACGGCAAGGGATCCATCACCTTCGACGGCCTCAAACGGTACGCCGCCCTGGACATCCACTACGATCCGGGAAAGACCGGCGTCCTGGTGTTTGCCGTGCTCTCCCTGTCCGGTCTGGCTGCCTCGCTGTTCCTGGCACGCCGGCGGGTCTGGGTGCGGGCCGGCCAGCACCCGGACGGACGGGTCATGGTCGAATACGGGCTGCTGGCCCGGGGCGAAGATCCCCGGCTGACCAGTGAAGCAGCTGCGCTCCGCGGACTGTTCGCAGAGAAGTGGTTGGCACCGCAGGACGCAGAAGGACAGAATGTTGGACGGGCCACCGTCTCCGCAAACGCAACGGCGGACAGCAATGCCGCAGAAAATCCAGGTAAGGACCAGTAATGCCCTCCATCGATTACACCCTCGCCCTTTACAGTGAGCGCTTTATGCTGCTGGCGGCGTTCGCCTACACGGTCGCCTTCCTGGCGTTCGCGTGGGACCTGGCAAAGAGCAGCAAGACCATCCGGGCGGTGGAGAGCCGGCTGGAACAGAAGACCGCCGTGCGTGAAGCCGTTCCCGCCGGCTCCGGCAACGGCTTCGCCCGGGACTGGGATGCCGACGGCAGCCGCGAGGCACAGACCGCTGACAGCGCCATGGGCTATACCGGTCCGCGGCGCAACGCAGCCCGGGTAGGCGTTGCCCTGACCGTGCTGGCCGCAGCCGTCCACGCGGCCGGCGTCATCACCCGCGGCATGGCCGCGCACCGGGTTCCCTGGGGCAACATGTACGAGTTCTGCACTACGGGCGCCCTGGTGGTGGCCGTGGTGTTCCTGCTGGTGCTGACCCGCCGGGACCTGCGTTTCCTCGGCACCGTGGTGGTGGGCCTGGTGCTGGTTATGATGATGGCCGCCACTATCGGCTTCCCGACGCCGGTGGCACACCTGGTTCCGGCGCTGCAGAGCTACTGGCTGATCATCCATGTTTCGGTTGCCGTGATTGCGTCGGCACTGTTCACGCTGACGTTCGCCATGTCCGTCCTGCAGCTCCTGCAGGCTGACCGCGAAACCCGGATCCGCTCCGGACGCAAGGAACGGCTGCCGTTCATGCGCATTGTGCCTTCCGCGCAGAGCCTGGAAAACCTGTCCTACCGCATCAACGCAGTGGCTTTCGTATTGTGGACCTTCACCCTCATGGCCGGCTCCATCTGGGCCGAACAGGCGTGGGGCCGGTACTGGGGCTGGGACACCAAGGAAGTCTGGACCTTCGTTATCTGGGTGGTCTACGCAGGCTACCTGCACGCCCGTGCCACCCGCGGCTGGACCGGAACCCGTTCCGCCTGGCTGTCGATCGTCGGCTACCTCTGCGTGGTCTTCAACTTCACGATCGTCAACATGTTCTTCTCCGGCCTGCACAGCTACTCCGGCGTCTAACTCAACCGGGGTCCAGCCCCACAAGGGCTTGGCTGCCCGGCCCCGCAGACATGGAAAGACCCGTTCCGGGACATCCGGAACGGGTCTTTTTATGTGCAGCTATGGCTGCGAAGTGCTGCAGGGGCCTCAGGCGCCGGGCTTGCCGTCGTCGTTCTGTTTGTCCCTGCCTTCTTCCTTGGCCCGCAGCGCGGCCTCCCGGGCCCGCAGCTCGGCTTCCTTCTGTGCCTGGCGGCGCCGGACCTCGAGATTGCGCAGGAACTCCGGATCGTCGTCGGGCGCCGAGGGGCGCCGCGGCTCGCGCGGGCCGGGCCCTGCGGCGGGCCGGCCGAACAGGAACCAAAGCACTGCGCCCAGGACCGGAATGAGGACGATGGTGAACATCCAGGACACCTTGGAGATGCTGCGCACCTCGTTTGCCCGGGACATGAGGCAGTCGATAACGGCGTAAATGATCACGGCAGCGACGATGATGACGCCGAACAAGACAAGACGGGGCATACGGACATTGTAGTGGAGGGCACGGTCCGTGGCGTCGGATGGACGGAAGGAACACCGGGGACGCCGAGCGCCTAGAATGAAGGCGTGGCTTTCTGGAAATTTACTGCTCTCCGCCTGGGTTTGGTGGCCGTCTTCTTCGTGATCTGCATGGTGCTGCAACTCGGCCTCCTGCTCTCGGCGCTTGCCGCCGCCGTCCTGGCCTGGTGCGTGACCTACCTGTTTGCCCGCGATATGCGGGACGAAGCGGCCCGTACGGTGCAGCGGCGCTTCACCGAGGAACGTGCGCCCAAGCGCAACCGCGGAGAACTGGATGATTCCGCGGCGGAGGACACCTTGGTGGCCGAGAACCCGGATGTGCAGATCGACAACGACCGCCGCCGCGACGCCTAGCCTGCCGCGGCGACGCGGTAAGCCTAGGCCAGCAGCCGCGTGAGGACGAGTCCGGCGCCGTAGAGCACGCTGAAGCCGAGGTTGATCAGGCCGGTGTGCTTCAGGACCGGGATCAGGCTGGAACCCTTTTTACCCGTGAGCATCAGCCCGCAGGGCAGGATGCACGCCGGAATGAGCAGCAGCACCAGCAGGATCCACGGGTAGCTGCCCGCGATGAAGAGCGGCAGCAGCAGCGCCAGGGCCAGCATCATCACGTAGCTGATCCGTGCCGCGCCGTCGCCCAGCCGAACGGCGAGGGTCCGCTTGCCGGCCACCCGGTCCGTGGGGATGTCCCGGACGTTGTTGGCCATCAGCAGGGCCATGGCGATCAGGCCGGTGCCGATGGCGCCCAGCACCGAGGCTGTGTTGATTTCCAGCGCCTGCGTGTAGGTGGTGCCCAGCGTGGCCACCAGTCCGAAGAACACAAAGACGAAGATGTCGCCCAGCCCCCGGTAGCCGTAGGGGTTCTTCCCGCCGGTGTAGCCCCAGGCAGCGGCAACGCAGCCGATGCCCACGAGGATCAGGTACGGCGTGCCGGCCAGGACCACGAGGGCCACTCCCGCCAGCATGGCGGCGGCGAAGCAACCGAACGCCGCGTACTTGACCTGCTTCGGGGACGCCAGCCGGGAACCGGTCAGCCGCAGCGGCCCCACCCGGTTGTCATCCGTGCCGCGGATGCCGTCCGAATAATCGTTCGCGTAGTTCACGCCCACCTGCAGCAGTACGGCAATCAGGGCGGCCAGGACGGCACGGACGGGAGAGAAACCCCCGAGGTCGTACGCGGCGGCGGATCCGATAATGACCGGCGCGATTGCCATCGGCAGCGTCCTGGGGCGGGCGCCTTCTAACCATTGGGCGGCTGTAGCCACGGTGTTGTTCCTTAGTTCTTGAGTTGAGACAGGTGCGTAAAAGACGGGTCAGTGCCGCGCGGCGGCCAGCAGCCGCAGCAGCGTCATGCGGTCCGCCTTGCCGTTGGGCAGCAAGGGCAGGGATTCAAGCAGCAGGACCACCTTCGGGACGGCAGCGGCGCCCAGCCGGGAGCGGACGGCATCTCGGATCAGTTCGGGGTCCACGCTGCCCACGACGGCGGCGCCCACCCGGGAGCCCCATTCGGCGTCGTCCAGGCCCAGCACAAAGGCCTGGTCGACGCCGGCAACCGTCTCCACTGCCTCGGCCACGGCCTGCGCGGAGACCTTGATCCCGCCGCTGACAATGACGTCGTCCAGCCTGCCGGAGACGGTGACCCTGCCGGCGTCATCCACTGTGCCGGTGTCATCCGTGCGGAACCAGCGGCGTCCGGAGTTGAACCGGAAACGGTCCTCGGTCAGGTCCGGCCGGCCCATGTACCCGTCCGAAAGGACGTCACCGGCAATCCAGAGGCGCCCCTCCCACCGGATGACGTCGACGCCGGGCAGCGGCACGCCGTCGTAAACGCACCCGCCGCAGGTTTCGCTCATCCCGTACGTGGTCACAATGTTCAGCCCGTAGCCGCGGGCCTTTTCCAGCAGGGGAGCGCCGGCCGGAGCGCCGCCGAGCAGGATGGCGTTGAACCGGCGCAGCACGCGCAGGGTTTCCGGCGCCGGATCCTGCAGCAGGCGGTGGAGCTGGGTGGGCACCAGCGAGGTGAAGCGGTTGCGGTCCGTCATGTCCTCGGCTGCGCGGGTGAACACCTCGGCGCTGAACGGCACGGACAGGTCCATGAAGACCGGCTGCGTCCCGGCGTACAGGGAGCGGACCAGGACCTGGATGCCGGCAATGTAATTGACCGGCAGGGCCGCCAGCCACTGCCCGTCCGCCTTCAGGGCCATGGCGGTGGCCATGGAGGACGCAGCCAGCGCGTCCGTGCTGAGCATGGTCTGCTTCGGGGTGCCGGTGGAGCCGGAGGTGCTCACCACCAGGGCAATGTCGTCATTGGGCAGTTCGCCCTCGAACGTCTGGTCCGGGTCGGTGTGCGGCGCCACCGCGGGGCCTTCACCGGCCAGGGCATCGGCAAGCGGGGAGAGGAGCATGCCGGCGTCGAAGCCGGGGGTAATCAGGACTGGGAGCAGTTCCAAGGAGGTCCTAGAAGTAGTAGGGGAACGAGGACCAGTCCGGGTCGCGTTTGGCAAGGAACGCTTCCTTGCCCTCCACCGCCTCGTCCGTCATGTAGGCCAGCCGCGTCGCCTCGCCGGCAAAGACCTGCTGCCCGGCCAGGCCGTCGTCGGCCAGGTTGAAGGCGAACTTGAGCATCCGGATGGCCTGCGGCGACTGCCGGGCAATGTCTGCGGCGTATTCCAGGGCGACCTTTTCCAGGTCCGCGTGGTCCACGGCTTCGTTGACGGCGCCCATGGCCACCATCTCCTCGGCGGAGTACTCCCGGGCGAGGAAGAAGATCTCGCGGGCCTTTTTCTGCCCGATCTGCCGGGCCAGGAGCGCCGAGCCGTAACCGGCGTCGAAGCTGCCCACGGTCGCGTCGGTCTGCTTGAACTTGCCGTGCTGGCGCGAGGCGATGGTCAGGTCCGAGACCACGTGCAGGCTGTGGCCGCCGCCGGCTGCCCAGCCGTTCACGACACTGATGACCACCTTGGGCATGGTGCGCATCAGGCGCTGCACTTCCAGGATGTGCAGCCGGCCGGCGCGCGCCGGGTCGATGGTTTCCTTCGTCTCTCCCTCGGCGTACCGGTACCCGTCTCGGCCGCGGATCCGCTGGTCCCCGCCGGAGCAGAAGGAGTGGCCGCCGTCCTTGGGGGAGGGGCCGTTGCCGGTGAGCAGGACGGTGGCGACGTCGGGCGTCATCCGGGCGTGGTCCATGGCCCGGTACAGCTCGTCCACGGTGCCCGGACGGAAGGCATTGCGGACCTCCGGCCGGTTGAACGCGATACGCACGGTCGGCAGGTCACGCACGACTGCGCCGTCGGCGTCGCGCTCCACCTGGCGGTGGTACGTCATGTCCTGCAGGTCCTCGAACCCGGAAACAAGACGCCACTGCTGCGGGTCGAAGATATCGGACACCTGTACTGGAAGTTCTGTGCTCACAAACCGAGTTTATCGCCAGTGGGCAAAACCGCCGGACGGCGGGCTCCCGTCCGGCGAAGCATCCGCCCGGGCACCGGTGTGCCCGGCTCCGGGGCCAGTTCTCCGCTTACCCCTGTCGGGTCCGTGCGCCCTGCTCCAAGCTTGTAGGTATGGCTGGCTCCGTTTCGGGGATCGATGGCCCCGCATCCGATGCAATGCTCTCTCTCGGCAGGTTCTTCACCCGGTGGGATGAAACGGGTGACGGACGGGCCGTGTTCCGGGAAGGCGGCCGTGAGGGGGACGCCTTCTACCGGAACCGGTGGAGCCACGACAAGGTGGTGCGCTCCACCCACGGCGTGAACTGCACGGGCTCCTGTTCGTGGAAGGTGTACGTCAAGGACGGGATCATCACCTGGGAGGCGCAGGAAACCGACTATCCCTCGGTGGGGCCGGACCGGCCGGAGTATGAGCCCCGCGGCTGCCCCCGCGGTGCGGCCTTTTCCTGGTACACCTATTCCCCCACCAGGGTCCGGTTCCCCTACATCCGCGGGGTGCTGCTGGAAATGTACCGGGAGGCCAGACAGCGCACGGGGGACCCGGTGCTGGCCTGGGAAGAGATCGTGAATGATCCGCAGCTCCGCCGGACCTACCAGCAGGCCCGCGGCAAGGGCGGGCTGGTGCGCTCCAGCTGGGCCGAAGCACTGGAGATGACGGCCGCAGCGCACATTTCGACGATCAAAAACTACGGACCGGACCGCTGCACGGGCTTCTCGCCGATTCCGGCCATGTCCATGGTGTCGCACGCGGCCGGAGCGCGGTTCATCAACCTCATCGGCGGGGTGATGAACAGCTTCTACGACTGGTACGCGGACCTTCCCGTGGCCAGCCCGCAGGTGTTCGGCGACCAGACGGACGTCCCCGAATCCGGGGACTGGTGGGATGCCACCTACCTGATGATGTGGGGCTCCAACATCCCGGTGACGCGCACCCCGGATGCGCACTGGATGGTGGAAGGGCGCTACCGCGGGACCAAGGTGGTCTCCGTCAGCCCCGACTATGCGGACAACACGAAGTTCGCGGACGAATGGCTGCCGGCCGCCGCCGGCTCCGACGGTGCGCTCGCCATGGCCATGGGACACGTGATCCTCAAGGAAAACTTCGTGGACCGGCGCGTGCCGTTCTTCGAAGGCTACGTGCTGCAGTACACCGACCTGCCGTTCCTCGTCACGCTCGAGGAGCGGGACGACGGCACCGTGGTGCCCGGAAAGTTCCTCACCGCCGCGGACCTGGGACGCCGCGAAGCCAAGGCCTCCGACTCCGCGTTCAAGACGGTCCTGCTGGACCGCGAGGCCGGCACCCCGGTAGTGCCCAACGGATCGGTGGGATTCCGGTACAACGAGGCCGACGCCGGCAAGTGGAACCTCGACCTGCAGGGCGTGGTGCCGGCACTGTCCATCGCGGATGCCGCGAGCGTCCGGCAGGGGACCAGCCGGGTGGACCTGCCCGCCTTTACGGATCCCGGCGGCACGGGGTCCGTCCTGCGCCGCGGCGTGCCGGTGACCACCGTGGCGGGAAAAACCGTCACCACCGTGTTCGATCTGATGCTTGCCCAGTACGGACTCGGGCGGAACGGCCTGCCGGGGGACTGGGCGGCGGGCTTCGACGACGCCGCAACCCCCTACACTCCGGCGTGGCAGCAGGAGGTCACCAACGTGGCCCCCGACGCCGTGATCCGCACGGCCCGGGACTTCGCGGCCAACGCGGAGAAGTCGAACGGCCGGTCCATGATCATCCTCGGCGCCGGCATCTGCCAGTGGTACCACGGGGACGTGACCTACCGGGCCATCCTGGCTCTGCTGATGCTCTGCGGCTGCCAGGGCCGCAACGGCGGCGGCTGGGCGCACTACGTGGGCCAGGAAAAGTGCCGGCCCATCACCGGCTGGGCGGCCATGGCCTCGGCCGGGGACTGGAACCGGCCGCCGCGCTTTATGATCGGCACCGCGTTCTGGTACATGCATACCGACCAGTTCCGTTCCGACGGCTATTCCTCCGACTCGATGCAGTCACCCCTGGCCAGCGGACACCTGCGCGGTCTGCACACCGCCGACGTCATCGCGAAGTCCACCCGGATGGGCTGGATGCCTTTCTTCCCCCAGTTCGATGCGAAGAACTCCCTCGATGTTGCCGACGAGGCGGCTGCAGGGGTGGCCCGGGGCGAGGCGCCCGACGAGCCGGGGTGGGTGGCGCAGCAACTCAAGGACGGGCGGCTGCGGTTTGCCGTGGAGGACGTGGACGCTCCGGAAAACTGGCCGAGGACGCTGATCCTGTGGCGGTCGAACCTGCTGGGCTCCTCCGCCAAGGGGGAGGAGTATTTCCAGAAACACCTGCTCGGCACGCTGAACAACGTGATGGGCGCGGATCACAGCGAGTCCCGGCCGCGCGACGTCGTCTGGCGCGAAGACGCGCCGCAGGGCAAGCTCGATCTGCTGGTTTCCGCCGACTTCCGGATGACGAGCTCCACGCTGCTGTCCGACGTCGTGTTTCCCGCTGCCACCTGGTACGAGAAATACGACCTTTCCTCCACGGACATGCACCCCTACGTGCACGCGTTCACGCCCGCCATCCCGCCGCCGTGGGAAGCGAAGACGGATTACGACCTGTTCCGCCTGCTCTCGGAGGAGTTCTCCCGGCAGGCCGCCACGCACCTCGGCGTGCGGAAGGACATGGTGGCCACGGCACTGACCCATGACACGCCCGGAGAGATCGCGCAGCCCGGAGGGCACGCCCCGGACTGGAAGGGCACCGACATCCCCGCGGTTCCGGGAAAGAACCTGCCCTCCCTTGCCGTGGTGGAGCGGGACTATACGGCCATCGCCGAGAAGTTCGCCGCCGTCGGACCGCTGGCGGACAAACTGGGATTCACCACCAAATACGTCAAGTACGACGTGACGCGGCCCTTGGAACAGCTGGCCCGCAAGCACGGCGTCTTTGACCGGGGTGCAGCGGCGGGCCGCCCGGCCGTGGACACCGACGCCCGCATGGCCGAGGCGATCCTGCTGCTCTCCGGTACCACCAACGGGGAACTGGCCGTGCAGGGGTTCCGGACCCTGGAGAAACGGACCGGAACGCCGCTCGTGGATCTGGCCGAGGGTGCCGAGGACCGGCAGATCACCTTCCGAGACACCCAGGACCGGCCGACGCCGGTGCTGACCTCCCCGGAATGGTCCGGCTCCGAGACCGGGGGCCGGCGCTACGCACCGTTCACGATCAACATCGAACGGCTCAAGCCCTTCCACACCCTGACCGGGCGGATGCATTTCTTCCTCGACCATGACTGGATCCTGGACATGGGCGAGGCCCTGCCGATCTACCGGCCGCCGCTGGACATGCACCGCCTGTTCGGGGAACCACAGCTGGGCACCCGCGGGGAGCTCTCCGTGGCAGTGCGCTACCTGACCCCGCACAACAAGTGGTCCATCCACTCCGAATACCAGGACAACCTGCTGATGCTCTCGCTGTCCCGCGGCGGAACCTCGGTTTGGATGAGCCCGCAGGACGCCGCCCTGATCGAGGTATCGGACAACGAGTGGGTGGAATGCGTGTCCAACTCGGGGGTGCTGGTGGGCCGGGCGATTGTCAGCAGCCGGATGCCGGCCGGAGTGATTTACGTCTACCACGCGCAGGAACGCATCATCGATGTGCCCAAGTCCGAAGCCACCGGCCGGCGCGGCGGCATCCACAACTCCGTGACCCGGATCCTGGTCAAACCCACCCACATGATCGGCGGGTATGCCCAGCTGTCCTGGGCCTTCAACTATCTCGGCCCCACCGGCAACCAGCGGGACATTGTCTCCGTGGTGCGTAAACGTTCCCAGGAGGTGCAGTACTGATGCGGATCATGGCGCAGACAGCAATGGTGATGGCGCTGGACAAGTGCATCGGCTGCCACACCTGTTCGGTGACCTGCAAACAGGCCTGGACCAACCGGGCCGGCACCGAGTACGTGTGGTTCAACAACGTGGAGACCCGGCCCGGGCAGGGGTATCCGCGCAGGTACGAAGACCAGGAGCGGTGGAAGGGCGGCTGGGAGCTGAACAACCGCGGCAGGCTGAAGCTCAAAGCCGGCGGGAGGCTGGCCAAGCTCTTCGGTATCTTTGCCAGCCCGGTCCAGCCGGAGCTGAATGACTACTACGAGCCCTGGACCTACGACTACGAAAACCTGATCAACGCACCGGCCGGCAATGACTTTCCCGTGGCCAAGCCCAAGTCCCTGATCACCGGCAAGGACATGAAAATCACCTGGTCGGCCAACTGGGACGACGACCTGGGCGGGTCCGAGCGCACCGGCGGGCAGGACCCGGTGCTGGAGAAAATGCGCCGGGACGCGGAGGAGAAGGTGAAGCTGGAATTCGATTCCACCTTCATGTTCTATCTGCCGAGGATCTGCGAGCACTGCCTGAATCCCTCCTGCATGGCTTCCTGCCCGTCGGGCGCAATCTACAAGCGCGAAGAGGACGGCATTGTGCTGGTGGACCAGGACCGCTGCCGGGGCTGGCGGCAGTGCATCACCGGCTGCCCCTACAAGAAGATGTACTTCAACCACCGCTCCGGCAAGGCGGAGAAGTGCACGTTCTGCTATCCGCGCATCGAGGTGGGCATCCCCACGGTCTGCGCCGAAACGTGTGTGGGCCGGCTGCGGTACATCGGGATCTTCCTGTACGACGCCGACCGGGTCACCGAAGCCGCGTCCGTGCCCAACGAGCAGGACCTCTACGAGGCGCAGCTGGACCTGATGATGGACCCCAATGATCCGGAGGTCATTGCCGGCGCCCGGGCCGAAGGCATCCCGGAGGACTGGCTGGACGCCGCCCGGCGCTCGCCGGTCTACGCCCTGGCCAAGGAAATGCGGGTGGCGCTGCCGCTGCACCCCGAATACCGCACGATGCCGATGGTCTGGTACGTGCCGCCGCTGTCCCCGATCGTGGACGTGCTGAAGGAGCAGGGGCACGACGGCGAAGCGGCGGAGAATCTCTTCGGCGCCATCGAGGCCCTGCGGATTCCGGTGGAATACCTCGCCGAACTGTTCACAGCAGGGGACACGGACCTGGTCACCGCAGTGCTGCGGAAACTCGCCGCCATGCGCGCCTACATGCGGAACATCACCCTGGGTGATGAGCCTGACGAGCGGATCGCGGCCGACGTCGGCATGACCGGCGCGCAGATTGTCGCGATGTACCGGCTGATGGCCATTGCAAAGTACGAGGAGCGGTACGTGATTCCCGCCGCGCACGCGGAGGACGCGCACAACCTTGAGGAGATCGGCTGTTCCCTGGACGTGGACGGCGGCCCCGGGATGGGGCAGACAGGGGTCTTCGGTGAGGCTTCCGGGCGGCCGATGCCCGTGGCGGTGGAGAACTTCGAGGCCCTGCAGGCCCGGCAGCGCGGGGAGGACCCGACGGGCAACGGCAACCTGGGCGGGCGGGTGAACCTGCTCAACTGGGATGGACGGGGCTCTCCGCAGGGGTTGTTTCCGGCCAACAACAACCGCGGCGCACCCGATGAGGGAGCCGGCGAGGGCATGGGCGCGGGCTACGACCAGGCCGAGGGAGACGGGCCCGGTTCGGATCAAGGCAGGGCTGATAAATGAGCCTGCTGGAGAAGCTGCTCGGCAAACCCGGGAAGGGCACCCTGGCGCCCGAGCCCTACGCCGATGCCCGGCCGGGCCGCAGCCGGGTGATCCGGCAGGCGGCTGCCCTGCTGCTCGAATACCCCGACGAGCAGCTGGTGGAACTGATCCCGGGAATCCGCGCGGCCCTGGCTGAAGCCGGGGCACCGGCGGAGGAGCTGGAGCCGCTCTTCGCCTGGCTGTCGTCCCGGCCGCTGCCGGATGTGCAGGCGGCCTATGTGCAGGAATTCGACCTGTCCAAGCGGCACAGCCTGCACCTGACCTACTGGACCGACGGGGATACCCGCCGCCGGGGTGAGGCGCTCGCCGCCTTCAAGGAGATCTACCGCTCCCACGGTGTGCTGCCGGAAGGCACCGAGCTGCCGGACTACCTGCCCCTGGTGCTGGAATTCGCCGCCAAGGTTTCTCCGGAGGACGGTTACGAACTGCTGCAGCGCTACCGTCCGTCAGTGGAACTGCTCCGGCTGGCCCTGCGGGACGACGACCTGCCCTACGAGGGCGTCCTGACCCTGGTCTGCTCCACCCTTCCCGGTGTGTCACCCGAAACCCAGGCCGCCGTGATGCGTACCGCGGGCTACGGCCCGCCCACCGAAACCGTGGGGCTGGAACCGTACAGCTCGCGGCTGCTGCCGGTGAGCGAAAGGAGCCACCCATGACTGCCGTACCCGCACCGCTGGACGTGCCGCCGCCGGGGAACGTGCAGGTGGGAGTGGACGACGTCATGCTTTGGGGAGTGCTGCCCTATCTGGTGCTGGCCATCCTGGTGCTCGGCTCCATCTGGCGGTACCGGTATGACCAGTTCGGCTGGACCACCCGGTCATCCCAGCTCTACGAGTCCCGGCTGCTGCGCATCGCTTCCCCGCTCTTCCACTTCGGGATCCTGGCGGTGATTGTGGGGCATTTCGTCGGATTGGTGATTCCGAAAACCTGGATGGACGCGATCGGACTCAACGAGGACACCTACCATTTCTTCGCCCTGAGCGTGGGCATCCTGGCGGGCGTAGCCACGCTGGTGGGGATAGTGCTGTTGATTTACCGACGCCGGACCACCGGCCCGGTCTTCATGGCCACCACCCGCAATGACAAAGGGATGTACATCTTCCTCCTGGCTGCGATCCTGACCGGACTCGCGACCACGGTCTTTTCCGTTTTCGACACGAACATCGTCAACTACCGGGACACCGTGGCGCCGTGGTTCCGCTCCATCTTCATCCTGCAGCCCGACATCACGGGAATGACGGCTGCCTCCATGTCCTTCAAGATCCATACGGTCTTCGGGCTGGTGCTCTTTGCCCTCTGGCCCTTCACCCGGCTGGTCCATGCGTTTACCGCGCCCGTGCACTACCTGTTCCGGCCCTACATCGTCTACCGCTCACGGGGCCGGCGGCCGGTTCCGGGGGCCAGGACGCCGCGCGGCGGCTGGGACCCCGTGGGGACCCCCGACCGGGACCGCCCGGGCACACCTTAGGAACCGAGTTCATCTGGCGGAAGGCAGGCAGCCCATGTCCACAGCATCTTCTCCTCCGGCCGCAGGCGCAGACCTCCGGTCCGGCCAGCTGCGGAACCTGATCGTCGCAACCATTGCCTCCACAGTGGGGTTCTGGGCCTGGACGATCATCGGACCGCTCTCCAGCCGCTACGCCGCAGACATGGACCTGGGTGCCGGACAAACCTCGGTCCTTGTGGCCATGCCGATCCTGGTCGGCTCGGTGGCCCGGATCCCCGTCGGCGCCCTGACGGACCGCTACGGCGGCCGCGTCATGTTCACCGTGATCCTGGGAGTGACGGCCCCGCTGGTACTGCTCACCGGAATCGTCGGCCAGCAGGGCAACTTCCCCTTCCTGGTGGTCATCGCGTTCTTCCTCGGCATCGCCGGGACCGTCTTCGCGATCGGCATCCCCTTCTGCTCCGCCTGGTACGAACGCAGCCGGAAGGGCTTCGCCACCGGGGTGTTCGGGGCCGGCATGGTGGGGACGGCCGTGTCGGCGTTCTTCACCCCGCGGCTGGTGGCCGCCGTCGGCTACATGGGCACCCACATCACCATCGCCGTCGTCGTCGCGGCCATGGCAGTGCTGAGCTGGCTGATCCTGCGCGAATCCCCGGCCTGGTCAAGGCCCACGGAACCGGTGCTGCCGAAGATCACCCACGCCTTCACCCTGCGCGTCACCTGGCAGCTGTGCTTCCTGTACGGCGTGGTGTTCGGTGCGTTTGTGGCGTTCTCCAACTACCTGCCCACCTATCTGGGCAATGTCTACGATTACGATGCGACCGCGGCAGGAACCAGGACCGCAGGCTTCGCCGTGGCCGCCGTCATCGCCCGGCCGATCGGCGGCACCATCGCGGACAAGGTCGGGCCGAAACTGGTCACGCTCGCTTCCTTTGCCGGCACGGCAGTCCTGGCCGTTATTGTTGCCCTCCGGCCGGAGGAGGAGGAGGTCTACGGTACGGCGTTCATCCTGATGGCCTTGTTCCTGGGGCTGGGCACCGGCGGAGTGTTCGCCTGGGTGGGCCGTGCCGCTCCGGCGCAGGACGTGGGCACCGTCGGCGGGATTATTGCCGCCGCCGGCGGGCTCGGCGGCTACTTCCCTCCGCTGGTTATGGGGGCAACCTATGATCCGGCGAACCGCAGCTATTTCGTGGGCCTGATGCTGCTTGCGGCCTTTGCCGCCGTCGCCCTGCTGCTGACGTTCACGGTGCGCAACGGCGGCAGGGTGGATACCCGCTCCGGTACCTGAGCCCTTGGCCTCCGGAGACCGGCGGGTAGAGTCGGAGCATGGGTGCAACTGAACTGATTCTGGTCCGCCACGGTGAATCCGCCGGCAACGTGGCCGCTACCCGCGCAGGCCGCGAGGGCGCCGAACGTATCGACCTTCCCTGGCGGGACCCCGATGTCCCGCTCAGCTCCGACGGCGAGCAGCAGGCGGCAGCGCTTGGCCGCTGGATTGCCGGGCTTCCCGCCGAAGAGCTGCCCGAGTCCGTCTGGTGTTCGCCCTACCTGCGGGCCCGGCAGACGGCCGAACTGGCGGGGCTGGCCGGCCTCACCGGTGGCATGCGGATTGACGAGCGCCTGCGGGACCGGGAACTCGGGATCCTGGATCTGTTGACCTCCGCCGGCGTCGCGGCGCGTTTCCCCGGGGAAGCCGAACGCCGGTCCTGGCTGGGGAAATTCGCCTACCGTCCGCCGGGCGGCGAGTCCTGGGCCGACGTCGCGCTGCGGCTGCGGTCGGTGTTCCGGGACCTCGACGACGAGGAAGACGGCAAGCGTGTGGCGGTGGTTTGCCACGACGCCGTGATCCTGCTGATCCGTTACGTGCTGGAACGGATCAGCGAGCAGGAACTGCTGGACACCGCCGCCGCCAACAGCGTGCGGAACGGCTCCGTGACCCGGCTGGTGCGCCCCACCGGCACCGGGCTCTGGAAACTACACACCTTCAACAGCGTGCTCCACCTGCAGGACAGCGGAGCACCGGTAACCGAACATGCAGGAGAAACCGATGACATCCACCCCCGTTGAGCTTGTTACCCCCGCACTGCTGCGCGGCTGGCGGCTTTCCACCGAGGCCTCCGGCAAGGAGGACCGCGGCACCGTGCTGGTGATCGGCGGAGCGCGCAGCACCCCGGGAGCGGTGATGCTGACCGGGCTTGCCGGACTGCGGGTCGGCGCCGGCCGCCTGACCATGGGGTTGGCGGAATCGGCGGCGATCGCCGTCGCCGTGGCCATCCCCGAATCCGGGGTGGTGGGACTGCCGGAGGAAGACGGCGGGATTGACGGCGCGGCGGCCGGCAAGCGGCTCGAATCCGATCTTTCGACGGCGTCGGCAGTAGTGATCGGCCCCGGCCTGGACGACGCCGAGCAGGCCGCAGCGCTCCTGCGTTCAGTGGTTCCGCTGCTCGGGGAAAAGACACAGGTGGTACTGGACGCCTTTGCCCTCGGAGTGCTGCCCGGGCTGCCGGAACTTTACGACACCCTGGCCGGCCGGCTGGTCCTGACCCCGAACGGTGCTGAAATCCTGCGCCTCCTCGAGGACGAGGATGCCGACGAAGACTCCCTGGACCTGCCGAAAGCCTCCCTGGAGGTGGCACGGAAATACCGGGCGGTGGTCAGCGCGCACAACGTCATTACCGCTCCTGACGGAAGGAGCTGGGAAGTGCCGGCCGGGAACTCGGGCCTGGGTACCTCCGGGTCCGGGGATGTCCTTGCCGGTGCGGTGGGCGGGTTCCTTGCCCGCGGTGCGACGCCGGAACAGGCAGCGTGCTGGGGCACCTATCTGCACGCGGTGAGCGGGGACCGGCTCTCCGCCTCGCGGGGACCGCTCAGCTTCCTGGCGCGGGAGCTGCTCGAGGCCATGCCGCCGGTGATCGCGGAGTTGAGCTAGCGAGGGCTGTATCCCGGCGGAACGGCCCATATCCTGAGGTAATGACAGCGAACGAATACCGGACCGGCCCTCCGGGGCGACCTGCGGCCCACATTCCGTGGCTTTCCTACCGTTTCACCCGCCGTGACGCCGTGGCAGCAGGTTTCTACGTGGTGTTCCTGCTGGTCCTGAGCTTTGCGCCTGGACTCGTTATGCCTGTCCTGGTGATGCTGGTTCCGGATCCGGTTGCAGCCGCCTACGTCCTGAACCTGGCGTTTTACGGGGTCGCAGGCCTCCTGGCTTTCCTCGCGGCCCGGCCCTACGTGGTGCGGGAAACGAAGATTCTGGCTACCCGGCCGGTGCTGTCCCTGTCCCTGATTCCGGCCGGCGTCCTCGTCATGCTCATTGTCACCATGATCGGGGCGTTGCTGAGCGGGCAGGTCGAAACGGCGGTGAACCAGGAAGCCGTCGAGGGATTTGTGGGGTCCGTATCGCCGTGGCTGGTGGTGCCGCTGCTGGTGGTGCTGGCGCCCTTTGTCGAGGAGTACATTTTCCGCCACCTGCTGATCGGCAAGCTCAGCCGGTACTGGAACCTCTGGGGATGCTGCATCCTGTCGGTCCTGTTATTCGCCTCCATCCACATTGTGGGCAAGGAATCCCTGACCCTGCCGGTGCTGATGCCCTACCTGGCGATGGGCGCCACCCTCGTAGGCATCTACGTCTGGGCCGGAAACAACTTCATGCTTTCCTACGGTGTGCACGCCGCGAAAAACCTGCTGGGTGTCATCCTCCTCTACAGCGTGCCGCCGGAGCTGTTGCAGCAGTAGCTGCTGCCTGCGTAGCTGCCGCGTCCCAGCGTCCGCCTTCTGTACAAGGGTGAGTCCCGGCGTCGTCAACCGATGCAGAATTCGTTCCCTTCCGGGTCGGCCATGGTGTACCAGGATTGCGGCCCCTGGCTGGCTTCATAAAGGAAGGTGGCTCCCCGCTGTTCCAGCCTGGGGCGTGCTTCCTCCTTGGCCATGTCATCCAGAATCACGTCGAGGTGGATCCGGTCCTTGACTGTCTTGGGTTCCGGCACCGTCTGGAACAGGATGCGCAGCCGCCCGCGGCGGCCCACCTGGTCGGGCGGGCAAATGGCCGCGACATCCCCCCAGACCCGGACGCCGTGGTGTTCCACTACGTCCGTCGGTGAGGCAAGGCCCTGGTCCAGGGCGGATTGGAGGACCTCCTGGTCGGTGGGTTCCCTGGCCCATTTGAGGGTTTCGGCCCACCAATCCGCTTGGTTGAGGGCATGGGTGCAGTCCACACAGATTTGTATGTTGTATGCCATGGCGCCCAGCGTAGGTTCGCGGCCGCTCCGGGGTCGCGCGTAGCGGCGGGCCGCGGACGTTCGGGCCTGCCCAGCTCCTCGCACGCGGCTGCACCGTCTCGGAATCCGTACGGGTCCCGAGACGGAGCGGCAGCTAGGAGCCGGCCTTTTCGATCCGCTCAGTTTCCGGGGCCCGAACCAGGGAGCCGTTGCAGGGAACGACCCGCTCCGGCCGGGCCAAGTAGAAAAAAGAACTCCGGGCATCGGAATCAAACCCGCCCGGCACCATCAGTGTGGAATAGTGCCGGCACCACTGCGGGGTATCGACGGCGGCCGCGAGCGCGGTGGCGACAGCCGGAACATTGTGGAACCACATCAGGTGCTGGGTACCTTCGGACACCAGATAGATGAGGTCCAGCTGCGGATCCGCCGTGACTTCGACGTCCGACCACTGTTCCCAGCCCTCGAGGCGGCGGCTGTGGATCCAATGGATGTTGTGCCCGGGGGCGAAGCCGCTGCAGTTGCTGAGACCGGATTTGCTGACACTGGAGATGCTCACAGTGGGTTCCTTTGCAGGTTGTCCTTGCCTGCGACGAATGACGCAGGCCGCTTCGTCATCCGAACCACCCGCCGAACAATGGGGTTGGTGTGGGGCCAGTCGGAGCTTTTGTGCCCGGTAAACCGGGCGAAGGCCACATCTCGTGAAGCTGAAAACTACTCTAGCGGAGGCCACTGACATTTCGACAGTGGACCGTTTTCGGGATGCCGTTCGAGGGTTCCGTTGGGGTGCGCCGGGGCGGACCGATGGGGGTACGTTCCGGTGGGTGCGCCGGGCGGACAGGAACGGCGGCAACGAAAATCCCTGCTCGCAGAGCTCGCAAGGATTATTAAAGCCGCCTAACCCGGTCCGTCCGGCGCCTACGCACCTCGCCTTCCGTCGGCGCGAGGACCTCGGGGGCGACGCCCGTCCCTCCCAGTCGAAGATGTACGCAGGCCGCGTCCTGGTTGGGACGCTGCCCGTGGCCGGAGGGCCTGGAGGAAGGCGCTCCGGCACCTATAACCGCCACCGGAGGAGCTGGGCCCAGCCCGCCCCGGAAGGTGCTGGACACCACGCGCCGCCACCGGAGGGGCTGGAGGAAGGCGGCTTTAATATTTCCCGCGAGCTCTGCGAGCGGGGAATTTCGTTGCCGCCGTTCCAGCCCCGCAGGGGGCGGACCCGGCGGACCCGGCTGGACCCGGCTGGACCCGGGCAAGACGAGACTTACCGCCAGCCGGCCCCCGGCGCCACAAGCTTGACGATGCTCTCCAGCAAATGCGCGTTGTACTCCACGCCCAGCTGGTTCGGCACGGTCACCAGGACAGTGTCGGCTTCCTGCACCGCAGCATCCGCGGCCAATTCGGCAGCAATGACGTCCGGTTCACCGATGTAGCTCTTCCCGAACCGGGCCAATCCGCCGTCGAGGTGGCCCACCTGGTCCCGTCCTTCGGCCTGTGCGCGCAGCCCGAAGTAGTGCCGGTCCTGCCCGGTCACCAGCGGAATGATGCTGCGGCTGACGGACACCCGCGGGGTGCCCTGGTGTCCGGCGTCGGCCCAGGCCTTCCGGTACACCGCAATCTGCTCGGCCTGCAGCTGGTCGAACGGCATCCCGGTGTCCTCGGTCAGGAGCGTGGAGCTCATCAGGTTCATGCCCTGCTCACCGGTCCACTTGGCGGTGGCCCGGGTCCCGGACCCCCACCAGATCCGCTCCGGCAGTCCGGGGGACAGCGGGTCAATGGCCATGGCTCCGGTGCTGCCGGTCATGGCCGGATCGGCCTGCGCCACTCCTGCGCCGGCAATGGCGGCACGGAACACTTCGGTGTGCTGCCGGGCCATGTCGGCGTCGGAGGAATCCGGGCCGGGAACGTAGCCGAAGGACTCATAACCGCGCAGGGCGGGCTCGGGGGATCCCCGGCTGATGCCGAGCTGCAGCCTGCCGCCGCTGATCAGGTCCGCCACTGCGGCGTCTTCTGCCATCGCCAGCGGATTCATGTAGCGCATGTCGATCACTCCCGTGCCCAGCTCGATCCTGCTGGTCCGCGCGGCCATGGCGGCGAGCATGGGGAAGGGGGCGGAGAACTGCGGGGCAAAGTGGTGCACCCGCATATACGCGCCGTCGACGCCGATTTCCTCGGCGGCGACCGTCAGCTCAATCTGCTGCAGTATTGCGTCCTGCGCACTGGGAGTCATCGACCCCACAGCATTCCGGTAATGTCCGAAGGACAGGAATCCTATTTTCTTCATAGAAGCTCCAGCGCCGGAAGCGTCGGCAGTATTCCCGGTCACCTGCGCCGAACCAGCGAAAGGAAACAGCCCTCATGCACATCACCATGGTCCCGGGCTATCAGGGCTCACCGCCGGAGCAGTGGCAGAGCCGCTGGGAAGCGGAGCTGCCGGACGTCACCCGCATCGCGCCGTCGTCGTGGGATGAACCCGAGCTTCAGGACTGGATGGCGGCGCTGGACCGGGCCGCCGGCGCGCAGAAGGGGCAGACGGTCCTCGTGGCCCACAGCCTGGGCTGCCTGGCCGCGGTGGAGTGGCTGCATCGAAACCCCGACGGCGCCCGCGGAGTGTTCCTGGTCAGCCCGCCGGATCCCGTTGCCGCCTCGTTTCCGCAGGCCGCGGAAACGTTCCGGAATCCGCGGATGCAGGAACTGCCAGTGCCCGGCCTCCTGATTGCCAGCGAGAGCGATCCGTACTGTGCGCTGCCGTCCGCCCAAAGCATCGCTGCGGCCTGGAAACTGCCCGTTATCAACGCCGGCGAGCTCGCCCACATCAACGAAAAGAGCGGGGTGGGCTACTGGGAGCAGGGCCGCGACCTGCTCACGGCCTTCACCGCAGGGCTGGGGGAACCGGCCGCAATCGGATAAGAATGGGCACATGGACCTTCCAGTGATGCCCCCGGTTGCGCCGATGCTGGCCAAATCCGTCAGCGCCCTGCCCCGCGGGGACTACCTGTACGAACCCAAATGGGACGGATTCCGGTCCATCATTTTCCGGGACGGCGACGACGTCGAGATCGGCTCCCGGAACGAAAAGCCGATGACGCGGTATTTCCCCGAACTCGTGGAAGCACTTAAAGCGAACCTGCCGGAGCGGTGCGTGCTGGACGGCGAGATCGTCATGGTGGCTCCGGACGGCAAACGGCTGGACTTCGAACTGCTGCAGCAGCGGATCCATCCCGCCGCCAGCCGGGTGAAGCTGCTCGCGGAGGAAACTCCGGCCCGGTTCGTGGCCTTCGACCTGCTGGCCCTGGGCGACGTCGACTACCGGAACCGGCCCTTCTCCGAACGCCGGGAGGCCCTGGTGCAGGCGTTGAAAACGGCGCAGGCACCGGTGTCCGTCACCGCCGCCACCGACGACGCCGACCGGGCGCAGGACTGGTTCGGCCGTTTTGAAGGTGCGGGCCTGGACGGCGTGGTGGCCAAACCCCTGGCCGGACCCTACGCGCCGAACAAGCGCACCATGGCCAAGCTCAAGCACGAACGCACGGCGGACTGCGTGCTCGCCGGCTACCGGGTGCACAAGTCCGGCCCCGATCTGATCGGCTACCGGGTGCACAAGTCCGGCCCCGATCTGATCGGCTCCCTGCTGCTGGGGCTCTACAACGACGACGGCGTGCTGGTGAACGTGGGGGCGGCAAGTTCCTTCCCGATGGACCGCCGCCGGGAACTGTTCGAGGAACTCCAGCCGCTGGTCGCCGTCGAGGACGGACACCCGTGGGCCGAGGGGGAGCAGGAGAAGGGGACACGCACCCCGCGCAACTCCGAGGGCAGCCGATGGAGCGGGAAAAAGGACTTCTCTTTCGTGCCGCTGCGCCCGGAACGGGTGGTGGAGGTGCGCTACGACCACATGGAGGGCGAGCGGTTCCGCCATGTGGCCCAGTTTTCCCGCTGGCGGCTGGACCGCACGCCCGAATCCTGCACTTATGAGCAGTTGGAGGAACCGGTGAAGTTCGATCTGGCGGAGGTGCTCGGAAGCTAGCGGAAATTGTCCGGCGGGGCTAGGCAGGGAAGCACTTCGGTGCCTAGCATTTTTTGGCGGCATCTCCGGTCCGCGGGCCCGGCGGCCGCGGACACCCGCCCACAAGGAGCCAAAGATGATCCAGGCAGCCGACCTCGAAACCCTCCGCAACGTAGTCCACGGCCCGCTGAACAGTCCCGGGGAACCGGGGTACGCCGTCGACACCGCCGGCTTCAACCCCTCGGTGATCCAGCGTCCCGATGCCGTGCTCGGGGCAGCCGCCGTCGAGGATGTACAGAATGCCGTCCGCTGGGCAGCTGAGCGCGGTATTCCTGTCGGGATGCAGGCGACCGGCCACGGTGCTGCCGCCGTGATGGACGAGGGCCTGCTGATCAACACCTCCCGGCTGCAGGACCTGGCGGTGGACCCCGACGCCGGCACGGTCACCGTGGGTGCCGGCGTCCGCTGGCGCTCCGTGCTGGAGGAGACAGTGCTGCTCGGGCTTACGGGCCCCCACGGCTCCTCCGGAACCGTGGGAGTGGTGGGCTACGCGTCCGGCGGAGGGCTGCCGCTGATGGGCCGGGCGCTGGGATTCGCCAGCGACCATGTGCAGGCTATCGATGTTGTGACTTCCGACGGCAGCCTGAGGCACCTCGAAGGAGGCAGCGCCGAAGACGCCGGGTTGTTTGCGGCGCTGCGCGGCGGCAAGGGCAATTTCGGCGTCATCACGTCCATGACGCTCGGGTTGACCCCGTTCCGGGAGTTTTACGGCGGCGGCATCATGTACCCGGAAGATGCCGGTCCGGAGGTGCTGGCTGCGTTCCGAGCCTGGACACCCCAGCTGCCGACGGATGTTTCAGCGTCCCTGGCCTTCCTGCACCTGCCGGATGTCCCGTTCCTTCCCGAGGAACTGCGCGGTACCGCACCGGTGCACCTGCGGTTCGCGGTGTTCGGCAGCCGGGAAGAGGGCGACACGCTGCTGGAACCCATGCGGCATGTATCCGCGCCCTTCATGGATACGGCCGGGCCGATGGACTACGGGGCAGTAGGCAGCATCCACATGGATCCGGACGAACCGGTGCCCGGCCTGGACCGCGGGACCCTGCTGGCCGAGCTGCCCGATGAACTGGCGGCCGGTTTGCTGGGCCAGGTGGGGCCGGGATCGCATACTCCGCTGATGATGACGGAAATCCGGTTGATGGGCGGATCCCTGGCTCTGGATCCTCCGTTCGAGGATGCGGTGTCCGGCCGGCAGGCAGGCTTCAACCTCTACTCCGTGGGACTCAACGTCCCGCCGGCTGCGGACGCCACAGCAGCGGCCCTGGATCTGCTCGACGTCGTCGTCGGCCCCTACACTGCGGGTGCGCTGGTCAACCTCAGCGGACCGGCACGCACGGAGGCGGGCGCCCAGCCTGCGTGGGATCCGGAGGTTTTCGGACGGCTGCAGGCGGCCAAGGCCGCCTACGATCCGCAGAACCTCTTCCGGTTCGGCCACGCGGTTCCGCTGCCGGCCTCCTGAGAACGGTTTCTGTGGCTGGGTCGACCCGTACGGAAGGTGGCGCTACCGATGGTGCCCTCGCCGGCAGCCGACCCCGAACTCGCTGCCTGCGTCCTCGAGGATGGCCGCGGTGTAGCCCTCCCGGTAACCCGTCTCCGTGGGGTGCAGGTTGTACGGGCTTGCAGTGTCGAAGATGATCCACGAATCGGCGGAACCGACACCGTGCCCGGCAAACTCGTCCACCACGTCCACAAACACGCCGTCTTCGGGAACCTGCGCGGCGATGACGGCATTCAGGGCGTCGGTGCCGCCATTGAACAGGGCCTGTGCCTCGGCACTGAGCGGTCCCGGAGCGCCGGCTTCGAACAGATGCGGGTATCCGGTAACCACCAGGGTGGCCCGTGGCGCCGCCTCGGCAATACTGGCAAATGCCGCAGCCAGCTGCGGTGCCAGCGCGGTTTGGGCGTAAGCGGTGGCCTGCTCGATGGCCGGTGCACAGGTGGCCGGCAGCTGCGCCCCGGCGCAGGCGGCCACCACGGCACCGAACCGTACGTCGTTGCCGCCGATCGTCAGGGTCACGACGTCGGTCCGGGCGTTGAGCTCGCCGTAGGCTGAGGCATTGTTGATCTGTTGGGGCAGGTCCACCGGCGTGTCGGACGGAGTGCTCAGGGCCGTGGCGCCGGCGCAGGTGGCGTCAGCTTCCAGATCCACCCGGTTCAAGGCGTCCAGCAGGGCGGGGTAGCCCTGTGCGGTACGGCCGCAGGCGTCCAGTAGGGGACCGCCGCCGTAGCCGGAGGCGTAGGAATCTCCGAAGGCCACATAGTCGACGTCGCGTCCCCAGCCCTGACCGCCGCCGTGCCCTCCGCCGTGGCCACCTCCATGCCCGTGCCCGCCGCGGGAATCGGATTCGTGGCCGCCGGCAGTGGCCGGGGCAGTGCCTCCGGCCAGGAGGGCGGCGATGGTCAGGGTCAGGACAGCCAGACGGCGGAACAGCAGCGGTTTGGGGCTCATCATCGTGCTCCTTAGCGGGGGTATTGCAAACGTTCGAGGGCAGAAGTCTGTCGCAGGGAGGGGGCAGCGGCAACCAGCAGTATGCCGTCGCGGCACTCCGGCAGTAATTAAAGTCCAACGGGTGTGGGAAGGGCCGCTTTCGGCTAGGGTGTCGATATACCGACCGCATGGTCAGTAATCCCGCGGCAACGATGCCTGCAGGAGAGCGGCTGCGGTTTCTTCCCGTTTCGAAAGGCACCGAAATGACGGCCACCGCCATCGACGTCGAAACCGTTCCCAGCTACGTCCGGGGGGCCTGGTGGACACCGGATCCGGCCGGAGCCCGCGGCACCGAAGTGCACGATGCCAGCACCGGTGAGCTGCTGGCGCTGGTCAGCAGTGAGGGTCTGGACACCGCCGCCGTCGTCGACTATGCCCGAACCGTCGGGCAGGCCGAACTGGGGAAGTCCACCTTCCACCAGCGGGCCCTGCTGCTCAAGGAACTCGCAATGCACCTCAATGCGCAGCGCGAGGAGCTGTACGCCGTGTCCGCCCGCAGCGGCGCCACCCGGACCGATTCCCTCGTGGACATTGACGGCGGGATCGGCGTCTTGTTTGCCTACGGTTCCAAGGGCCGCCGCGAACTGCCGAACTCCACCGTGATTGTCGACGGCGCCGTGGAACAGCTCGCCAAGGACGGCTCGTTCCTCGGTGAGCACATCTACACCCGCATTCCCGGCGTCGCCGTGCAGATCAACGCCTTCAACTTCCCGGTCTGGGGCATGCTGGAAAAGCTGGCCCCGGCGTTCCTCGCCGGGGTGCCGAGCATCGTCAAGCCCGCCAGCCCCACGGGGTACATCACGGCAGCGGCCGTGCGGATGATCGTGGACTCGGGCATTCTTCCCGCCGGATCCCTGCAGCTGATTTCCGGTTCCGCGCGGGACCTCCCGGATCACCTCGATTACCGGGACATGGTCTCCTTCACCGGCTCGGCCTCCACCGCCGAACGACTGCGTGCCCATCCGCAGATCGCCGTCGGCGGTGTCCGCTTCACGGCGGAAACGGATTCGCTCAACGCGGCACTCCTGGGTCCGGACGCCGTTCCGGGTACCCCCGAGTTTGACGCCTTCATCCGCTCCCTGGTCACCGAAATCACGGCCAAGGCCGGCCAGAAATGCACCGCAATCCGCCGGGCCATCGTCCCTGCCGGGCTCGTCGATGACGTGGTTTCCGCCGCCGGGGAGCGCATCCGCGGGCGCGTGGTCCTGGGCGATCCGCGTGCCGACAACGTGACGATGGGTGCCCTGGCCTCCCGGGAGCAGCTTGAGGGGGTCCGGGAAGCGGTGCAGCGGATGCTGGCGGCCGGCGCCCAGCTGGCGCTGGGATCGCTGGACGCCCCCGACGTCGTACGCGCCGACGGAAGCGAGGGAACCTCGCCGGACGGCGCCTTCATGGAGCCGCTGCTGCTGACCTGGCCGGACAGCGACGCGGATGCCCTGCACAATATCGAAGCCTTCGGCCCCGTGGCCTCGGTGGTGGGCTACACCGACGCCGCCGACGCCGTCCGGCTGGCCGCCCGCGGCGGAGGATCGCTGGTCGCCACGGTCTGCACCAATGACCCGGACGTGGCCCGGGAAATGCTTACCGGCATCGCCGGACACCACGGGCGGGTATTGTTCCTGAACCGCGAAGACGCGCGCTCCTCCACCGGGCACGGTTCGCCTGTGCCACACCTGGTGCACGGTGGTCCGGGCCGTGCCGGCGGCGGCGAGGAGCTGGGCGGCATCCGTGCGGTGCGGCATTACATGCAGCGCACCGCCGTGCAGGGCTCACCGAATATGCTCACCGCCCTCACCGGTATCTGGCATCCGGGGGCGGACCGCCGGTTCGACGCCGGCCATCCGTTCCGCAGGCACCTCAGCGAGCTGCGGGTGGGCGACGCCGTGCGGTCGGACCTGCGGGAAGTGACCATCGAGGATATCGCCGCCTTTGCGGAGACCACCGGGGACACGTTCTACGCCCACACGAACGCTGCAGCCGCAGAGGCGAATCCGTTCTTCCCGGGCATCGTGGCGCACGGCTACCTGCTGCTGTCCTGGGGTGCGGGCCTGTTCGTGGATCCCGCGCCGGGGCCGGTGCTGGCCAACTACGGACTGGAAAACCTGCGGTTCCTGACGCCGGTGGCCGCGGGGGACTCCATCCGCGTGACGCTGACCGCCAAGAGGATCACGCCGCGTGAAACGGACGGGTACGGCGAGGTGGCCTGGGACGCCGTCCTGACCAACCAGAACGACGAACTGGTGGCCACCTACGACGTGCTGACCCTGGTGGAGAAGTAAGTTCCGGAGGGGCGAGCCAGGAGTCCGGGCTAGGCATTCCGTTTGCGGTAGGCCTGCATCTTTGTGCGGGCGCCGCAGATCTCCATGGCGCACCAGGTTCCGCCCCGGTTGCGTGAAGTGTCAAAGAAGACCCAGCGGCAGACGTCCCGGCGACACGCTTTCAGGCGCTGAAGCTGGGCCGGGTCGGCATGGACCAGGACGGCACCGATGCGGGCGAGTGCCTCGCGCACCGGGGGCTGGGGCACCGGTTCAACGCGCGGCTCTCCTCCGGAGGCCACGACCCGAACGGGAAGCTGCTCCAGGGCACGGTCCAGGCGCTCCAGGCCGACGACGGTGTCGGGTGCCGGGGTGCCGTGCAGGTGCCCGCCGTCGTCGTGCGCAGCCTCGCTGTGCCCGCCGTCGTGGTGCGTGAGGAAGAGAGAACGCAGCCCCTCCCGAAGTTCGATCGCCAGGGCAAGATCCTCATCGGTAGCCTGCGTGCCTGCCCCGAAGAGCCCATAGCTGCCCAGCCACGCCGTCAGGCTGTCGGTGTTGTCCAGGGCGTCCTGCCCGGCTTCCCTGTCGGCAGTATTGGCGAACACCTGGAGGAGCCGCAGGGGAGCAGGGGCCGGTGCGCGCCCGCCCGGCTCCGGGTATCCGCTGTCCGCAGGAACATTTGGTTCCGGAGTGTTACCACTCATATCTGATTGCCGGTAACGTATGCCGGAGCAGCGGAAAAGGACAGGCCGTCAGGGGACCCAGCTATGCACGCATCAGCTCGATCGAGGATGGCTCGTCGTCCCGACCGCCTGGCTCGATTCTTCGTCGCAGCGGGTCTCCCTTTCCGGCACATGCCTTCATTATTGCCTGTCACGCCCGCAGCCGCCGTACAGCCGAGGGCCGCGGCATGAAGGACCCAAGCTGGGTGCTGCTGCGCACCGACCGCAGTTTCCGCCGCTACTGGCTGGGGCAGGGCGCTGCCAGCGCCGGGGCCCAGGTCACGGGCATCGCGGTTCCGCTGGTTACAGCCATCGCCCTCGATGCCGGGCCGGCGGCGGTCAGCCTTGTCGCTGCGGCCGGCACCCTGCCGTACCTGCTGTTCTCGCTGGTGGCCGGGCATGTCCTGCAGGGACGGGACCAGCGGCGCTCCATGGTGGCGGCCGATCTTGCCCAATGCGTGCTTCTGGCCCAGATTCCCCTGGCCTGGGCCGGGGGATGGCTCAGCGTCCCCCTGCTGGCCGCCGTCACCTTCCTCAGCGGCTGCTGCGCGCTGATTTTCGGGTTATCGGCCTTCGCCTTTGTGCCCGCGCTCGTTGCGGACCGGGACCTCGCGCCGGCCAACCGCGCCGTCCAAGCCACTCGAACCGTCACGGAGATCAGCGGCCCGGGGCTGGCCGGCCTGCTGGTCTCGGCGGTGGGCGCTCCCGGCGCCTTGATTGCCACCATGCTTGGGCACCTGGCTTCCGCTGCGGGAGTGGCCTCGAGCCGTCCGCGGTCCCGGACTGTCGGTGCGGGCTCGACGGCGGTGGTCCCCGACCCCGGCCCCGAGCCCGGCCGATCCTCGAAACCCGCCCCGTCCAAGGAGAAGCGGCCCACCATCCTCACCGGACTGCGGATCCTGTTCGCTGACCGCCATCTGCGCGCCTTGACCGTCCATGCGGCCACCTATAACGCCGCGGAACAGATCCTGATGCTGAACCTGATTCTCTGGGCGGTGCAGCAGCAGGACGTCGGTGTTGGCGCCTATGGCCTGGCGCTGGCCGGAGCCGGTGTCGGCGGCCTTCTCGGCACCCTGGTTGCGCTCCGCCTGGCCGACAAAGCAGGCCTTGGCCCGGCATTTGCCGTTTCGCTGGTGCTGTCCTGCGCGGTGCCGCTGCTGCTGCCGGTCTGGCCGGTCACCGGGTGGACCCTGGCTGCTGTCATTGCTGCGGTCATGCTGCTGCGGGGCATCGGCGAGGGCAACGCCAATATCTACTCGCTGACGATGCGCCAGCAGCTCATTCCGCGGGATGAACTCACCCGCTCCGCCGGTGCCTATACCCAGGTGATGTACGGCTCCATTCCGCTGGGCGCCCTGCTGGCCGGCGTCGTCGGCGAAACGCTGGGGGTCCGCGCCGGAGTCCTGATCGGCGCCGTCGGGCTGGTGCTCTCCGCGGTGCCGATGCTCACCCCCGCGTTCCTGCGGCTCCGCACCATCCCTGTCCCTGCCGCCGCCTGACGGCTGCGGGGACACATGCTCAGGCCCGGCGGGTGTGCAGCCCGTCGAAAACCATGGTGATGATGTTGTCTGCGAGCTTCTGCGCGGGCAGCGGCCCGCCGGGTCGATACCATTCCACGATCGAGTTGATGGTGCCGAACAGCAGGCGCGTGGTGGTGCGCGGATCGATGTCGCTGCGCACCGACCCCTCGCTGCGGGCCGCGTCCACGAGCCCTGACACCCGGTGGTCGAACTCGCGGCGGCGGGCCAGGGCACTGCGTTCGATTTCTGTGTTGCCGCGCAGGCGCAGCAACAGCGTCACGAACGGCAGTCGCTCAGTCAGCACTTCGATGGTGCCGCGCAGGACGAATTCCAGCCGGGCATCCGCCGCACCGGCCGAAGCCCGAGGGTCGTCCAGCACGGCCTCGAGTCCGTCCAGCGCATGGTCCAGCGCCAGGCGCAGCAGATCGCCCTTGGACGTTACGTGGTGGTAGATCGCGGACTTCGTGATGCCCAGATTCTCGGCCAGGATGCCCATGGACGTGGCTTCATAGCCGTGCCGGTTGAACACGTCCACGGCCACATTCAGAACTGTCTGCTGGTCGTATCCGGGCCGGCCGCGGCGCGGTCCGGATGCCGGTCCGGCCGCAGGCTCGGACCCGGGGCCGACGGCGGCAGCGGTCTGCTCCGGTTCAGTCTCGGCAGCGGGAACGGGAGCAGGTTCGGAGGAAGCTCCGGCGGCGGCAGGCATGGCGCTATTTTCCCACGTCAACGGGCGGTTCACTGCGCCGGGGCGGTATCGGTGACACGGCGCAGGTCGTAGATCCGGCGCAGCTTGCCGCTGGAGCGTGCCAGCGTCCCGGGGTCGACCACCTCAACGAGGCAGGAGGAACCGACGTGGATCTTGACCTGCGCGGCGAGTTCCAACGCAGCCGCCGCGGAGTCCGGCGTCGTGGCGTCTTCCCGGCGCTCAATCCGGACCGTGAGCTCATCCAGGCGTTCCGGGCGGGTGATTTCGAGCTGGAAGTGCGGGCTCAGCGCCGGGATGCGCAGCGCGATTTCCTCGATCTGGGTGGGGAAAAGGTTCACTCCGCGCAGGATGATCATGTCGTCGCTGCGGCCGGTGATGCGTCCCATCCTGCGCATGGAGGGCCGGGCCGTTCCGGGCAGCAGACGGGTCAGGTCATGGGTCCGGTAGCGGATGATCGGCAGCGCCTCTTTCGTCAGGGAGGTAAAAACCAGCTCGCCCGGCTCGCCGTCGCCCAGGACCCGGGTCTCGTCAAACGGGTCGATGATCTCCGGCCGGAAGTGATCCTCCCAGATATGGGCCCCGTCCTTGCTCTCCACGCACTCGCCGGCCACGCCGGGCCCCATGACTTCCGAGAGTCCGTAAATGTCGCACGCGTCCAGGTCCATCAGCGTTTCGAGTTCGTGCCGCATTTCCTCGGTCCACGGCTCGGCCCCGAGGACCGCGTTCTTCAGCGAAGTCGAGCGCGGATCGATGCCGGCCGCTGTCATGGCGTCGGCGATGGCCAGTAGGTAGGTCGGCGTGCAGAGGATGGTGTCCGGTTCGAAGTCCACGATGAGCTGGACCTGCCGCTCCGTCTGCCCGCCGGAAACGGGGATCACCGTGCAGCCGAGTCTCTCCGCGCCGAAGTGGGCCCCCAGCCCGCCGGTGAAGAGACCGTAACCGTAGGCATTGTGCACCTTGTATCCCCGGCGCACTCCGGAGGCACGCAGGGAACGGGCCACCAGGGTGCTCCAGCGGTCCAGGTCCCCGGCGGTGTAGCCGACGACGGTGGGCCGCCCCGTGGTTCCGGAGGACGCGTGGATGCGGGCCACCTGCTGCTGCGGGACGGCGAACATCCCAAACGGATACGTCGAGCGCAGGTCCTCCTTCGTGGTGTACGGGAACCGTGCGAGGTCGCTCAGTTCGCCCAGGTCGGAGGGGTGCACCCCGGCGTCGTCGAACTTGCGCCGGTACAGCGGAACCCGTTCGTATGCGTAGGCGACGGTCTGCTTCAGACGCACCAACTGGAGGGCCTCCAATTCGTCCCGGCTCATACGTTCCTCCGGGTCCAGCGTCGAGGGATCGGCTGCGGCGGACTTGATCGGAGGAGAGGGGGCTTTCATGGGCGGCTTTCGATCGAGGCGCCGGACGGTGTCCGGGCGGGGTTGGGGATGGTGCGTGAACGTCCGCGGAAGAGGGCGACGACGGCGGCGGTCCCGTCGGGGCGTTCGGACCGCACCTCCACGTCGTAGACGCCGCTGCGGCCGTTGCCGGCACGGTGCTCGGCGGAAGCCGTCAGCCGGTCACCAGCCCTGGCCGGAGCCAGGAAGGTGACGTCGGCACCGGCAGCCACCGTGATGTGTTCCCGTTCCCGTGCCGGCCCGCCGCCTTCCGGATTGCAGGCCAGGGCGAAGGCCGTGTCGGCAAACGCGAAGACCATCCCTCCGTGCCCGATGCCGAAACCGTTGACCATCTGCGGGCGGAGCAGCATCGAAATACGTGCCGTGCCGGGGCCGATGTCCAACACGTCAATGCCCATCCAGGCCGAGGCGGCGTCGTCGACCAGGAGGGGATGGGCAGGGGACGCGACCCCGGGAACCTCGGTGTCAGCCATGGGACCTCTTTTCTTTACCGAATGTTCATTAGGTAATCCCGCCAGGTGTTCGGCTGTCAAGGATTCCGGCCGTCCCGGTCGGCAGCCGCCTGCGGACCGAACTTCCAGACAGTCGGGGAATGGCCGGGGGCAGTGGCGTAACCTAGTGAGGTGACTCTCTCTGCGGCCACAGCCGTTTCCGGTCCTGTCCGCCCTCCAATGTCTTCCCTTTTGCCTGAGTGGCTGGACCCCCAGGTATTCCTTGCCGACCCGGCCCTCGCGCCGTGGGTGGTCCTGATGGTCTGCGGCATCGTGTTCGCAGAAACCGGGCTGCTGATCGGCTTCTTCCTGCCGGGGGATTCCCTGCTGTTCACCGCCGGGCTCCTGGTGGCTACGGGCACCATCGATATCAACGTGTGGCTGCTTGCTGTCCTGGTCTTCATCAGCGCCTTCGTAGGCGACCAGACCGGCTATTACATCGGCAGGAAGGCCGGCCCCGCCGTCTTTAACCGGCCGGACAGCAGGCTCTTCAAGCGGGAGAACGTAAGGCGCGCCCAGGTGTTCTTTGACCACCACGGCGGCAAAGCCGTGATCCTGGCCCGGTTCGTACCGGTGGTTCGGACCTTCACCCCGGTGGTGGCCGGCGTTGCCGAGATGAAGTACAAGGCGTTCGTTTCGTTCAACGCGGTGGGTGCGTTCGTCTGGGGCGTCGGCGTGACCCTCCTGGGCTACGTCCTCGGCGACCGCGTGCCCTTTGTCCGGGAAAACCTGGACCTGATCTTCGTGGCCGTGGTGGTGCTCTCCGTGATTCCGATTGTCATTGAGGTCCTGCGCCAGTCCCACAAGGCCGTCACCAAGGATGATGACGAGGAGGACGACGGCGAGGACAGCGGCACCGAAGCGGCTGCGTCAGCAAAGGAAGCCGGTACCGTACCGGAGCGCAACGCCGAGACCGGACGTGCCGCCGACGTCGTCGAACACTCCGGCCGGCACACCGGTTCCGCGGAAGCCCGCCGCATCACCGCACCGAAGCCCAAGGTGGAAGGCGCAGGAGCGGTCGAGTAGCCGTCGAAGCCCCGGCTGGAGAACGTCCAGCGCAAGCAGGCCCGGACCTTTTGGTCCGGGCTTTTTTGTGCCCGCCGGAGCCGTACGGCGGGGCATCCCTCGGTAACGATTTCATAACCGCCGCGGCCCCATCAGGGGGTTGACCTGCGGATACGCAGCTGGGGTGATTCTTTGCGGGGAGTGTGGGAGCGCTCCCACTTGACATGTGATTCAGCACACATCACGATGGCCTGAGCTTGTGGGAGCGCTCCCACCGTTTTATCTTGGCCGCCGGTTCGGCAGCAGGGCGCATCCGTAAGGCAGCGGCACGGAACGCGCGGAGGTATCGCGGACGCTCGTGCTTCGATACCCGGATTATGACAAAGGAGTCAGCAATGAGTACCAAACCCACTTCCGCCGGCCGTGCACGCCGCGGACCTGCGCTTGCCGCATCCGTTGCAGCCGCAGCCCTTCTCCTGACCGCATGCGGCGGGGGCGACGACGGAGCTTCCGAAGGCGACGGGACGGTGACGCTCAGCGTCAGTACCTTCAATGAGTTCGGTTACGAGGACCTGTTCAAGGAATACGAGGAGGCAAACCCCAACGTCAAGATTGTCCATGACAAGAAGGCGACGTCGGACAATGCGCATGACAACCTGAACACCAAACTCGCTGCCGGTTCCGGGTTGTCGGATATTGAAGGCATCGAGGTGGACTGGCTGCCCGAACTGAAGCAGTACCCGGACCAGTTTGCCGATCTTGCCAGTCCCGAGGTTGAGGGCCGTTGGCTGGACTGGAAGACCGAAGCCGCCACCACCGAGGACGGCAAGCTGATCGGTTACGGCACCGATGTTGGCCCCGAAGGCGTCTGCTACCGCGCTGATCTCTTCGCCGCTGCAGGCCTTCCGACGGACCGCGAGGAAGTTGCCGAGCTGCTGGAGGGCGACTGGGACCACTACTTCGAGGTGGGCGAGCAATTCACGGAAAAGTCTGATGCCGCGTGGTATGACTCGGCCATGGCTGTGTACCAGGGCCAGATCAACCAGGTCCAGAACGCCTACGAGGAAAATGACGGCACCGTCATTGCCACCGAGAACCCGGAGGTGAAGGACATTTACACCAAGGTCCTCGAGAACTCCGTGGACAAGGACCTCTCTGCCCATCTGGAACAGTGGTCCGACGACTACACGGCAGGTTTCCAGAGCGGCGCCTTCGCGACCACGCTGTGCCCGGGCTGGATGCTTGGCAGCATTGAGGGCAACGCAGCCGGCGTTGAAGGCTGGGACATCGCCAACGTGTTCCCCGGCGGCGGCGGCAACTGGGGCGGCTCGTACCTGACGGTTCCCTCGCAGGGCAAGAACCAGGAAGAGGCCATCAAGCTGGCGCAGTGGCTGACAGCGCCCGAGCAGCAGATCAAGGCCTTCGAGTCCAAGGGGACCTTCCCGAGCCAGGTCGAAGCGTATGAATCCGAAACCCTGCTGGGCTCCACCAACGAGTTCTTCAACAACGCACCGGTGGGCGAGATCCTGGTGGACCGGGCGGAAGCCGTCACCATGACGCCGTTCAAGGGCCCGAACTACTTCACCATCAACACGTCGATGGCACAGGCACTGAACCGGGTGGACGTGCTCAAGACGGATGATGCCGACTCCTCCTGGAAGAAGTTCGTAGCCAGCGTGGACGCTCTGCAGTAATCCCTCCAGGCCACCGGTGCCTGCGGCTGCATACTGCGTCGCAGGCACCGGACCACCACTTCTTGCCCTCGCAACGTTAGGAAGAAACCCATGGCCGTCACCGTCAAGCCGCCCGCCGCGCGGACGCCGGTACGCCGGGTAGGGTTCAGCAGCAGGCTGGCCCGCTGGGACGTCAAAGTCTCCCCGTACCTCTATATCTCGCCGTTCTTTATCCTGTTCTCAATCGTGGGACTGTTCCCGCTGATCTACACCGGATGGGTCTCGCTGCACAACTGGAACCTCATCGGCGGCAACCTCGGATTCAGCGGCACGGAGAACTTCACCTTCGTCCTGTCCCAGCCCTACTTTTGGAACGCCGTCGGCAATACCTTCAGCATCTTCCTGATCTCGGCCGTTCCGCAGATCATCGTGGCCATTGCCATTGCTGCGGTGCTGGACGCCAACCTGCGCGCCAAGACATTCTGGCGCATGGGTGTGCTGCTTCCCTACATTGTTGCGCCGGTGGCCGTGGGACTCATCTTCGGCAACCTCTTCGCCGACCAGTCCGGTGCCATCAACGGTGCGCTGACGTCTTTGGGGCTGAGCCCGGTTCCGTGGCATGCCAATCCTCTCGCCAGCCATGTGGCTATTGCCGTCATGGTGGATTTCCGCTGGACCGGCTACAACGCGTTGATCTTCCTGGCAGCCATGCAGGCGGTTCCGCGGGATATGTACGAAGCGGCAATCATCGACGGCGCCAGCCGCTGGCGGCAGTTCATCTCGGTGACTGTCCCCATGCTGCGGCCCACCATCATCTTCGTGGTCATCACCGCAACCATCGGCGGACTGCAGATTTTCGATGAACCGCGTGTATTCGACAATTACGGGCTGGGCGGAGCTGACCGCCAGTGGCAGACCCTGACCATGTATATCTGGGAACTCGGCTGGGGCCAGCGCAACCTGGGCCGGGCGTCAGCCGTGGCATGGCTGTTGTTCGTCATCATCGTTCTCATTGCGGCACTCAATTTCCTTATCACCCGACGCATCGCCACCCAGGGAGGACGGAAATGACTTCCGTACCCATGGTCGAACAGACCGCCGGCCGCAAGGCCGCCGAAGCAGCCAAACGCCGCCGGGACCGCGGCGGTGCGCAGCCTCCGCGCCCGTCACTGGCGCGCGGGCGGAAGACCGGCGGTTTCAACCGCCGGCCGGGCTTCCTTACCTACGGACTGCTGGGTGCCGTCATTCTTGGATCGGCGCTGCCGATCCTGTGGTCCGTCCTGGTGGCAAGCCATGACAGCACAGTGATCGCCAAGGGCGTCCCGCTGATTCCGGGCGGCAACTTCTTCGCAAACGCAGCGACGGTGCTGGATACCATTCCGTTCTGGAAAGCCCTGGGCAACAGCATCCTTGTCTCCACTGTGACTGCTGCTTCCGTGGTGCTCTTCTCTTCCATGGCAGGTTTTGCCTTCGCGAAGCTGCGCTTCAAGGGAAACAAGGCACTGCTGGTGTTCGTAGTGGCCACCATGGCCGTTCCTACCCAGCTTGGCGTCATTCCGCTGTTCATTGTGATGTCCAAGCTGGGCTGGACCGGCACCATGGGAGCGGTCATCATCCCCGGGCTGGTCACCGCCTTCGGCGTGTTCTGGATGACCCAGTACCTGCAGGACGCTCTGCCGAACGAACTGATCGAGGCGGTGCGCGTGGACGGTGCCAATATGTGGCAGGCGTTCTGGCACGTGGGCCTGCCGGCAGCGCGCCCGGCTGCGGCGATGCTGGCACTCTTCACCTTTGTCGCCACCTGGACCAACTTCTTCTGGCCGTTGATTGTGCTCAATGCGCAGAATCCGACCCTGCCGGTGGCCCTGCAGCAACTGCAGTCCGCACGCTTCGTGGACTATTCGGTGGTCCTTGCCGGCGTCGTACTCTCCACCATTCCGCTCTTCATTGTCTTTGCCCTCGCAGGACGGCATCTGGTTGCAGGAATCATGCAGGGAGCGGTGAAGGGATGACCATGAACAACAACTCCTCATTCCCGTCCGGATTCGTGTGGGGTGCGGCGACCGCCGCCTACCAGGTGGAGGGCGCTGCTTCGGAAGACGGCCGGAAGGATTCCATCTGGGACACTTTCAGCCGCGTTCCCGGGGCCGTGGTGAACGGTGACAACGGGGACATCGCCTGCGACCACTATCACCGGATGGACGATGACGTGGCCCTCATGAAGTCACTGAACCTGGACTCTTACCGGTTCTCCACGTCCTGGGCACGGATCCGGCCCGACGGCGGCCCGGTCAACGCTGCGGGGCTCGACTTCTACAGCCGGCTGACGGATTCGCTGCTCGAGGCCGGGATCCAGCCGTGGCTGACCCTGTACCACTGGGACCTGCCGCAGGCCCTGCAGGACCAGGGCGGCTGGGCCAACCGGGATACTGCCTATCGGTTTGCCGACTACGCCCTCAGCGTCCACGACGTGCTGGGGGACAGGGTGACGGCCTGGACCACCCTGAACGAGCCCTGGTGCTCGGCCTATGTCGGCTACGCCAGCGGCGAGCATGCGCCCGGACTGCAGGACCGAAAACTCGCGGTTGCCGCGAACCATCACCTGCTGCTGGCGCACGGACTTGCCGTCCAGGCGCTCAAGGGCCGGGACGCGGGCCTGGACACCGGCCTGACCCTGAACTTCACGGTCGCGGATCCCGCCGATCCGCACAACCCCGGCGACGTCGACGCAGCCCGCAGCATCGACGGGCAGTTCAACCGGATGTTCGCGGACCCCGTCTTCCACGGGAAATACCCCGAGGACGTGGTGGCGGACCTGGCTCCCTACGGCTTCGAATCCCACGTCCAGGACGGAGACCTGGCGGTCATCAGTTCCCCCATCGACTTCCTGGGGGTGAATTACTACCACGGTGATGCCTTCACCAAGACCCCGCCGACGGAACCCCTGACGACGGCGGCGCCGTCGGCACGTCCTACGGCGAGCCCGTATCCTGCCGCGGACGGGATCCATGCCGTGCGGCGCGGACTGCCGCAGACGAACATGGGCTGGGAGATCCAGCCCGAGGGACTTCGGCGGCTGCTGAACCGGCTGCAGCACGACTACACCGGGCCGGCGGGTGTGCCGCTGTACATTACCGAAAACGGTGCAGCCTTCGATGACGACGTTGTGGCCGACGGGACCGTCCAGGACCTGGACCGGCTCGACTTCATCCGCTCGCATCTGGCAGCGGTGCAGGAGGCTGTGGCGGACGGCGTCGACGTCCGCGGCTACTTTGCCTGGTCACTGATGGACAACTTCGAGTGGGCCTGGGGCTACGCCAAGCGGTTCGGGATTGTGCATGTCGATTACGAAACACTGCAGCGCACGCCCAAGGCCAGCGCCCGCTGGTACGCGGAAGCGGCAGCCACCAATGCCCTGCCCCCGGGCCTGCCGGTACCGGGCACCGCAACCCCTGCGTATGTCGTATCGTCGAAACGATGAGCAGCCTTAAGCCCGGGCCCCGGAGCGGGTCGGTGAAACCCCGGCGCAGCAGCCCCACGTTGGAAGACGTGGCGGCGCTGTCCGGTGTTTCCCGCTCGACCGTGTCCCGAGCCATCAACGGCGGTGCCCGGGTCAGCGCCCAAACGCAGGCCGCCATTGACGCGGCGATCGGGGAACTGGGGTTCACGCCCAACCGCGCGGCCCGTTCCCTGGCCACCAGCCGTGCCGATTCCATTGCCCTGGTGATCCCGGAGCCGGATGGCCGGGTCCTGGTGGATCCCTTCTTCGCCATGACGTTGAACGGAATCACGGAGGCTTTGAAGGATACCGAGGTGCAGCTGGTACTGCTGATTGCCCGGCAGGGCGAGAAGGAAGGGCAGTTCATCCGATACCTGCGCAGCGGCCACGTGGACGGAGCCATCATCGTTTCCCACCACAAAGCCGACGCCCTGGAAACCGAGCTGGCGGACGCAACGCTGCCGGCCGTGTTCATCGGCCGGCCGTGGCAGGACCGTGCCGGACTGGCTTTCGTGGATACGGATAACCGAACCGGCGGACTGCTCGCTGCCCGGCACCTTACGGGCCGCGGCTACCGGCGGATCGCCACGGTCACCGGACCGGCGGACATGACAGCCGCCCAGGACCGGACCGAGGGGTGGCGGCTGGGACTGGCCGAGGCAGGGCTCGAACCGGCCGGCGTCGAATCCGGACACTTCACCACCGAGGGCGGTGCCGCCGCCGCCGCCCGGCTGCTCGACGCCGACCCGGGCATCGACGCGATCTTCGCTGCATCCGACCCGATGGCCCTGGGTGTGCTGGAGGTTCTGCGCGAGCGAGGACTGTCCGTGCCCGGCGACGTAGCGCTGGTGGGATACGACAACCACCGGCTCGCATCCTCCAGCACGCCGGGCCTGACCACGGTGGTCAACCCGATGGTCGAGATGGCCCGGCGGGCCGCCGAGATGCTGCTGCGCGAAATCGAGGAGCCCGGTTCACATCTGGAGCCCGTCGTCTACCCGCCGGAACTGGTGGTCCGGGAGTCCGCCTAGGCTACCGGGACATTCTGCCGCCCTTCGGCTGCCTCGCTCGTTCCTCGCTCGGCGATGCAGGCTACGCAGAATGCCCCGTCCGCCTAGGCCGCGTTTTCCCGGCGAGCAGCCGGCAGCAGTTCCCGGGCGCCGAGTGCGGACAGGATGAACGCGTAGTCCCACGCCCGGTCCTTCCATGCCTCGTACCGGCCCGATGCTCCGCCGTGGCCGCCGTCCATTTCGATCTTCAGGACAATCGGTTCGCTGCCGGTAGTGGTCTCGCGCAGCTGTGCCACCCACTTGGCCGGTTCGACGTACAGCACACGGGTGTCGTTGAAGCTGGTGACCGCCGCGATCTGCGGGTAGTCCACGGCCCGGATGTTTTCGTACGGGGTGTACTCCTTCATGTACCGGTAGACCTCCGGATCGGTGATGGGGTTACCCCATTCCTCCCATTCCAGGGCCGACAGCGGCAGGTCGGGATCCAGGATGGTGGTCAGCGCATCCACGAAAGGCACCTGCGCCACAATGGCACGGTACTTTTCCGGGGCCAGGTTTGCGACGGCGCCCATCAGCAGGCCACCGGCGGAACCGCCCATTGCGGCAATCCGGTCCGGATCCGCCCAGCCCGAGGCGGCAACCCAGTCCGTGGCATCCACGAAGTCGGTGAAGGTGTTCTTCTTGTTCAGCTTCTTGCCGTTGTCGTACCAGGCGCGGCCCATCTCCCCGCCGCCGCGGATGTGCGCCACCACGTAGACGACGCCGCGGTCCAGCAGCGACAGCCGGGCGATGTTGAATGCCGGATCCATGCTCAGTTCGTAGCTGCCGTACGCGTAGACCAGCGCCGGGTTGCTGCCGTCCCGCTGCAGGTCCGCCCGGCGGATGACGGAGAGCGGAATGCGGGTGCCGTCCGCCGCCGTCGCCCATTCGCGTTCGGCGACGTACTCCTCGGAACGGTAGCCGCCCTTCACGGGGGTTTCCTTCCGCAGTTCCAGCTCACCGGTGGCCAGCACGTAGTCGTAGACGCGCGGCGGCGTGAGGTAGGAGGTGTAGCTGAGGCGGATGATCGGGGAATCGAACTCGGCGTTGGCCAGGTTGGCCGTGTAAAGCTCTTCGTCGAAGGCCGGTTCCACGGGCGTGCCCTGCGCCGGAATGCCGAGGCCGTCCACGGGAAGGATCTGCACCCGCTCGGTGGTGTCCTTGCGGACCGACACGAGCACATGGGTGCGGGTGACGGCGGCACCGTTCACACGCACGGTGTCATCGTGCGCAATGACGGTCTCCCAGTGCTGGTCCGCCAGCGGCTTGGCGAATTCCTCTTCGGCGACGAGCGAGAGCATCGAGTTCAGGGCGTTCCGGTTGTGCGTCACCAGGTATTTGCGTGCGCCGTCCAGGGTCAGCGGCTCGGCTTCGTAAAGGATGCGCTCGCTGCGGGGAATCAGCGTGCGGACGGTGCCGGAGGGGTCGTCGAAGTCCAGGACCCGGTATTCGCTGTATTCGGAGCTGCTGATGCCGATGAGCAGCTGCCGGCGGTCGGCCGAGAGGTCGAAGCCGGTCCACATGGCAATGTCGTCTTCCTGGTAGATGACGACGTCGTCCTCCACCGGGGTGCCGAGCGTGTGGGCCTTGACCTGGTAGGGACGCCAGGAATCATCCACCACGGTGTAGAAGACGCGGCGGCCGTCGGGGGAGAAGGCCAGCGAGTAGAAGACGTTGGAAATGACGTCCGGCAGCAGGTCGCCGGTGCGCAGGTCCTTGATCCGCAGCGTGAACCGCTCGTCTCCGGCGTTGTCCTCGGAGTAGGCCAGCAGGTTTCCGTCTTCGGTGACCGCCAGGCCGCCGAGCGAGAAGAAGGGCTTGCCCTCGGCCTCGGCGTTGCCGTCCACGAGGATCTGTTCGCCCGGAACCGGAACACCGGGGACCACGGCGGGCGGCGTCCAGTCGGCGTCGAGGTTCCCGGTGTCCTGTGCGGCCGTGCGGCAGTGGATGGCGTACTGCTTGCCTTCCTCGGTGCGGGTGTAATACCACCAGCCCTTTTTGCGTGCCGGAACGGACAGGTCCGTTTCCTCGGTGCGGTTCTTGATTTCGTTGAAGATCTGTCCGCGCAGCTCTTCCTGGTCTGCCGTCATCGCGGCGGAGTAGGCGTTCTCTGCCTTGAGGTGTTCCACCACCTCCGGGTTTTCCTTCTCCCGGAGCCACTCATAGTTGTCAATGAACGTGTCACCGTGGCGGGTGCGTTCGGTGGGGACTTTCTTGGCAACCGGAGGCAGGGGAGTAGTCATGCTTCGAATATATCCATCCCGGCGGCGGCGTCGAAGGACCGCGCTGCCGTTATGCTCGCGGCTTAGCCCCGCGGCCGGTCTCCGGGGGTTGGTCTCGAGGTTGGCCGTGGGCCAATCCCGGGCGGTTAATCCCCCGGGCGGTTAATCCCCGGGTGGGCTAGTTCCCGGCAGGCTAGTCTCCCAGCAGCAGCCAGGCGCAAAGTGCACCGGCGGCGAGGAAGAGTGCCCAGTTCACTGCCACCACCAGCAAAGTGGAGGTAAAGGAGCGCGCGGAGGCTTGGTGCCGGGGAAGCAGCACCGGCTCGGGCGCCGGACCCTTGCGGAACTGGCCCCACAGGCTCGTCGACAGCAGGACGCCTCCTCCGCACAGGGCCAGCGGGAGCGCCGGCAGCGAGAACAGGATCATCTCCGGTGCGAACAGGAACAGTAGGGTCTCCATCAGGAGGCAGGCCGCCAGCAGGAGGGCCGGCCGCCGAAGGGATCCCCAGGTGGGATTCACTGCGTAAAGCGGGCTGACTCCGGCCACCACCATGGCGGTAAGGGCCAGCAGCAGACCCGGAACGGTGACGCTGACGGTCGCCTCTTCAGCAGTCACGGCTGCCGACACGGCAAAGAAACCCAGCAGACCCAGAAGCGTGGGGACGATGACGGCCGCAGCCGACGCCCGTCCCGTCGGTCCGGTTCCGACCAACTCCGGCGAGGGTCCGCTGCTGGCCGAAGCTACACCCGCGCGGATGGCCCGACGGCCGGCGTCGGGCTCTGGAACACCCATGACTTTCCTTTCCGCAACGCAACGTCTACTCACCAGTTTTACATGGCCTGCCCCTTGACGGGCCCATTCCGCCTCCATATCCTGAACGAACGGTCGGTAATTATTCAGCGGGACGGCTACCGGTCGGAATGACTGCTATTCGGCGCAATGAAAGCGGAGAAACCATGAGCGGGCAAGAGCACTTTGACGCACTCATTGCAGCGGATGCCCGGGTGGAGCCGCGGGACTGGATGCCCGAGGGGTACCGAAAGACGCTCGTCCGGCAGATCTCCCAGCACGCACACTCGGAAATCATCGGCATGCAGCCGGAAGCAAACTGGATCACCCGTGCACCGTCCCTGAAACGCAAAGCGATCCTGATGGCGAAGGTGCAGGACGAAGCAGGCCACGGCCTCTACCTCTACTCCGCCGCTGAAACCCTGGGCACCCCGCGGGACCAAATGACTGCCGACCTCATTGCCGGCAAGGCGCGCTACTCCAGCATCTTCAACTACCCCACGCTGACGTGGGCGGATATGGGTGCCATCGGCTGGCTGGTGGACGGTGCCGCCATCTGCAACCAGGTCCCGCTCTGCCGTGCCTCCTACGGTCCCTACGGGCGGGCCATGGTCCGGATCTGCAAGGAGGAGTCCTTCCACCAGCGGCAGGGCTTCGAGATCCTGCTGGAGCTGGCCAACGGCACCCCCGCACAGCGGGAGCTGGCCCAGGACGCCATCAACCGCTGGTACGCCCCCTCGCTGATGATGTTCGGACCGCCGGACGATGATTCGCCGAACTCCCGCCAGTCCATGGCGTGGAACATCAAACGCTTCTCCAACGACGAGCTGCGTTCCCGTTTTGTCGGCATGATTGTGGAGCAGGTGAAGGTGCTCGGCCTGACCCTTCCCGATGCGGATATCCGTTACAACGAGGAGACCGGACGCTGGGAACACGGGCCGCTGGACTGGGACGAGTTCTCCGAAGTCCTCGCCGGCCGCGGCCAGTGCAACTCACAGCGGCTGGCCCGACGGCGGGAAGCCCACGAAGACGGTGCCTGGGTGCGTGAAGCCGCGGCGGCCTATGCCGCCCGCCAGGCCGGCCACAGCAGCGAAGGCGCGATGTCCAGCGAAGCGGGGGCGGCGTAGCCATGACGGGCGGATCAACCACGGGCGACGACGGTTCGAAGCCTGCCGTCGCGGGCACGGGTACGGCCGCAGGGAACGACGGCGGCGCGGCGCCGGGTGCCGTACGCGATGGTGGCCTGCAGCCTGCGGGCACGCCAACGGGTACACAGACCCCCACTGCGTCCTGGCCGCTGTGGGAAGTGTTTGTCCGCTCCTCCCGGGGCCTGTCCCATGTGCATGCCGGTTCGCTCCATGCACCGGACGCGGATATGGCGGTACGCAATGCCAGGGATCTCTACACCCGGCGAAACGAGGGTGTCTCGCTCTGGGTGGTGCCGGCGTCGGCCATCATCGCCAGCGATCCCGACGCCAAGGGACAGTTCTTCGAATCCCCGCAGGGCAAGGATTACCGCCACGCCACCTACTACACCAAGTCGGAAGGGGTGAAGCACCTGTGAGTTCAGACAGCGCCACCCGGATTACACCGGGCAACGCCCTGCGGCCGGAGGACATTGCCGCCGCGGGAACGCGTGCGGATCCCGACGCCGCCGCTTACGCCCTGCGCCTGGGCGACGACGCACTGGTACTGGCGCAGCGGCTCGGCTGGTGGATCTCCCGGGCACCCGAACTGGAAGAGGATGTGGCACTGGGGAACATTGCCCTGGACCTGATCGGGCATGCCCGGTCCTTCCTCAGCTATACCGGCAGCGCCGACGGCCGTACCGAGGACGATCTCGCGTATTGGCGGAAGGAAACAGAATTCCGCTCCGTGCATCTGGTGGAACAGCCCAACGGTGATTTTGCCCGCACCATTGCCCGGCAGCTCGTGGTGTCCTTTTACCAGTTCGAGCTGTACGGCGCGCTGCAGCATTCCACGGATTCCACCCTTGCAGCGATCGCGGCGAAGGCGGTCAAGGAAGTGGACTACCACCGGGACCACAGCGCACAGTGGGTGCTCCGGCTCGGCCTGGGCACGGACGAATCCCGACGCCGGATGATCCGTGCGCTCGAACTGACCTGGCCGTACGTGGCAGAGCTGTTCGACGACGACGAGCTTGTGGCTTCGCTCGGCGACCGGGCCGTTCTGCCCTCGTCCCTGAAGCCTGCCTTCGACGGCAACATTGCCGGCGTGCTGCGCGAAGCGGAACTGGACCTGCCCGCGGTGCCGCCTGCTCCCGGCGGCGGCCGGCGCGGACGGCACAGCGAACATCTGGGTTATCTGCTGGCCGAGATGCAGGTGCTGGCCCGCGAACATCCCGGTGCCTCGTGGTGAGCCTGATGGAATCCTCCCTGCGTCCGGCGGACCCTGCCGTGGAGAACCCGGTGGAACGCTCGGTGCTGCGTCCGGCGGACCCTGCCGCAGCAGCAGCCTGGGATATCGCCGCCACGGTCTGCGACCCCGAAATCCCCGTACTGACCATCGAGGACCTGGGTGTGCTCCGGCGGGTGGAGGTCATCGGCGCGCGGGTGTTGGTGGCCGTTACCCCCACCTATTCCGGCTGCCCCGCCATGGACGCCATCCGGCAGGACGTCGCCGCCGCCCTGGATGCTGCCGGTTATCCCAGCGTCCAGGTTTCCCTGGAACTGGCTCCGGCGTGGACCACCGACTGGATGAGCAGTGCAGGCAAAGCCAAGTTGGACGCCTACGGAATCGCGCCGCCGTCGGGACAGGCCGCTGCGGGTCCCGTGCGGGTGGGCCTGAGCGTGAAATGTCCCCAGTGCTCCTCTTTGAATACCCGTGAGCTGACCCGCTTCGGCTCCACGTCCTGCAAGGCGCTGTGGGTGTGCGGCGACTGCCGGGAACCGTTCGACTACTTCAAGGTGCTCTGAAGCCATGACAGCCCTTCCCGAAGCGCCGGCCCGCCGCGGCGCCTTCCATCCACTGACCGTGGCCGCAGTGCGCCGGTTGACCGAAGACGCCGTCGAGGTCACCTTCGCGGTGCCGTCCGGGCTCGTGGAGGCCTACTCCTATCTGCCGGGACAGTACGTTGCCCTGCGCACGGTGCTGGACGGCACGGAACTGAGGCGCAGCTACTCCATCTGCGCCGAACCGAAGCCCGGCGAACTGAGGGTTGCCGTCAAGCGGGACCTGGGCGGGTTGTTTTCCTCCTGGGTGAACGAGCATTTGAGGGCCGGTGACGTGCTGGATGTGATGAGTCCGGCCGGCAGTTTCATCTCCCGGCATGCCCCGGGCCAACCTGGACTGGAAGCGGTGCACGGGCAGGTGTTTGCCGCCGTAGCCGCAGGGTCCGGCATCACCCCGGTGATCGCAATTGCCCGCACCGTGCTGGCGTCCTCCGACAGCACGCGCTTTGACCTGGTCTACGCCAACAAGGCGGCCATGGACGTGATGTTCCTGGAGGAGCTGGCGGACCTGAAGGACCGCTACCCGTCCCGGTTCGCCCTGCATCACGTTCTCTCCCGCGAGCAGCGGATTTCGCCGCTCCTCAGCGGACGGCTCGACGCCGGGAAGCTCACCACCCTGATCGACTCGGTGCTCCCTGCAGCAGCTGTCGATGAGTGGTTCCTCTGCGGCCCGTTCGACCTGGTGCAGTTGTGCCGTGATGCGCTCGCCGAACGCGGGGTCGACCCGGCCCGGGTGCGTTTTGAACTCTTCACCACCGGGCGTCCCGACCGCCCGGAAGGTTCCGCCGGCCGTCCGGTCCTGCCCGACAGCTCGGGCGAGAACTTCGACATCACCTTCCGGCTTGACGGGCTGCAGGGCAAGGTGGCCAGCCCGGTGCACGCCCGGGAATCCGTGCTCAACGCAGCCCTCCGCGTCCGCCCGGACGTGCCCTTCGCCTGTGCCGGCGGTGTCTGCGGAACCTGCCGGGCCAAGCTGGTTTCCGGCACGGTGGACATGGAGGAGAACTACGCGCTGGAACCGGAGGAACTGGAGCGCGGCTACGTGCTGACCTGCCAGAGCCGGCCCACCAGCCCGGAGGTGACCGTTGATTACGACTTCTAGGAGCACCCGTTGATTGAACTCGATATCCACGACGGCGTGGCCGAAGTGGTCCTGAACGCCCCGCAGAAACTCAACGCCCTGGACGCCCGCGCCCTGGCGGACCTGGGCCGGGCGTACGACGACGCCGCTGCCGCGGGCGTGCGGGCGCTTTTGCTGCGGGGTGAGGGCAGGAGCTTCTGTGCAGGGCGGGACCTTTCCACTGTCTCGCCGGACCACGACGATGCCCGCGGCTACCTCGTGGATGCCCTGCTGCCGCTGCTGCAGAAAATGTCCGCCTTTCCCGCGCCGACGTTCGCTGCTGCCCAGGGTGCGTGCCTGGGAGTGGGGCTCGGATTGTTGGTGGCCACCGACGTCGTCTACGTAGCTGCCGATGCGAAGATCGGCTCGCCGTTCGCGAACCTGGGTGCGGCGCTGGATTCGGGTGGACACTGGCTGTTCACGGAACGCCTGGGGCCGCACCGCACGCTGGACCTGATCTACACGGCGGAACTGATGAGCGGTGCGGAAGCGGTGGCTGCCGGACTGTTCAGCCGCGCCATGGACCCCGCCGAACTGCTGGACCGCACCCGTGCCACGGCCTTGAGCGTCGCCTCCGGTCCCACGCAGGCCTTTACCGCGTCCCGGGAACTCGTGGCACAGATCCGCGACCGGCGGCTGGGTTTCTGGGAGGCTCTCGATGCGGAGAACACCGTGCAGGAAAAGCTCAGCGGAACACCCGACTATGCGGAGGGGTTCAAGGCCTTCCTGGCCAAGCGCAAGCCCGTTTTCCAGGGCTGACGTGTTCCTGCTCAGCTTGTGATGCGGTGGACACCGGACTACCTTGGAGGTAACTCGTAAGCATGCTTACAACAGGTGCTTGCCGGCGCTGGAGAACCCTGAGACACCGAGGAGGCAGGAATATGGCCGAAAGCTATAACCCGAACAATGACCCGGCGAACCCGGATAAGCCGAAGGATGCGCAAAAGGGCTCCGATACGCAGGAGGGCACCGGGAACCATGTCCACAGCGAGGCCAAGGCCGGAAGCACCAATCCGGATCCGATGGACGGCAACATCACCGGCCTCGAGCCCGGCGGCGGCGTTCCTCCGGGAGAGACCCCTCCGGCGGAGGACCAGATGAGCACCGACCAGGGCCATGACGAAAACTGACCTGCCGGACTGGATGAACCGCTTGGCTAACGAAGCAGCCCGGGCTGCGTCCGGGCAGACATAAAAAGCGGACGAAAAAGCAGGGCCTGCAGTTGCGGGCCCTGCTTTTTACCTTCCCTGCTGCGCCGCTAGCGGGTATCGCGTTCCTCGAAGACCAGGAACGTCTGAGTGTCCAGGACACCCGGCATGGACTGCAGCTGGTCGAAAATGACCCTGCGCAGGTGAACGTTGTCCTCGGCCCGGACCAGCACGATAACGTCGAACGAGCCGCCCACCAGGGCAATGTGGTGGATCTCCGGCACCTCGCTGAGCCGGTCCTTCAATTCCCGCCAGGCGTGCTGGCGGACCTTCAGCGTCACATACGCCGAGGAGCCCAGACCGGCCTTTTCCGGATCCACCAGCGCGGTGAACCGGCTGAGGACTCCGGACTCGGTGAGCCGGGCAATCCGCGAGTAGGCGTGCGCCCGGGAGATATGGACCGCCTGCGCGACGGCGGTAAACGAGGCCCTGCCGTCGGCCCGCAGGACGGCCAGGATCTTCCGGTCAATGTCATCCAGCGCCTGCACCTGCGTTGTAGTCATAATGTCCACGCTCTCCCCAAGTAATCTGCGTCACATTTGCAAGGTGTCCATCAGATTACTCCCGCAGGCCGCTGGCGTCCAAGATTTCGGGGAATGCTGGTAACAATTCAGCGCCCGAAAGCATACTGGCAAGACAGAAGTTCCGCGTGCAAGGATGCCGCGGCACTGCGGACGGAGGCTCGCGATGACCATCTCTACCGACAGGACCCGCCAGGCTGCCTTTGGCACAGAAAGCGGTTCCGGGAGCGTCGATGCCCTGTTGCCCTCGGACGTCCCCGTCCAGCTGATCGATGCCGGCGGCGCAGCCCGCCAGGATTCCCGATACGCGATGCCTGCCGATGACATGCTGCTGGATGCCTATGCCCGTCTGGTGGCGGGCCGGCGCATCAATGACCAGGCCAATGCCCTGGTGCGTCAGGGACGGCTGGCCGTCTACCCTTCCTCCCACGGGCAGGAAGCCTGCCAGGTAGCCGCCGCTGCGGTGCTCCAAACACAGGATTGGCTGTTTCCCACATACCGGGACAGTGTTGCCGTGATGTCCCGCGGAGTGGACCCGCTGCAGGTGCTGACGCTGTTGCGCGGAGACTGGCACAGCGGATATGACCCGTACGAGCACCGGGTGGCGCCGCAGGCCACCCCCCTGGCCACCCAGCTGCTGCACGCCGTCGGCGTTGCGCACGCCGCGAAACTCAAGGGGGAGGACACCGTGGTGCTTGCCCTGTGCGGTGACGGTGCCACCAGCGAGGGCGACTTCCACGAAGCGCTGAACTTTGCCGCGGTGTTCCACGTGCCCGTGGTGTTCTTCATCCAGAACAACGAATACGCCATCTCGGTGCCGCTGAAGAACCAGTCCGCGGCGCCGTCGCTGGCCCACAAAGCCATCGGATACGGCATGCCGGGGGAGCGGGTGGACGGAAACGACGTCGGCGCCCTCCTCTCCGTCCTGGGTGCGGCAGTGCTGCGGGCACGCGAAGGCGGCGGACCGGCACTGGTGGAAGCACATACCTACCGCATGCAGGCCCACACCAACGCGGATGACGCCACCCGGTACCGTTCGGCGGAAGAAGTGCAGGACTGGTTGCCCCGGGACCCGCTGGCCCGGACCCGCACCTACCTGCGCGGCCGCGGACTACTCGATGATGCACGCGAGGATGACCTGGCCGCGGCGGCCGAAGCGCTCGCGGCAGCCATGCGCGAGGGCCTGAATGCCGACGTTGAACCGGACCCGCTGGCGCTGTTTGAACACGTCTATACCCGGCGAACACCGCAGCTGGAGGAACAGTCCGAGGTGCTGCGCGGTGAACTGCAGCGCGACGTGCTCGAACGCGATGCGCTGGTCCGCCACGCCGACGCAGGCCCGGGCGACGCCGGAAACCCCGCAGATCCCGGCGTTTCGCGGTGACACCTCCTGATCCGAAAGGCAGCACCATGGCAGCAACTCCAACGGTCACTGAGCCCCGGACGGGGGAGATGACCGACGCCGGGGCAGAGTCCGGCCCGGAAATCCTGACCTTCGCCAAGGCGCTCAACACCGCGCTCGCCGACGAAATGGCGGCCGATCCGACGGTGGTGGTTTTCGGAGAGGACGTGGGTCCGCTCGGCGGGGTCTTCCGGATCACCGACGGGCTGACTGCTCGGTTCGGAACCGGCCGCTGCTTCGACACTCCGCTGGCCGAATCCGGGATCATGGGCATGGCCGTGGGCATGGCGATGAACGGTCTGCGTCCGGTGGTGGAGATGCAGTTTGACGCCTTCGCCTATCCTGCGTTCGAGCAGGTGGTCAGCCACGTGGCGAAGATGTCCAACCGCACCAGGGGAAAGGTGAAGCTTCCGCTGGTGATCCGCATTCCGTATGCGGGCGGGATCGGCGGGGTGGAACACCACTGTGATTCCTCCGAGGCCTACTACGCGCACACCCCCGGCCTGACCGTCGTCGCGCCGGCAACCGTAGCGGACGCCTACACGCTGCTGCGCGACGCGATCCGGCTGAATGATCCCGTGGTTTTCCTGGAACCGAAGAAGCTCTACTGGAGCAAGGAACCAGTGGACCTGGCCGTCCTGCGCCGCGCCGCCGATGAAGCGCTGCGCACGGGCCAACAGGTTTCGGGCGGGATCGGCACCGCAGCCGTGGCACGCACCGGAACGGATGCAACGTTGGTGGCTTACGGGCCGTCAGTGTCGACGGCGCTGGCTGCAGCGGCAGCCGCCGAAGCAGAGGGCCGGTCCCTGGAAGTCATCGACCTGCGCTCGATTGTTCCGTACGACGACGCCACCGTGGACGCGTCCGTCCGGCGCACCGGACGCGCAGTGGTCATTGCCGAAGCACCGGGGTTTGCGTCTGTCGCTTCGGAAATCGCGGCCCGCATCTCCGAACGCTGCTTCCATTCCCTCGCCGCACCGGTGCTGCGGGTGACCGGCTTCGATGTGCCGTATCCGGCGCCGAAGCTGGAACACTGGTTCCTGCCCGGAGTGGACCGCATCCTGGACGCCGTGGATGAACTGCAGTGGGAGGAGCCGGAGGCTCCCGGTGCCGGCACCGGCCCCCGAATCTCTGCTTCGGAGGATCCCCGATGAGTGTTCGTACCTTCCTGCTGCCGGACCTGGGCGAGGGCCTGACCGAGGCGGAACTCGTCCACTGGCTCGTGGCGGTGGGGGACACAGTGGTGGTGGACCAGCCGGTGGCCGAAGTGGAAACGGCAAAGTCCCTGGTGGAAGTTCCGTCCCCCTTTGCGGGCCGCGTGGCGCAGTTGCACGGCCAGGCCGGCGAGAGTGTCGACGTCGGGCGTCCGTTGATCTCGGTGGACACAGCGGCTGGGGCAACGGTGGGGGCCGGTCTGGCCGCCGGAATGACAGCCTCGGGAACCGGGGAAACGATCGCACCTGCGGCTGCCGTTGGACCGGCGGAAGCGGCCGAAGCAGTAGCGGCTGCGGCATCCGCCGGCGAGACTGCGGCAGGGGAGGCCTACCGGGAGGAAGAGAAGGCAGGGTCCGGGAACGTCCTCATCGGCTACGGAACCCCGGCCAACGGGCAGTCCCCGCGGCGCACCCGTGCGCCGCGGCGGCGGACGGTCGCGGCTGCCGGCCAAGTTGCCGGCCAAGTTGCCGGCACCTCGGCTCGAACGGAAGCTCCGCGTTGTGTATCCCCTCTGGTCCGCCGCCTGGCCCGTGACGCCGGATTGAAGCTGGCGGATGTAGCCGGCAGCGGTCCTGACGGGCTGATCCTGCGCCGCGATGTCGAAGCCGCCACGGCGCCCGCTGGGGCGGAAGGAACCACTGGAGAAGCGGCTGCCCGAGGTAATGCCGGCGGAACCGGAGCCGAGGCCGGCCGGGACGTTCATTCTGCCCGGAAAGCCGGCGGAACCAGGACCGGAGCCACCGGTGAATCCGGGACCGCAACGGATGCGCGGACGGAGCTCACCGTCACCTCGCGCATTCCGGTGCGCGGCCTGCGGCGCACTGTCGCCGCAAACCTGAGCCGCAGCCGCAGCCTGATCCCCGAGGCGACCGTGTGGGTGGACGTGGATGCCACGGCCCTGATGGACCTGCGCACGGACCTTTCCGGGCAGGGGAAGGATGCACCGTCGCTGCTGGCTTTCCTGGCCCGCTTCACGCTGGCCGGACTCACCCGGTTCCCGGAACTCAACACCCGGTTTGTGCCTGCGGAGGAGAGAGTCGGTGCGGGCCCGGGGGAGGACACACGGGATAACGCGGACGAGGCCAAGGACGGCCAACAGGCCGTGATTGAGGCCTTCGACGGCGTGAACCTGGGCATCGCAGTGCAGGCTGAGCGCGGGTTGATGGTCCCCTCGGTTCGGCGGGCGGACACCCTGTCCACTCGGGAACTGGACGCGGAGATCCGCCGTCTCACCTCTGCTGCCCAGGCCGGCCGGGCAACCCCCGCCGAACTTTCCTCAGGCACATTCACGCTCAACAACTACGGTGTCTACGGGGTGGACGGCAGTGCTGCCATCATCAATTACCCCGAGTCGGCCATCCTTGGAGTGGGACGCATCATCGAAAAACCGTGGGTGGTTTCCAGCCAGCTCGCGGTCCGGAAGGTCACCCAGCTGACCCTGGTGTTCGATCACCGAGTCTGCGACGGCGCGACCGCCGGAGGCTTCCTGCGCTACGTTGCCGACGCCGTCGAAAACCCGGGCCGCGTGCTGGCGGACCTGTAATACGTGCCGCAGACAGCCACCCGCGATAGGTTGGAAACCGGCCGGCGAAAAGGAAAGCTGACATGACAGAGACACCGCAGCAGCACATCCCCACCCAGCGCAGCTGGAAGGAGGTCGCACCCCGGGTATGGGTGCGCGCCAATGCTGCCTTTGCCGTCAATACCGGGCTGGTGATCGGGGACGATCGGGCGCTGCTGATCGATACCGGAGCAGGCCCCGGCATGGCGCAGGAAATTTACGATTCCGCCCGGATGCTGACCGACCTGCCGCTCACGGCCGTCAACACGCACGCCCACTTTGACCATTACTTCGGCAACGCCCTGATGCTCGCCAACGGCGTCGAGGATATCTGGGGTACCGCCGGATGCGCCGCGAGTATCCGTGAAAACGGAAACAGCCACCGTCCGCAGGTCGCCGACGTCGAACCCGAGATGGCTGCGGCCATGGGCGAAAACACGGAAATCGTCGAACCCACGAAGCTGGTGGAGGACGCACCGGTGGACCTGGACCTGGGCGGCATCTCCGTGACCCTCTTCCACCTCGGACGCGGCCACACGGACCACGACCTGCTGGTGGGAGCCGGGGACGTGCTCTTCACCGGCGATCTCGTCGAACAGGGCGCCGATCCGGCCTTCGAGGATTCCTTCCCCAAGGACTGGATCCGCACGCTGGGGAAAATTTCGGCACTCGAGGACCTGTACACGGTTTTCGTTCCGGGGCACGGCAAGCCCGTCACGGTGGATTTCGTGACCACTCAAATGAACAAGATGCGCACGGCCGTCGCCGTCACCCGCAGCGCCATGGACCAGGCCTCGGTGGACATGACGAAGGCAATTCCCATCCTGCCGTACGGGCCGGACCAGTCCCGGGCATTGCTCACCCGCCTGCGGACCCTTGCCCGGTGGAAGTGGCTCAAGCAGTAACCAGACCCGGACCGGAACCGGTTTGGAGATAGTCTGGGGCCGTGCCAGCGGATGATTTCAGCCTTCGGAAAATAGCTGTCCCGGCCTACGGGCCTACCCTGCTTTACGGGTTGGCGACCGGAGCCATCCTGCCGGTCATTGCGCTCAGCGCCCGCGGTCTGGGCGCCACTGTTGCCCTGGCGGCGCTGGTGATCACCCTTACCGGCGTCGGTTCACTCCTGACGAACGTGCCTGCCACGATTGTGACCACGCGGTTCGGGGAGAAATGGGCGCTTGTCGCTGCTTCGGCCTGGTGCGCGCTGGCGATGGTCCTTGCCGCGGCAGTCCCGGTGCTGGCGGTTTTCGCCCTGGCCGTGTTTATGGTCGGTATGGCGGGGTCGGTCTTCGGGCTCGCCCGGCAGAGCTACCTGACGGAAGCCGTACCGGTGAACTTCCGGGCACGGGCCCTGTCCACACTTGGCGGGGTGAACCGGATCGGCGTCTTCATCGGCCCTTTCGCAGCTGCCGGTGCAATCCACTTCTTCGGCACCACCGGGGCGTACTGGGTGGGTGCCGCGGCTGCCGTCGGCGCCGGGATCCTCAGCCTCCAGGTACCGGATCTTGTGGTCCGCTCCGGTAGGAGCGGATCGGGGATGGTGTCCAAGGCCGACGCCGGCCCCGCGCCCACCGTGCGGTCCATCCTGCGAAGCCATGCCCGGATTTTCCGGACCATCGGTATCGGGGTGCTGCTGATCGCTGCCGTCCGTGCGACACGGCAGGCAGTGATTCCGCTCTGGGGCCAGCACATCGGCCTGGACCCCACCGCCACGGCGCTGATCTACGGGCTCTCCGGAGCCATCGACATGCTGATCTTCTATCCCGCGGGCAAAGCCATGGACACCTGGGGGCGGCGTTCGGTGGCGGTGCCCTGCATGCTGATCATGGGGCTGGGCCTCGGGCTGCTGCCGCTGGCTTCCGAGGCAACCGGACTGCTGCTGGCCGCACTGCTGATCGGGTTCGGCAACGGCATCGGCTCCGGGATCGTTATGACCCTTGGTGCGGACTTCTCGCCTTCGCCCGGACGTCCGCAGTTCCTGGGCATCTGGCGGCTGATGGCCGATTTGGGGACCATGGGCGGCCCCGGCATCCTCTCCGGTGTGACTGCCCTCGTGTCGCTCTCGGCAGGGATCGGGGCCACCGCTGTCCTGGGACTGCTGGGCGCCGTCGTGCTCTGGATCTGGGTTCCCGGGCGGAAGGCCGCAGGCAACCCGCTGACCGCCGGGCAGGCCCGCTAGCGGCGATTGCCCCGGGAACCGCCCGCTACCCGTGCGGGGTCTCCGGCCTGCTGGTTGAACAGCCAGCAGGCGAGGGCGCTGACGAGGAAGCCGACACCCACTATCAGGGTCAGGCCCGCCCAGAAGTACAGCGGTGCGGAGGTGCTCACCGCCGTCGGGTCCCAGCGGGCATAGAAGTACAGTCCCAGGCTGGCAGCCGTGGCCAGCACTCCGGGCACGGCGCAGATCACGGCAATAACTTTCGCTGTTCCCTGTGCCGCTCCGTTGGCGGGCCAGCGGTTCCAGTCCGGGTTGGTCCGCATCATCACCAGGCCGCCGATAAGGGTCCAGGCGGCCACCACCAGGAGCGAAGCGACGACGTCGGCCGGCCGGTGCCAGAGGTTGAGGAAAGTGGCCGCGCCCGCGAGCACGGCGTAGCTGCCGCCGAAGAGTGCAACCAGGGGCCGCCAGCGCGGCGAGGCGAGCAGGAAGACCGCCGCGGCTGCAGAGGCAGCCAGCGTGGTGTGGCCGGACGGCAGCGAGTTGAAATCCAGGGTCACCACCCCGCGGTCCGGCCGGTCCAGCACGGTCCGTTTCAGCAGCTGGCTGCTGACATTTGCTGCTCCGAAAGTGCCGAGGGCAATCACCGCCGGTGAAATCCGGTGCCGCAGGATGGATACAAACACCACCACAATCACGGCGATGAAGACGGAGATCAGCGGCAGCTCGTCGAGGAAGGCGATCACCGGCCGTTCGGTGGCAGGTGCAATCAGCTCCGCTTCCTGGAAAGCGGACTCATCGGCGAGCTGGCCGGTGGTGGTGCGGACAAAGAACCAATACGTTGCGGCAACGCCGGCAGCGCAGAGGAGGGCCGCGAACAGAAAGAGCGCCGGATTATGCGCAGCCGGTCGTTCGGCACGGGCGCGCTGTGCCAGCAAGTTGCGAGTATCCATTGCATCCAGATTGCCACATCATCGTGGTCCTTACCTGTTCGACCCGAAGCGGGCAGCCGGCGAGCGTCAAAGCGTAGGCTGGCAGGGTGCCGAACAATCCTGACCTGTCTGCCCTCCTAGCCGGAGCCCGCGTGGTCTCCATTCCCATGCGGGTGAAGTTCCGCGGCATCCTGCACCGCGAGGCCCTGCTGATCGAGGGGCCGGCAGGCTGGGGCGAGTTTTCCCCGTTCCCGGAATACTCCGACGCAGAGGCCTCACCCTGGCTCGCCTCGGCCTTGGAAGCGGCCTGGCAGGGCTATCCCGCAGCGGTGCGGAAGGCCATCCCGGTGAACGGCACGGTCCCCGCCGTGCCGGTGCACCAGGTGGAGGGCGTGCTGGCCCGGTTCGGAAATGTCCCTGCCGTGAAGGTCAAAGTGGCTGAAACCGGCCAGACTCCGCTTCAGGACCTCGCCCGGGTGGCCGAGGTACGCCGGTTGCTGCCCGACGCCGGTATCCGGGTGGACGCCAACGCCGGCTGGGACGTGCCCACCGCCGTCGACACGCTGACCCTGCTGGCCGAGGCCGGGCTGGAATATGCCGAACAACCCGTAGCGGGCATTGACGGCCTGCGTGCCGTCCGGACCGAGATGCGCCGGCGCGGAGTTCCCGTGCTGATCGCCGCCGACGAAAGCGTGCGGAAGGAAAGCGACCCGCTGAAGGTCGCCCGGGAAGACGCTGCGGACCTGATCGTCATCAAGGCGGCCCCGTTGGGCGGGGTACGCCGGGCCGTCGAGATTGTGGCGCAGGCCGGGCTGCCGGCCGTGGTGAGCTCCGCCATCGACACATCCGTGGGAATCCGTACCGGCGTCGCGCTGGCCGCTGCGCTGCCCGAGCTGCCCTATGCCTGCGGGCTGGGTACCTTGTCACTCATGGCCGGAGACGTGACCGAAGAATCGCTGGTGCCCGACGGCGGTGCCCTGGCCGTGCGGGACGTGCCGGTGTCCGAGGAGTTGCTCGAACGGTTTGCCGCCCCGCCGGAGCGTCGGAAGTGGTGGCTGGACCGGTTGGAGCGGGTGCATGCGCAGTTGGTGACGGCCCGGCAGCGTTAGGATACCGAGCCGCGCATATGTCGCGTCGGCGTCAGCCGCCGATGCCGGTGACCCCCACCATGATGGGCACAATGCTGATGATGAGCGCTGCCCCGAGGATGTCGAAGACGAGTCCCGTGCGGATCATCCTCGTGATGGGTATGGTTCCGGACCCGTAGACAATGGCGTTCTGCGGCGTCGATACCGGGAGCATAAAGCCGAACGACGCCGCGAAGCTCGCCGCCAGGGCGGGGATGAACGGGTCCACGTCCATCGCTATGCACAGGGGAATCACGATGGGTACGACGACGGCCGCAGACGCGGTGTTGCTGGTGGTTTCGGAGATAAGGATCGCCAGGATCACCGAGAAAGCGGTGATGGTGATGACGCTGGTGACACCCAGGGTGTCGGAGGCGGTGGTTCCGATGGTTTCGGCCAGGCCCGTTGCCGAGAGCAGGGAACCGAAGATGATGCCGGTGCCGAACAGGATGATGGTTCCCCAGTCGATCTTGGCGGCATCCGCCCAGGTGAGGGTGGCTTCGCGCTTCTTCCAGTCGGTGGGCAGAATGAACAGGAGCGAGGCCCCGAGCACTGCCACGATGCCTTCGTCCAGCCTGTCGTCCAGGAAGATGTACTGCCCGGAGTCCGTGCCGAAGATGAGGCTCGCGAACGCGGGGAGCAGCCAGAGGGTGACGGTAAAGCCGAAGGCGATGAGGGTGTTGACCTCCGCCCGCTTCATCTTGCCCTGCTCGGCCTTTTTCTCGCTGATGAACCCGTCAACGCCTTCAATCCTGCGGATCTCGGGCTTGTTGAGCAGGAACATAACGAGCGCGAGCACGATGAACATGGCGAGGCAGAGCGGTGCAGCGGTTGCGGTCCACTGGGCAAACGAGATGCGCACCCCGGTCGCTTCCTCGATCAGGCCGCGGCCGATGAGGTTCGGCGGGGAACCCACGGGCGTGAGCAGGCCGCCGACGCTGGCGCCGTAGGCCAGCATCAGCATGAGTGCGGCACCGACGCGCAGGCGCAGCGGATCGAAGTCGGATTTGACGGTGCCACGGGCCTGCATAAGTTCGCCGATGACCGTCAGGATGCCCAGGGCAGTGGGCAGGAGCATGGCCACCGTCGCGGTGTTCGAGACGAAGGCCGAGAGCAGGCAGGTGATCACGCCGAAGGCGGTGATGATGCGGTAGGTCGATTTTGCCACTCCCGGGATGGACAGGACGGCGAAGGCCAGCCGCTGCGCGATGCCGTGCTTGAGCATGGCCTGGGCCAGTATGAAGGCGCCGATAAACGTGAAGATGGTCGTGGAGCCAAAGGGCTGCAGAACCTCTGCGGCCGGTGCGATCCCGAGGATTACGACGGCGGCAACCCCCATGAGGCCACCCACGGGGATGGGTACCGGTTCACAGATCCACAGGATGATCACCCCGAGCAGGACGGCAGCCAGCAGTTGCTGGGTCGGGTCCATCGCTGTGGGCAGGAGGGCAAAGACGAGTGCAACGGCCGGGGCGAGGAACAACCCCAGCGTCTGGCGTGCCCGCTCAAACTTCTCCTCACGGGGAGAGAGGGACTGTTCGCTCAGGCTTCGGAACGTTTTCCCGCCCAGCAGGGCGGCTTTCACATCGGTGAACCCCGGCGTCTTCGGGGCCGGCATGGACAGCGGCACATTCTGGGACATCTTCGTCCTCCGCATATTGGGTGCATTTTCTCGGTTCGACGGGCCGCGGCCCGTGGTGTGCCGCCGTGGAGCTGAAGCGGCAACATACGACCGTCGAAACCCCTTCGGGTTATCCGGCGGCTACGGCACTGATTTCATCGGCTATGGCCTTTCCCAGCTGTTCGGTGGTTCCGCTGCCGCCGAGATCGGGCGTGAGGGAGACGTCTGACCGGGCCAGCACGTTCTCGAACGCCTGGACCACGGCGGCTGCTGCTGCCTGCTCGCCCAGGTGCTGCAGCATCATGGACGCGCTCCAGATCTGGCCGATGGGATTCGCGATCCCCTGGCCGGCAATGTCCGGAGCGGATCCGTGGACAGGTTCGAAAAGGCTCGGGAAGCGGCGTTCGGGGTTTATGTTGCCGCTGGGTGCGACGCCGATGGTGCCCGTGCATGCCGGGCCCAGGTCCGAGAGGATGTCGCCGAAGAGGTTGCTGGCCACGACCACGTCAAACCTTTCGGGATGCAGCACGAAGTGCGCCGTAAGGATGTCGATGTGGTAGCTGTCGATCCTCACATCTGCGTACTTGCCGGACATTCGAGCTACCCGCTCGTCCCAGTACGGCATGGTCACCGAAATTCCGTTGCTTTTGGTGGCGGAGGTCAGGTGCTTCTTGGGCCGGCTGCGGGCCAGGTCGAATGCGTACTTGAGGATGCGGTCCACACCGGTCCGGGTCATGACCGTTTCCTGGATCACCGTTTCCCTGTCGGTGCCCTCGAACATCCGCCCGCCAATGCTGGAGTACTCGCCCTCGGTGTTCTCGCGGACAACGTAAAAGTCGATCTCCCCGGGCCGGCGTCCGGCCAGCGGACTCCGAACTCCGGCCAGCAGCTTCACCGGGCGGAGGTTGACGTACTGGTCGAAGTGGCGGCGAAACTGGAGGAGGCTTCCCCACAGGGATATATGGTCCGGAACCGTCTCAGGGGAACCGACAGCGCCGAAAAAGATGGCGTCGAAACCCTCAAGCTGCTCAACCCAGTTGTCGGGCAGCATCCTGCCGTGCTTGAGGTAGTAGTCGCCGTTGGCAAAATCGAAGTCGGTGCTTTTCAGGGTGAAGTCAAAAGCCTCAGCTGCGGCGGCCAACGCCCGCATTCCTTCGGGCACCACTTCCTGTCCGATCCCGTCTCCGGCGATGGTTGCGATTCTGTGGGTCTGCGTCATAGCGGACCTTCCGGTCTCGGCGCGCCTGTGCGCCGAACGAGTCTCAAGGTGCTGGTTCCAACAGTGTAGGGACGGCGCGAAGCTACGGTTAGACCTTCCGGGCAAAGCATTATGTCCCGTTCAGAAAGAAGGGATTCGGCTCGGCGTGCAGCTCGGATCGGGAGCCCATGCCCAGCGACCCTGCACTGTGGCTGCTACGGCCCGGATGTCCCGAACCCTAGGATGGAAGGGTGAACGGAACCCCGAAGTCTCCCAACCCGTCCCCCGCATCCGGGCCGTCTGCCTCCTCTGCGGCAGGCACTCCTGACCCGGTAGATGGGACGCGGACCGGATTGAGCTCCCTGCAGGCAGCCCGCTCCGCCGTCGCCGCCCTGGCTTCCGCAGGAGTGCGCGACGTCGTCCTGGCCCCGGGATCGCGCAGCGCACCGCTGGCCTACGCGCTGGCGGAAGCGGAACTGCAGGACCGGATGCGGGTGCACGTACGGATAGATGAACGGGTTGCCGGCTTTACTGCCCTCGGCCTGGCGCGCGGCGGGCGCCGTCCCGCAGCCGTCGTGACGACGTCGGGCACTGCCGTGGGTGAACTGATGCCTGCCGTGATGGAAGCCCACCATGGCGGCGTTCCGCTGGTGGTCCTCTCCGCGGACAGGCCGGCCGAGCTGCACGGCACCGGCGCCAACCAAACCACCGTGCAGCCGGGCCTCTTTGCGCACTTCCCGGTGACGGCTGCGGATGTGGAGGCCGGCACCGATCCTGCCGAAGCCATTTCCGCCGCCCTGGCCCGCCTCGGCAACGGCATTCCCGTGGGACCGGTGCACGTGAACCTCCAGTTCCGGGATCCGCTGACGCCCGGCGAAACCGACCCCTTGTTCCTCGAATCCGGTTCCATTCCGGAGGCTTTGCCTGCCTCCGCACCGGTCCCGGCGGAGGACCGGGTCCCCGCCGCCGATCCGCCGATTCCCGGCGCTCACCGCACCGTGGTGGTGGCGGGCGACGGCGCCGGGGAGCTCGCTGCGCTCTTTGCCCTGCGTGCCGGGCTGCCGCTGCTGGCGGAACCGTCCTCCAACGCCCGCTTCGGTCCCAACGCCGTGGGTGCGTACCGTTTGCTGCTGCCGGAACTCGGCCCGATGATTGAACGCGTTGTGGTGTTCGGCCGCCCCACGCTCTCCCGTCCGGTAGCCGGACTGCTGGCTCGTACCGACGTCGAAAAAGCCCTTTATCTGCCCCGGCCGGTGAACTGGTTTACCGAGGGACGGCGTCCGGAAACCATCATCAGCGACATTCCCGGACTCTTCGAGTTCGCCGGAACCGGTGCGCCCGGCTGGCTTGAGCAGTGGCGGACGGCCTCGGAAGCGGCCATGAACACGCTGAACAACCTGCTGGAACAGGAGGCCGGACTCACAGGCCTGCAGGTCGCGGACCTGGTGTGGGACGCTGCAGACGCCAACCTGGTACTCGGTTCCTCCAACGTCATCCGGGACATGGACCTGGTTGCCTCTCCGGGCTGGCATCCGCTGGACGTGTACGCCAACCGCGGCCTGGCCGGAATCGACGGGACCATTTCCACGGCCACGGGCATTGCGCTCGCCAACGGCATTCCCACCCGGCTGCTGCTGGGTGACCTCACATTCCTGCACGACGCCGGTGCCCTGCTCCTTGGCGACGGGGAGGATGAGCCGGACCTGCAGATCATCGTGTTGAACGACGCCGGCGGCGGCATTTTCTCCGTCCTCGAACATGGTGCACTGGGGGAGGACCCCCGGTACACGGCCTTGGTGGAACGATTCTTCGGGACACCGCACCGGGCCGATCTGGCCGCACTGTGCCGCGGCTACGGTGTCCGGCACCAAGTGATCCGCTCTGCCGACGAACTCGAAGCCGCCCTGGCCGAACCTGTCTGCGGACGGTCGGTGCTGGAAGTACGCACCGCGCGCCAGACGCTGCGCAGCCTGCATCAGCAGGTGCAGTCGGCTGTGGGGGCAGCGGTGCGGAGCTAGTGCTGCGCGGGTAGGGCTGGAAAACGTCGCTTCGCGCATCCTCCACCTAGTCGAGGACCCAGATGCTGATCCGAACCGCCGAGGGAAGCCTCGTACCCGAACCAACGAGGATGCGGGAGGATAGCCAGGCCCATTCGGGTCCGCCCGAGAGCAGCCGGGGCGTGCATCGAAAGTAGATGCGTGCGGGATCGACTTCGTCGCCGCGCACCAACGCGGCAATGTCCTCGGCTGATCCAGACCGAACGCCGAAATTGGTGACGTAGATCCGCTCTCCGCTGTCCGTCTCGATCGAATACTTGGCTTCGAGCTCAGTGAGGGTAGCTGAGCGCAGCAGTTGGAAGTCCGCTCCGCCCGGCAGGACCTTGCCGTTGAGCAGCGGGCCCCGGACCGTGCCCCCGAGGATCGGGATAAGGCGTCTGGTGCCTTCGGTGGTGGGCCCGATTTCGAGGGGTTCCCCGATATCGATGACGAAGGTGGCCAGGAAAACCATTCCCGGGGTGCTGGGCGGCTGGGCATCGTGTGATGCTGCAGCCGGGGCCGTGGAGGCGCCCGCCGCCGGGGCCGGGGTTTCTCCCGGAGCTTCTCCCGTCGCCGGGGGGACCGATTCGCCCGTGCCGCGGGAGCTGTCAGCGCCGCTGCTGCCGGTGCCGGATGTCTGCGTCGTCATGGCTTTGACGGTACCTCTGCCGGAGGGCAGCCGGGATGGCTGTATTTCCGACATGGCATGGTGGAAATAACTCGTTGAGGTTTTCAACGGTCACGGCGACACTGTGAGGACATGAGTCCACCCGCTCGATGAGGAGCCGCAATGACGCAGAGTTACGAGACCGCTCCACCCCGCGCCAGGGGGCGGAAAGGCAAGGATCTGCTGGCCGTAAACATCGGCAACGCACTCGAATGGTTCGACTGGAACATCTATGCGATCTTCGCGCCCTTCTTTGCGGCCCAGTTCTTCGTTTCCGATGACCCGATTTCCAGCCTGCTTTCAACCCTCGCCGTCTTTGCCGTTGGATTCCTCATGCGTCCGGTGGGCGGCTGGGTCTTCGGCCGGATTGCGGACGAGCGGGGCCGGCGCTTCAGCCTCACCCTTGCCATCCTGCTTGCGGCGGTGGGAAGCCTCGCGATCGCCGTGGCGCCCACCTTTGAATCGGTGGGGGCTTTCGCCGCGGTCATCCTGTTGCTGGCACGAATGCTGCAGGGGCTCTCCCACGGCGGTGAAACCGGATCGGCGTTTACCTATCTTGCGGAAATGGCACCGAAGGAGAAGCGGGGGCTGTGGTCCAGCACCCCGTGGCTGGGAGTGGCAGCCGGCACAATGCTTGCCACAGGCCTCGGCGTGCTGCTGACCGCTCTCTTCACGGCAGACCAGATGGCAGATTTCGGCTGGCGTATTCCCTTCGCCGTCGGGGCCGTGCTTGGCCTTTATGCCATCTACATCCGCCGGACCATGAGTGAATCCGATGTCCACACTGCGGCCAAGGAAGCCGCAGGCGGAGAGCGTCCGACCCTCTCGGCAGTGTTGGCCGAGCTGGGCCGGGAGCGGGCAGCCCTGCTGCGCATTGTCGGACTGACCATCAGCGGCGTCGTCGCCTTCTACACCTGGTTCATTTTTGCGCCGGGCTACGCGGCCCGGGAGTTCGGGATGGATCCGAATGCCTCCCTCGTGGCCGGGCTGCTGGGCCAGTCGGTGTTCCTGCTGGCTGTGCCTGTCATGGGCAGGCTCTCGGACAAGTGGGGCCGCAGGCCGGTGCTGATGGTCTTCGCTGCCGGCTTTGCGTTGATGGCCTTCCCGCTGGAAGGCATGCTCAGCGGCAATCCGCTTGCGCTGTTCGGCACGATGGCGATCGGCTCCGTGCTGCTGGCGGCCAACTGCGCACCGCTCGGGGCAGTGTTCTCCGAGCTGGTGCCCACCCGGCTGCGCGCCACCATCATCGGGATCGGCTATGCCACCTCCGGGGCTATCTTCGGCGGGACCGCGCCCTACCTGAACACGTGGTTGTCGAGTCAGGGCATTCATTGGATTTTCGTCGCCTATATGGTTGTCTTGTGCCTGATCAGCGCGTTGGTCATCATCAAGATGCCCGAGACCAAGGGCACCGAGCTCCGGTAGCCGGATCGAGCGGGGAGGCGGGCAATGCCGAAGTTCACCCTCCGCCAGCTCGAGTATTTCCGGGCCGTTGCTTTGAACGGCAGCATCAGTGCGGCAGCCGAAGCGGAGCGGGTTTCGCGCTCTTCGGTTGCAGCGGCCCTTGATGACCTCGAATCGGCCCTGGGCAGCGCCCTCTGTATCCGGACCAAGGCCCAGGGGATCGATCTGACTGCCAACGGGCGGATCATCCTCGCCAGCGTTGAAACGATTTTGGACGATGTAGCGGAACTCCAGCAGCTCGGCAGCGGGACCGAGCTAAGCGGAACGCTGACAATCGGCTGCTTCCCGTCCCTTGCCCCCACCATGATTCCGCTCCTGTGGCAGGACTTTGCCCGCGATCACCCCAAAGTGAAGCTGGACGTAGTCACAGGCAGCCGTTCGGAATTGGTGGAGAAGCTGGCCCGCGGGGAGGTGGACCTGGTGCTGGCCTACAACCTGCATGAGTTCGATTCCGTGGAGTCCGCGGCGCTTTATGACACCTGCATGCACGCGATCCTCGCGCCGGAGCATCCGCTGGCCTCCCAGCCGAGCGTCTCTGCAGCTGACCTGGCAGAGGAACCGCTGCTATTGATGGACGTGCCGCCGTCTGCCGACGATATTCTGGGCTATTTCTCGTCGTTGGGCCTGTCTCCGCGGATCGGGTTGCGCAGCCAGCAATTCGAATTCATCCGCTCATTGGTAGCCCGTGGTGCAGGGTATTCGCTGTTCATCCAGCGTCCCCGCACATCCACCAGCTATGAAGGCCTGCCGGTTGTGGCCCTGCGGGTTGTGCCGGCGCCGCCGCTGGAGCGTGCGGGAATCGGATGGTCAAGCCGTCGGCGGCTTTCCCGCCGGTCCAGGGCTTTCATTGACCTGGTCCGGGCCCGCGCGGCTGATCTTGCGCCGGAGCCCGTATAGGAGCGGTGATTCCACGAAAACAGCCCTTCCGGACAAAGCCGGAAGGGCTGTTTTTTTTGGGGGGAACCGGGTTAGAGAACCTTGGAGAGGAACGCCCGGGTGCGCTCGTGCTGCGGGTTGCCCAGGACGTCTTCGGGACGGCCCTGCTCCACGACGACACCGCCGTCCATGAAGACAACGCGGTCGCCCACTTCGCGGGCGAAGCCCATCTCGTGGGTCACCACCATCATGGTCATGCCTTCCTCGGCAAGCTGGCGCATCACGGCGAGCACGTCACCAACGAGTTCCGGGTCCAAGGCGCTGGTCGGCTCGTCGAACAGCATCATGTCCGGATCCATGGACAGTGCGCGGGCAATGGCCACACGCTGCTGCTGGCCGCCGGAGAGCTGTGCGGGGAAGGCCGTTGCACGGTCCTCCAGACCCACCTTGGCGAGGTTCTTCAGCGCCACCTTGGTGGCTTCCTCCTGGCCGCGCTTCTTCGCCCGGCGCTGCGCCAGGGTCAGGTTGCGCAGCACGTTCAGGTGAGGGAAGAGATTGAACTGCTGGAAGACCATGCCGATCCGGGTGCGTACCTTGTCCAGGTCCGTGTCCGGATGGGTAATGTCAACGCCCTCCACCAGGACGGTGCCGCTGGTGGGCTCCTCCAGGCGGTTGACGCAGCGCAGCAGAGTGGACTTGCCGGAACCGGACGGACCGATCACGCAGACCACTTCGCCCTGGTCTACATGGAAGTCGATGCCTTTCAGCACCTCGTTGCTTCCGAAGGACTTGTGAAGGTTGCGGACCTCGATGGCAGGGGCGGTGGTGTTCGGGACGCTCATGGCTGCTACCTGCCTCTCTGGTTGTGTCGTTCGAGCTTTGCCACCAGCTGGGTCAGCGGCAGCGTAATGATCAGGTACATCAGGGCAGCGAGCACCAGGGGTGTGGCGTTTGCGGTCTGGGACACGGAGTCACGCGCAAACGTGGTCAGCTCGCGGTCCTGCAGTGCCATACCGGCAATGAACAGCAGCGAAGTGTCCTTGATCAGGATGACCAGTTCGTTGGTCAGCGGCGGCGTGATGATCCGGAAGGCCTGGGGCAGGGTCACGGAAATCATGGTCCAGGTCGGACCCATGCCCAGCGAACGGGCAGCCTCGGCCTGACCGGAGGGCACTGCCTGGATTCCGGCACGGATGGTTTCGGCGATATAGGCGCCGGAAACGATGATCAGGGCCAGGAGCCCTGCGCCTGCGCTGCCTCCCGGCGGACGCCAGTCAAAGGCGATCGGCACGGCGAAGGCGAACCCGAAGATCACCAGCAGTGCGGGGAGCCCGCGGAAAAGTTCGATGTAGGCCGTGGCGGCCCAGCGGTACGGCGCTACCGGGGAAAGCTTCATCAGCGCCAGCAGCAGGCCCAGGAGGAGCCCGCCGGCGAAAGCAATAACGGTATAGATAATCGTGTTCTTGACCGCCACCGTGATGATGGTGGGGAAGGCCTCACGGGCCACCTCGGCGTCGAAGAAGTTCTCGCCGATGGCTTCCCAATCGGCAGCCAGCACTACGGCTACGAGTGCGATGACGAAAACGGCGTACAGGACGCCCCGGAACAGGCGTCTGCGGGTGGAGGGTTTCAAAGTGGGGAGCCTTCCAAGGAAGAAAAGGGGTCGTCCCGGGCACCCGGGCCCGGGACGACTCAGTGGTCTAGGCGTTATTCGGTGAAGTACTTGTCGTAGATTTCCTGGTACTTGCCGTTGTCCCGCAGCTTGGTGAGCTGCTCATTGACGGCGGAGATGAGTTCGGTGTTGTCCTTCTTCATGGCGAAGCCGTAGGACTCATCCGTCTCATACTCTTCGGCGATGGTGAATTCACCATCCTCCGTGTGTCCAATGTTCACCGGCAGGTCCTGGAGCACAGCATCGACGTTACCGGACTGGATGGCAGGGAAGAGTTCGGCATCGCTCGGGAAAGCCACGATTTCCGCTCCGGGAGCATTCTCGCGGGCGTAGGACTCACCGGTGGTGTTTCCCTGGACGCCGAGCTTCTTGCCCTCCAGGTCCTCGATGCTCTTGATGTCCGAGTCGACGGGGACCAGCAGCGACTGCAGCGAGTCATAGTACGGATCGGCGAAGCCCATGGCCTCTTGACGTTCCGGGGTGATGGTGATTGCGCTGGCCTCAAGGTCACACTGTCCCGCCGCGAGCACGGTGCCGCTGGCAATTCCCTCGAACCCGGCGTCCTGGACTGCGAGTTCAAGGTCAAGGCCGGTCGCGATCTCCTTGACCAGGTCCATGTCGAAACCGGTGTATTCGCCGTTCTCTTCATACTCGAACGGAACGTACGGGATGTCCGAGCAGACTGTCAGCGTGCCTTCGGATACCAGGTTGTATCCGTTGGCAGCGTCGTCGGAGGCTCCGGCGTCGTCACCACCGCAGGCGGTCAGCGAAAGGGCGCCGATAGCCAAAAAGGCGAAGGCGGCGGTGCGGGCTTTGTACGGCATTGGTTAACAACCTTACGTCGGACGGTGTGAGCAGTCTCACCCGTAGCTGGGTATTGGGATGCAGTCTAGAGCGTACGTAGTCCATATTTCGGTAACGTGTCCGCCACTGTCGGCAGCAAAACAGAAGCCCCGTGGCGTGCCGTACTGCGGCACCCGGTTCCCTGGGCTGCTACTTCGTGAAGAACCGGTCGTGGAGCTCCTGGTACTTGCCATTCTCCCGTAGATCAGCAAGCTGTTCATTCACCTTCGAAACCAGTTCCTCGCTGCCTTCCTTCTTCATGGCGAAGCCATAGGACTCACCCGTCTCGAAGCTCGCTGAGATCCGGAACTTGCCGTCCTCGGTGTGGTCCTGGTTCACCGCGTGGTCCTGGAGGACCGCATCAATGTTTCCGGCCTGCAGTCCCTGGAACAGCTCCGCATCGGTCTGGAAGGACATAATCTCGGCGTCGGCGGCGTTTTCCCGTGCGTAGCTCTCACCGGTGGTGCCCTGCTGGACCCCTACCTTCTTGCCCTTGAGGTCTGCCAGGGAAGCAACCGAGGAATCGGCAGGAACCAGGAGGGTCTGAGGCGAGTCATAGTACGGGTCCGAAAATGCCAGTTTCTCGGCCCGCTCATCGGTGATGGACATGGCCGCGGCAATCACATCGCACTGGCGGGCGGCCAGTACGGTTCCGCTCTGCAGGCCGTCGAATCCAACGTTCTGCACCTCATGCTCCAGGCCCATGCCCTTGGCAATTTCGCGGGTGAGCTCGATATCGAAGCCGGTGAACTCACCGTCCACCACGTATTCGAACGGCTTGAAAGGAACGTTGGAGCACACCGTGAGGGTGCCCTCGTTGACGGTCGTGAGACCGGACTCCGCGGAGTCGTCTCCTCCGCCGCAGGCGGTCAGGGACAACGCTCCGATAGCAAGGAAGGCGGCAAGAGTGGTGCGGGCTTTGTGCGGCATTGCGATTCAGAACCTTAGGTCGGCAGGAACAGAAGAGGCCGCAGGCGGAAACCAAACCGTCTCCAGAGCGGCATAGGGCGGAACGGCCACGACGGCACGATCCGAGTTTCTATTCTACCCACTGTAAATTTATGCAACGAACCAAACGGTTATGCAGCCGGTCTCCGCAGGTGGGGGCGAGGGGCCTCAGGAGCCGGCGGGAGAGGATGCGAAATCGGGGTTGCGCACCGGAACGGCGCGGGGCCGGTCCAAGCCCAGGGCCTCAAGCATTGGACGGAACTTGCTCCAGGTTTCCTCTAGTTCCGCGGCAGGATTGGAGCCGGCCACAATTCCACAGCCTGCATAAAGGCGCACTTCCGTGCGGCTCTCGATCACAGCGCCGCGCAGGGCGATACCCCATTCACCGTTTCCGGCAGCGTCCATCCAGCCGACGGGTCCGGAGTAGGGGCCGCGGTCCATGTGTTCAAGCTCACTAATAAGTTCGCCGGCCACGCTGGTGGGGAAGCCGCAGACAGCGGCAGTGGGATGCAGCGCTTCGACCAGGGTCAGGGGCGTGGGAATCAGTCCGCCCGCATCCCGCGCGAGCTCGGCAGTGACGTCGGAGGCCAGATGCCAGACGTTGGGCAGTTCAAGGACAAACGGCTCCGTGTGGGAAGTCATCGACGAGGTGAAAGGCTCAAGGGACCGGGTGAGGGAATCGATGGCAATTTGATGCTCGTGCTGCTGCTTGGCGGACCCGGCCAGCACCCGCTTGGCGTAGTGGGGATCGTCGGCAGGAGCAGTAGCGCGGTCCAGTGTTCCGGCCAGCACGCGTGCCTCGGCGGTGCCGTTTTCGACCTTGATCAGCATCTCGGGCGTGGACCCGATCAAGCCGTCCACCGAATACGTCCAGCAGTCGCGGTAGCGCACGGCCAGTTCACGCAGTACCTGTGAAGCCACGAGGGGGCTGCCCAACTCCACGGCAATGTCGCGGGCCAGGACAATCTTGCTCAAATCGCCGGCTGCTACATGGGCCACCGACCGCGCCACGGCATTTTTCCACTCCGACTCGCTCAGCATTCCCGGCAGGACCCGGTCGGCGGGATCGCTTTCCCGGTAGAGCGGTAGATCGTCCAGATAGCGGGCCAGGGCGGCCTTCGCTGTCTCCGCGTTTAGTTCCGCTTCGGGATCCGCGGTTGTGTACGTCACCCAGCCGGCGCCGTCGCGCAGCCCGACGACGATTTCCGGAACCACCAGGCGGGATTCAAAGGGGGAGCGTTTGGAAAAAGCGAAGGAGCCAAAGGCGACGATGCCGGTGCCGGGAGTGTTAAGAGGGTTCTCGACGTCGGCTTCCGCAAGGAGGGACCGCCACCATTCCTGTGCGCGGGCAAAGCGCTCGGGGCCGCTGGAAGTGAAGCGGGCCGCTTCTCCAAAGCCGACCAGTCCCTCCTGGCGCCGAATCCAGCACAGTTGCTCGTCAAGAACCAGATACTCCAGGAGACCGATGGCGGCGGAAAGCTCACCGACGGGCACTGTCACAGAACGCAGGGTGGTCATAGTGGTTCCAGACTACTCCGCCGTAGGTACCTGCCCGATATCGGGGTCCGTGGCTGAGAGCAACACGACAGCGCAGCGGCCGGTTCGGCGGCCCTCCCATTGTTTGAGACAATGACAGAGTGAACCGCGCATCGTTGGAAAAACGCCCGGATGAAGTTGCTGCCATGTTTGATGACGTGGCACCTAAATACGACGTCGTAAACGACGTGCTGTCCCTGGGGCAGACGCGCCGCTGGCGCCGCATTGTGGTGGACGCCGTCGGAGCCGTGCCCGGACAGCGGGTCCTGGACCTGGCCGCCGGCACCGGCACCTCAAGTGAGCCCTACGCGGACGCGGGAATCGACGTCGTTGCCTGCGACTTCTCGCTCGGGATGCTCAAGGTCGGCAAGCGCCGGCGCCCGGATATCGACTTCGTTGCCGGTGATGCCACCAACCTGCCGTTCGAAGACAACTCCTTCGACGCCTCCACCATCTCCTTCGGCCTCCGCAACGTCAACGAGCCGAAAAAGGCCCTGGCGGAAATGCTCCGGGTCACCAAGCCCGGCGGCCGCCTTGTCATTGCGGAATTCTCTTCGCCGGTCATTCCGGTGTGGCGCACCATGTACACCGAATACCTGATGCGTGCCCTTCCTTCGATCGCCCGCAAGGTCGCCTCCAATCCCGATGCCTACGTCTACCTCGCCGAATCCATCCGGGCCTGGCCGAACCAGGACGGCCTGGCCGCCTGGATTGCGGAAACCGGCTGGCAGGATGTTGCCTACCGCAACCTGACCGGCGGCATCGTGGCTGTGCACCGCGCCGTCAAGCCCGGAGGGCATCCGGCCAAGTGAAGGTCCTTATTGTCGGTGCCGGCCCGGCCGGTTCCACAGCCGCGTACTACCTCGCCTCTGCAGGGGTGGATGTCACCGTTCTCGAAAAGACCGCTTTCCCGCGGGAAAAGGTCTGCGGCGACGGCCTGACCCCCCGCGCCGTGCGCGAAATCCAGTTCCTGGGCCTGCCGCACGAAGAAGCCGAAGGGTGGCGCCGGAATAAGGGGCTACGCCTGATTGCCGGCGGCCGGACACTGGAACTGCCGTGGCCTGCGCTCTCGGATTTCCCGGATTACGGCCTGATCCGTACCCGTCTCGGTTTCGACGAGGCCCTTGCCCGCCACGCGCAGGCTGCCGGAGCGAAGATCCTTGAGCGGCACACAGTGGTCTCTGCCATCCGCGGCGACGACGGACGCGTGGAAGGTGCAGTCGCCAACATCCTGGATGAAAACGGGAGGCGCACAGGCGAACGGCGGGAGTTCTTCGCCGACGTCGTCCTGGCTGCCGACGGAAACTCGAGCCGGACCGCCCTGAGCGTGGGCATCGAAAAACGCGACGACCGTCCCATGGGCGTGGCCGTGCGCACCTACTTCGAGAGCCCGCGCACCAATGACGACTGGATGGAAGGCTGGCTGGAGCTTCCGGATGCCTCCGGCAACCCGCTGCCCGGCTACGGCTGGGTCTTCGGGGTGGGAGACGGAACGTCCAACGTCGGCCTGGGCATCCTGAACTCTTCCAAGGAATTCGGAAAGCTGGACTACCGCAAGGTCCTGCGCGACTGGACCGCCGGCATGCCCGCAGAATGGGGCTTCACCCCGGAAAACCAAGTGGGCGAGATCCGCGGGGCAGCCCTGCCCATGGGCTTCAACCGCACGCCGCACTACTCGCCGGGGCTGCTGCTGCTCGGCGATGCCGGCGGCATGGTCAGCCCGTTCAACGGTGAAGGCATTTCCTACGCGATGGAATCGGCCCGGTTTGCGGCCGAACACATCATCGAAGGCTCCGGGGCCGCACTGGCGCCGGGCCTGCTCACATCACGGGCCGCGTTCGACGTCGAACTGCGCGCCTATGCCGGTCACGTGCGGGATGAATGGGGCAGCCACTTCACGCTCGGCCGCATTTTCGCCGCCATGATCGGCCGCCCCGCAGTCATGAAACTGGCACTGCGCACAGGAATGCCGATTCCCGTGCTTATGCGTTTCGTGGTGCGTATGCTCGCTAACCTGACGGACAGCAGTTCCAAGGGCATAGAGGATAGAGTGATTGCCTTACTGGAAATGCTGGTTCCGCCGGCAAGCAACCAAGGAACGCCGATAACTCCCCGGCAGCCCGCGCAGCACCCGTGACTTCTATGCCTGTTGTCCACCCGTTCCGACAAATAGTGAGTCTTGAACAGTGACTGAATCCACCAACACCAGCCCGGAAACCGTGCCGGCCACTTCCGCACTGCCGCCGGGCTTCGCCCTGCTGGCTGAGGACCCGAGGCTTGGCCCGTCAATGGCCGCATCCCTGGAGCAGGTGGAACTGCGGCTGCGCGAAGCTGTAGCCAACTCCGATCCCTTCGCCGACGTCACCTCCCGGCACCTTGTGGAGGCCGGCGGCAAGCGGATCCGCCCGCTCCTGACCCTTCTGGCTTCCCATCTCGGTGCCGAGGATGCGCCGGAAAAGGTTATCCAGTCGGCCGTGGTCGTCGAGCTGACGCATCTTGCCACGCTCTACCACGACGACGTGATGGACGAGGCACCGTACCGGCGCGGAGCCCCGACTGCGCATGAACTCTGGGGCAACTCGGTTGCCGTGCTCACCGGCGACCTCATCTTCGCGCGGGCTTCCAGCCTGGTCTCCGCCCTGGGCGGCCCGGCGCTGGCTATCCAGGCACACACGTTCGAGCGGCTGTGCCTGGGCCAGCTGCATGAAACCGTCGGCCCTGCCGAAGGCCAGGATCCGCTCGAACACTACCTGTCCGTCATCGCGGACAAGACCGGATCCCTGATTGCCGCCTCCGGCCAGTTCGGTGCATTGTTCTCCGGTGCGGGCCAGGAAACCATCGACATCATGGTTGAGTACGGCGAGAAGGTGGGCATCGCCTTCCAACTGGCCGACGACGTCATTGACGTTACGGGCAAGCAGGCGAAGTCCGGGAAGACGCCGGGCACCGACCTGCGCGAAGGCGTTCCGACCTTGCCCGTGCTGCTGCTCCGACGTGCCGCAGCCGGCGGGGATGCCGACGCTGCAGCCGTGCTCGAACTGGTGGAAAAGGACTTGAGCTCGGACGAGGCGCTGGCCGAAGCCGTAGCTGCCCTGCGCAGCAGCCCGGTCACCGAACAGTCCTGGGAAGTTGCACGCAGCTGGTCCGAAGACGCCGTAGCTGCCCTCGCACCGCTGCCCGACTCCGTCGTGAAGGAAGCCCTGGCCGCCTTTGCGCGAGCAGTGGTCAACCGCGAGGTCTAGGTTCTGCTGCCGGGCCGGCTGATTCCCGAAATTCCTCGCACGGCTGCGGTTTCCTGCTGGAACTGCGGCTACAGGACCGCGCGCAGCTCGGCGGCCTTGCGGGCCCGGACAGCCGGCGGCACGATGGGCCGCTTGGGTGTGAAGTAGAGCCCGTCGTCCGTCCAGCGGGGGAGCACATGCTGGTGGTAGTGCCAGACGTGCTGGCTCCCTGCGGGCTCGTTGTGCTGCCGGGTGGTGACGCCGTCGGGGTGCCAGGCCTTCTTGATGGCCACCGCCATATCCCGGGTCACGAGCATGATCCGCGCGGCGACGTCGTCGGGCAGCTCATAGAGCAGTTCGTAGTGCCGGCGCGGCGTGACGAGGACGTGGCCCGGCTCAGGATCAAACCCGTGTGAAGCAATGAACGCAAGCACCAGCTCATCGGAGTAGATCAGGTCCCCGGGCTCACAGAGGTTTCCGGGATACCGGAATTCGCCCGAGGCCATGTCGCAGAACGGGCACTCATACCCGTCCGGCGCGTGGCTTTTCCAAGCTGTTTCGGGGAAAACGTCCTTCATCGACGACTCAGTCCTCGTCTTCATCCTCTTCGAAGACCCACTCGAACATGTCCAGGACATACTCGCTCAGGGTGCCTTCTTCGCTCTGCCAGTCACCGCGCGCGTTGTTGCGGCGCCACACGATGGGGTCGGGAACGTCCAGCTGGTCGGCACGGATGCCCCAGACGAACTTCTCGTCCTCATCTTCGAGGAAGAGCAGGTAGCCGTCTTCGATCTCCAGCTCGTCCGGATCCCAGAAGAAGTGGAAGGCCTCCATCAGGTCTTCGCATCCGCCGAGGGCGAGGTAGAACTCACGCAGTACCAGCGGGATGTTGAAATCGTGGGCAGCCAGCATCGCGTCGAGCTCCCCTTCGGGGATGCCGTCCTCTTCCCTCCAGTTGTCCTCAAGGTACTTGGGGACCAAGGCGCGGAACCGATCCAGGAAAATTTCACTCATGTGGTCTCCAAGCGTGCGTTGAGTGGATGTATTCCAATCCTAGCCGGGACACGGAGCGGGTCCGGACGTGGGGAACCTTTGCGGAGCCTGGGAGCTTAGGACCTGGGGCCGTGTGCCCTAGGGCAGGCGTGTGGCCAGTCCGGGATAGTCGATGACCATGCCGTCGGCGTCCACGGTGAGTTCGGCGGTGAACCCGCGGTTGGCCGAGCTGTAGAGGACGACGGCGTGGCCCGCGTCAGGGGAGTAGGCCCGCACCTGTGAATACACCTGCTTGCCGGGCAGGACCCGCAGGCTGGGCATTTCCACCCAGGCCATTGTCAGCTGTGTCTCGTCCGGGGGAGCGGAATCGTTCAGTAGGTCCAGCCGCAGGATCGGCATGGTGTTAGTCAGCGGGCACAGCCCGAGGTCACAGTCCTGAGCTTCGTCGAGGCTGCGCGGGTCGGCGATCCCGGGGGCGGGCAGGTCCGTGAGTCCGGACGTGGTTGTCTCCGCGCTCCATCTGCCCTCGGTGCTGCGTTCGAGCTCCAGGCTCCGGGACCAGCCCTTTCCCGTCACCTCTACCGTCAGCCGCCGGGTGACCCACCCCGGGATGGTGGAGAGTGTCCAGGATGCCCGGTATTCGGCGGTGACAGAGGTGCCGGCTGCGGCTAGCTCCCGGTCCCGGAAGGAGACCACTACCGTGTCCGTACGCTCCGGATCGTCCTGTCCCTGCCAGCGGACGGTCCGGGCCTGCGCGGTTGTAGTCATCCCTACAGGTTAACTGCCCAAGCGGCGGACGTTCAGCGCAAGGTACAGGTGTACCCGGTCTGCGGTCACTGCCGGGTCGTATCCGGTCAGCTCGGCAATCTGTGCCAAGCGGTAGCGGACAGTGTTGCGGTGCAGGCCCAGATCCGCGGCGACGGCGGCCACGGATCCGTTCAGGAGCAGGTAGGTGTCCAGGGTGGGAATCAGTTGCGCGCCGTGCCTGTTGTCGAAGGCGACCAGAGGGTCCAGGGCTTCGGCTGCCAGATCCGATAGCGGAACATCGCGGCTGGCCATCAGCAGGGAAGTGAGGTTCAAACGGTCGGGTTCGTTCACAGCTGCACCGTTGCGGAGTGCCTCCCGTGCCTCGTAGTAACTCCAGCGCAGCCCTGCTGTTTCGGTGTACGAGCCGCCGATCCCCACCTTTGCCGTCAACCCGGCTCCAAAGAGATACACACTCAACTCAGCGGCCAGCCCGTTCGCGTCGGCAGCGGGAACCACCAAAGCCAGCCGGTTTTCATGAAGGGCAGTGGGCGCGCCGTTGAACCCCGTCGGCAGCGGGAGAGCAGGCAGGGTGCGGATCTGGCCGGACGCTACTTCCACCAGAAGCACGGCTTGCCGCAGGTCCGTGGCGATACCCGCAGCCTGCAGCCTCACAGCAGCGTCCTGGCCTGCGAGCCGGCCATCCACCACGTCTCCCAGGAGCTGGCCGGTGACGGCCCTGCTGCTGGCCCGCCTGGCGGCCTGGTTGTTCAACTCCACGCCGATCAGGCTCTGCGCGTAGGCAATGATGTCCGGTTGTACAGACGGTTCGGCAATGGCCAAGGTGCAGCGGTCCCGCATTCCGGTGGGGACGGGGATCCGCCGCCAGGAAGGATCGGGGTCGGAGGTCGCGAAGACCGGTGCGCCGTATTGGAAGAGGGCGACGTCGGCCTCCACCAGTCGGGAGAGTTGTGCCAGCAGCCGTGGCAGTCCCTTGCCGCTGAGCAGCGCCTCTGCCAGCACCTGATGGCCGGAAAGCAATTGGTGCAGCTGCGCGACGTGCTGGGCAGAGAGGGAATCCGCAACCAGCTTTCCCAGAGCCATGAACGGTGTGCCGTAGGGGACCTCGAATACGGGCATGCCGAGTCGGTCCGCCTCGGCGAGCAGGGGAGCCGGCACCGAGGCGTGGCTGAGGCCGGTGCCGAAACCGATTCCCAGCGCTCCGGCCCGCTCCACGCTTTGCACAAAACGTTGCTGGGCCGCGCTGCTGCCGTGCCGCAGACCCGTAGTCAGAACCACCTCTCCGCCGCCGAGGAACGGAGACGGATCCTCCAGTTCGGTCACAGCAACCCACTGAATAGGCCGTGGAGACAGGGGCGCAGACCCGTGGCGCGTCAGTTCCAGCCCGCCCGCCGCCAGCAGGTCCGAGAGTGTGATCGACATTGCACCACTATAGACCGCGGACTTTTATGCGATCGCACTGCATCTGCCCCAAATGGCTGTGCAGGCGGCCGTATGTGTGACCTGCGCTTCACAGTAGGTTTGGGGTAATCGAATACGCACCCGCCCGCCCCGAAAGGACGTCCGGCATGGCTGAGACACTGCAGAACTTCATTAACGGCGAGTTTGTCCCGTCCCGCGGAACCGAGGTGCTGGATGTCGTGAATCCCACCAACGGCGAAGTGGTTGCCGTGTCGCCCATATCCGTGCAGGCGGACGTCGACGCAGCAATGGACGCAGCCGCGGCGGCGTTCCGTACGTGGAAGCGCACCACTCCCAGCGAACGCCAGCGCATGCTGCTTCGTCTGGCGGATGCTTTTGAGGCCCATTCCGACGAATTGGTGGAAGCACAGCACCGCAATACGGGTCAGGTTCGCTCATTGATTGCCGCAGAAGAAGTGGCCGTCGGGGCGGATCAGCTCCGCTTCTTTGCCGGCGCGGCCCGGCTTCTGGAGGGAAAATCCGCCGGCGAGTACATGGAAGGCTTTACCTCCTTCATCCGCCGCGAGCCGATCGGCGTCGTCGCCCAAGTGGCTCCGTGGAACTACCCGTTGCTGATGGCGGTCTGGAAGATCGGTCCGGCGCTTGCCGCGGGAAACACGGTGGTGCTCAAGCCCTCCGACACCACCCCCGAATCCACCTTGGTTCTGGCCCGGCTTGCGGCGGACATCTTCCCTGCCGGCGTGTTCAACGTAGTGCTGGGCACGGGTGCTACCGGTGAGCTGATGGTTGAACACCCCGTGCCCGGCCTGGTTTCCATCACGGGGTCCGTGCGGGCAGGCATCGCCGTGGCCTCCGGTGCGGCGAAGACCCTCAAGCGGGCCCACCTGGAACTGGGAGGCAAGGCACCCGCAGTCGTATTTGCAGACGCAGACCTGGACCGGACCGCCACGGCCATTGCCGAATTCGCGTTCTTTAATGCCGGCCAGGACTGCACTGCCATCACCCGCGTCCTGGTGGAGGATTCCGTGCACGATGCACTGGTGGACAAGCTGGTCGCTGCTGCCAGGGAGTTGAAGACCGGCAGCGACAACGACGAGGAAAACTACTTCGGTCCGCTGAACAACATCAACCACTTCAACGCCGTGAATGCCGTGATCGAAGCTCTGCCCGCGCATTGCCGTGTGGAGACCGGCGGACGGAGGGCAGGGTCCAAGGGTTTCTTCTTCGAACCCACCGTCATCACCGGTGCCCGCCAAGACGACGACGTGGTGCAGAAGGAAACCTTCGGCCCGGTCATCACCGTGCAGAAGTTCGACAACGAGGAGCAGGCCGTGGAAATGGCCAACGACGTCGAATACGCCCTTGCCTCCAGCGTCTGGACCACGAACCACGGCCGGGCCATGCGCCTGTCGCGGGATCTGGATTTCGGAGCCGTCTGGATCAACACGCACATCATGCTCACCGCCGAGATGCCGCACGGAGGCTTCAAGAGTTCCGGTTACGGCAAGGACCTCTCCATGTACGGCGTGGAGGACTACACCCGCATCAAGCACGTGATGAGCGCGCTGGACGCCTAGCCCGGCATCCGAACCCTGTTCCTCACGCAGTACTTCCGAAAGGCAATCCCATGAGCATCTCCGTCACCACTCCGAGTTACCGCATCGAACAGCGACGCCGGATTACCGGCACTTTCCCGGGCCCGAAGTCTGCGGCGCTGGAGGCGCGGCGTGCTGCAGTTGTTGCGAAGGGCGTTGCCTCGAGCATTCCCGTGTATGCCGCTGACGCCGACGGCGGCATCATCGTGGACGTGGACGGCAATGCCTTCACTGACCTGGGCTCGGGCATCGCCGTGACCAGCGTGGGTGCCTCCGATCCAGCCGTTGTCGCCGCCGTGCAGGAACAAGTGGAGCACTTCACGCACACGTGCTTCATGGTGACGCCCTACGAGGGGTATGTGGCCGTTGCCGAACGTCTTGCTGCCGTGACTCCGGGGGACTTCGAAAAACGGACCGTGCTGTTCAACTCCGGTGCCGAAGCGGTGGAGAACGCCGTGAAGATTGCCCGCTCGGCTACCGGGCGCGACGCAGTGGTCGCTTTCGACCACGCGTACCACGGCCGCACCAACCTCACCATGGGGTTGACGGCCAAGGCCATGCCTTACAAGACAGGGTTCGGACCGTTCGCTCCGGAGATCTACCGGATGCCCATGAGTTATCCGTTCCGTGAAGAGAACCCGGACCTGACCGGCGCGGAGGCTGCGGACCGGGCCATCCTGGCCATCGAGAAGCAGATCGGTGCGGACCAGCTTGCCGCGCTCCTCATTGAACCGATTCAGGGTGAGGGGGGATTCATTGTTCCGGCGGAGGGCTTCCTGCCGCGGCTCGCGGAGTGGGCGCAGGCCAACGGCGTGGTCTTCATCGCGGACGAGGTGCAGTCCGGTTTCTGCCGTACGGGTGAATGGTTTGCGGTACAGCACGAAGGAGTGGTTCCGGACCTGATCACCATGGCCAAGGGGATTGCCGGAGGGCTGCCGCTTTCGGCCGTCACGGGACGCGCGGAATTGCTCGACGCTGTCCACCCCGGTGGTCTGGGAGGTACATATGGCGGCAACCCCGTGGCCTGCGCAGCTGCGCTGGCGGCGATGGACACCATGGTTTCGCAGGACCTGGCCGGTCGGGCACGGCACATCGAGGAGCTCGTCCTGCCCAGGCTGGAGGCACTTGCGGTGGAAGGCGGCGTCGTCGGCGATGTCCGCGGACGCGGTGCCATGCTCGCGATGGAATTCGTTCGCCCCGGATCTAAGACGCCCGACGCCGAGGCGGCGAAGGCTATCGCGGCAGCCTGCCTGCAGGAGGGTGTCATTGTGCTGACCTGCGGAACCTACGGGAACGTTATTCGGCTGCTGCCGCCGCTGACCATTGACGATGAGCTCCTGCTTGATGCACTTGAGGTTCTGGAGGCCGCCGTCAGCGCCCGGAGCTGATGCCGTCACGGAAGGTCCTTGCGGTGAGGCGTCAGGTTCCGTTTGGAGTTCCGCCGGAGGCTGGGAAACCAGGGTGGAAGTAGGTGTTCCGCAGCGGTCTGCGCTCCGGATCCACGTAAGCCGGCGGCCGGAACCAGGGAATGCCTGCCTGCATTGATACGTGCCAGTTGCCCTGATGGATCAAGTGGTGGTGGAAGGAACACAGCAGCACCCCGTTTCCGATGCTGGTGTCTCCGCCCCGCTCCCAGAAAGTGACATGGTGCGCTTCGGTCCAAGGTCCCGGAACTGTACATCCGGGGAAAGCGCAGCCTCGGTCGCGGGCGTGGAGGGCCTTCCTCAGGTGGGGAGGGAAGAGTCTTGCCGCCCGGCCCAGGTCCAGCACCTGTCCCTTGGATCCCAGGACTACCGGAATCAGGTCCGCGTCGCAGGCTATGCGCCGGACAGTCCGGGTGTCGATTGGTCCGGAGAAGGCAGCGATGCCAGGCGACGGAGAACGCGATGTTTCGGTGTTCCTGTTATCCGGACCATTGGCGGAATGCGGTTCGTCTGGGCGATCCCCGCGGATCGTGCGGTTCCTCGCGTCCGGCTCGCCAGTTGCGTTCGTCAGCCCCAGCAAGAGGGCGTCATGACTGATAGTGACCATAACTTGGGGACGCAGCCCTCCGGAAGCGGGCAGCCCTCCGGAAGCGGGCAGGCCCCCGGAAGCCAGGGCGGCGCGGACAGCGGCGAGCAGCCCCTCCAAGAGCAGTTGCGGGCGGGTGGGCCTGGGCAGCCGGTCAAGGATATGGGGGTGCGGAGGTGAATCCTGTCCCGCTGTTGCCGGTGTAAAAGCTCCCTCAGCGGGAATGTGCCGCTCGGGCTGAGTGCTGCCGGGTGTGGTCGCGCGGTCCGGATTGGTCGCAGGGCGGGGTTCTGTCGCGCAGCCCGGTGATGTCGTGCAGCCCGGTTCGGTCGCACTGCCGGCTGATGTCGCGCAGCCTGGCTCGGTCGGACCGCCGGGTTCTGTCGCGCAGCCTGGCTCGCTTGCACTGCCGGGTTCTGTCATGTGGTCTGGTTCCGGTGTGCCGCGGTTGGTACCGTACTGGCCGTTCACTCGCGGGTTGGAGGCGCTGTTCATCAGGGTGGTGAGCGCCTCGTGCTGTTCGTCGGTGCAGTAAATGTGGAGATGGTTCAGTCCATTTCGGCGTCGTCCCGGGAAGATCCCTTGGAAACGGAGGAGCTCTTCCTCGCTGGGTGGCCGTTCCTGGTCCAGCAAGGCGCTCCAGTGTTTCGCCGTACGGACGAGAAAATCATGGTCCTGATGGGAGCCGATATCAGTGAGCTGCTTTTCCATGGCGTCGAGAGCCTGTGGTTCCATCCGCGGAAGCGCTTCTTCCAATGCATGTGCAATCACATCCGCATCAGCTGCAGCGAGAGCGGCATCAGCACATGCATCAGCTAACAGCGGATACGCGGGTGGGCGTCTCCCGCCTGTGACAGTGGTTGTGGGAAGGACAGTTGAACCGAGTGCCAGCCGGCGGCGAGCTTCGGCGCGTGAGATCCGAAGGCGGGCTCGCATGAAGTCCGGAGTGCTCCGGAACTCCCGCAGGCCGCCCTCGCCAAACGTCTGAGCGGGTCTCTGCCGATCGATGGCCGCGGCTGCGACCAGCTTCAGGTAGTCCGTAACGCGTGAAATACCCTCAATGGCCGCAGCGAAATCCACCGCGTCCTGAAAACCCAGAAGATCCCAGGCCTCAGTCGCGTCTCCACAGAGGTCACGGGCTTCCGCGACGAGCGATTCCGCACGCTGCATCAGGCTCACACCTGATGTAGCGACGGACAATTCCGCCGGTAGCTGCAACTCGCTCAAAGTTTCCGAAGCCATCCAACAAGCCTGCCGGAGTGGAGCGACTGATGGTCCGGTGGGGCCCGCGTTGGGGACAACAATCAAGACGCGCTGTCCAGGGCCCAGGCGGGGGAGGACTAGTCGGCAGACCGCCGTAACCTCGCCAGTCCGCCTCTAACAACGCAGCCACCCGGATAACCACACAGTCCGCCCCTAACCACACAGTCCGCCCCTAACCACACAGTCCGCCCCTAACCACACAGTCCGCCCCTAACCACACAGTCCGCCCCTAACCACACAGGCCGCCGGAGCAGGCCCGATCGGGGTGGTTCGGGACGGCCGGGTGGGCGTGGTTAGGACATCTGCTTCGCTGAACTAACCCCTAGACAGCCGCCGCAGCACGCAGCCGCCGGTTGCGGCGGGGTCCGCCGATCATGTCGACCGTCAGCATCACCAGCGCAAGCCAGACGAGGCCGAAGCCCGCCCAGCGCTCGGGCGGCATCGCTTCCTTGAACACGGTCAGCGCCAGGATGAATTGCAGGGTAGGCGCCAGATACTGCAGCAGTCCCACAGTGGACAGCGGCAGGCGGCGTGCAGCCGCCCCGAAGAAGATCAGCGGCACGGCAGTGATGATGCCGGACGCGACCAGAAGCCAGAGATGCCCGGCCCCGTTGGTAGTCAGCGTGGCCGCTCCGGTCACCGAAAGCCAGATCATCACGCCGACTGCAATAGGTGTGAGCACAGCCGTTTCAATCGTCAGGCTGGAAACTGCGTCAACACGCGAGCCGATGCCCTTCTTGACCAAGCCGTAGAACCCGAAGCTGAAGGCCAGGGCCAAAGCCACCCAAGGCACGGTTCCGTACGCAAAGGCCAGGACCAGAACGGCAATGAAGCCCACTGCCATGGCGGCCCACTGGAGCGGACGCAGTTTTTCCTTGAGCACCAGCACGCCGAGCAGGACCGACACGATCGGATTAATGAAGTAGCCCAATGCTGCTTCCACTGCGTGTTCGTTCAACACGGCCCAGGAATACGTCAGCCAGTTCACGGCGATCAACAGGGCAGCGCCCGCCAGGGTTCCTACTGTGCGGGGGTTCCGTCCGGCGGCAAGCATCGGCTTCCAAGCCCGCATGACGGTGAGCAGGATCGCGCAGAACACCAGTGACCAGACAACGCGGTTGGCAACGATTTCCACCGCACCGGCCGGCTTGAGGACCATGAAATAGAGCGGAAGCAGACCCCAGAGCCCGTACGCACCAATTCCGAAGAGGATGCCGGGAAGGTTCTCGCGTCCCGTCCCGGCAGGCCCGGACGACGACGGCCCGGACGACGACGGAGCAGCGGACTGGTCCGGCGCACCTGGCGCCCCGGACGAACCGGCGGTCGCACCGGCGGACGGGCCCCCGGACAGACGGGAGGACGCGCCGGCGCCCTCGCCGGGCATGGCGGTACGGACGCCGCGGCGGGCGGGGACAGGCTTTGAGAAAGGCACGCAGGGCTTAACGCGCCTGCACCCGTGCGTATTCCCAAGGCGTCCCGCACCCGTTTTTTCGAGCCGTTTAGACGGTGGCGAACCCGGCATTTAGAATAAATAACTGTGTGTTAATTGCGCACCCAGAAGCTCAGAAGAGAAGAAGGACTATCAGTGACTAACCCTGCCGCGGACAGCGCCCAGCGTCCTTTGAGGGTCGCCATTATCGGCGCAGGCCCCGCCGGTGTTTACGCCGCCGACATCCTTACCAAAGCCGATCGGGACTTCGAGGTCAGCATTGACCTCTTCGACCAGTACCCCGCGCCCTACGGGCTCATCCGCTACGGTGTGGCTCCCGACCATCCCCGGATCAAGGGCATCGTCAACGCCCTGCATAAGGTGCTGGACCGCGGGGACATCCGATTCCTGGGCAACGTCAACTACGGCCGCGACCTGACGCTGGCAGACTTCCGGCACTTCTATGACGCCATCATCTTTGCCACGGGCGCCATCAAGGACGCCCCGTTGAACGTGCCCGGCGTCGATCTGGAAGGCTCCTTCGGCGGTGCGGAATTCGTGTCCTGGTATGACGGGCATCCGGACGTGCCGCGCGAATGGCCGCTGGACGCCAAGGAAGTGGCAGTGATCGGCAACGGCAACGTGGCCCTCGACGTCGCCCGCATCCTTTCCAAGCACGCCGATGACCTGCTCACCACGGAAATCCCGACCAACGTCTACGAGGGCCTGAAGAAGTCCCCGGTCACCGATGTGCACATCTTCGGCCGCCGCGGACCGGCGCAGGTGAAGTTCACGCCGCTGGAACTGCGTGAACTCTCGCATTCGCGCGACGTCGATATCGTCCTCTACCCCGAGGACTTCGAATTCGACGAAGGCTCCGACGAGCAGATCCGCACCAACAACCAGACCAAGACCATGGTCAACACCCTCACCAACTGGCTGGTGGAGGAGCAGGACACCGGAGCTTCCCGCCGCCTGCACCTGCACTTCCTGCACAGCCCCGTGGAGATCTATGACGATCCCGCTGATCCGGGCAAGGTCGCCGGCATGAAGTTCGAGCGTACCGAGCTGGACGGCACCGGGAACGTCCGCGGCACCGGCGAGATTGTCGATTACCCGGTCCAGGCCGTTTACCGGGCCATCGGGTACTTCGGCTCCGAGCTGCCCGAAGTGGGCTACGACGAGCAGCGCGGCGTGATCCCCAACGAGGGCGGCCGCGTCATCAACGAAGACGGCGCTCCGGTGCCGGGCATCTACACCACCGGTTGGATCAAGCGCGGCCCCGTGGGCCTGATCGGCCACACCAAGGGCGACGCGCTGGAAACCATCGGCTTCCTGCTCGAGGACCGGCTGAACCTGCCGGCCGCCACGCATCCGGACCCGTCGTCGATCATTGAGCTGCTGGAAGAGCGCGGCGTCAAGTACACCACCTGGGAAGGCTGGCTGAAACTGGATGCCTATGAGCGCAGCCTCGGCGCCTCCTACATCCACCCCGACCCGCTGACCGGCGAACTCGTCCGTGAGCGTGTCAAGGTGGTCGACCGCGAGGAAATGACCCGCATCTCCCGCGGCGAGTAGTCGTAAGCAGCACCCTGCAGTTCCTCTGGCCTCCGCCGGTCCGCGCATGGGAGCATATCCAGCAAGGTGTGTTCCCTAACCGGACAACGTCCATTCCGAGACGTTGTCCGTTTATCAGCGTGGATAGGCGGGGGCCGTGCGCATTGCGGCGCGAAATGAAGGTTTGGCCCAGAACGGGCAGTCCGGTGTCCTGCCGCGGATACCGGCGGACGCGCTGCTTCGCAACGCCCTCCGGGCCCACGAGTCGCTCGGTGCCGGCAGCGGCTGGCTGGACCGGCTTAGGCCTTCCATCCGGGAGTCCTGGCAGCGTTCGCTGCAGCACCACTCGGACCCGGACGTTTCGCGTCCCGAGTTGGTGTTCGACGACGCCGCCCTGGACCGTTACCGTGCCGCGCATCCGCTCGCTGCAGTGATGCCGGTAATCCGACGCCTGCTCGTGGAGCCCGGAGAGGACTCCGGGCTGTTGGTGGCCGTCGGCGACGAACTGGGCCGCCTGCTGTGGGTCGACGGCAATGCTGCCCTGCGCCGCCGCGCGGAAGGCATGCTGTTTCTGCCCGGCGCGGATTGGTCCGAACGAACGGTCGGCACCAGTGCGCCCGGAACCGCCCTCGCCACAGGGGCCGACGTGCAGATTGCCGGACCGGAGCATTTCAGCCGGCTTGTGCACTCCTGGAGCTGCACCGCCGTGCCCGTGCATGACCCGGACACCGGTTCCGTGCTGGGCGTCGTGGACGTCACCGGCGGCCCCGAAGCCGTCGCTCCGCATACGCTCGCCCTTGTCCGGGCAGCTGTCGCAGCCGCCGAAGCCCGGCTCCAGGTCCAGCGGCTGCAGGCCCGCCGGGATACCCGTAACGGATCATCCACCGCCTCCGGAGCTCCGCTGCGCCGTCGTACCCGCCGGAAGCCCCCGCAGCCTGTCCCCGACTCCACGGAAAGCCTGGAGCTGCTCGGCCGGGACCGGGCCGTCCTGCATATCAATGGCAGGTCGGTGGAACTCAGTTCCCGCCACGGCGAACTGCTGGCCGTGCTGGCGCTGCACCCGGGCGGGCTGACGGCAGAGGAACTCGCCTCCCTTGCCTACCCCGATGGCGGGCAGGCAGGCACGGTGCGCGCCGAGATGCTGCGGCTGCGCAACCTCATGGAAGGCGTGGCCGCCGGAACCGAGCCGCTGGTGCCGCGCTCCCGCCCCTACCGCCTGGCCCGTCCGCTCGAAGTGGACGCCGCACAGGTCCTGCGGTTCCTGGAACACGGCGCCTACCGGTTGGCCCTGCGGAGGTACGGCGGACCGGTGCTGCCGCGTTCGGAGGCGCCCGCCGTCATCCGGCTGCGGACCGAGGTCTCTGCCGTACTGCGCCAGGCCATGCTGTCCGACGCCGGTGCAGACACCCTGCTCCAGTACCTGCACCTGCCGGAGGCAGAGCACGACGCCGAGGCCTGGCAGCTTGCCCTGCGTGTGCTTCCGCCGCGCTCGCCCCGCAGGGCCGCCGTCATCGCCGCCCTGGAACGGATCGAACGGGACCTGGCCTGAAGGCACAAACCTTTCGTTGCAACCTGCTTGCAACGTTGCGCTCCGTAGCCTCGGGGATGTCCGCAACCGACACCGACGTCGAACGCACAAGGAGCGCAACATGACCGTTTACGCACAGCCAGGCACCGAAGGCTCGAAAGTCACCTTCAAACCGCGCTATGACAACTGGATCGGCGGCGAATGGGTGGCCCCGGTCAAGGGGGAGTACTTCGAGAACATTTCGCCGATCAACGGCCGGGCATTCTGCGAAGTGGCCCGCGGTACATCGGCTGACATCGATCTCGCGCTGGACGCCGCGCACAAGGCCGCCGGGGCCTGGGGCAAGACTGCGGTAGCCGAACGGGCCCTGGTCCTGACCCGCATCGCGGACCGGATCGAAGCCAACCTCGAAATGCTCGCCGTCGCCGAAACCTGGGACAACGGCAAACCGATCCGGGAAGTCCTGGCCGCCGACCTGCCGCTGGCCGTCGACCACTTCCGCTACTTCGCCGGCGCCATCCGCGCCCAGGAGGGCGGCATCTCCCAGATCGACGACAACACCACCTCGTACCACTTCCACGAGCCGCTGGGAGTAGTGGGACAGATCATTCCGTGGAACTTCCCCATCCTGATGGCCGTCTGGAAACTGGCTCCGGCGCTGGCGGCAGGCAACGCCATCGTGCTGAAACCCGCCGAGCAGACGCCGACGTCGATCCTGGTCCTGATGGAACTCATCGCGGACCTGCTGCCGGCAGGCGTGCTGAACGTGGTGAACGGCTTCGGGGTGGAAGCCGGCAAGCCCCTGGCATCCTCGAACCGGATCCGGAAGATCGCCTTCACCGGTGAGACCACCACGGGCCGGCTGATCATGCAGTACGCCAGCCAGAACCTGATTCCGGTGACCCTCGAACTGGGCGGCAAGAGCCCGAATATCTTCTTCGCCGACGTCGCCGCCGCCGATGACTCGTTCTACGACAAGGCGCTCGAAGGCTTCAACATGTTCGCCCTGAACCAGGGCGAGGTCTGCACCTGCCCGTCCCGTGCACTGGTCCAGGACTCCATGTATGACTCCTTCATGGCGGACGCACTGGCCCGCACGGCACAGATGATCCAGGGCAATCCCCTCGATACCAACACCATGGTGGGCGCCCAGGCGTCCAACGATCAGTTGGAGAAGATCCTCTCCTACCTGGATATCGGCAAGCAGGAGGGTGCACGGGTCCTCGCCGGAGGCGAGCGGGCCCACTTCGACGGCGACCTTGCCGGCGGCTTCTACGTCCAGCCCACCGTTTTCGAGGGCACCAACAACATGCGCATCTTCCAGGAGGAAATCTTCGGTCCGGTGGTTTCCGTGACCCGGTTCTCCGACTACGGGGAGGCCATGGCCATTGCCAATGACACGCTGTACGGCCTTGGTGCCGGTGTCTGGTCCCGGGACGGCAACACCGCCTACCGGGCAGGACGCGATATCCAGGCCGGCCGGGTATGGGTGAACAATTACCACGCCTATCCTGCCCATTCCGCTTTCGGCGGCTACAAGTCCTCCGGCATCGGCCGCGAGAACCATGCCATGATGCTGGACCACTACCAGCAGACCAAGAACCTGCTGGTCAGCTACGCGGAAAACAAGCAGGGGTTCTTCTAAGCGGCCCGCGGACCTGCCTAGGCTTGGGTGTCACTCGCTTTCGACTGGAATTACCCTAAACCGCTGACAGAACGAGGACCCCATGGCAAGCATGCAGGCAGCAGTAGTGAACCAACTCGGTGAAGGCCTCTCCATCGAGGAAATGGCGGTGCTTGAACCAGGTCCGGGCCAGGCGCTCGTCAAGCTGGTGGCGACTGGTGTATGCCATACGGACCTCCATGCCGCAGACGGTGACTGGCCCGTGAAGCCGACTCCGCCGTTCATCCCCGGCCATGAGGGGGTGGGGGAAGTGGTGCAGGTCGGTGAAGGGGTTACCGACCTGCACCCGGGCGACATGGTGGGCAACGCCTGGCTCGCCTACGCCTGCGGTGTGTGCGAGTACTGCCGGACCGGCTGGGAAACCCTGTGTGAGCAGCAGAAGAACAGTGGTTACTCGGTGGACGGCTCCTTCGGCCAGTACATGCTGGTGGATGCGCGTTTTGCGGCGCGCATCCCTGACGGGGCCGATCCGCAGGAAATCGCTCCGGTCCTCTGCGCAGGCGTCACGGTCTACAAAGGACTGAAAGTCAGCGAGGCACGGCCCGGTCAGTGGGTCGTTATCTCCGGCATAGGCGGTTTGGGACACGTGGCAGTGCAGTACGCCATTGCCATGGGCCTGCGCGTCGCCGCCGTGGATATCGCAGATGACAAGCTGGAGCTGGCCACGAGGTACGGAGCCGAGGTTGTGGTCAATGCGAGCAACGAGGACCCGGCCGAGGTTATCCAGGAAAAGACCGGCGGTGCGCACGCAATACTGGTCACCGCAGTGCATCCGACAGCCTTCGCACAGGCCATCGGAATGGCCCGGCGCGGCGGAACGATTGTCTTTGTCGGGTTGCCGCCGGGGGACTTCCCGGCCCCGATCTTTGACACTGTGCTTAAGGGCCTCACCATCCGGGGGTCGATCGTGGGTACCCGCCAGGACCTGGCGGAGGCAATCGACTTCTACGACCGCGGACTGATCCACCCCAACATCACCGTCCGCAGCTTGGAAGAGATTAATGACGTGATGACTGAACTCCGAGAAGGCCGTGTTGATGGCCGTGTGGTGATTGGATACTGATGGATTCTTCGCTTGCTTCTCCGCTGGAAGCGGCTGCCGCACTGCCCGGGGAGACGTTCTCCCGGGTGGCGCTGACGCCGCAGGCACAGGCCCTGCTGCTGCGGCTGCGGCCCATCCACGGTGCGCTGATGTTCCACCAGTCCGGAGGCTGCTGTGACGGGTCCTCGCCCATGTGCTTTCCGAAGGGGGAGTTTCTCACTTCAGATGCCGACGTCCTTCTGGGGGTCTTCGACCTGGCAGGTGAGGAACTGGAGTTCTGGATGTCGCGTGAGCAGTTTGAGTACTGGAAGCACACCCATCTGACCGTGGATGTTGTCTCCGGACGGGGAAGTGGGTTTTCCGTGGAAGCGCCTGAGGGTAAACGCTTCCTTATCCGGTCCCGCCTGCTTGACTAGGATCCAAATAGTAAGCTGACTGTTGAACCTGTCGTTTTGAACGGTAGGGTGCAGTGGACGGAACTTATCAAGGCCCCGTGAGGGCAGGAGAAGAGGAAGACCATGGTAAAGAAGTTTGTATTTCTGGCGGGCGCGGGTATTGGCTACCTGGTTGGCTCCAAGGGCGGCCGCGAAAAGCTGATGCAGCTTTGGAATGACCCGAAGGTGCAGGAAACCGTTTCCCACGGCACCGACTGGGCGAAGGAAAAGGCCCCGGGCCTGCAGGACAAGGTTACGGGCGTCGCCAAGGATGCCGCCTCCAAGGTCACCGGTTCCAGCAGTGGATCCGGCTCTTCCGGCAGCACCGGATCCGGTTCCACCGGGTCCTCCACGGGTTCTTCCGCGGCCGGCAGCACGGGAACCAATGGTTCCTACACCTCCGGCGGCGAGCAGAAGATGTCCCCGGCCGAACCGCAGCCTGAGGCATAACCGCAAAGAGCAAGAGAAGCACCGGACAGGCAGGCAAAAACCTGTTTGTCCGGTGCTTTTTCGTTCCCCTTGCCCGTCGTGCAAAGTTGCACTTAGTGTATTGGCGTGGCAGCAGGAGAAACAGCCGCCCCCTCACGGCGGGAACAAAACAAATCGGTGACACGCGCAGCCATCGCCGCGGCAGCCCTCAGCCTGGTCCGCAGTAACGGCCCGGGCAATTTCACGGTGGACGACATCGCGGAGCGGGCCGGCGTCTCGCGCAGGACCTTCTTCAACTATTTTTCCAGTATTGAAGCGTCGCTTACGGTGGCCATGGAAGGATTCCTGGAAACCGTGCTGGGCCACTTCGAGTCCCGTCCGCAGACCGAGAACATCGTGGAGTCCATGCTGGAGGCCCTGACCGCCCCGGCGGACCCTGAGCGGCTGGCGGTGACTGCCGAGCTCTACGCCATTGCCCAGGACAACCCGGAAATGATGCGGTTCCAGCTGGAGGCCTGGAACCGGGCGGAACAGCGCATCGTCGCTTCCATCCGGCAGCGGTTGGGCGATGCCGCCGATCCGTTCTACAGCTCCTGCCTGGTGGGTTCAGTGCTGACCTGCGGGCGAAGCGCCTTTGCCCAGTGGGAACGGCGCACACAGGGCGTTATTACCCCGGAGTCACTTAAGCTGCTGGAAGAGCTGTTTGCCGAAGCGATTGGCTTCCTCCGCAACGGATTCAACCGTTAACAAGTCCCGCCGAAAAAGCGGAACCAGCACGTCTGGACGCACGTTGGGTAGGAAAGGGTGCGCGGGGGACCGCATAATGGACCCGCGGACGGCTTCCCGGCACAACGCGCACTTTCGGCGTCCGCGGGGCGGACGCCCGAGGTCCGGAGAAAGAAAAACGGCAGCCGAACGGCCGATGGGAATAGTACGAGACCGTACAACCGTTATGTTCGGCTAGTATCGAGTGCCCCGGAAACAACATAACTACGGATTTGGAGTGTGAGCCGAGAATATGGCTACAGATTATGACGCGCCGCGCAAGACTGAGGAAGAAGCCGGCCCGGCTTCTATCGAAGAGCTTCAGGCACGGCGCAGTGACAAGCAGTCTGCCGTAGTTGACGTGGATGAAACCGAGGCAGCTGAAGGATTCGAACTGCCCGGCGCAGACCTGTCCGGTGAAGAACTGCTCGTCCGCGTAGTGCCGCCGCAGGAAGACGAGTTCACCTGCAACTCCTGCTTCCTGGTCCGCCACCGCTCCCAGCTGGCCGTCGAAAAGAACGGTCTGGCCTACTGCAAGGACTGTGAAGGCTAATAACCCGAAACCTCAGCCGTCGCACCACCTAGGGTGCGGCGGCTGCCTGTTTAAGTCCGGACCGGAGTGAGGACAGACCAATGATCGGAACGACGACGGCGGTCCTGCTGGCTGCCGGTGCCGGCAGACGCCTCGGCCGCGGACCGAAGGCGCTGCTGCCTTTCCGCGGGCGGCCCCTGATCGAGCATCAGGTGGCGGTGCTCCTGGCCGGCGGGTGTACCCACGTGGTCGCGGTGCTGGGCGCCGGTAGCGCTGACATTTTGGCCTCAGCTCGGCTGCAGGATGCTGCACCGGTCGTGAATCCACAGTGGGAGCTGGGAATGGGCACCAGTTACCGTTGCGGGATTTTGGCGGCACTGGCCCGGGAACCGGAGACCTCGGTCCTTGTGGCCCTGGTCGACCAGCCCGGACTGACTCCTGCCGTGGTCTCCCGCGTCCTCGCCGCGGGGCAGCCCGGCAGGATCACCGCCGCCGGCTACCGGGCGCCGGATGGGAAGTTGCGGCGCGGACACCCCGTTCTGCTCGATGCTTCCCTGGCCGCGCGCAGCTTGGAACCGGAGGCAAGCTATGCAGGGGCTGAACCTGCGGGAGAAAGGAGGCCGGGAGCCAATCCGGATTCCGGGGCCCGTGCGTTCCTCGCCGCCCATCCGGAGCTCCTGCATGTCGTGGACTGTACCGATCTGGCCGACGGGCGGGACGTGGACTGCGATGCGGACCTGGCCCTGTTAGACTGAGGGCTTCGTAGGGGAGTATCCCAGAACGCAGATATCCGTCAACACGTGGAGCACCGACGCTCCGCCGGGTTCAGCGGCCAGCCAGTTCATGGTGGCGGGAGAGACCTATGCTCCTTTGGCATACCCTACGAAAGCAGAGATTCCATGACTGTTTCCCCCTTGGTCTGGGGAGTGACCATCGCGGTCATCCTGGCCCTTTTGGCCTTTGATTACTTCTTCCACATCCGCAAGGCGCACATCCCTACGCTGAAGGAAGCGGCCATTTGGTCCTCCATTTACGTAGGCCTGGCCTTGATTTTCGGCGGTGTTGTCTGGGTCCTTGGTGGAACCCAGATGGGCACCGAGTACTTCGCCGGATACATCACCGAGAAAGCGCTTTCGGTGGACAACCTGTTTGTCTTCCTGATCATCATGGCGAGCTTCCGGGTTCCGCGTGAAGACCAGCAGAAGGTCCTCCTCTTCGGCATCGTCTTCTCCCTGATCGCCCGTACCGCGTTCATCCTTCTCGGCGCCGCGCTGATCAACTCCTTCTCCTGGGTCTTCTACATCTTCGGCCTGATCCTGCTGATCACCGCGGGCAACCTGCTCAAGCCTGAAAGCACGGAGGGCGACGACGAAGCCAACAACTTCATCATTCGGCTCGCCCGCAAAATCTTCCACACGTCGGACACGTACGACGGCGACAAGCTCTTCACCATGGAGAACGGCAAGCGGGTCCTCACCCCGATGCTGCTGGTGATGGTGGCCATCGGCGGCACCGACATCCTCTTCGCGCTCGATTCCATCCCCGCGATCTTCGGCCTGACGCAGAATGTCTTCATTGTCTTCACCGCCACGGCGTTCTCCCTGATGGGCCTGCGCCAGCTCTACTTCCTCATTGACGGACTGCTGGACCGCCTGATCTACCTCAGCTACGGCCTGGCAACCATCCTGGCGTTCATCGGCGTCAAGCTTGTCCTGCACGCCCTGCATGAGAACACCCTGCCGTTCATCAACGGCGGCGAGCACGTTCCGGTTATCGAGATCACCACCGGCCTCTCGCTCTCCGTCATTGTGGGCGTCCTGCTGGTGACCGTTGTTGCGTCCCTGGTCAGCCCGGCGGGCAAGGCCATGACCGCCGTGAACAACGCGCGGCGCCATGCGGATTCGTACCTGGACCTGTCCTACACCGCCGATCCTGCAGAGCGGGAACGGGTCTACAAGGCCCTGTGCGATGAGGAACAGGACATCCTGAAGATGGACCTCAAGTACCGCAACAAGGTCAAGGACATCGAAGAGATCCGCGAAACCGTAGCCCGCGCCCACAGCGAGCACGAGCGGTACCTCTCCCGCTAGCGATAACAGCCGGCGGTGATCCGCCGGCAGTGCCGGGCATTCCGGGCAGCACAGCTGCCCGGAATGCCCTTCGCAGTTAAGCCCGGATGCGCCGGGCCACAGCCTGCTCTGCCAGCAGCCGCGCGAGCCCGGGCTAGCGGTGGGTACGGTGCGGCAGCGGGGCATTCGGCCGCGCACCGGACCGGCGGACCGCAAAACCCAGGCACAGACCGGCCGCCAGCGCGCCCAGCCCTCCGGCGGCCAGATCTCCCATGGTGTCCGCGTACCCGACGTTGATGCTTGCATCCACGTACGTGTGGCCCCACCACTCACCGATTTCCCAGAGCACACTCATCCCCAATCCCAACGCCAGCACCAGCAGGGGAACCACCACGGGGAGCGAGGGGGAGTGACGGTGCGGGCGCTGGACGGCAGGTACTGCGCCGAACTGCACCAGCAGGAAATAGGCCATCACGGCCAGCGCACCTGTGGTGGCAAAGTGGATGGCGAGATCCCACCAGGAGATGCGGGCGTAGAGGTCTGCCACGCTGCTCCACGCCGCGGCCAGCAGCACCACGCCGTAGGCGGCGTCGAAACCAGGGAAGACCGCCAGTGCCCGGGAGACCAAAAGCCCCAGCAGCACCAGCAGGAACAGAGCCGTTTCCACCGGTCCGAGCAGTACCAGCGCCGTCAGGACACTAAGCACTCCCAGTGCACGTACCGTGTCGGCAAGGTATGCCTGCCGGGACTCGGGCGGGCGGAGCAGCGCATCGATCATTCTCATACGGTAGCCCGGCACCACTGACCGAGGCAGTGGGCACCGGAAACGGGCCGGGATACCCAGTGCCTCCACGCTAAACTCAGCCCATGCCTTCTGAGCTTCCGGCAGTTGCCGTGGTCATCCCGTGCCGCAATGATGCCGCCCTCCTGGAAGCGTGCCTGGAGTCCCTGGCCGAGCAGAGCCTGCAGCCACGGGAAATAGTGGTGGTGGACAACAACAGCAGCGATGCCAGCGCGGAGGTTGCCCGGCGGTTCGGCGCCCGCGTGGTTTTCGAACCGGCTGCGGGAATCCCTGCCGCTGCCGGTGCCGGGTACGACGCCGCTGCTCAGGGCCTCGACGCGGACGCCATTATTGCGAGATGTGACGCTGATTGCGTCCTGCCCCCGGATTGGATTGCGCGCATAGCTGAAGCCTTCGCTGCCGACCCGCAGCTGGAAGTGCTTAGCGGTCCCGGTGTTTTCTACGGGATGCCCCGCCTCCCGGCGCTGCTGCTCTCCCGGTTGTATCTGGGGTCCTATTACCTGGCCATGGGTTCAGCTTTGGCCCACTGGCCGTTTTTCGGCTCGAACCTGGCTCTGCGCGCCGGAACCTGGCAAGCGGTCAGCGGCGAGGTGCACAGGAACGATGCGCAGATGCACGACGACGTCTGCCTCAGCTTCCATCTCGGCCAAGGCCGTCGCTGCCGCCGGGATCCGCACCTGACCGTGGGAATGGCGCCGCGGGCGGTGCAAAGCCGGGCAAACGTGGCCCTGCGCTTCCGCAGGGCCTTCCACACCCTGTCCGGCCACTGGCCCCAGGAATACCCCTGGGTCCGCTGGGCCCGGAGGTTCGCGGGCAGCAAAACCGCCGCACCGGCAAACTGAGCGCCTGCCGCGCAGCAGGCCGAACCCACACCGTCAGGCAGCACGCACACACAGCCAGGCCGACCCCACACCGCCAGGCAGGCCGGACCGGATCTAGGGGTAGAGCAGCGGCAGCTGCAGCACCAGCCAGGGACTGAACGCCCAAGGCGTCAGCCGAACCGCCGGAACAAGCTGCGCCGGATCCGCCCACTCCCAGTCCATGACCTCGTCCGGTGCCGGGACCGGATCGGCGTCGGCCACGGCCGTGTAAACGGGGCAGATCTCATGCTCGACGATCCCCGAGGCATCCACGGCACGGTAGCGGAAATCCGGCAGCCGCAGCGTCAGGTCCCGCACCTCGAGCCCCAGCTCGCGCCGGGCGCGCCGGTTCACGGCGTCCTTCGTAGCTTCTCCTGGACCGGGGTGGCCGCAGAAGGAATTCGTCCAGACTCCCGGCCAGGTCAGCTTGGACATCGCCCGGCGGGTAACCAGCAATTCGCCGCGGGTATTGAAGACGTGGGTGGAGAACGCCAGATGCAGCGGCGTGTCAGTGGTGTGCACGGCGGCCTTGTCGCGGGTGCCCACGGGACGGCCGTCATTGTCTACCAGAACCACGCGTTCTGAGCCGTCTGTCATTTCTTCCCCTAGTCCCATACGTGTTTACTTTACCTATGCAGATGCACCCCCCGCTCGACCTGTCTATCGGCCAGGACCTGGTCGAGACCGTTCTGAACCGGTTTTACGAGCGGGCCAAAGACCGCGCGGCCAAACTGGGTCCCGGCTACCTCTCACTGTGGCAGGCACTGGAAAACTCGACCGCCGGAGGCAAACGGGTGCGCCCGCGCATCCTCTTGACGGCTTACCTGAACCTCGGCGGTACCGACACGGCGGCAGCGGCCAGGGTAGGCGCCGCTTTCGAACTGCTGCATACGGCCCTGATCGTGCACGACGACGTCATCGACCTGGATTTCACCCGCCGCGGCCACGAAAACGTTTCCGGCGTCTATCGGGGGCTGGCCGCCGCCGCAGGCGTTGAAACAGGTGCCGCACGGCACCGCGGGCTCTCCGCCGGGGTCATTGCAGGGGACCTGGCCTTGACCGGCGCATTCCGCATGCTGGACAGTGCCGAGGTGGACACCGACATCCGGTTACGGCTGGCCGAGATCCTGGACGAGGCCGTCTTCGCATCCGCCGGCGGAGAGCTGATCGACGTCGACCTTTCCTTCCATCCGGATGCCCCGCCGATCGCCGAAATCCTGCACATGGAGCGGCTCAAGACCGCCGTCTACTCCTTCGAAGCGCCGCTGCAGGCCGGGGCGGTGCTTGCCGGGGCATCGAACGACGTCGTTACCACCCTCGGCCTCTACGGCCGGGACATCGGGATTGCCTACCAGGTGGTGGATGACCTGCTGGGGGTTTTCGGCACGGAGAGCGCCACGGGCAAGTCCAGTTTTTCGGACCTGCGCGAGGGAAAGCGGACGGTGCTGGTTTCCTATGTGGCACAGAAGCCGGAATGGGCCGAACTCTCGGGCCTGATCGGCAACCCCGAGCTGACCGCCCGTGATGCCGCCCGCGCCCGGGAACTGCTGGTTTCCTCCGGGGCCCGGGACCATGCGCAGCAGCTGGTGCGGGAATATGCAGACCGGGCCCGCCAGCACCTGGACTGCCCTGCGGTCACCCCCGGGCTGCGCGCCGCCCTGTCGACAGTGGTTGACGACGCCGTGAACCGGGGACGGTAGTCCGTGGCAGCTGAGCAGGGCCTGCCCCTTTATAACGCCGTTGCGCGCCGGACTTCGGCCGTGCTGATCCGGTCCTATTCGACGTCCTTCGGGCTGGCCTCCCGGCTGCTGCCGGCCCGGACGCGCCTGCAGATTGAAACCATCTACGCGCTGGTCCGGCTGGCGGACGAGATTGTCGACGGCGTGGCGGCGGCCGCACTGGTGCCCCGTACGGAGATCGGCGGGCTCCTCGATGAGCTGGAGGCGGACACGGAACGTGCCCTGCGCACCGGCTACAGCGTCAATCTGGTGGTCCATGCGTTCGCACTGACGGCGAGGGAAACCGGCATCGGAACGGACCTCACCCGCCCGTTCTTCGCCTCGATGCGCGCGGACCTGGACCAGGTGGAACACACCGAGGCCAGCTTCAACGAGTACGTCTACGGCTCCGCCGAGGTGATCGGGCTGATGTGCCTGCAGTGTTTCCTCGACGGTGTTCCGCTGCCCGATGACCAGGCCAAGCGGCTGCACGAGGGCGCCCAACGGCTGGGGGCAGCCTTCCAGAAGGTCAACTTCCTGCGGGATCTTGCGCAGGACTTCGAGACCCTGGGACGCAGCTATTTCCCGGGCGTCACCGTGGCCGCGTTCAGTGAGGCGGACAAGCACCGGATCCTGGCCGGCATCGATGCTGATCTGCTGGTTTCGGGCGCCGCGGTGGCGGAGCTGCCGGCAAACTGCAGGGCCGCCGTCGCGCTGGCCCAGGACCTGTTCGGTGAATTGGCCCGCAGGCTCCGGAACACTCCCGCCGAACAGCTGCGGACCACCAGGGTGCGCGTCCCGAACCCCGTGAAGGTCCGCATCGCAACGCGTGCGGTTCTGACCCGCCGGGTCGCCGGTCCTGTCGGGCTCCGGCACGACGGCGGAAACCAAGCTGTCCCGGGAAACGAAAGGCAACCATGAGAATGCGTCCGCGCACCGCCGTCGTAATCGGCGGCGGGATCACGGGACTGGCCACCGCGGCACTGCTGTCGCGGGAAGGCCTGGAGGTCACGGTGCTGGAGAAGCAGCCGGAGACCGGGGGACGGGCCGGCAGCTGGGAGACCGGAGGGTTCCGCTTTGACACGGGGCCGTCCTGGTACCTCATGCCCGAGGTCTTCGACCACTTCTTTCGGCTGCTGGGCACCACCGCTGCCGAACAGCTGGAGCTGGTCCGGCTGGATCCGGGGTACCGGGTGCTCTTCGAGGACACCGCAGAACCGGTGGACGTGGCCGCCACCCGGGACGGCAACATTGCGTTGTTCGAGTCGCTGGAACCCGGTGCCGGAGCCCGGCTCGAGGAATACCTGGAGTCCGCCGAAGAGGTCTATGCGATGGCCAAGAAGCGGTTCCTGTATACAACGTTTGCCTCGTTCCTGCCGCTGCTGCGCCCCGATGTCCTGCGCAGCGGCCCCCGGCTGGCCAGGCTGCTGCTGGAACCGCTGAGCACCTTCGTTGCCCGGCGTTTCACGGATCCGCGGATCCGGCAGATCCTGGGCTACCCGGCCGTTTTCCTGGGCTCCTCGCCGTTCACCACGCCCAGCATGTACCACCTGATGAGCCGGCTGGACCTGGCGGACGGGGTGCTTTATCCCATGGGCGGCTTCCACCGGATAGTCTCGGTCATTTCCGACCTGGCGCGTGCAGAGGGCAGCCGGGTCATCACCGGTGCCGAGGTCACCAGGATCCGTACGTCCGCGCAGGACAACCCCACGGGCGGCCGGGCCCGCTTCCCGCGCGGCAAGCCCCGCGCCGTGGGCGTGGAGTACCGGGATGCCGGCGGCTCGCTGGTGTCGCTGGATGCGGACCTGGTGGTTTCAGCAGCGGATCTGCACCACACCGAGACCACCCTCCTGCCCCCGGCACTGCAGACCTATCCGGAGGAATACTGGGAGCACCGGGTCCCCGGCCCCGGCGGGCTGCTGCTGCATCTCGGAGTGGAGGGGAAACTGCCACAGCTGGAACACCACACCCTGCTGTTCACCCGGGACTGGGAAGCCAACTTCGAGAAGATCTTCGGCCAGGAGACCTCCGTGCCGGATCCGGCCTCCCTGTACGTCTGCCGTCCGAGCGCGACAGACCCCGACGCCGCGCCGGAAGGACATGAAAACCTGTTTGTGCTGGTGCCGGTACCTTCGGATCCGTCGCTGGGAGCCGGCGGGATCGACGGCGCAGGGGATCCCCGGATCGAGAAGATGGCCGACGCCGTCATCGAGCAGCTTTCGTCCTGGGCCGGCATTCCCGATTTGGCCGAACGCATCATCATCCGCCGCACGGTGGGACCGCAGGACTTCGTTGCCGACCTCAATTCCTGGCGCGGAACCCTGCTGGGACCGGCGCACATCCTGAAGCAAAGCGCGTTCTTCCGCGGAACGAACGCCAGCCGGAAGGTGGAGGGGCTGCTTTACGCCGGCGGGTCCACCCTGCCGGGCATCGGCCTGCCCATGTGCCTGATCAGTGCGGAGCTCGTGCTCAAGCGGCTGCGCGGGGAAACGGGCACCGAGGCGCTGCCGGAGCCGGCTCCGTGGTCCGCGCAGGTGCCGTCCGGCCAGCTGCCCGAAGAACAGCTCGCGGCCCCGCAGCCGTCCGCTGAGGCGGGAGCGTAATGGGCGTCCTGTACCTGCTTTTCCTGCTGCTGTCCCTGGGCTGCATGGTGCTCCTCGACCACCGGTTCCGGCTGTTCTTCTTCGCCGACGCACGGCGGGCGGCCGCCGTGCTGGCCATCGGAGTGCTGTTCTTCACCGGCTGGGACCTGGCCGGCATCGGCTCCGACATCTTCTACCGCGGCGAGACCCCCTTTATGCTCGGCCTGACCTTGGCACCGCACCTGCCCGTGGAGGAGATATTTTTCCTGGCCTTCCTTTGCTACCTGACCATGGTGCTCTTCGGCCTGGTGCGCCTGGTCGCAGCCCGGGCCGCCGCACGAAACACCGACCGGGCCGGCGGACCCCCGGCCCGCAGGCCGAGCGAGAGGACCCGGCCGTGACCTACTGGACCCTCAATGCGTTCTTCCTCGTGCCGGCAGCCCTGATCTTCGCAGCCGCCCTGCTGGGCCGGAACCGCCCGCGGCACTTCGCAGCCGCGGCGGCCGTCACCGCCGTCGTCCTGTTGGCCCTGACCGCCGTCTTCGACAACCTCATGATCCGCGTGGGCCTGTTTTGGTACAACGAGGACCGCATATCCGGAGCCTTTGCCGGCGCTGCGCCGCTGGAGGATTTCGCCTACCCGCTGGCGGCCGTGCTGCTGCTGCCGGCGCTCTGGGCGCTGCTGCCAGGACGTGCCCCCGCGCCCGGAGGCGCCCAGCCGAACCCGAAGGAAACACCGTGAGCCCCGCCGCCACCTCGACCGCGGGAACCCTGCGGATGCTGCTGGTGTCTTCGCGGCCGCTCTCCTGGGTGAACACCGCGTATCCGTTTGCCGCCGCCTATCTGCTCACCACCGGGCAGATAGACCTGACCTGGGTCATCGGTACGCTGTACTTCCTGGTTCCCTACAACCTGGCGATGTACGGCATCAACGATGTTTTCGACTACGAGTCGGACCTGCATAATCCGCGCAAGGGGGGAGTGGAAGGCGCCGTCCTGGACCGCGGTTTCCACCGCATTACGTTGTGGGCAGCGGCCATCACCAACGTGCCGTTCCTCGGGGCCTTGATCCTGCTGGGAAGCCCGCTGTCCTGGCTGGTGCTGGCAGTCAGCGTCTTTGCAGTGATTGCGTACAGCGCGCCCGGACTGCGGTTCAAGGAACGCCCCTTCCTGGATTCCATGACCTCGAGCACCCACTTTGTCAGCCCTGCAGTGTACGGCCTGGTCCTTGCCGGCGCGGTCTTCACCCCGGGGCTCTGGGCAGTCCTGGGGGCGTTCTTCCTCTGGGGCATGGCCAGCCAGGCCTTCGGTGCGGTGCAGGACGTGGTGCCGGACCGGGAAGGGGGGATCGGATCCATTGCCACGGTGCTGGGGGCGCGGCCGGTGGTATGGCTTGCCGCCGCTGCCTATCTCGCCGCCGGCCTGCTGATGCTGCTGACTCCCTGGCCGGCGATGCTGGGCGGGCTGCTGGCCCTGCCCTACATCCTCAACCTGGTGCCGTTCCTGCGGATCACCGATGCCGGGTCCGGTGCGGCGAATGCCGGCTGGAAACGGTTCCTGAAGCTGAACTTCCTCACCGGTTTCCTGGTGACGCTGCTGATCATCTGGTACTGGCCTACCCGGTAGGAGGCAGGACAGACAGCAGCGGCCGGCCCCCGAAGGGACCGGCCGCTGCTGGTTTAGCGGGTGCTGGAATTACTCAGCAACGCCCACGAACTCGGCCTTTTCGTTGGCCGTGGTTTCGCCCTGTGCCAGGGAAAGGCGCAGCTTCTCGCCCAAGGTCGCGTCAACGTTGGTCCAGTACTGGATCGCAGCTTCGCGGATGTGCGGACGCTTCACGCCGGAGATGGCGCCGGTGATGGTTTCCAGGAAACGCTGCTTGGCGGCGTCGTCGTAAACCTCGCGGTACAGGGTACCGGCCTGGACGAAGTCGCTGTCCTCGGAGTGCAGGGTCGCGGCGGCACGCACCAGGGCGCCGTCGTTCTCCCAGCTGCCCGAACCGGCCAGCGCTGCATCGGCAGCGGGGCCGCCCAGCGTGTTCGGTGCGTAGACCGGAGTCTGCGGGGAGTTGTAGGAGAAGCGCATGGCGCCGTCCTGCGAGTAGTTGTTAACCGGAGCCTTGGGCGCATTGACCGGCAGCTGGTTGTAGTTGGCGCCGATGCGGTAACGCTGGGCGTCCGGGTAGGAGAAGATGCGGGCCATCAGCATCTTGTCCGGGCTGGCATCGATGCCGGGAACCAGGTTCGCGGGAGACAGGGCAACCTGTTCGATCTGCGCGAAGAAGTTTTCCGGGTTGCGGTTCAGGGTGTGGGTACCCACCTTGATCAGCGGGTAGTCCGCGTGCGGCCAGACCTTGGTCAGGTCGAACGGGTTGAACCGGTACGTCTTGGCATCTTCGTACGGCATAACCTGCACGTGCAGGTCCCAGGACGGGAAGTTGCCGGCCTCGATGGCCTCGTACAGGTCGCGGCGGTAGTAGTCGGCGTCGGCGCCGGCAATCTTCTCAGCCTCGGCACCGGTGATTTCATGGTTGCCCTGGTTGGACGTGAAGTGGTACTTCACCCAGAAGCGCTCGCCGGCGGCATTGATCCACTGGTAGGTGTGCGAGCCGAAGCCGGGCATTTCGCGCCACGACGTCGGAAGCCCGCGGTCGCCCATGAGGTACGTGACCTGGTGGGCGGACTCGGGGGAGTTGGTCCAGAAGTCCCACTGCATGTCCGCGTCGCGCAGGCCGGAACCCGGAAGGCGCTTCTGCGAGTGGATGAAGTCCGGGAACTTGATGCCGTCGCGGATGAAGAACACCGGAGTGTTGTTGCCGACGATGTCGTAGTTGCCCTCGCTGCTGTAGAAACGCAGGGCGAAGCCGCGCACGTCGCGCCAGGTGTCGGGCGAACCCATTTCACCGGCAACTGAGGAGAACCGCTGGACGGTTTCGGTGACGGTGCCCGGCTGGAACACAGCGGCACGCGTGTACTTGGAGACATCCTCGGTGACAACGAACTCACCGAATGCGCCGCCGCCCTTGGCGTGCACGATGCGCTCCGGAATACGCTCCCGGTTGAACTGTGCCAGCTTCTCGACCAGGTAACGGTCGTGAAGGGCAATGGCGCCGTCGGCGCCGGTGCTCAGCGAGTGGGCGTCGCTGGCAACCGGGGTGCCGGTCTGCGTGGTGGTGAAGTTGGACATACTTGTTCTTTCTCTGGTGCTGACAAAAGGGAGGAAAGGCTTGGGGCGGGCTACGAGGCTGCGGCGGCGCAGTCGGTGCAGATCCCGCGGTAGAGCACATCCGCAATCTGGATGGTCATACCGTGTGTGTTTCCGGGGGTGAGGCAGGGAGCGTGGCCGACGGCGCAGTCCACGTCCTCGATCCGTCCGCATTCAATGCAGATGGCGTGGTGGTGGTTGTCATTCACGCGGGTCTCGTACCGGGCCGGAGAATCGGGGGTTTCGATTTTCCGCAGCAGGCCTGTTTCGGTGAGGTCGGCCAGGATCACATAGACGGACTGCAGGGAAATATCCGGGAGTTCCCGGCGCACGCCGGCCGCGACGTCGTCCGCCACCGAGTGCGGTGCGGAGTCGACGGCACGGAGTACGGCGAGCCGCTGCTTGGTCACCCGACGGCCGTGGGCGCGCAGCTCATCGGACCACCTGGCGGTGGTTTCCTCTGCAGCTGCGTTTCCGTTCATGTCCAACATCCTATCCTTATTCTGAGTTATTCATAATAAGGATCGCCTAACCTGGTCCGGTCCCGGTACGCTGGCCATAAAGCGTCTCGACGGAACAGGAAGCAGAGGCACAGTGCCTGCAGCAGAAGCTCGAACGGGATTCCAGCGCGTGACGGTAGGGGACACACAGGTGGACATCCGCACCTACCGCCGCTTTGACGACGCCGGGACACCCGACTGGCAGGAGGCCCGCAGCGAGGTGGTCCTGGTGCACGGGATCGGTGCCTCGGAGCGGTACTACCGCCCGCTGATCTGGGAACTGGCGCGCACATCCATCGTCCATACGCTCGAGCTGCCCGGCTTCGGATCCACCCCGAAGCCGCGCAGGCAGCTGCAGATGGAAGACTTCGGGCGCATCGCCGCCGAGGCGCTCGATGCCGCCGGCATCCGGGGTGCCCAGTGGGTGGGCCATTCCATGGGCTGCCAGGTGGTGGTGGAAATGGCGCTCGCCGCCCCGGACGCGGCGTCCTCGGTGGTCCTGCTGGGGCCGACCATTAACGACGCCGAGCGCTTCGCCCCGCTGCAGGCCCTGCGGCTGATGCAGGACTGCCTGGTGGAACCCCCGGCCGTCAACTTCATTCTGGTCACCGACTACCTGCGTGCCGGGCCGCGCTGGTATCTCTCCACGCTGCCCGTGATGATCCACCACCGCCTCGAGGAGCGGATCCGCGAGGTAAAGCCTCCGGTCCTGCTGGTGCGCGGCGGGAAGGATCCCGTGGTGCGCGCCGACTGGCTGGCCCGGCTGGCCCTTGCCCGGCCGGGTGCCGTGACGGCGGAAATCCCCGGCCAGCCGCACGTGATGATGTACACCCGTCCGAAAGAAACCGCCGAGCTGATGCGCACGGCGGCCGCCGTACAGTGACATCCTTCCGCCCCGGGTTCCGTCCGCGCCGGCAGGGGCGGATCTTCCGGTGGGCGCGCCAGGCACGGGGCTGGGCCTCGGACTATGCCTACGTGGCCTACTGGCAGGTGCACGGTTTTATCTTCCGCCGGGACCCGTCGGCGTATCTGCATCCGGAGGGTGAGGTGCGGGCACCGGTAGTGCTGATTCCCGGTGTCTTTGAAAACTGGCAGTTTATGCGGCCGCTGGCGGACTACCTGTATGAGCGGGGACATCCCGTGCATACCGTGGCCCCGCTGGGCTACAACCGCGGAGCCATCGAGGACATGGCCGTACTGGTGGAACGCTATCTGGTGGAACGGAACCTGACGGGCGTGCTGGTACTGGCGCACAGCAAGGGCGGCCTGATCGGCAAGCACCTGATGACCCTGCCGGACGGCGGGTCCCGGGTGGAGCGGATGATCGCCGTCAACACACCTTTCTCGGGCTCCGTCTACGCCAATCTGTTTCCGCTGGCCTCGATCCGGGCCTTTGCCCCGCGGGACCCGTTCCTGCAGAAGCTCCTGCGCAGTGTGGACGTCAACGCACGGATCACTTCGGTGTACAGCAGCTTCGATCCGCACATCCCGGCCGGGAGCCACCTGGCGGGCGCGCGGAACATCCAGCTGGAAACCATGGGGCATTTCCGGCCCATCGGAGATTCCCGGCTGCTGGAGGTCCTGGAACAGGACCTGGCTGCAGCCGAGCGGTAAGGGGAGGCTAGGACGCGCCGCGGGCCAGGGCCTGCTCCACAGCCGCCGCCGAGCCGTCCCGCCACGGCTCTCCGTGCCCGGTGAGCAGCAGGGGAGCATTGGTCTCGGCCAGCAGTGAGAGGGAAGCGAGCGCCTGGGCGCTGTCCGCGGTGGCCGCTCCCGAAACGATCTGCGGTCCCTTCGCGCCGGTGTAGGGATCCAGGGTGACCAGCGAGTCCCCGCTGATCAGGGCGCCGCGGTCCGGATAATGCAGTGCCACGTGCCCGGAGGTATGCCCGGGCGTGTGCAGGATCCGGGGCTTGCCCGACAGGGCGTCGCCGGAATCCGCGGCCAGGCTGTGCACGTCGGTCACGCCGCGCACGTTCAGCGCTCCGGCGAGGGTCATCGCACCCAGGACGGGAACCGACTTGGGATAGCGCAGCGGATACAGGAACCGGTTGGTCTCGTGCCGGTAGCGGTAGGGATGTGCGGCAATGTACCGGTCGGCGTCGTGCACCAGGATCGGTGTGCGGTACTCCTGTCGAAGCCGTGCCGCAGTGCCCACGTGGTCGAAATGCGCATGCGTCAGCACCAGGGCCCGGACATCGCCGGCACCGTAGCCCAGTTCGTCGAGCGCGCCGGTCAGGTGCGGCCACATCCCCGGCAGGCCCGCGTCGATCACTGCGATGCCGTCGTCGTCCTCGACCAGGTAGACATTCACATGGGCATGCTCAATGCGGTGGATCCCATCGGCTACGTTGCGGGTAAACACGGTGGCTACTCCTTCGGCAGGGTGCGGGGCAAGCGGTTCCGTCCCATCCTAAGCATGCTTTCTATTACCGTGCGCGCGTGGTGCGCCGGAACCGGCCCGGCAGGACCCTAGACTGCTCTGGTGCCAAGACTGCTCGCTGACCTCACCCCGCTGCGTGAAAGCCCCGAATTCCGCCGGCTCTGGACCGGAACGGCGCTCTCCGCCGTCGGCACCCAGCTCACCCTCGTGGCGGTGAGCCTGGAGGTCTACGAACTGACGTCGTCGAGCTTCAACGTCGGTCTGCTCGGACTGGTGGGCCTGGTGCCCCTGGTCCTGGCCGGACTGTACGGCGGATCGGTGGTGGACGCGTATGACCGGCGCAAGGTCGCGCTGTTCTCGTCGGGACTCCTCTGGCTCAGCACCATCGGGATAGCCGCCCAGGCCTGGGCCGGAGTCGGCAACGTCTGGCTGCTGTACTTTCTCGTGGCCGTCAACGCAGGTGCCGGCGGGCTGAACCACCCGGCCCGCAGCGCCATCATTCCCCGCCTGGTCCGCCCCGAGCTGCTGCCTGCCGCCAATGCGCTGAGCATGATGACCTTCGGCCTGGCCATGACCGCGGGACCGCTGCTGGCGGGAGTGCTGGTGGCCCGGGTGGGCTACGGCTGGACCTACACCATCGACGTCGTTACCTTCACTGCCGCAATGTGGGCGCTGTACCGGCTGGCGCCCATGCCGCCGGTGGGCAAGGTGCAGAAGGCCGGGCTGGGCTCCGTGCTGGAGGGGTTCCGGTTCCTGGGCACCCGCCCCAATATCCGCATGACCTTCGTGGTGGACCTGTGCGCCATGGTCTTAGCCCAGCCCCGTGCACTGCTCCCGGCCATCGGAGCGCTGATGCTCGGCGGCGGCGCCGCCACCGTGGGGGTGTTGCTGGCAGCCACCGCCGTGGGTGCCTTCCTCGCCGGCCTGTTTTCCGGGCCGCTCGGGCTGGTGCGCCGGCAGGGCCTGGCGGTGCTCTGGTCCGTAGCGGCCTGGGGGCTGTCGGTGACGGCGTTCGGCGTGGTGGTGGTGCTGGCCGGACACAACGACGGCGCGGTCCCCTCCCGGTGGCTCATTCCCGCGGCGCTCGCGATGGCCTGCGCCGGAATAGCCGATTCCATCAGCGGTGTCTTCCGGTCCACCATCCTGCAGTCCGCCACCCCCGACGCCATGCGCGGCCGGCTGCAGGGTGTGTTCGTGGTGGTAGTGGCCGGCGGACCGCGGCTGGGGGACCTGGTGGCGGGAGTGGATGCCTCCCTGGTCGGGGAGGGCTGGGCGGCAGTGCTGGGCGGACTGATCTGCCTGGCCCTGGTGGCGGTGCTGGCCCGCACCCAGCCCCGGTTTGCCCGGTACGACGCACGGCATCCGGAGCCCTGAACCGCTCGTCGGAGCAGGAGCAGGAGCAGGAGCAGGAACAGGAACAGCCCGCCCCGGTTAAACGTTGAAGTATATGGATAAAACCGAGAGTGCGGGCCGAAACGGCCTGCGTGAAAGGACCATGTACCCGTGCACCGACATTTCAACGGCCTCAAGACGGCAGCCCTGTTCGGCGTGCTTTTCGCCGTGCTGCTGGGAATCGGGGCCCTGCTTTCAAGCGGAACCGGAAGCCCGACGTTCATCTGGGTCTTCCTCTTTATCGGCCTGGCCACCACTGCGTACAGCTACTGGAACAGTGACAAGCTCGCCATCCGGGCAATGCGTGCCGTGCCCGTCACCGAGGCGCAGGCTCCGGAAATGTACCGGATTGTCCGCGAGCTTTCGCTGCAGGCCGGGGAGCCCATGCCGCGGCTCTACATTTCGCCCACCATGGCACCCAACGCCTTCGCCACCGGCCGGAACCCGCAGCATGCTGCGGTGTGCTGCACACAGGGCATCCTGGCGCTGCTGAACGAGCGTGAACTGCGAGGCGTGCTCGGCCACGAGCTGATGCACGTCTACAACCGGGATATCCTCACCTCCTCAGTGGCGGCTGCCATTGCCGGCGTCATCACCTCGCTGGGACAGTTCCTGCTGTTCTTCGGGGGCGGGGACCGGCGCAATGCCAACCCGCTGGCCATGATTGCCATGGCTGTCCTCGCGCCGATGGCCGCGTCGCTGATCCAGATGGCTATCGGCAGGACCCGCGAGTACGACGCCGACGAAGACGGCGCGAAGCTCACCAACGATCCGCTGGCACTCGCCTCGGCCCTGCGCAAGCTGGAGAGCGGAACCCAGCGTGCACCGCTGCCGAGCAATGACCAGAAGCTGGTGAACACCTCGCACCTGATGATCGCCAACCCGTTCCGTGCCGGCGTGCGCGGCCTGCTGGCCACCCACCCGCCCATGGCGGACCGCATCCAGCGGCTGGAACGCATGGTCGGGCGCACCCTGGGCGCCTGACGCCGTGCTGATCCGTCTCCTGCTGACGAAGTAGGCTTCGAGCATGCGACTGATACTTGTCCGCCACGGTCAGACCCCCTCCAATGTGGAGCATTTCCTCGACACCGCAGTCCCCGGACCGGGACTGACGGAGCTGGGGAGGGAACAGGCGGCGGCGCTGCCCGAAGCCCTGGGTCACGAACCCATTGACGGGGTCTTTGCCTCCAACCTGGTCCGCACCCAGCTCACCGCCGCGCCCCTGGCCGCCGCCCTGGGCCTGCCGGTCCAGATCCGCGACGGGCTGCGGGAGGTCTTCGCCGGCGACTTGGAAATGCGCAATGACCGGGACGCGATTATTACCTACCTGAAGACCGTTTACCGCTGGGTCTCCGGTGACACAGCCGTCCGGATGCCCGGCGGCCCGGACGGAGCCGAGACGCTGGGCCGCTTTGACGCCGTGGTCGAGGAGCTGGCCGCCGAGGGGTTGAAGTCCCCGGTGATCTTCAGCCACGGGGCGATCATCCGGGCCTGGGCCACGGCCCGCGCCGAAAACGTGGGAGCGGACTTTATTGTCGCGAACGCCCTGAGCAACACCGGCATTGCCGTGCTCGAAGCGGGAGAGCTGCCCGACGGCAGCCTCGGTCCCTGGGAGCTGCTGACCTGGATGGGTGAACCCGTAGGCGGGGAAGAACTGGAAGACTACGGCGACGACGGCCCCGCTGCCGACGACGTCGCGCTCTAGGCGGCGTGCTGCTTAGAACCTTAAAACACCGACGGCGCCGTCCCCGCAGCGGGGACGGCGCCGTCGCAAGTGCTCCGGAGAGACCTAGCGGAAGTTGATGAACTGCAGGTCGACCTCGAGGTCTGCGCCCTTGAGCAGGGCCATGGTGGCCTGCAGGTCATCGCGGGACTTGGAGCTGACCCGCAGCTCGTCGCCCTGGATCTGGGACTTGACGCCCTTGGGGCCTTCGTCGCGGATCAGCTTGTTGATCTTCTTGGCCTGGTCCTGGGCGATGCCCTCCTTCATGGAGGCTTCAATCCGGTATTCCTTGCCGGAAGCGTACGGCTCGCCGGCATCCAGGGACTTCAGGGAGATGCCGCGCTTGACCAGCTTGGACTGCAGCACGTCGAGTACGGCCTTCACCCGGTCTTCCGAGTTGGCCTTCATCAGGATCTTCTCGCCGCTGAAGTCCACCTCGGCGCCGACGCCCTTGAAGTCGTAGCGCTGGACGATTTCCTTCTGCGCCTGGTTCAGCGCGTTGGCCACTTCCTGCTTATCGATCTTGCTGACGACGTCGAACGTGGACTCGCTGGCCATTTCGGGGCTCCTCTAAGTTGGTGACTTTTCCTGGTACTTAGCGTAGTAGGTCCGAGCCCTGATGGCGCCCCGCTCCCAGCCGGTACACAGCAAACACCCGGCGTCGTCCCATCGGGGCGGGGAAGGGTCAGGGGGTGGAAAACAATTCCGGTGCCGTCTCCCGTCCATCCTTCCGCCGTCCCGCAGCTGTCCGGATCCGCACCATGGCCGCCGGTTCCTTCCTGGCGGCAGCGTCCGCCGCGGGGCTTGGTGTCATTGGTGCCGCCCCGGCGAGGGCCGCACTGGTCCCGCCTCCGGTCTTGTCCGCTCTGGAATGCGCGGCGCAGGCAGAAGGCACCGAGTGCGGAAGCCAGGAACGTCTGGCAGGCATCCGCGCCGACCTGGGGAACGCCGTGGCCTGGGGATCGGTGACCCAGGCGCAGGCCGACCGGTTCTACGCGCAGCTCGAAGACCGGATCTCACGGGGGCTGTAGGGCGCCCGGCAGGGGCCGGAGAAGGTCCCGCGGCCCCTGCCGGCAGCGGCCGGAAACGGTCCGGCAGGACCCGGTTTGGAGCTCGATTCGTAACTTCGGAGAATCTTCGGTAAAGTTGTCTTGTCCGCAGCTGCTGCGGACAAGGTCTTCACTTGAAGACACTCGGCAGATTACCCGAGCGGCCAAAGGGGGCTGACTGTAAATCAGCTGGCAACGCCTTCACTGGTTCGAATCCAGTATCTGCCACAGACAAACCCGTCCTCACCATTGGTGAGGGCGGGTTTTTCCTTTGCCGGGGCCCTTGCGCCCAGAACTCCTAGATATTAGGCTCCCTAAATATGACTAGCGATCCCGCCCTGGACGACCTCGCCGAGGAGTTCCGTGAATCCCTCCGGCTGGCACTGTACATTGCCCGCAACATGGACGCGGATACGGACATCAGCGCCACGCAGGTCAGCATCATGAAGATGGCCGCCGGCGAGGGGATGCGGGTGAGCGAGATTGCACGGAACCTCGGAGTGAAGGTCCCCAGCGCCACGGAGCAGATCATCCGCCTCGAGGGTGCGGGCCTCTTGAAGCGCAGCCCCGATCCCCATGATTCCCGCGGTGTCCGGGTGACTCTCACTTCGCAGGGAGGCGAAGTGCTTCAGGAAGCCAACGGCAGCAGGACGGCGCTGATGGCGGCCCTGCTGGAACAGTTGAGCAGCGAGGAGCGGAGCGCCCTGTCGGCAGCGCTGCCCGTCATCCGCCGGCTGACGAAACTGCCCGGGGCCTAGAGGCCTTCACCGGACAGCGAACAGCTACAGACAATGCCACCGGCCCCGGTTAGCGTTGGACCATGGCTACTATCGACATCACCGAAGCAACGTTCCCCGAGACCATCGAGGAAAATGACATAGTCTTCGTGGACTTCTGGGCGGACTGGTGCGGTCCCTGCAAGCAGTTTGCACCCGTGTATGAATCCGTTTCGCAGCAGCACGACGACATTACCTTTGCCAAGGTGGACACCGAGGCTGAGCAGGGCCTGGCAGCTGCCGCCGGCATCACCTCCATCCCCACCCTCATGGCGTTCCGTGAAAAGGTACTGGTGTTCTCCCAGCCCGGAGCCCTGAATGCCAGCCAGTTCAGCGAACTGGTGGAAGCAGTCAAGGGCCTGGACATGGCGGCCGTGCACGAGCAGATCGCCGCGCAGGAGCGCGAGGCAGCAGCAGGCTCAAACGGCCAGGCCAAGCAGGCTTAGCCCCACCCGCTTTTCTTCAGGGAAGCATCCGCTCCAGGATGCTTCCCTGAGTGCGTTAAGGATGCCGTCCGGCCTACGCGGATTCGAAAACGCCACGTCTACCGTCGCCGCAGCGGCCGTTGTACTCTCGCTTCCATAAGGCGCACCGCCTGGGGAGCGCATGGGGGAGCGTACGGGGGAGCGAGCAGCGCGGACGTCAACGACGACGAGACGACAGCGAGGACAACATGAGTTCCAACCGAGGGATTGCCTATCTGGAACCGGGTGTGGTGGAAGTCCAGGACATCGACTACCCCACCTTCGAACTGAAGGACGGGCCGGGCGTTAACCCCGCCAACATCGGGCGCAAACTTCCACACGCCGCCATCCTGAAGGTGGTCACCACCAACATCTGCGGATCCGACCAGCACATGGTCCGCGGGAGGACGACGGCGCCGCCCAACCTGATCCTGGGCCATGAGATTACCGGGGAAGTGGTGGAAACCGGATCGGACGTGGAGTTCATCAAGGTGGGCGACCTGGTTTCGGTGCCGTTCAACATTTCCTGCGGCCGCTGCCGGAACTGCAAGGAACGCAAGACCGGCATCTGCCTGAACGTGAACCCCGACCGCCCCGGCAGCGCCTACGGATACGTCGATATGGGCGGCTGGGTGGGCGGCCAGGCCGAGTATGCCCTGGTGCCGTACGCGGACTGGAACCTGCTGCGGTTCCCGGACAAGGACCAGGCCATGGAGAAGATCCTTGACCTCACCATGCTCTCCGACATCTTCCCCACCGGCTATCACGGCGCAGTCACCGCCGGGGTGGGGGTCGGCTCCACCGTCTACATCGCCGGGGCAGGACCCGTCGGCCTGGCGGCAGCAGTCTCGGCACAGTTGCTGGGGGCCGCCGTGGTGATCGTCGGCGACCTGAATGAGGAGCGGCTGGCCCAGGCGCGCAGCTTCGGCTGCGAAACCGTGGATGTATCGCTGGGTGCTCCGCAGGACCAGATCGAAATGATCCTTGGGGTGCCGGAAGTGGACTGCGCCGTCGACGCCGTCGGGTTCGAGGCCCGCGGCCACGGTGCCGGGTCGAGCAGCGAGGCACCGGCCACTGTGCTGAACTCGCTGATGGACGTCACGGCTGCCGGCGGGGCACTGGGCATCCCGGGACTGTACGTGACCGGAGATCCGGGCGGCGTGGACGAGGCGGCGCAGAAGGGTTCGCTCAGCATCAACCTGGGTACCGGCTGGGCCAAGTCGCTGTCCTTCACCACCGGGCAGTGTCCGGTGATGAAGTACAACCGTGAACTGATGACGGCGATCCTGCATGACAAGGTGCAGATCGCCAAGGCCGTCAGCGCCACTCTGATCAGCCTGGACCAGGCACCGGAGGCCTACCGCGAGTTCGATTCGGGCGTGGCGAAGAAATACGTCATCGACCCGAACGGGATGGTGGGTTCGCACTAGTCAACCGGTCCGTCCGCTAAGCAGGAGGACGGACGAACAGCAGCACGGCCGGCAGGACCGAAACCAAATCGGTCCTGCCGGCCCGTCTTCGTGCCCGCACCCTTCTGATGCCTCCGGGCCCGGCGGTACGCTCAATTGGTCCGGGGTCCCGTCACAGCTTTTCGGGCCTCCGCCACTCGAACGCCCACGGCTTGATAAAAGCGGAGTTGGAAGCGGGGATCGTATGTGCGGCAGCAGCGGAACAATCGGCAAAGCAGGAACCGGAACACCTGACACCCCGGGGAGCCGGGCATGAACGGGGCGGACACCGCGTGGGTGCTGATCTGCGCCGGGCTGGTGCTGTTTATGACCCCGGGCCTGGCACTCTTCTACGGCGGGATGGTTCCCGTCCGCAACGTCCTGACCATGCTGATGCAGAACATCATCCCGCTCGGAATCATCTCGGTGACCTGGATCCTCGTCGGGTACACCCTGGCCTTCAGCAACGGGGGCAACTCCGTGCTCGGCGAATTCGACGCCTTTGCGCTTATCGACGTCGACACTCCGCAGTTCCACACCGTTGCGGCGGGCGTGACCATTCCGACGCTGGCCTTCGTGGCCTACCAGATGATGTTCGCGGTGATCACTCCCGCACTGCTCACCGGTGCGACAGCCGGCAGGCTCCGGTTCGCCGGCTGGGTGGTTTTCCTTGCCGCATTCTCCATCCTGGTTTATCCGCAGGTGGCGCGCTGGCTCTGGCATCCAAAGGGATGGCTGTTCCAGCTTGGCGCCCAGGACTGGGCCGGCGGCATGGTGGTGCACGCCTCCGCGGGTGCCGCCGCCGTGGCGGTGCTGCTGGTGGTGGGCCGGCGGCGCGGGTGGCCAAACCTGCGGACCTCGCCCAACAACCTTCCGCTGATGCTGGTGGGCGGCGGCATTCTCTGGTTCGGGTGGTTCGGATTCAACGCGGGTGACGGGCTGCAGGCCAACGACATTGCCGCGCAGGCACTGATCAATACCCACGTGGCAGGATCGGCCGCGATGCTCACATGGTTGCTCGTGGAGCGGATCACCAGAGGGCACTGCACTCTGGTAGGAGCAATTTCCGGTGCAGTTGCGGGCCTGGCCACCATCACGCCCTGCGCCGGTTATGTCGGCACCGGGGCGGCCCTGCTGATCGGACTGATCGCGGGCTGCGTGTGCGTGGTGGCGGTGCGGCTCAAGAGTGTCCTGCATTACGACGACGCCCTGGACGTCATTGCCGTCCATTTCGTGGGCGGCGTGCTGGGGTCCTTCCTGCTGGGTTTCTTCGGGGACAGCTCAGTGAACCCGGCCGGAGATGACGGCATCTTCTCCGGCGGCGGGGGAATGCTGCTGTGGCACCAGAGTGTTGCCCTCGTTTCCGTGGTGCTCTTCTCCTTCGTGCTCAGCTGGGTCATTGCCGCCGTCATTTCCCGGACCATAGGGCTAAAGGAGCCGGGTCCGGAGCAGGAGGACCTGGACCGCGTCCAGCAGGACTCGTCCGCGTATTCACTCAGCGGAATCAGTGCCCGGCCCACGGCCGCGGGCCGGGCGGCGGTGGACGGAAGCCCGGGCGGCGACGCCCGGCACTCCGCCGCCAGCCATGTCATCAGCGCCTTGGTCAACACCGAGCGCATAGACGGGCTGCGGGACGCGCTGCTGATGGCCGGCGCCCGCTCCCTGGAGCTCTCCGAAACCGCTGTCTACTCCGGGAAGATCCGGAGCGATACTTTCCGCAGCGAAAAGCGGCTGATCGATTTCGATGAGCGGTTCCGGGTGCAGGCAGCAGTGGACCCGGAACACGAGGAAGCGGTGGTCGCGGTGCTGAAACGGTTCGGGGCGGAACCCGAATCCATCTACCGGATGGCAATCGCCCCGAACTGACGCCGGGTTAGACCTGTTCCACCTTGAGCGGTTCGGCCAGCAGGGCACTGAGGGATTCCTGCAGGTCCTGGAGGGCGGCACCGCGGGCATGGCGCTCCAGGTCCGCACGGGAGGCCCACTGCTCCGCCAGCACAATTGCCGACTCCGAGTCCTCGATGATTTCGTAGCGCAGGCAGCCCGGTTCCGTCCGTACCTGCTCAATGGCGATGTCCAGGGCCAGCTTCACGCGCATGTGCTCGCCGGCGTTGGGGACCATGGTGGCGCGGAGATTGATGGGGGTATTGGTTTCCATTCCCCCACCATAGGACTGTCCACGGAAATTGCCGTGCAACCGACCCGGAACCCTGCCGATACCTCAGCGGCGGCGGTGGTCCATCGGGGCGAGCTTCGGTCCGTAGGTGGGTTTGCGGTAACCGCTGAGCATGATCATCCGCACCACCCGCTGGCGGTGTCCCCGCCAGGGTGCGAGCAGCTCCAGCATGCCGGCGTCGTCGGTCCGCTTCCCGGTGAGGGCCGCGCCCACGTAGGCGGCCAGGTGGTAGTCGCCAACGGAGACGGAATCCGGAGCACCGTGGGTCCGCTGGGTGATTTCCGCAGCGCTCCACACGCCGATTCCCGGAACGGAGCAAAGCTTGGCGGTCAGGTCCTCGCCGAGCGGATCCCCGGCCAGCCGCTCCAGCCCCGAGGCGAGCGCACAGGCCCGCAGGATGGTGGTGGAACGGGAAAGGTCCACCCGTGCCCGGTGCCAGTCCCAGCTGGGGATCTTCCGCCAGGTCTCCGGGGCAGGGGAGGCTTTCATGCCCGACGGCGCCGGGCCGGGTGCGTCAACGCCGTAGCGGGTCACCAGGTAGCGCCAGGCGTAGTAGGCCTCCAGCACGGTGACTTTCTGCTCCAGCACCACCGGGATCAGGCTGTCCATGATCCGGCCCGTGCTCGGCAGCCGCAGGGAGAGGTTCCGGCGCCGGGTCTCCGTGACCATCCGGGGCAGGGTCGCGAGGAACTGGTCGTCGTCAAAGCCGGACCAGTCGTCGTGTTCACCCAGCAGGGCGGGTACCGAGTCCAGCGCGCACCGGGCACCCGGCCCCCAGGCCTGGGCGCGGACCCGTGCGCCGGGGGCCGGGACGGGTTCCTCGCGAAGGTGCAGGGTGGCCGGACCTTCCGGGGTGAGGAAGGCCAGCCAGGCAACACCCGGGCCGAGGCGGATGGTCGGATCCTGCTTACCGCGGACCAGGATGCGCAGCGAGGTCTGCAGGCAGTACGGGGCGGGGGACTCCCAGCAGCGCACCAGACCGGAGGGAGCCTGCTGCAGCGCTGGACCAGCGGCAGTGAAGGACATGCAACTATCGTTGCACGTACCACCCCCGCTTCTGCCCGCACTGCCGGCTGCCCGGATGTGGCTTTTGCTACGCCGCGTTCCGCCCCCCATGCCACAGCGGGAAGGAAGAAGTACCGTGGGTCACATGAAGTATGCCAATACCGTCCTGGACCTGATCGGCAACACTCCCTTGGTGAAGCTCCACCACGTGACCGAAGGCATCAGTGCCACCGTCCTGGTGAAGCTGGAGTACCTGAATCCGGGCGGATCCGTAAAGGACCGCATTGCCGTGAAGATGATCGACACGGCCGAGCGTGAGGGGAAGCTGCTGCCCGGCGGCACGGTGGTTGAGCCCACCAGCGGCAACACCGGTGTCGGGCTCGCGTTGGTGGCCCAGCAGAAGGGCTACAAGTGCATCTTCGTTACCCCGGACAAGGTGGGGGTGGAGAAGCGGGACGTACTGCGTGCCTACGGTGCCGAAGTGGTGGTCACCCCGACGGCGGTCGCTCCGGACAGCCCCGACTCCTACTACGGAGTCTCCGACCGGCTGGTGCGCGAGATCGACGGCGCGTACAAGCCGGACCAGTTCTCCAACCCGTCGGCCCCGGCCAGCCACTTCGAATCCACGGGACCGGAAATCTGGGCGGATACAGACGGCCGGGTAACCCACTTCGTGGCAGGCGCCGGCACGGGCGGCACCATTACCGGCACTGGACGCTACCTGAAGGAAGTCTCCGCGGACCGTGCCTCCGGGCCGGTACGGGTGATTGCCGCGGACCCGGACGGCTCGGTGTATTCCGGCGGCACGGGCCGCCCCTATTTCGTGGAAGGCGTGGGGGAGGACATGTGGCCGGACAACTACGATCCGTCCGTGCCTGACGAGGTGATTGCCGTGAAGGATGCGGACTCCTTCGCCATGACCCGCCGCCTCGCCCGGGAGGAAGGCCTGCTGGTAGGCGGGTCCTCCGGCATGGCCGTCACCGCGGCACTTGAGGCTGCGCGCTCGCTGGGGCCCGACGACGTCGTCGTGGTCCTGCTGCCGGACAGCGGCCGCGGATACATGGGCAAGATTTTCAACGACGAGTGGATGCGCTCCTACGGTTTCCTGCAGGACGGCGGAGAGCAGGCCACCGTCCGCGACGTGCTGGCCACCAAGGACGGCTCGCTGCCGGAACTGGTCCACACCCATCCAAACGAAACCGTGCGGGACGTCATCGCCATCCTGAACGAGTACGGCGTCTCGTATCTGCCTGTCCTCTCGCAGGAACCGCCGGTGGTCCTGGGCGAAGTCCTCGGATCGGTGGATGAGCGCTCGCTGACGGAGAAGCTTTTCCGCGGCGAGGCCAAGCCGACGGATCGGATCAGCGAGCACATGGGGCCGCGTCCGGAGCTGGTGGGTACGGGGGACACCGTGGCCGCCGCGCGTTCCAAGCTGCAGGAGGACGACGCCGTCATGGTTACGTCCGATGGCGCAGCCGTTGGCATGCTGACCCGGCACGACCTACTTTCGTACCTGAGCCTGTAACCCCGGCACACCTTCGCAGGGGTGCTGCCTGCACCGATCTGCCGGTCCCGGCCGGCGCTAGGAGAACACCATGAGCAGCTTCAGTACGCGCGCCATCCATGCGGGACAGGAACCGGATCCCACCACGGGCGCAGTCATTCCGCCCCTGTACCAGAGCACCACCTACGCGCAGGACGGCATCGGCGGCCTGCGCAACGGCTATGAGTACGGCCGCGGAACCAACCCCACCCGGGATTCGCTGCAGCAGCAGCTTGCTGCACTGGAAGGCGGCAGGCATGCCTTCTCCTTCAGCTCCGGGCTGGCCGCGGAGGACGCCCTCATCCGGGGGCTGCTGGCTCCCGGGGACCACATCGTCCTGGGCAACGATGCCTACGGCGGAACCTACCGCCTGATCAACAAGGTGCTGGGCAAGTGGGGAATCACCAATGCTGCCGTGGATATGTCCGACGCCGCCGCGGTTGCGGCTGCCATCGCCGCCGGGAACACGAAGATTGTCTGGCTCGAAACACCGTCGAACCCGATGATGAAGATCAGCGACATCGCCGCAACGGCGCAGGCAGCGCACGACGCCGGTGCCCTCCTGGTGGTCGACAACACCTTTGCGTCCCCGTACCTGCAGCAGCCGCTGGCCCTGGGGGCCGACGTCGTCGTCCACTCGACCACCAAGTACATCGGCGGGCACTCCGACGCGGTAGGCGGTGCCGTCATCCTGAACGACGACGCCCTGGCGGAGGAGGTCGGATTCATCCAGTTCGCTGTCGGGGCTGTGTCCGCGCCGATGGAAGCCTGGCTGACCACCCGCGGCCTGAAGACCCTGGCGGTGCGGATGGACCGGCATTCCGCCAGCGCGATGGCCGTGGCGAAGTGGCTGAAGGAGCAGCCTGCAGTGGAGCACGTGCTGTATCCGGGACTGGAAGAGCACCCGGGGCATGACCTGGCCAAAGCGCAGATGAAGGACTTCGGCGGCATGGTTTCCGTGTCCTTCAAGGGCGGCGAGGCAGCGGCCCGGAAGGTGGCCGAATCCACCCGGCTGTTCCTGCTCGCCGAATCCCTGGGCGGGGTGGAGTCCCTGATGAACTACCCCTCGGAAATGACCCACGCCTCGGTCAAGGGCACCGAGCTGGCCGTGCCGGAGAACCTGCTGCGGCTTTCGGTGGGCCTGGAGGATGTCGAGGACCTCATTGCGGACCTCGACCAGGCGCTGGGCCAGCTCTAGGAAGCCGTACCCCTGCGCCCCTTGCGCTTCTTCGGGTCCCGGAGCTGGAAATACCTGCTGCTCTGCGGCAGCCAGAGCAGCGCCGTGCAGGCCAGCAGCACCAGGCCTACGGCCACTAACGCCGGGCCGCGGAAGAGCAGCGGGAACCCGGCAATCACCCCGATACTGCTCAGTGTTTCCCGGGCGCTGCGCTTACCCGACCGCAGGCGCAGCACGCTGTAGGCGCTCAGGGCAGCAAGCACCAAGGCTAGGATCCCCAGCAGGGTCAGCGCAGCGCTGTCCTGATGCTGGGTCCGGGCCGAAATGATGAACGAGACGCCCGCTGTGGCCACCAGCGCGGCTGCCGCGAGCCATGCGGCGGCCGCTGCCCGGATGATGCGGGGCGGGCGGGTGCGAGGCGGGGGAGTGCGCGGCGCGGGAGTGCCGGAACCCGGTCCCATCAGCGGGGCGCCACTATCTGTTCGCGGGCGTCAAGGTCGTAGCGGTAGACCTCCCGGCCGCCGATCCATACCTTCAGCGCCCGCTGCATCACGTCCAGCGGATTGCCGCTCCACAGGACCAGATCCGCGTCCTTGCCGGGTGCCAGGGAACCGAGCCGGTCCGCGAGGCCCAGGACCCGGGCGGGATTGATCGTCACGGCACGCAGTGCCTCCTCGGGGTCCAGTCCCTCCTTCACCGCGAGCGCGGCTTGGTAGATCAGGAAATTGATGGGGACCACCGGATGGTCGGTGATGATGGAGATCTCCACCCCGGCAGCAGCCAGCTTCCCCGGATTGGCCATACTGCGGCCGCGCAGCTCCACCTTCGAGCGGGTGGTGAAGAGCGGACCGATGAGCACCGGGACGCCGCGTTCGGCCAGGACATCGGCCAGCAGATGGGCCTCGGTGCCGTGGTCCAGCACCAGGTCGTAGCCGAACTCGTCCGCCAGCCGCAGGGCGGTGCCGATATCGTCCGCCCGGTGGGCATGCTGCCGCCAGGGGATTTCCCGCTTCAGCACCATGGCCAGGGCTTCAAGGTGCGGGTCGCGGGCGTTCGGGTCCGCCTTGCCCAGATAGTTCTGCGCATCCATAAAGGCCTGCCGGATCACCATCGCCGTACCCAGACGGGTGGAGGGGGTCTGCTTCTTGTCGCTGTAGATCCGCTTCGGGTTCTCTCCGAGAGCGGACTTCAGTCCGCTGGGCGCGCGCAGCACCATTTCCTCCAAGTAGCGCCCGTGCGTGTGCAGCGCCACTGCCTGCCCGCCGATCGGGTTGCCGGAACCGGGGTTGATGTTGGCCGTGGTCACTCCGCCGGCCAGCGCGTCGTCGAACCCTGTGTCAAAGGGGTTGACGGCGTCCAGGGCGCGGACGCCCGCCATCACCGGGTCCGTCATCTCGTTGGAATCGTTGCCGGCCCAGCCTTCACCCTCCTCATGCACGCCGAGGTGGGTGTGCGCATCCACCAGCCCGGGCAGCAGCCACTGGCCTCCGGCATCGAGCACCTGGGCGCCTTCGGGCACAACGACGTCGGGGCCCAGCTCCCGGATCCGCCCGTCCTCGACGAGGACGGTGCCGTCGAAGGGCCTGCCGGTGACCGGAACCACATGGGCATTGGTGATGGCTTGAAGCGCGGGGGACATGGGGACCTTTCGCTTACTGATCTGGTCCGGCCAGCCTATCGCCTGCCTCCGGACGGGGGAGGAGGAGCGGGCTGCCCGGTAGACTTGCGGGTGTCAAGATCGACGAAAAAACGCTATGTAGCGCCACGCGCGCGGCCGGCAGTCTTACAGGGAGAACAATGGGCCAGATCCACCGATCCGCTTTTGTGCGGACCGTTGCGACCCTGGGGGCGCTGGCATTAGCCGGGTTGCTCGTATGGACAGCTTTCGACTTGTCGCCGCGCCACGGCCTCGACTTCAGCGTCTATCTTTCCGGCGGGCAGAGCGTCATCGACGCCGCCGGTGAACTGTATACGAAGTCGGTCCAGTACGACGCCGACAGCAGCCTGCTCTTCACCTACCCGCCTTTTGCCGCGCTGGTCTTTGCCGTGCTGGCGCCGTTCGGCCAGAGCGTGGGGCTGAACATCTTCACCGGCATTTCCATCGCCATTGCCGCAGCCACCGCCGTCTGGGCAGTGCGCTATTTCTTCCGCCGCCGGGGCGCAATGGATGTACTCCGCCACCCCTGGCTCCGGCCGCTGGCGATCGCCGGCACCGGGCTGATCGTGCTGCTCGGCCCGTGGCGCGAAACGCAGGCCTTCGGGCAGATCAACATCCTGCTCTTTGGACTGATCATGGCCGACTTCGTGATCAAGAAGGAAAGCTGGCCCACAGGTCTGCTGACCGGGGTGGCGGCCGGACTGAAACTCACCCCGCTGGTTTTCGGTCTGTACTTCCTGGCGCGGGGCGACTGGCGCGGGCTGCGCAACATGACCTACGGCTTCCTCTCAACCTTCGCCCTGGGCTTCCTGATCCTTCCGCGGGAATCCCGCACGTACTGGCTGGACCTGCTGCCGGACACCTCGAGGATCGGCGGTGCCGGCTACGTGGACAACCTCTCGATCAAGGGCGCGATCCTGCACTTCGGCGGCCCGGATTTCCCCGTCGACCTTCCGTGGCTTCTCCTGTCACTGCTGGCTGTCGCCGCTGCCGCCGTCGTCATCCGCATTGCCGGCAACCGCGGGCAGACCTTCACCGCACTGGCAGTCACCGCGCTGCTGATGCTCTTGATTTCCCCCGTCTCCTGGTCGCACCACTGGGTCTGGGTGGCCCTCTTCATCCCTGTCCTGGCCCGGAACGTGATGGATGTGGAGCCGGAGCGCCGGAGACTGAAGATCACCGGGTTCCTCCTGCTGGCCTCCTCGCTGGTGATCTTCATATACTCGCCCAAGACCATCGGCGAACTGTTCAATGCGCCCAACCTGGACTCCCAGCTGCCCGAGCCGTGGCTGATGGCCTCCAGCGCCGGTGTCTTCTGGGGCATCGGGCTGCTGGCCTGGTGGTACGTCGACTATTGGGGCAGCCGCCCGCGCCAGTGGTGGCGAAACAATCCGCCCGGGTTGCAGCGGGCCACGGAGCCGCAGCCCTAGACTGCTGGCATGAGAACCGGTTCCCTGCTCGCCGTATGCCTGCTGCACGGCCTTCTGCCCACGAAGGACGCCACCGGCGTCACTGCCATCGACAAGCGTGCCGTGGCAGGACCGGTAAAGGTCCATCCCCTGGGGCTGACCGGAGACCTGCAGGCCAGCCGCAAGCATCACGGCGGCGAATCCAAGGCAATCTATGCCTATTCCCAGGACGACGCCGAGTACTGGGCCCGGGAACTGGGACGGGAGATCCCGCCCGGACTGTTCGGCGAAAACCTGCGGCTGGACGGTATTGACGCCACTGCCGCCCTGATCGGCGAGCGGTGGCGGATCGGTGCCGACGTCGAGCTGGAGGTGACCTGCCCCCGCACCCCGTGCCGCAACTTCCAGCGGCGGATGGAGGTGCCGAACTGGCAGCGCCGCTTCGCGGAGGCCGGCCGGGTGGGCACCTATCTGCGGGTCCGCCGCCGCGGCAGCATCGCTGCGGGGGACACGGTGGAAGTGGTGACCGCACCCAGCCATGGCGTGAGTGTCCGCGACGTCTTCCGTGGCCTCGACGCCGATCAGGCGGCGGCGCTGCAGGCGTCCCGGAGCGCCGGCGAGATCACGCTGTCACCGGAAATACTCAAGGTCCTGCGCACCATGTCGGCCAAAGCAGTGCGGTCCACGGCGGCAGTGCCGGCCGCGGGTTAGCCCTGTGCGCAGCCCTGCGCACAGCGCCTGTGCGCAAGCTCACCGGCTCCGACCACGCACCGGGCGCCGGGATGCCGTACACTGGAAAACATCCCCCACTCCGGTATTCCCTTATTTCCTACGGTTCAATCCGTACGGTTCGTTGTGTTGGGGCTCGCATCTAATGCGGGCAGATTCATCTTTCGGGGAGCGCCGGCAAAGAAATCGTCACACCGGTCGTAGGCACAATCCAGTGAAATCGGCCCACAGCTGTGACGGAAAGTCCTGCCTGGGATTGCAACAGCGCCGGACTTACGTCCTGCAGCCTATTGGTTGCCCGGTCCCGATTGAATGAGGATTACCTCTTGTCTGAAGCCACGCTGGAAAACACCAACGTCGAAAATGCCGCTCCCGAAACCGAAGAGAACACCGTGCTGTTCAGTGACTTCGGATTGGACGAGCGCGTCCTGGCAGCCCTGAAGGATGTCGGCTACGTAACGCCGTCTCCCATCCAGGCAGCTACCATCCCCCTGCTGCTCGAAGGCCGCGACGTCGTCGGCCTGGCCCAGACGGGTACCGGCAAGACCGCGGCATTCGCCGTTCCGGCCCTGTCCCTGCTCGCCGGCCGCCCGGCAACCAAGGACACCCAGGTGCTGGTGCTTGCACCCACCCGTGAACTGGCCCTGCAGTCTGCAGAAGCCTTCACTTCCTACGCCGTCCACATGGATGGCATCACCGTGCTTCCCGTCTACGGCGGTTCCGCCTACGGCCCCCAGCTCAACGGCCTTCGCCGCGGCGCCCAGGTTGTTGTGGGCACCCCCGGCCGTGTGATTGACCACATCGCCAAGGGTTCCCTGAACCTGTCCAACCTCGAGTACCTGGTGCTCGATGAGGCTGACGAAATGCTGCGCATGGGCTTCGCCGAAGACGTGGAGCAGATCCTTTCCTCCACTCCGGCGAGCAAGCAGGTTGCACTGTTCTCCGCCACCATGCCGCCGGCCATCCGCAAGATTGCCAAGAAGTACCTGAACAACGCTGCGGAAATCACGGTCAAGTCCAAGACCACCACCGGTGCGAATACCCGCCAGCGCTACGTGCAGGTCATGGGCCCGCACAAGCTGGATGCAATGACCCGCATCCTGGAAACCGAAGAGTTCGACGGCGTTATCGCGTTCGTCCGGACCAAGGCGGCCACCGAAGACCTGGCTGACAAGCTCAAGGACCGCGGCTACAGCGCCGCCGCCATCAACGGCGACATCCCGCAGCAGCAGCGTGAGCGCACGGTCGAGGCCCTCCGCGACGGCAAGATCGACATCCTGGTTGCCACGGATGTTGCCGCCCGCGGCCTCGACGTCGAGCGCATCAGCCACGTCGTCAACTACGACATCCCGCACGACACCGAGTCCTACGTCCACCGCATCGGCCGCACCGGCCGTGCAGGACGCACCGGCGACGCCATCCTGTTCATGACCCCGCGCGAGAAGTACCTGCTGCGGGCCATTGAAAAGGCAACACGCCAGCCGGTTGAGCACATGCAGCTTCCCAGCGTCGACATCGTCAACGAGAAGCGCCTGGCCAAGTTCTCCGAGAAGATCACGGAAACCCGTACTTCCGAAGACATCTCGGTATTCAAGGACCTGGTCACCAAGTACATCGCCGAGCACGACGTGCCCGCCGAAGAGGTTGCCGCAGCCCTTGCCGTCATGGCACAGGCCGGACGCCCGCTGCTGCTGCAGGAAGTCGCACAGGCTCCCGCCCGCCAGCGCGAGCGTTCCGAAGGCCGCAACGACGGCGTCGGCTCACGCGGCCCGACGCGCCCGCTGACCGAAGGCAATGCAACGTACCGCATCGCCGTCGGCCGCCGCCAGCGCGTGCTGCCCGGTTCGATTGTCGGCGCCATCGCCAACGAGGGCGGCCTGTCCTCCGCGCAGATCGGCGGCATCGACATCCGTGCAGACCACACCCTGGTGGAACTGCCTGCAGATCTGTCCAAGGACCAGCTGCGCGCCCTGTCCCGCACCCGGATCGGCGGCGAACTGATCCACCTCGAGCTGGACAAGGGACGCAAGCCGGCCCGCGAGCGTGAAGGCGGCGGCAGCTTCAACGACCGCGCCGACCGTGGCGGATTCAAGAAGGATTTCAAGAAGCGCGACGGCGAGCGTTCCTTCGGGGACCGCGGCAGCGACCGCCCGTTCAAGAAGCGTGAAGGCGGCTTCCGCGACAGCGCCGCTGCCGGTGCCCGCAAGCCCCGCTTCCGCGACTAGGAAGCCTGCGGCGCCGGAACCTAAGGCGCCGCAGCGCAACTCCGTATAACAAGAAGGACGCCTCCCGCTGCGGGAGGCGTCCTTCTTGTTATGCCCTGTGGCGCCGGGTTGCAGCTCCGGCTAGTGGACCGACCCGCCTGCGCGGCGGCTTTCGAGGCGCATTTCCAGGTCATTCATAACAATCGCGGCCAGGTCCGAGAGTGTTGCCGCATCCTCGGGGGAGAAAGTGCGCGTCTTCGTATCCAGGATGCAGAGCGTGCCCAGATTGAACCCGTCACTGGTCTGCAGCGGAACGCCGGCGTAGAACTGCAGGCCGAAGTCTCCGGCCACCAGCGGGTTGGCCAGCGTTCGCGGATCCTGCCGGGCGTCGTCGACCACATACACGCTGTCCTGCAGGATGGCGGAGGCGCACAGGCCGGGATCGCGGCCGATCTCGACGGCGTCGGTGCCGTGGTGGGACTTGAACCAGATCCGGTCGGTGTCCACCACGCTGACGATTGCCACGGGGACGTCGAAGAGGCGGGAGGCCAGGGCCGTGACCCGGTCGAAGGCACCGTCAGGGGGAGTGTCCAGCAGGTCATAGCGGCGGACCGCGTCCATCCGCTGGGCTTCGTCGGCGGGCAGGATCTCCGGGTCAACCCGGTGCCGGCCGCGCGCGGCGATGATCATGTCATACAGGACCTGGGAGACGTCGTGGGCGCTGGGACGCCCTGCAGCGTCCTGAGCGGTCATGGCGCGCAGCAGGGACACCCAGTCCGCTCCCAGCTCTGCGGGGATCTCAGGGTCCCGGAGAAGGCGCGCGAGGGCACTCTCCAGGGCGGGGCCGGGGAAGGCCGGCTCTCCCGTGAGGCACTGCAGCAGTACCAGGCCCAGCGAATACACATCGCTGGACGGTCCGGCCTGTTCGCCGCGGGCCTGCTCGGGGCTCATGAACGCCGCGGTGCCGGAGAAGGTGCCGTGCTGCGACTGCGGGTCGCCGGACACGAAGGCAACGCCGAAGTCGGTGAGCTTGGCCCGGAGCCGGGCATCGGCGCTGCGGTAGTCGAACAGCATGATGTTCGCGGGCTTGACGTCCCGGTGCACCACGCCGTTGTCGTGGATGTACTCCAGTCCGATGGCGAGGTCGTAGCCGAGCATCGCGGCCTGGCGGCGGGGCAGCCGGCCCTCTTTCAGCCGTTCGCGCAGATCGAGGCCCTGGACAAGTTCCATCACGAGGTAGATCAGCGGCGATTCCGGGTTGGACGTGTCCGATCCGGCATCCAGCAGGGTGACCAGGCTGTGGTGGTTCAGGCGCGCCAGGATCTTGGCCTCGGCGTCACTGCGCCGCAGGTCGATCTCACTGGTGGCTGACGGGCGGATGATCTTCACCGCTACGTCCCGGTCCAGGAACTCGTCCTTGGCCCGGTGGACGGTGCCCATGGCACCTGCCCCGATTTGATTCAGGAGCCGGTATCTTCCACCCAGGAAGAGACCTTCTGAAACATGGTTCGGCACTATGCTCACGTGCCCTCGCTTTCTCGTAGCATAAGCATACTGATAAACAGGGCAGGATTTGACCTTTTTTGCCGCACGGAACGGCGTGTCGGGCGGGCAGAAAGTGTCGCTGGTCACCTTGGGCCAAACGGTCCATCTCGATTTCATGTTCCTGAAAAGTGCTGGTAGAGTTTTATGTCGTTGCCCCGATAGCTCAGTGGTAGAGCGCCATCTTGGTAAGATGGAGGTCCCGGGATCGATTCCCGGTCGGGGCTCTCAATGGGAGGGCCCGCGTTGCTAAGGCTGTTTGTTTTTGCAGAGGCCTATGTAGGGCGGGCTTTACTCATTTTGGCGGTGTAGCTCAGTTGGTTAGAGCGCACGACTCATAATCGTGAGGTCGGGAGATCGAGCCTCCCCACCGCTACAAACAGGGCAGGTCCTGGAGATTTCAATCTTCCGGTACCTGCCCTTTTTGTTTGCCCCGGGCCGGTGGCCGCGCACCGCCGCGCCGCTCCGACAGTCCACTAAGGTTGCTTATCATTGCCGGTTCTCCATAGGGTGGGCGTAGCGGGAAACCGAAAGGTTTCCCGATCCAGGCACCACCACCGTAGAAGCATCGCTGCGGCCCGCAGGTTTTCCGGCCGCAGCTGAAACGAACGGAGTCACCATGGCAGAGCACGATATTTCCGGCAAGAAGGTCGCTTTCCTCCTCACCGACGGCGTGGAGCAGATTGAGTTGACCAGCCCCTGGGAAGCAGTCAAGAACGCCGGCGGCGAGCCGGTCCTCGTGTCCCCGAAGAAGGGCACCGTCCAGGGCTTCGATGGCATGGACAAGGGTGAAACCTTCACCGTCGACCTGGACGTGGCCGACGCCGACGCAAGCGACTTCGACGCACTCGTCCTGCCCGGCGGCGTCGTCAACGCAGACTTCCTCCGCGTGGACAAGAACGCCCAGCAGTTTGCCCGTGCCTTCTTCGAGGCGCACAAGCCCGTGGCTTCCATCTGCCACGGCCCGTGGCTGCTGATCGAGGCCGGCGTCGTCAAGGGCCGCGACCTGACGTCCTACCACACGCTGGCAACGGACCTGAAGAACGCCGGCGCGAACTGGACCGACGAGGAAGTGGTGGTGGACCAGGGGTTCGTCACCAGCCGCAACCCGGACGATCTGCCGGCTTTCAACGACAAGCTCGTTGAGGAAATCGCCGAAGGGGAACACGCGGGCCAGCACGCCTGACACCTCCCGAAACACCGCCGAAGGGTGGGGTAACGTGAAAAACGTTATCCCACCCTTTTGGCGTTATCCGGGAGGTCCACCATGCCTGCAGCCGGGGGCACCGCAGCATCCGCCGACGCCGGCAGGTTCCTGTGTTCGGGGACCTCCTGGGACACGTCCGGCCCGAACCTGGCACTGCACCTTCCCAACGGGCAGGCCGAAAAGCAGCCGCTCGCTCCGGGCACCGAACTACGGTTCCGTGTCCTGGCGGACGCCAACGGCAACGAAAAGTTCTGCCTCGGCTCCTGGCAGGTGAACGACGACGGCGTCCAGTCCCACACTCCCTGTCCTGGCCAGGCTCCTGCCGAGCGCGGTTATCAGTGCAGCAGCTGCTTCATCCGGGACGAGGTGCGCGGCATCCACAACAGCCATCGGGTGGACAGCATCCCCGACGCGCTCCGGCGCTACCTGGATCAGCCGCACTGGCTGTACGTGGCCACTTTCGCCGACGGATCCACCAAGGTCGGCACTGCAGCGGACGGGCGCAAGCAGCTCCGCCTGGTTGAGCAGGGGGCCGTCCGTGCCCGATATGTCGCCCGTGCCGGCGACGGACTGGTGGTGCGGGTGCTCGAAGACGCCGTGACGGCCGTGGTCGGCCTGCAGCAGGCAGTCCGGGCGGGAACCAAAACGGCGGCGCTGGCCCGGCCCCTGGCCGCCGCGGAACTGGACGCCCGCAACGCCGAGGCCGCGGAGTCGGTGCGTTCCATGCTGCCGGACGTGGCGGTTACCGGTTTCCGGACGGCCGACGAAGTCTGGGAACCACCGGCCCAGTTCGCCACCGTGCTGGAAACGCCGTGCGAACTGTATCCGTGCGACCCGGCATCCGGAGAGCACGGCATGGTCATCCAGGCCGTCCTGGGCGCAACGGCCCTGGTCCGGGTGGACGGCGAAGAAACCCTGTTTGCAGCGGACCTGTCCCGGCTGAAGGGCCGCCGGCTGCAGTACGGTTCCTTCCGCACAGCCGTCCCTGCACTGCAGGCCGCGCTGTTCTAGCGGGAACCGCGCGCGCACCGTTTCGGGCCCTTCCCGCCCGCCCCTGTATTCTGAAGACATGCTAAATACCCCTTGGGAAACCGGCTCGCCCCTCTACCGGAAACTTGTCGTGAGCGCCCTGGCGCTCAGCGGCCTCGGGGTGCTGCTGGTACTTCTGGGAGCTGTCCTGGACAACCAGGTCCTGATGTACATCGCCCTTCCCCTGATTGTGGTGGGCCTGAGCACGCACCTGAGCGGTATGGTGATCCGCGCCAGGGACACCCGGCGCCGCATCAAGGGCATGGAGGGCAAAAAATGAGCATCAACCCCCAACTACAGGGACGCACGTACCCGGCAGGGGCAGCGTACTCCGTGGGCCGCGAGAAGATCCGCGAATTCGCTGCGGCCGTCAAGGCCACCAACCCGGCCCACTTCGACGTCGCCCGCGCCCAGGACCTGGGCTACGCAGACCTCGTTGCCCCGCCCACCTTCGCCATCATCGTTGCCCAGCGTGCCGACGCGCTGCTGGTTGCCGATCCCGATGCAGGCATCGATTTCTCCCGGGTGGTCCATGCCGATCAGCGCTTCACCCACCACCGTCCCATCGTGGCCGGAGACGAGCTGGTGGCCGAGCTGCACGTGGACTCCGTGCGGGCTATGGGCGACGGCGCCCTGATCACCACCCGCGCGGAAATTTCCACAACCGAGGGCGAGCAGGTAGCCACCACCCTTTCATCCATCCTCGTCCGCGGAGAGGGGCAGTAACCGCTATGTCCATTGCACTGAGTGAACTGTCCAAGGGTGCCGAAATCGGTTCCGCGGCGCTGGAAATCTCCCGCGCCGACCTCGTCCGCTACGCCGGTGCCTCCGGCGACTTCAACCCCATCCATTGGAACGAGCGCTTCGCCCGCGAGGTGGAACTGCCCGGCGTCATAGCGCACGGCATGTTCACCATGGGCACCGCAGTCCAGCTGGTGAGCGACTGGATCGGAGATCCGGGAGCGGTGATCGACTACCAGACGCGGTTCACCCGTCCCGTCTTGGTGGAGGACATCGACGGCGCCCCCGGGGCGGTCGTGGAGGTTGCCGGTGTCATCGGCGCCATCGACGCGGACAACTCGACGGCACGCGTGGATCTCACCGTGACCTTCAACGGACAGAAGGTGCTGGTCAAGGCACAGGCAGTGGTGCGGGTCTGGTGACTGCTTTGACCCGGATGCCGCTGGCATCCCTGACCACCGCACGCGTAGGCGGACCGGCCCGCCGCTACCTGGAAGCAGAAACCGAAGACGAACTCATCATCGCCGTCCGCGCCGCGGATGAGGCCGGGGAGCCGCTGCTCATCATCGGCGGCGGTTCCAACCTGTTGATCTCCGACGAAGGCTTCGACGGCGCCGTCATCCACATTGCCAGCCGCGGGCTGGACATCCGGGAGGCCGGGGACGGAACTGCCGTCCTGCGCGCAGAGGCCGGGCACCCGTGGGACGAGCTGGTGGCGTACACCCTGTCGGAGGGCTACTCCGGCCTGGAGGCGCTTTCCGGTATTCCGGGGCTGGCCGGAGCGACGCCGGTGCAGAACGTGGGTGCCTACGGCGCCGACGTCTCGCAGGCCATCACTTCGGTGCGGGCCTGGGACCGCACCGAGCGCACGGTCGTGGAATTCGCCAACGCCGATCTCGAATTCGGCTACCGGGATTCGGTGCTCAAGCGCAGCACGAAAAACGGCTCTCCCCGCTACGTGGTGCTGACCGTGGAGTTCGCCCTCTCCAAGGGGTCCACCAGCGCTCCGGTCCGCTACGCCGAGCTCGCCCGGGCTCTGCGAGTGGAGATCGGCGAGCGTGCCGACGCCGTGGACGTGCGCCGCGAAGTCCTCCGGCTGCGGGCGGGGAAGGGCATGGTCCTGGACGCCTCGGACCCGGACACCTACAGCACCGGTTCCTTCTTCACCAACCCCATCGTTGATGAGGAAACCGCAGCCGCGCTGCCGGCAGACGCTCCCCGCTACCCGGTGGCGGAACCCGGCAAGGTGAAGCTCAGCGCCGCGTGGCTGATCAGCCACGCCGGTTTCCGCAAGGGTTTCGGGCTGGCCCCCGAGGACGGCACCGGCGGGCGGGCCTCGCTGTCCACCAAGCACACCCTGGCCGTCACCAACCGCGGCGACGCCGCTGCCGAGGACCTGCTGGTGGTGGCCCGTGCGGTTGCTGCCGGCGTGGAGAAGGCTTTTGGTATCCGGCTCCACCCCGAGCCCCTGCTGGTGAACTGCGCGCTGTAGCGGTCTGGGGCACGGGAGGACTCAGCCGCCGGGATTGTCGCCGAGCGCGGGTCCCGGCGGTCCAGGTCCTTCCTCCGCAAGCCCCTTCCGTGCAGGGCCTTTCCGTGCCTCGGCAGCCGCTGCCCGCGCACTCCGGATGGCCGGGCGGTCCCGGCCCGGATCCAGCAGGCAGCTGTTGCACAGCCACTGGATCAGCCGGGGCGTCAGGGCCACCTGGGTGCGCCGGTCCTGCAGATCAGGCAGCAGCCACTCCGGCTCCAGGAAACCGCTGAGGGCATAGGCGAGCTCGTGGGCGCCGAACAGCCGGGCGAAGGCCGCTTCCGGCTCAAGGCTCCGCTCAAGCGCCAGCAGCGCCTGGTCCTCGACGCAGAGGATGCGTGCGCCCTCGGCCTCGAGATACCGGCGCAGCTGGAGCGCCACGCGGAGATAGCGGGCGCGGGTGGGGGTCTGCTTGCCGGCACAGCTGAAGGCGAAGAAAGTGTTAAGGACGAGATCCACGCTTTGCTTCTCCATGCGGACAACATGCCACCCGGCACTGACATTTTTCAGGCACTCCGGTTTCAAGCCGCAAACCGGTCTTGGGAGCCAACGCCCCTTAACGCAGCGCGGGTCCGCTCCACGGGGGAGCGGACCCGGAACGGGAACCGGAAATCAGAGGTTGCCGGTGGCGATGCGCAGCATCCGGCGCAGCGGTTCGGCGGCGCCCCAGAGCAGCTGGTCGCCGATGGTGAAGGCACTGATGTACTCCGGACCCATTTCCAGCTTGCGGATGCGGCCCACCGGGATGTCCAGCGTGCCGGTGACCGCCACCGGAGTCAGCTCGGCCATGGTGGCTTCCTTGGTATTGGGCACCACCTTGGACCATTCATTGTCCGCGTCGATGATCTTCTCGATCTCGGCCACGGAAAGGTCCTCGGTCAGCTTCAGGGTCAGGGCCTGGGAATGGGAACGCATGGCGCCGATCCGAACGCACAGCCCGTCAAACGGTATCCGTCCGTCGGTCCCGCGGCCCAGGATCTTGTTGGTTTCCGCACCGCCCTTCCACTCTTCCTTGGACATGCCGTTACCGAGGTCCGCATCGATCCAGGGGATCACCGAACCGGCCAGCGGCACGCCGAACTGGGAGGAGTCCATGGACGGGTTTTTCTGCTGGGCCAGGACGGCGCGGTCAATCTCCAGGATGGCCGACGCCGGATCGGCGAGGTTGGGCGCCACCGCAGCGTTCAGCGCACCGAACTGGTTCAGCAGTTCACGCATGTGCCGGGCGCCGCCGCCGGAGGCTGCCTGGTAGGTCATGGACGTGCCCCACTCGACCAGGCCGTTGCGGAACAGTCCGCCGAGGCCCATCAGCATGCAGGACACGGTGCAGTTTCCACCCACGAAGTTCTTCACGCCGCGGGCCAGGCCCGCGTCAATCACGTCACGGTTGACCGGATCCAGCACGATGATCGCGTCGTCGTCCATGCGCAGCGTGGAAGCGGCGTCAATCCAGATGCCGTCCCAGCCGGCGGCGCGCAGCTTCGGGAAGATCTCCGCCGTATAGTCGCCGCCCTGGGCGGTGACGATGATCGGCAGCTTGGCCAGCGCGTCGACGTCGTACGCATCCTGCAGCGGTTCAGCTCCGGCCGCGAAGGACGGCGCGTTGCCGCCGGCGTTGGAGGTCGAGAAGAACACCGGGTTGACCAGCTCGAAGTCGCCCTCGTCCTGCATGCGCTGCATCAGGACGGAACCGACCATGCCGCGCCAGCCGACGAAACCTGCACTGGGAAAAGCGGGAATGGAGGAAGAAGTCATGGTTTCCACTCTAGGCCAGCGGGTCCGCCGCGTCTTGGTTGTGTCCGTCACGGTCGTCTTCCCCGCGGTCCCGTGTCCAGAGGGCAATCCGGTAGCGGGTGCCGTTGGAAGACGTGTACCAGTCGGCGGCAGGACTGACACCGCTGAAGGTCCAGTCCTGGCCCAGTGCCGGGGCGAACGTGTCGCCTTCGGTTTCCACGTCGATGACCGTCACCACCGCGGTATTGGCCACGGAAACGGCTGCTTCATACAGCTGTGCACCTCCGATGATCCAGATTTCCGTGCTCCCGGAACTGGTTCGGGCCAGGGTCAGGGCATCCTCGAGGGAGCCGACGACGACGGCGCCGGCCTCCGCGGCTTCGTCCCGCAGTGCGGCACTGGAGGACACGATGATGTTTGTCCGCCCGGGCAGCGGACGGTAGGCAGCAGGGAAGGACTCCCAGGTGCGGCGGCCCATGATGACCGGGTGTCCCGCCGTCGTCGCCTTGAAGTGCGCCATGTCCTCGGGCAGGTGCCACGGCATGCCGCCGTCGCGTCCGATGACGCCGTCAACGGTCTGGGCCCACACCATGCCAATGACGGGTTCACCCTCGGGTACCGTGCCGCGCTCCTGGAGGACCTGGCCCAGGTCCGCGCCCTCACCGGAGCCGCCGCCTACCGGGAAGTAGCGGGTGGGGCCGGCCGGGGCGGCAGTAGTTGTTACGGGAAGGGACTCGGTCATGGTTGTCCTCTCAAACGGCGATCGGAGCTTTGATACCGGGGTGGTGCCGGTAATCGAGGACCTCGAAGTCCTCAAGGGTGTAGTCGAAGATGCTCTCGGGAGTACGGCGGATCCGCAGCTTCGGGTACGGGAAGGGCTCCCGGCTGAGCTGTTCACGGACCTGGTCCACATGGTTGTCGTAAATGTGGACGTCGCCGCCGCTCCAGACAAATTCGCCGGGCTCCAGCCCGGTCTGCTGGGCCACCATCAACGTGAGGAGCGCGTAGGAGGCGATGTTGAACGGGACCCCGAGGAAGGTGTCCGCGGAGCGCTGGTACAGCTGGCAGGACAGCTTCCCGTCCGCCACGTAGAACTGGAACAGGGCGTGGCAGGGCGGCAGGGCCATGTTCTCCACTTCGGCCGGGTTCCAGGCCGTGACGATGTGGCGGCGGGAATCCGGGTTCTTCCGGATGCCTTCGACCAGTTTCGCAATCTGGTCGATATGCCCGCCGTCGGGTGTGGGCCAGGAGCGCCACTGGACGCCGTAGACCGGGCCGAGCTCGCCGTCCTCGTCCGCCCACTCATCCCAGATGCTGACACCTTGTTCCTGCAGCCAGCGCACATTGGAGTCGCCGCGCAGGAACCAGAGCAGCTCAAGGGCCACGGATTTGAAGTGCACCCGCTTGGTGGTGATCAGCGGAAAGGACTCGCTCAGGTCGAAGCGCATCTGGCGGCCGAACACGCTGCGCGTGCCGGTACCGGTGCGGTCCGATTTCTGCGTTCCGTTGGCCATGACGTCGCGCAGCAGGTCTTCATACGGGGTAGGAATGCTCACCCGGCCAGTCTAGTTCAGGTCGGCACGCGGGCAGGGGGAATGCGAGGCGTGCCACAACGGCCCCTGGTCAGCCGGTGCTAGTCGTCGAAGGCCCGGTATTTTTCCAGGGACACAATCCGTCCCTCATCCGCACTGCTCACCTGGCAGATCACGGACTCGCCGGGTGCCAGGTACGGGTCCTTGGCAGGCAGCCCGTCGGCCATGTCCACGGGCATGTGCCCCGCCAGCACGTCGAAGACCAGGGGCAGCACCGGCCGGTGGGTGCACACCGCCACGGGTTTGGCCTTGTCGAAGAGGCCTTCAATGGCGTTCCGGGCCTTGCCCGGCTTGCGCTTGGCACTGTGCTCGGTAAGCGCGTCAACCGTCTTGAACTTGGTGCCTTCCGCCTTCACATACGGGCGGACGGTCTGCACGCAGCGCACCCAGGGACTGGAAACCACGCGTTTGGGCCGCCAGGCCACCAGCAGCCGGGAGACCGCCATGGCCTGCCGCAGGCCCGTAGCTACCAGCGGACGTTCGCCTTCTGCCCGGGTCCACGCGGACCGGGGCTTGGCCTTGGCATGCCGGACAATGATCAGCGGCCAGGTCCTCAGGCGCTGCTCGTTCCAGGCCGCCGCCAGTTCCTTCAACGGCAGTCTGTCCGTGGGGTTGGTGAGTGCCTCGGCGGCTTCCTCCGGGGTGCACCAGCGTGTGCCGTCCACTTCCTTGCCGTCCGGGCGTGCCTTGTCCGAGTCCACGTGGGAAGCCCAGTAGTGCACCATCTTCATGCCCGAAGCCACCGGGTAGAGCGTGGAGGGCAGCGGAATGCCGAGGCTGATCCTCAGGCCCACTTCCTCACGGACCTCCCGCACGGCGCATTCCGGAGTGGTTTCGCCTTCATCGAGCTTGCCCTTGGGCCAGGACCAGTCGTCATACCGGGGACGGTGGATCATGAGGACCTGCAGCTTGCCCTCCCGTTCGCGCCAGCACAGGGCACCCGCAGCCACTACCTTGACAGGGGTGTCTTCCTGGACCGGAGCGGCGGCGGGGGACTGAATTGCTTCCATCAGCGACGAGCCACGGAGCGCTGGCGGGAACGGGACGCCAGCAGCCAGGACTGCACGTCCTGCAGCGGGTTGCCTTCCTCGTCCTTGTGGTGGCGGATCCAGGCGCCCTCCGGATCCAGATGCCAACTTGCCGTGCCGGGATCCATGTACCGGTCCATCAGGCCGATCAGGTCGGCGACGTCGTCGCGGGCCACCAGCTGGACCAGGGCCTCCACGCGGCGGTCCAGGTTGCGGTGCATCATGTCCGCCGATCCGATGAAGACCACCGGGTCACCGCCGTTGGCAAAGGCGAACACCCGGGAGTGCTCCAGGAAGCGGCCCAGCACCGAGCGGACGGTGATGTTCTCGCTCAGGCCGGGTACACCCGGACGGACCGAGCAGATTCCGCGGACAATGACGTCCACCCGGACGCCGGCCTGGGAAGCACGGTAGAGGGAGTCGATGATCGCCTCGTCCACCATGGAGTTGACCTTGATAATCACGCGTGCGCTGAGGCCGGCCTTCTTGTTCGCGATCTCGCGCTCAATCCGGTCAATCAGTCCGGACCGGACCGAGCGCGGAGCCACGAGCAGCCGCTTGAACGTGGACTTCGGCGCGTAGCCGGAGAGCTGGTTGAACAGCTTCGTCAGGTCTTCGCCCACCTGCTCATTGGCGGTCAGCAGGCCCAGGTCCTCGTAGTAGCGGGCGGTGCGCGGATGGTAGTTGCCCGTGCCGATATGGCAGTAGCGGCGCAGCCCGTCCACTTCCTGCCGGACCACCAGGGACAGCTTGCAGTGCGTCTTCAGGCCCACGATGCCGTAGACCACGTGCACACCGGCCTGCTCCAGCTTGCGTGCCCAGGAAATGTTGGCCTGTTCGTCGAACCGGGCCTTGATTTCCACCAGTGCCAGGACCTGCTTGCCGGCCTCGGCGGCGTCGATCAGGGCGTCAACGATGGGCGAATCGCCGGAGGTGCGGTACAGCGTCTGCTTGATGGCCTGCACCCGCGGATCGGCGGCCGCCTGCTCCAGGAATGCCTGGACGGAGGTCGAGAAGGAATCGTACGGATGGTGCAGGAGGATGTCCCGACGTCGCATGGCCGCGAACACGTTCGCCGGCTTCGAAGTCTCGGACTCCTTCAGGTGGCGGTTGGTGTGCGGCACCTGCTTCGGATAGTGCAGGTCCGGCCGGTCGATCCGACTGATCGGGGAAAGGCCGCGGAGGTCCAGCGGCGCGGGCAGGACATAGACCTCGTCCGCTTCCACGCCCAGCTCGCGTTCGAGCAGTTCCCGGATATTCGGGTTCATCTCCGGGGTAACTTCCAGGCGCACGGGCGGCCCGAAGCGGCGCCGCAGCAGTTCCTTTTCCAGGGCCTGCAGGAGGTTCTCGGCGTCGTCCTCTTCCACCTCGAGGTCTTCGTTGCGGGTCACGCGGAACGTGTAGTGCTCAATAACGTCCATGCCCGGGAAGAGCTGGTCCAGATGCTGGGCAATGATGTCTTCAAGCGCGATGAACCGGGCCGTGCGTCCGGCCACGTTGCCCGCGCGGGGCCCGTCCACGGAGATGAGGCGGGGGAGCTGGTCCGGAACCTTCACGCGTGCAAAGAATTCCTTGCCGCTGACCGGGTTGCGGACCACCACGGCCAGGTTCAGGGAGAGGCCGGAAATGTACGGGAAGGGGTGGGCCGGGTCCACGGCAAGGGGAGTCAGGATGGGGAAGACCTTCGAAGCGAACTGCTTGTGCAGGCTCGCCTTGGCGGCGTCGTCCAGTTCGTCCCAGCTGACCAGGTAGATCTGCTCTTCCGCCAGCGCCGGCCGGATCTGGCTGGCGAAGACGTCCGCATGGCGCTGCTGCAGCCGGTAGCCCGCCGCCACGATTTCCTCGAGCTGTTCAATCGGGCTCTGGCCTGCAGCGGAGGGAACCGCCAGTCCGGTGGCGATGCGGCGCTTAAGGCCGGCTACCCGGACCATGAAGAACTCGTCCAGGTTCGAGGCGAAGATGGACAGGAAGTTCACCCGTTCCAGCAGGTACAACTCAGGGTCTTCAGCGAGTTCCAGGACCCTGGCGTTAAAGTGCAGCCAGCTGATCTCCCGGTCCAGGAACCGTTCCGGCGTGATATCTCCGCTGGGAACAAGGGCAGGACCGAAGTCCGGGATGTCGATGCGGTCCTGGGTGGCCCGCGGTGCCGACATCGCCTCTGCGGACCCGAAGGTCGAGCGGGGCTCTGCGTCGGTATCGAAACTCATAGTGTCTCCCTGAGGTGCTGGCGGCGGATCAGGGCAGGCGTTACGGGCGGACCGCCTGGCCCTGCAAACAACATTACAAGCTGCGCACCCTATGCGGGTGCGTACATTACGTCCTGGTCCCAGCGGACGAAGCCGAGCCGGCGGTACAGGGCGACGGCGGCGGTGTTGTCGGCGTCGACGTACAGCATTACGGCGTCCAGTCCCGCAGCGTGCAGGTGCTGGATTCCGGCTACCGTCAGGGCTTTGCCGAGCCCCCGGCCCTGTGCCTCGGGGTTTACGCCGACCACATACACCTCGCCGATGGGCGGGTGGCCTCCGGTGCCGGGGTGGACCTTGGTCCAGTGGAATCCGAGGATCGTGCCTTCCTCGTCCACGGCCAGGAGGAATCCGGCCGGGTCAAACCAGTCCTCGTCCATGCGGGCCTGCAGATCGGCAAGGCTCATGGAGCCCTGCTCCGGGTGGTGGGCAAAGGCCGCGGCGTTGACGTCCAGCCAGGCCCGCTCATCATGGCCGGGTTCGAAGGGGCGCACCGATACCCCGGCGGGGAACTGCGTTTCGGGCAGCGAGGCGTTGGATCGGCTCAGTCGCATCTTCCACAGGTCACGGACGGGACGGTAGCCGAATCGGGCGGCCAGCTCCACGGCCGCCTCGTGGTTTCCGTGCGACCAGGCAGCGGGCCGGGGGTCGCCGTCGCCGGTGGACGGGCTGTTCCGCACCGCATCCTGGACCGCGGCGGCAAGGGCCGTGCCGACGCCCTGGTTACGGTAGTTCGGGTGTACCACCAGTTCCAGCACCCCCGGATCCTTCGGAGTTTCGGATACCAGGACGGCGACGCCGGCCAGCCATTGTCCGCTGCCGGTGTCGGAACCGGAGTCACTGGCATAGGTGGTGAAGACGGAGAGGGTGTCCGGATCGGCGTCGGGGGAGCGCAGGTCCACGAGCGTCTGCTCGGACAGCGGCGGGTTGCCGTCCGAGTCCTGCGCGGCGGACGCCAGTTGCAGGATGTCGGCGAGGGCGGCGGGCTCGGGCGTGCCGCGGGTCTCGACTACGGGCCAGGCTGTCTGCGGTTCTTCACTCATGACGAAAGCCTAGCGCGGCTGGTGCCCCTGCGCAGGGCACCAGCCGCGGGAGCAGGGCTCAGGCGTCCTGGCTGGCGGCTGCCGTGGTTTCGGCCCGCGAGCGGGTGAACCGGTAACCGACGTTGCGCACAGTGCCGATCAGCGTCTCATGGTCCGGTCCCAGCTTGGCCCGCAGCCGCCGTACATGGACGTCGACGGTCCGGGTGCCGCCGTAGTAGTCGTAGCCCCACACCTCGTGGAGCAGTTGGTCGCGGGTGAACACGCGGCCGGGATGCTGCGCCAGGTACTTAAGGAGTTCGAACTCCTTATAGGTCAGGTTCAGGGCCGTGCCGTTCACGCGGGCGGTGTAGCTTGCCTCGTCAATGACGACGCCGGAGGCGCGGATCTCGGTGGAGGGAGCCTCGGCTGTTCCGGCGCCCCGGGCCGCTGCCAGGCGCAGCCGCGCTTCCAGCTCTGCCGGGCCCGCGGAATCGAGGATGACGTCGTCAGCCAGCCAGTTGGGGGCTACGGCAGCCATCCCGCCCTCCGTGAGGATCAGGATGAGCGGGGTGCCCAGGCCCGTGGCTTTCAGCAGCTGGGTCAGGGACCGCGCGCCAACAAGATCCCTGCGGGCATCCACCAGGATGACGTCACTGGGATCGGTGTCCAGAAGGGCCGTAGGTTCCGCCGGCACCACGTGGACCTTGTGGTTCAGGAGTTCCAGCGCAGGCAGGACGTTAACCGAGGAACCCGAGCTGTTGGTAAGAAGCAAAATGTGCGACATAGGTCCTCCGAATGTTGGGCGCACACCATCGGGCAGTTTCCTTCGCCGATCCGCTTGGCTTGAAGTGATCGAAAGTATACCCATCGAGCTAACGGGCCTGTCGTTTTTCTTCTGGACGCCGTAATAAGGCAGGATAACTAGGGTGAAACTTTGGAGCTTAGCGGTGCCGGCGGCGCTTGCCATTATCGGTATCGTGAGCGCTTCCTACCTGTCCGTGCCCGCGGTGGCCGTGATCAGCGGTCTGGCCGCCGTCCTCACAGGTGTCTGCTGGCCGCACCTGATAGGGGTGCCTGCCCGCAAGACACAGGGCGCAACCCTGGGCCTGGTCGGCGCCGGAGCAGTGGCGGCAGCGTACTTCGCGCCCGCCGCGGCCATGCTGACCTGGTTGCCGGCCGCCGTCGCCGTAGGCGTCGGAGCGGTCTTCCTGATCCAGCTGCTCCGCGGCACCGGGCAGGCGCACCGGCTCGAATCCATCGTCGGCATCATCTCAGGCGTGCTGGTTACCGCAATGGGCTCCGGCTGGGTGGCCGCTGACCGTCTGGCCGGCACCGACGGGAATTCCGCGCTCCTGAGCATGGCCGGCAGCGCCGCACTGGCGGCCCTTGCCGTGACGCTTATTCCGCTCCCGGACCGGATGGCCGCCCCGCTGGGCCTGCTCGCCGGCGGACTGACCGCAGCCCTGGTGGCCCTGGCTGTGGCCGGCGTTTCCTGGCCGGCAGCAGCGTTCAGCGGCGTGGTGATCGCCGCCGTCGTGATGGCGTTCCGCCGGCTGGCACTTTCCCGCAACGATGCTTCCAACGCTGCAGGACGACTGGCGCTCGGCCTGGCCCCGGTGGTTACACTCGGATCCGTCGTCTACTTCCTCGGACGGCTCCTGGGCTTCTGACCAGCTGCATTCCCTGACCGGTTGCGCGGGGCGGCGGCGTTCGACCCCTCAACGGGGTTTGGCCCGCAGGTCCCTGTCATGATCGAATGGCGGGAAGGAAACTGTTCCTCCCGCGCGTTAGGATGTAGCCATGGTTGCTCTCGAAATTTTCTTTATTGCCCTGCTGGGCATCACCGGCCTCGCGATGGCCGGATTCGCTGCACTGGTTATCTCCCGCCTGTACAAGGGTCAGAAGTAAGCACCGGCCAGAAGTAAACACCGGCTTCGCCTGCCGGCACCAGCCACCCGTTACATCGAAGGACAGGTTCCACCATGCCAATGGAGATCCCCACCGATCTGACCCCGGAACTGGTACCGCTGTCCTGGCTCCTCGGCACCTGGGAGGGCTCCGGACGGCTGGGCGAAGGCGAGGCTGATTCGGAGCACTTCACACAGAAGGTCACGTTCACCCAGAACGGTCTGCCGTACCTGCAGTACACCGCGGAAAGCTGGCTCACCGATGAGCAGGGCACCCGCCTGCGGCCGCTGGCCGTCGAGACCGGATTCTGGGCCCTCGACCGCCCCCTGAACGACGCCGACGGCGGTCCCGGCCTGGTTCCGGCGGATATCGTGCCGGCCCTCCGCAGCGCTGACGAGGTCGAGGAGCTGCGCAATGACGCCGGTGGTTTCGATATCACCGCCACCATCGTGCACCCCGGAGGCATCGCCGAGCTGTACTACGGGCAGATCAAGGGACCGCAGATCCAGTTGAGCACCGATGTGGTGATGCGCGGCGTGAATTCCAAGGAATACTCGGCAGCCACCCGGATCTACGGGCTGGTCAACGGCGACCTTTATTGGCGCTGGGACGTTGCTTCCGAGGGTGAGGCCCTGAAGGCCCATGCCTCGGCCATCCTGAACAAGACCTCCTAAATAAAACCGGCAAAGCCGGCCGGAGGAATAGGCCCGAGCCGCTAGGACGTTGCACCTGATATGACGTATTCCAGCCCCCTGCTTTCCCGCCACGGCGCCGTTGAAGCCGGCGGACTCGACGCCGGTACGGCCTCGCACTACGGCGATCCGCTCCGCGAACAGCGCGACCTTGCCCGCGGCAGCGCCGTCGTCGACCTTTCCTTCCGCGGCGTGGTCACCGTCTCCGGCCCCGACCGCCTCAGCTGGTTGAACACGCTGTCCTCCCAGCAGGTGGCGGATCTTCAGCCGGGCGTGAGCTCGGAGCTGCTGCTGCTCAGCGTGCAGGGGCGGATTGACTATGACGCGCGGATCATCGACGACGGCGCCACGTCCTGGCTGCTGGTCGAATCCGCTGAAGCGCCGGGCCTGACCGAGTGGCTGCAGCGGATGAAGTTCATGCTCCGGGTCGACATCGCGGACGTCACTGACCAGTGGGCCGTGGCCGGTGCAACGGTTGAGGTGCCGCAGTGGGAGCAGTACCTGCGCTGGACCGATCCCTGGCCGCACATTGGTGCCGGCGGGTTTGCCTACACCGCCGTGCCGGAAGATGCCCACCCCGGGCTTGAGCGGCCCTGGTACGAATACCTGATTCCACGGGCCGGGTTTGATGCCGCCATGGACGCCTCCGGGCGCACCCTGGCCGGCTCCATGGCTTCCGAGGCCCTGCGCATTGCCGCCTGGCGTCCGCGGCTGGGCGCGGAGACGGACGAGAAGACCATCCCGCACGAGCTGGACCTGATCCGCACCGCCGTGCACCTGGCAAAGGGCTGCTACAAAGGCCAGGAAACCGTGGCGCGGGTACACAACCTGGGGCACCCGCCCCGCCGGCTGGTGTTCCTGCAGCTGGACGGATCGCAGCACACCCTTCCGGCCGCCGGCAGCCCCGTAATGCTGGGGGAGCGGCAGGTCGGCACCCTGACCTCGGTCGGCGCCCACTATGAAATGGGCCCCGTGGGCCTGGCAGTGGTGAAGCGGTCCGTGGATCCGTCCGTACAGCTGGTGGTGAACGACGACGGCGAGCTCTACGCCGCCGCGCAGGAACCCATCGTGGCTCCGGACGCGGGCGCCGTGGTGGGACGCGCCTCCGGCTTCCTGAAGGCACCGCGGCGCTGACCGCAAGCTTCCTTTTGCGCAAAAATGACAGCCAGAACATCAATACCCCCAGGAGCGCCATGAGCACCCCCGAATCCCGTCCCCCGATTGACGATGACGTTATCGAGCTCGCAGGCATGGTCTTTGATGCCGCGCGTGCCGGCGACACCGAAGGGATCCGCCGCTACCTTGACGCCGGCGTGCCCGTGAACCTGACGAACGGCTCGGGAGACAACCTGCTGATGCTGGCCTCCTACCACGGCCACGCGGACCTGACCGCGCTGTTGGTGGAACGGGGAGCGGATGTCAACACGCAGAATGACCGCGGCCAGACACCGCTTGCCGGTGCGGCGTTCAAGGGATACGTGGAGATCTTCCGGATCCTGGCGGAAGCGGGTGCGGATCCCGACGCCGGGTCGCCCACCGGGCGGGACACCGCCGGGTTCTTCAAGCGGCAGGAAATGCTGGACCTGCTCGGTTAGTGCGCGTGCGCGGTGCCTAGGCGTTCAGGGCCACGGAGGTGCGGCTTCCGGCGGGGATGAAACCGGATCCCACTGCGGTCCTGGCGGCGCCTACGTTGTCCATCCGGGCCCGCCACTGCGGGATCAAGCCGCCTGCCATGGCGTCCTCAAGGGCCACCGAACTGATGTAGCTGCCCAGCCCGCGCAGCCGGTGGCCCGGGGCGGTCAGCACGCTCATGTCCGCCAGGATTCCGTCGGTGATGCTGTATCCCGCACCTGCCACGGGGCGCGGCTCGTCCTGGGAATCGTCCACCAGGACAAAGACTTCTTCCTTCTCCGCCAGACCGGCCTCCGCCACGTCGTCCGGAGGGCACAGCCGTTCGAGAACGACGGCGAGAGCCGGTTCGTTGCTCACGGCAAGCTCGTCGAGCGGAATGACGCTCGGGAAAACGTCAGCGAAAAACAGCTGCTCGGCGCCCAGGACCCGTCCGCCGTGTTCCATGGACATCTGGATGAGCCCTGAATTGCGGGTCAGCTGCGCAGCGCTTTGGGTCCGGGCGCGGTCGGCAGCCCATTCGGGGCCGCTGAAAACCTCGGCACCGAAAAGGCGCAGGAAGCATGCTGTGTCGGCCTGGTCCTGGACGCTGTAGATGCGTTCGCCGGTGTCCGTCTCCGCCAGGGCATTATCCGCCAGGCCCAGATGGCGGGACCAGGCCAGCTGGATGATCGCGATGGTTCCCGAGTCCAGATTCATGGTTTTCAACCTACACCGCGGCATGCACACGCATGCAAACGCCCTGCCGGAGCATACGGAATCCTCAGCAAATGCACAGGATCGCTGACGGAATCCGTACGCCGGCGGCAGGGCGCGGCCGACGACGGGCCCGGCGAACCCGGCCCCCCGGCCTAGCCGAACAGGATGGCGGCCTCGTCGTAGCGGTGCTCGGGGACCGTCTTGAGATTGCCGAGGGCCTTTTCGAAGCCCACGTGCACAATGTCCGTACCGTGCAGCGACACCATGGTTCCCCACAGGCTGTCCACCACCGAATCCACTGCCGCCATGCCCAGGCGGGTGGCAAGGACCCGGTCGTAGGCGGTCGGTACACCGCCGCGCTGGATGTGGCCAAGAACCGTGGCACGGGTTTCGATGCCGGTCCGCGCTTCGATTTCCGGCGCCAGCAGTTCCCCGATGCCGCCCAGCCGCGGGCGGCCGAAACTGTCGAGGCCCCGTTCCGAGTGCGGCATTTCCATATCGGTGGTGACGAAACCTTCGGCAACAACCACCAGCGGGGCGCGTCCGCGGTCGCGGGCATCACTGACCCACTGGGCGATCTGCTCGATGCTGACCGGGTGCTCGGGAATCAGGATGGCGTGGGCACCGGCGGCCATGCCGGAGTGCAGGGCGATCCAGCCCACGTGCCGGCCCATGACTTCGGCCACCATGCAGCGGTGGTGGGATTCGCCCGTGGTCCGCAGGCGGTCGCAGGCCTCGGTGGCAATTTCCACTGCGGTATCGAAGCCGAAGGTGTAATCGGTGGCATCAAGATCGTTATCCACGGTCTTGGGCACGCCGACGATTTTCAGGCCGGCGTCCGTGAGCCGCTGGGCCGCCGCGAGGGTGCCCTCACCGCCGATGGCGATAACGGCGTCGATCCCGAGGCGTTCCAGCGTGGCCTTGATCTTCTCCGGTCCGCCGTTTGGGCCGTCAAACGGGTTGGTGCGGGACGTCCCGAGGATCGTTCCGCCCTGCTTTGAGATGCCGCGGACGCGGGAGCGGGGCAGGTCTATGATGTCGCCGTCGACCACGCCGCGCCAGCCGTCACGGAAACCGACGAACTCGATGTCCTCGTATTCCTTGATGCCTTTGAGGACGGCACCGCGGATCACGGCGTTCAGCCCGGGGCAGTCCCCTCCGCTGGTGAGGATACCGATCTTCATGTCATTACCCCTGGATCTGCTGGCGGTGGTTAGGTCCTGGCTTTGATTCTAGCCAGCAGACCGGTGGAGGACTAAGCGCGGGGGCTCACGAGGCGCTGGAGGATGATGGTTCCGTCCGTCTTCGGCAGCAGCAGCCATGCCACGACGTACGTGCCCAGGCCTACAAACGGCAGCAGGAAACTGAGGAGGACGCCGATCCGGACCAGGGAAACATCCCACCCGTAGGTTGCCGCGATGCCGGCGCAGACTCCGCCGACCCAGCCTCTCTGCCTTTTGATGGGGGAGGAGCGCACGATGCTGAAGAACTTTTCCATGTACTAAGCCTTATCTGATGGTGTTGAAATAGGGAAATAGGGGTACCGGTCCGCCGAGACGGTGACCGGGATAAGCCTTCAGCGGGAGCGGGTCCGCTGAAGGCCGGAAAGGAACCCGCCCACCAGGAGGGCCAGACCCGCACCAAGGGTGAGGCAGAGAACCAGCAGGACAGGATCCACCGAAAGGTTCACGGTGTTCACCAGCAGCAGGAGGACGGCCAGGACGGTCAGGACCAGGCCCCACACCACCGTGCCTACCTGCAGTGCGCGGGGCGGGACCGCAGCCGGGTTGTCGTCGGTCTCCACCGCCGCTGCAGCGGAGCCGCGGGGCTCCACCTGGTCCGTTTCGGGACTGCCGGGACCCGGGTCCGCGGCTGGTGCCGACGGCATCTCCCGGTTCGGGGCTTCGTAGCTTTCGGGTCCGTACTGGCGTCCCAGATAATCCCTCTCGTTGTCCTGTTCCATGGCTAGAGGTCGCTTTCTTCAGTCGTGACGAGTACGTTGCCCGCGAGTCCGCGGACATCAATGGTGATCCGGTCTCCGTCGGCGCCGTCGTTGAGCGTGCGCTCGTCGGACGGCTGCCACAGCCCGCTGTATTCCTGCCGGTCCGACCCGTCGTTGACCTCGACATTTCCCGCAGCCATGCCGAACCTGATGGTTACCGGCGCGTCGTCGGGCACGAGGATGGCGAGGTTCCCTGCGGCGACGCTGGCCGGGACCTCGAAGTTCCCCGAAGTCTCGGTCTCGCGCAGGTCAACGGTGCCGTTGGCGGCGATCACGGTGTAGCCGCCGCCCGCCTGGGCAGCGTCCCGGGGCACCCAGTCCGCATTGCTGGCCACCAGGAGGTTGGCGTTGACCATGCTGCCCTGGGTCAGGAGGGAAGCGACGAGTGCTGCTACTGCCACCGCGCCGATCCCGCCGGAGTGCCTGCCAACCACGCCCAGGATCACGATGCCGAAGCCCAGGACGGCGGCCGCCGCTGCCAGGGCAACGGATACCGGTGCGCCAAGGGAAAGGAGGTTGAGGTAGTCCAGGGCGAGGACGGTCCCGCCTGCGAGCAGGGCGGCACCGAACAGGGCCGCGGCGAAGGACCCCGGGGCTCCCGGGACGTGCTTTGCCTTACCGGCGGATTCGGCGTTCCGCTTCGATTCGGCCGCCGGGGGCGGCACCGGTCCGGACGGAACGGCAAACCCGCCGAGCGGTGCGGCGGCAAAGGGAGCCGTGCCGCCGGCGGGTGGAGAGCCAACAGGCTCGGTGCCGGCGGCGTCCATGCCGGGTTTCGCAAGCGATACGGGCTTCCCGGGACGGGCTTCCGGCGCGCTGGCCCCGGTACCGGCAGGAGGAGCGAAGGCGACGGTGCTGTCCGGGTCCGCGGACGCATCCGCAGCGGTCCTCTGCCCGGAAAGGTGGAACCGGCCCTTGCCTGTGGAGAACCAGTAAACGGCGGCCACGCCCGCACCGATCCAGAACAGTGTCCAGACGACGGCGCCGAACCAGCTGTCCGCGCCGAGGAAGGAAGCACCGGGCCCGCCCATGCCGAGGATGGTGAAAATGAGTGCTCCGGTCATGCCGGATGCCCAGTCGCCGCGGATCGCCTCTTCGAGATGGATCCTGCCGTCCGGTTCCGGGAGCAGTGCCCAGGCGACGCCGTAAACCAGCAGTCCGATGCCAAAAGCGCCGAGGACTACGAACAGTCCGCGGACAAGCACGGGGTCCAGCCCGGTGCGCGCAGCGATCCCGGTCGCGACGCCGCCGAACCAGCGGTCACCGCCGCGCGGAAGGCCAAGGGAGCGGACCCAGTTAAAGAAACCGCTGTGGAATCCGCCGGATGACTGTGCGCCGGGTCCTCCCGCGGGGGTCGAACCGGTGCTCGTGGAACCGTTGCCTGCCGCGTGGCTGCCTGCAGGGGCCGGACGATGCTCAGCGGAAGGACGCGCTGCGGGGCGTTGGGCCCCGGGATCAGGGGATGGGGAAGGGTTCATGCCTCCAGTCTTCTCCGGCCGCAGCCATACTGCATCAGGGACTACCCTGACCCGCCCCTGAACGGCCCCTGAAGAAAAGGAATTATTGCCGTCAGGGCCGGTGCCCGGCGGCTTCCCCGTGTTTGGATAGGTCCATGAGAGAACCCTTGGTGCGTCCCCGCGAACGGATCATTGCCGGCGTCTGCGCCGGGCTGGCCGCGCACTTGGGCTGGCCCGTGAAGCTGACCCGGATCGTCATGGCCGTGCTGGTGCTTGGCGCTGGAAGCGGGTTCATCCTCTACGGATGGCTGTGGATCATGGTTCCGACCCAGGAGGAGCAGGAGAAGAAGGAACAGGTATCCGCCAACCCGCGCAGCATCGCCGAGAACTATGCGAGGCAGCTTCGCGAAGGGACCGTTCCCGCCCGGCAGCCGGGTAAAACCGGGCAGCGGGAGGTCGCGGCGGGCATTGCCCTGCTCCTGGTGGCAGCTGCCTTTATTGCCCAGCGGTTGGGCGCCGACCTGAACTGGGGCTTGTTTGTTCCGGTCGCCGCCATCGCCGGCGGTGCGGTGTTGGCCTGGACGCAGCTGGACGAGAGCCGGCGGGCGGGGCTGATGAACAGCGCCGGAGCCGACCGGGCCTCGGGCATGATCCGCCTGGCGGCGGGCCTGCTGCTGGTGGTCGCCGGCGTGCTGGTGGTGGTCTCGGGCGCAGTGAGCTGGGATGTCCTGATGTCGGGGCTGTTGGCCTCCGCTGCCGTGCTGGCCGGCGTGGCACTGGTGTTCACACCGTGGGCGATAAAGCACTGGCGGGACCTGGAAGCCGAGCGGTCCGGACGGATTCGGCAGACCGAGCGGGCCGAAATTGCGGCCCACCTGCACGATTCGGTCCTGCAGACCCTGGCCCTGATCCAGAAGCGCGCCGGCTCGGAGCAGGACGTCATCCGCCTCGCCCGCGCCCAGGAACGGGAGCTGAGGCAGTGGTTGTATTCCGACCGTGCCCGGGCCGAAGACCACCTCGTGGAATGCATGCGCCGGATTGCAGCAGAAATCGAGGACGCCTACGGCCACCCGATTGAGCTGGTGGCAGTCTCGGATGCCGCACTGGATGAGCGGACCGAAGCCTTGGCCTCCGCTACGCGGGCTGCCATGCTGAACGCCGCCCAGCATGCCGGCGGCACGGTTTCGGTCTATGTTGAATGCAGGCCGGAGCAGCTTGAAGTCTTCGTGCGGGACCGCGGCGCCGGATTCGACCTGGACGCTGTGCCTGCTGACCGGATCGGCGTGCGGGGATCCATCATCGGACGGATGCAGCGTGCAGGGGGCAGCGCGGCCATCCGCAGCACTGCCGACGGCACCGAGGTTCGGCTGGTGCTGCCGCTGCCGAAAGGCACGGAAAACGGTGCCCGTGACGACGCACCCGGCGCGGCGAACAGCACGGGCAACGGCAGCACGGGCAACGGCAGCACGGCCCATGCCGGTGCAACACAGAAGATTCCCTCGACGGACAACCGCGTATCGAGCAACGGAGCACAACCCCAATGACGGTCCACCCCTCGCCGCCGATCGACGTCGTCGTGGTTGATGACCATGCCATCTTCCGCTCCGGCCTCCGAGCGGACCTCGACGCCCGCATCAACGTGGTGGCCGAAGCGGACAGCGTCGAAACCGCGGTTGCCGCGATCACGGCCCGTCGTCCCGCCGTCGTCCTCCTCGATGTCCACCTGCCCGGCGGCAACGGCGGCGGAGGTGCCGAAGTGCTGGCGGGGTGCGCCGGGCTGCTCGGGGTGACCCGTTTCCTAGCGCTGAGCGTCTCCGATGCCGCCGAAGACGTGGTCACGGTCATCCGGGCCGGTGCGCGCGGCTACGTCACCAAGACCATTTCGGGTCCGGAGATTTCCGACGCCGTCCTGCGGGTGGCCGGCGGCGACGCGGTGTTCTCGCCGCGCCTGGCGGGATTCGTGCTGGACGCCTTCGGCACGGCGAGCGTGGCCGCAGTGGATGACGAACTGGACCGCCTCTCGGCCCGTGAGCTCGAGGTCATGCGGCTGATCGCCCGCGGCTACAGCTACAAGGAGGTGGCCCGCGAGCTGTTCATTTCCGTGAAGACGGTGGAAACCCACGTCTCCTCGGTGCTGCGCAAGCTCCAGCTGTCCTCACGCCACGAGCTCACCCGCTGGGCCGCGGACCGCCGCCTGCTCTAGCAGCCCCTACCGGCCCTTGCCGAGGAAGTCCTGCAGGCGCTCCATCCCGGTGGCGAGGTCTTCGTCGCCCAGGGCGTAGGAGAGGCGGAGGTAGCCCGAGGGGCCGAACGCTTCACCGGGAACCACGGCAACTTCGACGGTGTCGAGGATCAGCGCCGCCAGCTCGGCGGACGTCTGCGGCCGGACCGGGCCTTCCTTGCCCGGGAACTCGCGCCCAAGCAGGCCGCGAACGTCTGCATAGGCGTAGAACGCGCCTTCGGGCATGGGGCATTCGACGCCGTCGATGGCGTTGAGGGCCGACACCATGGCGCGGCGGCGGCGGTCGAAGGCCTGCTTCATTTCATCCACGGCCGTCAGAGGTCCGGACACGGCGGCCAGGGCGGCCATCTGCGACACGTTGGACACGTTGGAGGACAGGTGGGACTGCAGGTTGGTGGCGGCCTTGATGACGTCAGCGGCCGCGATCATCCAGCCGACCCGCCAGCCGGTCATGGCGTAGGTCTTGGCTACGCCGTTCAGCACCACGACCTTGTCGCCCAGCTCCGGGGCCGCGGTGGCGATCGAGGTGAAGGGGACGCCGTCGTAGGTCAGGTGCTCGTAGATTTCATCCGTGATGACCCACAGTCCGTGTTCTGCCGCCCAGCGGCCGATTTCGGCGACCTGTTCCGGAGGATATACGGCGCCGGTGGGGTTGGACGGGGAAACGAAGAGCAGGACCTTGGTGGCCCCGGTGCGGGCTGCCTCAAGCTGCTCGACGCTCACCAGGTAGCCCTGCTCCGGGCCGGCGAACACCTCTACCGGGACACCGCCGGCGAGCCGGATGGCTTCCGGGTACGTGGTCCAGTACGGGGTGGGAACCAGGACTTCGTCGCCCGGGTTCAGCAGCGTAGCGAAGGATTCGTAGACGGCCTGCTTGCCGCCGTTGGTGACCAGGACCTGGGCGGGGTCAACGGCGTAGCCGGAGTCCCGCAGGGTCTTGGCAGCAATCGCCTTCTTGAGCTCAGGGAGCCCGCCGGCGGGGGAGTAGCGGTGGAAACGCGGCTGGCGGGCGGCGTCGACGGCGGCGTCGACGATGTAGCCCGGGGTGGGGAAGTCCGGTTCGCCCGCGCCGAAACCAATCACCGGGCGCCCGGCGGCCTTTAATGCCTTGGCCTTGGCATCCACTGCGAGGGTTGCGGACTCGGCAATGGAAGCGATGCGCTCTGAAATACGGCCGGTGGAAGACATGGGATTCCCGTCTGGTGTGTGGCGGCGGCTAACGTTTGCCGCGTCGGTCCTGCCGGACGACGGCGGCGTTCCCCAGTTTAGGCGCTTGGAATCCCGGCTGCAGGTCGGCACGGCACGGGGCGGACAGGCCCCGGTTCGACGGGACGGAAAAGTTTGCGTAGACTGGTTCTTCGGTGGTTGAGCACACCACGCTGCTTTGTGCCTTTCGGTCGGGGAAATAGTCTTCCGTTCGTTACGGCTACAATGGTGGCGGTAGGGTGAGTTTTCCTCCATAGGGTAGTGGCGCAATTGGTAGCGCAGCGGTCTCCAAAACCGCAGGTTGCAGGTTCGAGTCCTGTCTGCCCTGCGCAGAACTGTCATTTCCGGCAGCTCAGCAGTCCTTCATGGAATGAGCAGTCCCAGCGCTTGCTGCGATTGTGAACCGACACAGATGAGTGAGGCGAAGGTGACCGAGACAGCTGCCAGCAGCTCCAAGGGACACCCCTCCAGCGGGCCCAAGAAGCGCGGGTTCTTCGCCGGTATCGCTCTCTTCCTGCGCCAGGTGATTGACGAGCTGAAAAAGGTGGTCACCCCCACCCGCAAGGAACTGCTGAGGTACACGCTCGTTGTCCTCGCGTTCGTGATGGTGATGATGCTTATCGTTACGGCTCTCGACTTTGCCTTTGGCAGGGGCGCACTGTGGATCTTCGGCTCGGGCGGCGGCGAAAGCTAGCCAGAGACCTAAGGTTCCCCCCGTTGGGCGTGGAACCGGAGACCATGAGCTAGTGACAAACCCGATAGTGCTCTGAAGAAGAAAGCAGGAATCTACGTGTCCGAGCAAGAACTCGAATCACAGATCAATGACAACGCTGATCTGGATACCGAGGATCAGATGACCGCAGCCGACGTCGACGAGGCGCCCGCTGCTGTTGATGCTTCGGCAGACGAAGAAAACGCAGCCGAAGAGGCTGCCGATTCCGCAGAAGACGCTGAGCCCGAGGAAGATCCGGCTGTTGCCTTCAAGGCAAAGCTGCGCCGCCAGGAGGGTGACTGGTACGTCATCCACTCCTACGCCGGCTATGAAAACCGCGTGAAGTCCAACCTTGAGACCCGCATCCAGACGCTGGACATGGAAGAGGACATCTTCGAAATCCAGGTCCCGATGGAAGAAGTCGTCGAGATCAAGAACACCACGCGGAAGATCGTCAACCGCGTCCGCATTCCCGGTTACGTCCTGGTGCGCATGAACCTCACCGACGAGTCTTGGGGCGTTGTCCGGCACACCCCCGGCGTCACCGGCTTCGTGGGCAATGCCCACAACCCGACTCCTCTGAGCCTGTCCGAGGTGTACTCGATGCTCGAGCACACGATCGTTTCCCCGAAGACCGAGGCCGGCAAGCCTGCACAGCAGCAGTCCTCCAACATTGCCGTTGACTTCGAGGTCGGCGAGCCCGTAACGGTCAACGAAGGCCCGTTCGAGACGCTCCAGGCCACCATCTCGGAGATCAAGCCCGAGTCCCAGCAGCTGGTGGTCCTCGTGACCATCTTCGAGCGCGAGACACCTGTGACCCTCGGCTTCGGCCAGGTCACCAAGCTCCAGTAGCTTTCAGATTTCGCTGTCCGCAGGTCCGCTTTAACCTGCAGGCAGCGTCCGGCCGCCAAGCCATGGCGGCCACCGCCCCGGACGGACGCTCCTGTCCTTCGGGAACATAATTTAGAGAAGGACCCTTTCATGGCCCCCAAGAAAAAGGTCACCGGCCTCATCAAGCTGCAGATCAACGCAGGTGCCGCCAACCCGGCTCCTCCGATTGGTCCGGCACTTGGCCAGCACGGTGTCAACATCATGGAATTCTGCAAGGCGTACAACGCTGCAACGGAATCCCAGCGCGGCAACGTTATCCCGGTGGAAATCACCGTCTACGAAGACCGTTCCTTCACCTTCATCACGAAGACTCCTCCGGCTGCACAGCTGATCAAGAAGGCTGCCGGTGTCGCCAAGGGTTCCGCAACCCCGCACACCACCAAGGTTGCCAACCTGACCCAGGCACAGGTCGAAGAGATCGCCACCATGAAGATGGAAGACCTCAACGCCAACGATGTCCAGGCAGCTGCCAAGATCATCGCCGGCACCGCCCGTTCGATGGGCATCACGGTACAGGGCTAAGTCCCCGTACTCGTTTCACATTCACATAACTGCCGCCGCCCCTGACGGGCGACGGCGCGTGGCAGGGCCCGGCGCGGTCCGACAGACCACAACTGCACAAGGAGAAAAAGCAGATGGCAAAGCGCAGCAAAGCATATGAAGCAGCTGCAGCCAAGATCGATGCGGACAAGCTGTACGCACCGGTCGAGGCTGTAGAGCTGGCGAAGGACACCAATCCTTCCAATTTCGACGCAACCGTTGAGGTGGCTTTCCGCCTGGGCGTTGACCCCCGTAAGGCTGACCAGATGGTCCGCGGCACGGTCAACCTGCCCCACGGCACCGGCAAGACGGCCCGCGTCCTCGTTTTCGCGACCGGCGAGAAGGCTGAAGCAGCAATCGCTGCCGGCGCCGACTTCGTTGGTTCCGACGACATGATCGAAAAGGTTGCAGCAGGCTGGACCGACTTCGACGCCGCAGTGGCTACCCCGGACATGATGGGCAAGGTCGGCCGCCTGGGCCGCGTGCTCGGCCCGCGTAACCTCATGCCGAACCCGAAGACCGGTACGGTTACCCCGAACGTGGCCAAGGCCGTCACGGACATCAAGGGTGGCAAGATCGACTTCCGCGTCGACAAGCACTCCAACCTGCACTTCATCATCGGCAAGGTGTCCTTCGACGCCCAGAAGCTGGCTGAGAACTACGCAGCAGCTCTGGAAGAGGTCCTTCGCCTCAAGCCGTCGGCAGCCAAGGGCCGCTACATCTCCAAGGCGACCGTGTCCACCACGTTCGGCCCGAGCATCAGCGTTGACCCCAACGTCACCAAGGTTCTCGCCGACGCATAGTCAGCAGTAGTACCCGGGGATTTTCCCTAAAAGAGCGGCCGCAGCCTTTGCTGCGGCCGCTCTTTTGTGTCCGGCCGGTGTGCATCCCGATTCGGTTTTGGAGCCCGGGGCCGCGTGCGGCAGGATGTGTGCCATGACACAGCCGCCCGTTTCCATCGAACCGATTGCCGTCCCGCCCGCCCTGGACGCACCCGGCGCGGCGGACTTCATTACCGTTGCTGAACTGCTGAATGCCCAGCTTCGCGAGTTCTGGGGCAATGACGACTTTTACGGGCCGCCGCAGGCGCAGCTTGCCGGACGGCGCAGTACTCCCTCGCGCCGGCGGGAGATCCTGGCAGCCCGGGCCGGTGCCGACATCGTGGGTGCAGCCCTGGTCAACCTGCCGCTTACGGACAACCTCCACAGTGGAACGGTCAACGTTGTGGTGGCGCCTTCCGCCCGACGCCGCGGCGTCGGAACGCAGCTCTACGCCGCGGCGGAGCAACTGGCCGCGGCGGACAACCGGCGCATGCTCATGGCGGAGACGGACCATTTGCTCTCCGATGAGACGGGACCGATCGCCGGTACGGCGTCGCTGGTCCCGCAGGACGCCGCCGCCTTGTTCGCTTCCGCGTTGGGCTTCTCGCTGGAACTGGTGGACCGCGTCAGCCGGCTGGAGCTGGGAAGCCCTGCAGATGATGAAGCCGTGCTGGAACAGGCGCGGGCCGCAGCCGGAGCGGACTACGAACTCGTCTTCTGGAGCGGGGCGTGCCCCGCGGACCTGGTGGATGCCTACGCGCTCCTGCGGCAGAAAATGAGCATCGATGCGCCGATGGGGGGACTGGAGCTGGCGGAGGAAGCCTGGAACGAAGCACGGGTGCGGGAGTCCGAAGCGCAGGCCCGCGACATGGACGCGGAAGTCCTGGTCAGTGCCGCACGGAAGGTCGCGACGGGCGAGCTTGCCGGGCATACCGTTCTGGAAATCTTCCGCAACAACCCTGCCGTGGTTTACCAGGATGACACCCTGGTGCTGGAGGGCCACCGGGGGAACCGGCTGGGCATGCTGCTGAAAGCCGCGAACCTGGTCCGGCTCCGGGAGGCGGTGCCCGAAGCACGCCGGGTCTACACCTGGAACGCCGAGGAGAACCGGTACATGCTCTCCATTAATGAGCGGCTTGGCTTCCGGCCCATCGGCTACTCCGGGGAATGGCAAAAGGGGCTGTCCGCCGAGTGACACCCAGGTGCCGGCCGCGTGCGGCATCCGCCTGAAGCTGCCGCCGGCCCCGGGATTTGTTCCACGCCCCGATCTCCCGTACTCTGGAACTACCAAAGACCGTCGGTCGATGTGCATTCAATCCCACCGTAAGGCTGAACCTTCAGCCCGCCACTGTGGAACCCGGTTGGACAAACATCCGAAAGTCCCTTGATAGGGCGGCCTGCGCAGGTGAACGAACTGCACTCCGGAACAACGTGTCCGTAGAGTGAAGCCCCGTGCATCTGCCCGGGGCGTTTTTTATGTTCGGGACCCGATCCACCGGCACTATTTCCCCGGAAGGAGGGTTATGGCAACGCCAACAAAGGTGTCAGCAGTCGAGGAAATCACCACCGATTTCAAGGAATCGACCGCTGCTGTCCTAACCGAATACCGCGGGCTCACCGTTGCACAGCTCAAGGAGCTGCGTCGTTCGCTCGGCCAGGACACCAAGTACTCGGTCGTAAAGAACACCCTGACTGGCATTGCAGCCAAGGAAGCCGGCATCGACGCGTTCGAAGGCCAGCTTGCCGGACCTACTGCAATTGCCTTCATCAAGGGTGACGCAGTTGCAGCTGCAAAGAGCCTGACGGATTTTGCCAAGACCAACCCGCAGCTCATCATCAAGACCGGTGTCTTCGAGGGCAATGCCCTGGATGCCTCCGGTGTAGCCGCACTGGCTGCCCTTGAGTCCCGTGAGTTCCAGCTTGCACGCGTCGCCGGTGTCCTCAAGGCACCGATGTCCATGCTCGCCCGCACGGCTGATGCACTGCGCATGAAGCTTGAAGAGGAAAGCGGCGCCCCCGCTGCCTCCGCTGCAGAAGAGGCTCCGGCCGCTGCAGAAGAAGCTCCGGCAGCAGAAGCAGCCACCGAAGAGTAATTCCTCTTCTCCATCAATCTCCGGTGCCTGCGTGCACCAACTATAGGAAGGACGCCACACCATGGCGAAGCTCACCAACGAAGAGCTCATTGAAGCTTTCAAGGAACTGTCCATCATCGAGCTCTCCGATTTCGTGAAGCTCTTCGAGGAGACGTTCGACGTCACCGCTGCTGCTGTCGCAGTTGCCGGCCCCGCTGCCGGTGCCGCTGAAGCCGCTGAAGAGAAGACCGAATTCGACGTCATCCTCGAAGCTGCCGGCGACAAGAAGATCGCAGTGATCAAGGAAGTTCGCTCCCTGACCTCGCTGGGTCTGAAGGAAGCCAAGGACCTGGTTGACAGCGCTCCGAAGGCCGTCCTCGAAGGCGCCAACAAGGAAGCCGCTGACAAGGCCAAGGAAGCTCTCGAAGCTGCCGGCGCCACCGTCACCGTCAAGTAGTTTTTACTGCCTCACCGCGTAAAAACGCTTAGCAGAAGGCCCCGTTCCGAATGGAACGGGGCCTTCTGTGTTTATCTCGGGGCGGTCGCTCCGGGGCGGTCGCTCCGGGGCGGTTGCTCCGGGGCGGTTACGCCTCTTCGCGGTAAAGCAGCAGCGCCTCACCCTGCCCGCCGCCGCCGCAGAGCGCGACGCCGGCCCGGCCGGATCCGCGCCGGGCAAGCTCATGTGCTGCCGTGAGGGCCAGCCTGGCGCCCGAGGCCCCGATCGGATGCCCGAGCGCGATCGCTCCGCCGTGCAGGTTGCACTGTTCCAGGTCCATCCCCAGTTCGTTGAGGGACTGGACCGCCACGGCGCCGAAGGCCTCGTTGATCTCGATGAAGTCCAGGTCCGAGGTGCTCCAGCCGGCCCGGCCGAGCGCGGCGAAGAGGGCGTTGGAGGGCTGGGAATGCAGCGTGTTGTCCGGTCCCGCGACCTGGCCGGGAAGCCCGACGGCGGCGAGGACAGTCAATCCGTTGGCTTCGGCGTAGTCCCGGGTCGTGATGACCAGGGCTGCCGCGCCGTCGGACAGGGGAGAGGAGTTGCCTGCCGTGATGGTTCCTTCGGAATCGAACGCCGGACGAAGGCCGGCCAGCGTATCCACTGTGGTGTTGGGCCGCACGCCCTCGTCCGAGGTAAGGACCAGGGGCTCTCCGCGGCGCTGCGGCACCGTCACGGGAACGATTTCCGCGTCGAAGACCCCCGACGCCATGGCGGCTGCCGCGCGCTGGTGCGAGGCAGCTGCGACTTCGTCCTGCTCCAGGCGCTTGATGGCCAGCTTTGAATTGCCCCGCTCAGTGGAAATGCCCATGGAATCGTTGTCGAAGGCATCAGTGAGGCCGTCGTGGGCCACCGAATCCAGTGCGGAGATGTTGCCGTAGTTCCAGCCCTGCCGGGAACCGGGAAGCAGGTGCGGTCCGCGGGTCATGGATTCCTGGCCGCCGGCCACCACCACGGTGGCCTCGCCGCCGCGGATCAGCCGGGCGGCATCAATCACCGCAGCCAGGCCGGACAGGCAGACCTTGTTGACGGTGACTGCCGGGACGTCCCAGCCGATGCCGGCCTTGATGGAGGCCTGGCGGGCGGGGTTCTGCCCGCAGCCGGCCTGCACCACATGCCCCATGATGACCGAGTCGACATCCGCGGCATCGACGCCGGCTTTGTCCAGCGCGCCCTTGATGGCAAACGCGCCGAGCTCGACGGCCGTGAAGGCGGACAGCTGGCCGTTCAGGCGGCCCTGGGGCGTACGTGCGCCCCCGACAATAACCACTTCGGGAACGGCGGTGCCCTCGCGGGCTGCGGAGGTGCTTGTGGGTGCGTTAGTCACTCGTGCATCGCTTTCGTCGGTGTGTTCGTCATTGAAGACAGGGATAAGGCTACGCCACCCCGGCGCGCAGGGGGGAGAGCGCCGTCACAGGGGTCCGCGGCACTGCACACCATGCGGGCACGCATAAAACCGCCGTTGTGCGGTAAGGTATCTGTATCCGATGCGTGAACGGTGCGCCGGTGCAGCCTGTAGCTCCCCCTCGATTCCGGGATTAGACAGCCCGGAATTCGATCCCCGGAACATCCTTTCGGAGGGGTTGAGCGAAGCAGGGGTCAGATACCGGCTAGACTTGTCTGCCCATAATGCCCTATAGTGGATATTTGCTTCCTCCTGTTAACCTTCAGCCTTCATATAGCGGTGGGCTTCGTTCCGTGCCGGGCAGTATCCGCAACCTGTGGATAGGCCCCATGCCGGACAATGGGACGCACACGGACTCGGTCCGCATCGTGCAGGGGAGGAGGCGTGAAACACGCCTGAAGGTCTGTGGAAGGATCCCTCTTGGTCGCCTCGAGCACCTCTAATAACGAAACCGCTACTAATCCGGAGAACGCAGCTTCCCGGATTTCATTCGCAAAGATTCACGAACCGCTTGACGTTCCCAATCTTCTTGCCCTGCAGACGGACAGCTTTGACTGGCTCGTCGGCAACGAGCGCTGGAAGGCGCGCGTTGAAAAGGCGCGGGAGACCGGCGAACAGGGTATTGCCACCACTTCCGGCCTGGCTGACATCTTCGAGGAAATCTCCCCGATTGAAGACTTCCAGGGCACCATGTCCCTGAGCTTCTCGGAGCCGGAGTTTGCCGACCCGAAGTACACCATGGCGGAGTGCAAGGACCGGGACGCTACGTACTCGGCCCCGTTGTACGTTAAAGCCGAATTCATGAACAACAACACGGGTGAAATCAAGCAGCAGACCGTGTTCATGGGCGACTTCCCCCTCATGACCGACAAGGGAACGTTCGTCATCAACGGCACCGAGCGTGTTGTTGTTTCCCAGCTGGTCCGTTCCCCGGGCGCATACTTCGAGCGCACCGCGGACAAGACCAGCGACAAGGACATCTACACCGCGAAGATCATTCCTTCCCGCGGTGCGTGGTTTGAACTTGAGATCGACAAGCGTGACCAGGTGGGCGTCCGCCTGGACCGCAAGCGCAAGCAGTCCGTCACCGTGCTGCTGAAGGCACTCGGCTGGACCGAAGGCCAGATCCTCGAGACCTTCGGCGAGTACGACTCCATCCGGGCCACCCTGGAAAAGGACCCCACGGAAACCCGCGAAGATGCCCTGCTGGACATCTACCGCAAGCTCCGTCCGGGCGAGCCGCCCACGGTCGAGGCTGCCCAGACCCTGCTGGACAACCTGTACTTCAACCCGAAGCGCTACGATCTGGCCAAGGTTGGCCGCTACAAGATCAACCGCAAGCTGGGCATCGACAAGCCGCTGACGGATTCCGATGCTTCGGTTCTGAACAATGACGACATCGTCGCCATGATCAAGTTCCTCGTTGCACTGCACGCCGGCGAGAAGACGGTTCCGGGCAAGCGCAACGGCGAGGACGTCGACATCCGCGTTGAGGTCGACGACATCGACCACTTCGGCAACCGCCGCATCCGCGCCGTCGGCGAACTGATCGAAAACCAGATCCGCACGGGCCTGTCCCGTATGGAGCGCGTAGTACGCGAACGGATGACCACCCAGGACGTCGAGGCCATCACGCCGCAGACCCTGATCAACATCCGTCCCGTTGTTGCTGCGATCAAGGAGTTCTTCGGAACCTCCCAGCTCTCGCAGTTCATGGACCAGAACAACCCGCTGGCCGGCCTGACGCACAAGCGCCGCCTGTCCGCGCTGGGCCCGGGCGGTCTGTCCCGTGACCGCGCAGGCATGGAAGTCCGAGATGTGCACCCGTCCCACTACGGACGTATGTGCCCCATCGAAACCCCTGAAGGCCCGAACATCGGCCTGATCGGTTCGCTGGCTTCCTACGGCCGCATCAACGCCTTCGGCTTCATCGAAACCCCGTACCGCAAGGTCGAGGAAGGCGTAGTCACCGACAAGGTCGACTACCTGACCGCCGATGACGAAGTTGAGCGCACCATTGCCCAGGCAAACGCTCCGCTGCGCGCCGACCAGCACTTCGCCGAGGACCTCGTCCTCGTCCGTGCCCGCGGCGGCTCCGGCGAGCCCGTCCTCGTTGAGCCCAACGAGGTCGAGTACATGGACGTCTCCCCGCGCCAGATGGTGTCGGTGGCTACGGCCCTGATTCCGTTCCTCGAGCATGACGATGCCAACCGCGCCCTCATGGGTGCGAACATGCAGCGCCAGGCTGTGCCGCTGCTCCGTTCCGAGCGTCCCGTCGTGGGCACCGGCATGGAGAAGTACACCGCCGTTGACGCCGGCGACTCCGTGACCGCCAAGAAGCCCGGTGTTGTCACCGAGGTTTCCGCTGACCTCGTCACCGTCATGAACGACGACGGCACCGAGACCAGCTACCCGATCATGAAGTTCGAGCGCTCCAACCAGGGCAACGCCTACAACCAGCGCGTGCTGGTCTCCGAAGGCGCCCGGGTTGAGGTCAACAGCATCATCGCCGACGGTCCCGCAACGGACCAGGGTGAACTGGCCCTTGGTAAGAACCTGCTCGTGGCATTCATGTCATGGGAAGGCCACAACTACGAAGATGCCATCATCCTGTCCCAGCGCATGGTCTCCGACGATGTCCTGACCTCAATCCACATTGAGGAGCACGAGGTTGACGCCCGCGACACCAAGCTTGGTGCCGAGGAAATCACCCGCGACATCCCCAACGTCTCCGAAGAGGTGCTCTCGCAGCTCGACGAGCGCGGCATCATCCACATCGGTGCCGAGGTTGAAGCCGGCGACATCCTGGTTGGCCGCGTCACCCCGAAGGGCGAAACGGAACTGACCCCGGAGGAGCGCCTGCTGCGCGCCATCTTCGGCGAGAAGAGCCGCGAAGTCCGCGACACGTCCCTGAAGGTGCCCCACGGCGAGTCCGGCACCGTCATCGGCGTCCGCATCTTCGACCGTGACAACGACGACGAGCTGCCCCCGGGCGTCAACCAGCTGGTCCGCGTCTACGTGGCCCACAAGCGCAAGATCACCGACGGTGACAAGCTGGCCGGCCGCCACGGCAACAAGGGCGTCATCTCCAAGATCCTCCCGATCGAAGACATGCCGTTCATGGAAGACGGAACCCCCGTCGACATCATCCTGAACCCGCTGGGCGTTCCGGGCCGAATGAACGTCGGACAGGTCCTGGAAATCCACCTGGGCTGGGCTGCCAAGCAGGGCTGGAAGATCGAAGGCGAGCCGGACTGGGTCAAGGACCTGCCGAACCTGCCGCGCGAAACCGGCCCCACCACTGTCGCCACCCCGGTGTTCGACGGTGCCAGCGAGGACGAGATCATCAACCTGCTCGACTCCACCAACGTGACCCGTGACGGCAACCGCTTGATCGGTGCATCGGGCAAGGCCCGGATGTACGACGGCCGCTCCGGCCAGCCGTTCCCGGACCCGATCTCGGTCGGCTACATGTACATCCTGAAGCTGCACCACCTGGTGGACGACAAGATCCACGCACGCTCCACCGGTCCGTACTCCATGATCACGCAGCAGCCGCTGGGTGGTAAGGCACAGTTCGGCGGACAGCGCTTCGGTGAAATGGAAGTCTGGGCCCTGGAAGCGTACGGCGCCGCCTACACGCTGCAGGAACTGCTCACGATCAAGTCCGATGACATCCATGGCCGCGTGAAGGTCTACGAAGCCATCGTCAAGGGCGAGAACATCCCGGAGCCCGGTGTTCCGGAATCGTTCAAGGTCCTGATCAAGGAAATGCAGTCGCTCTGCCTGAATGTGGAAGTCCTCTCCACCGAAGGCAACACGATTGAAATGCGTGACTCGGATGAAGAAGTCTTCCGGGCCGCGGAGGAACTGGGTATCGATCTGTCCCGTGCAGAGCCCAGCTCCGTCGAAGAGGTTTAGCTGGTAGATCCGTCCTGGCCGGCGCCAGGACGGTCCGGAACGGCGGCAACGAAATTCCGCGGCTCGCAGAGCTCGCAGCGGAATATTAAAGCCGCCTAACCCGGACCGGCAGGCGCCGGCCCTGATGGTCACCTTCAATCTTTTCCGCACCCGAGACATTCAGATTTAGAGAACAAGAGAGAACAGGGACCCATGTCCAACGATTCCACGTTCGGCCTCATGCGAATCGGCCTTGCCACCGCGGATGAAATCCGCGGCTGGTCATACGGCGAAGTCAAGAAGCCGGAAACCATCAACTACCGAACCCTGAAGCCGGAGAAGGACGGTCTTTTCTGCGAAAAGATCTTCGGTCCTTCCCGCGACTGGGAATGCTACTGCGGTAAGTACAAGCGCGTCCGCTTCAAGGGCATCATCTGTGAGCGCTGCGGCGTCGAGGTCACCCGTGCCAAGGTGCGCCGCGAACGCATGGGCCACATTGAGCTCGCCGCTCCGGTCACCCACATCTGGTACTTCAAGGGTGTTCCGTCCCGCCTGGGCTACCTGCTGGACCTGGCACCGAAGGACCTTGAGAAGGTCATCTACTTCGCTGCCTACATGATCACCTCGGTGGACGAAGAGAACCGCCACGCGGAACTGCCGAACCTGCAGGCCGAGCACGACGTGGAGCGCAAGCACCTCGTCGACCAGCGCGACTCCGACATTGCCGCGATCGCCAAGGACCTGGAAGGCGAGCTTGCCCGCCTCGAGGGCGAAGGCGCCAAGGCTGCCGACAAGAAGAAGGCACGCGACTCCGCCGACCGCCAGATGGCCAAGGTCCGCCGCGACGCCGACAACAACATCGAGCGCCTCGAGCAGGTCTGGGACCGGTTCAAGAACCTCAAGGTCGGCGACCTGGAGGGCGACGAAGGCCTCTACCGCGAACTGCGTGACCGCTACGGTCTGTACTTCGAAGGCTCCATGGGTGCCGAAGCCATCAAGAAGCGTCTTGAAGACTTCGACATGCAGGCCGAGTCTGAGAACCTGCGTGACATCATCCAGAACGGCAAGGGCCAGCGCAAGACGCGTGCCCTGAAGCGCCTGAAGGTTGTCAACGCGTTCCTGACCACCACGAACAGCCCGCTGGGCATGGTCCTGGACGCCGTTCCGGTTATCCCGCCGGAACTGCGCCCGATGGTCCAGCTCGACGGCGGCCGTTTCGCGACGTCGGACCTTAACGACCTGTACCGCCGCGTGATCAACCGCAACAACCGCCTGAAGCGCCTGCTGGATCTCGGTGCCCCCGAGATCATCGTGAACAACGAAAAGCGGATGCTCCAGGAAGCTGTTGACTCCCTGTTCGACAACGGCCGCCGCGGCCGTCCGGTCACCGGACCGGGCAACCGTCCGCTGAAGTCGCTCTCCGACATGCTCAAGGGCAAGCAGGGCCGCTTCCGCCAGAACCTGCTGGGTAAGCGCGTTGACTACTCCGGCCGTTCCGTTATCGTCGTTGGCCCGCAGCTGAAGCTGCACCAGTGCGGCCTGCCGAAGCAGATGGCACTGGAGCTCTTCAAGCCGTTCGTGATGAAGCGCCTGGTTGACCTCAACCACGCCCAGAACATCAAGAGCGCCAAGCGCATGGTCGAGCGTTTCCGTCCGCAGGTCTGGGACGTACTGGAAGAGATCATCACCGAACACCCGGTGCTGCTCAACCGTGCACCCACCCTGCACCGCCTCGGCATCCAGGCCTTCGAGCCGCAGCTCGTTGAAGGTAAGGCCCTTCAGCTGCACCCGCTGGTCTGCGGCGCCTTCAACGCTGACTTCGACGGCGACCAGATGGCAGTCCACCTGCCGCTGAGCCCCGAAGCCCAGGCTGAAGCACGCATCCTGATGCTGTCCTCGAACAACATCCTGAAGCCGTCCGACGGCCGCCCGGTCACCCTGCCCTCGCAGGATATGATCATCGGCCTGCACCACCTCACCACCAAGCGGAACGGTGCTGCCGGTGAAGGCCGCGTGTTCGGTTCCATGGCCGAAGCCATCATGGCCTTCGACATGGGCGAGCTGCACCTGAACGCACTGGTGAAGATGCGCGTGGACGGCTTCGTCCCCAGCGCAGGCCAGCCGGCACCGGAAGGTTGGGAAGAGGGCACTCCGGCCCTCATCGAAACCTCCCTCGGCCAGGTCATCTTCAACCAGACGCTGCCCGCGGACTACCCGTGGGTGAAGGAAGTTGCCGATAAGGGCCAGCTCTCCGCGATCGTCAACGATCTGGCTGAGCGGTACCCGAAGGTCGTCACGGCTGCAACGCTGGACAACCTGAAGGACGCCGGTTTCTACTGGGCCACCCGCTCGGGCGTTACCGTTGCCATCTCCGATATCGCGGCTCCGATCGACAAGCCCGCCATTATGGAAGGCTACGAAGCGCAGGCTGCCAAGGTTGAAAGCCAGTACGGCAAGGGCCTGATCGCTGAAGACGAGCGCCGCCAGGAACTGATCGACATCTGGAACAAGGCCACCAACGAGGTTGCTGCTGCAATGCGGGCGAACATGCCCGAGTTCAACAACATCAACCGCATGGTGTCCTCCGGTGCCCGTGGTAACTGGCTGCAGGTCCGCCAGATTGCCGGTATCCGTGGCCTGGTGGCCAACCCTAAGGGCGAGATCATCCCGCGCCCGATCAAGTCCTCCTACCGCGAGGGCCTGTCGGTGCTGGAATACTTCATCGCCACCCACGGTGCCCGTAAGGGTCTCGCCGATACCGCTCTGCGTACCGCCAACTCGGGTTACCTGACCCGTCGTCTGGTGGACGTTTCCCAGGACGTCATCGTCCGCGAGGAAGACTGCGGCACCGAGCGCGGCCTGAACGTAACCATCGCGGTTCCGGACTCCAACGGCGAACTGCAGCTGCACGAAGAGGTCGAGAACTCGGCGTACGCCCGTACGCTGGCCACCGACGTCACCGATGCACAGGGCAACGTCCTGGCCAAGGGCGGCGACGATGTGGGCGACGTCCTCATCGCCAAGCTGTTCGAAGCCGGCGTCACCGACATCAAGGTCCGCTCCGTACTCACCTGTGAGTCCGCCGTCGGTACCTGTGCGCTTTGCTACGGCCGCTCCCTGGCCACGGGTAAGACCGTGGACATCGGCGAGGCCGTGGGCATCATTGCCGCACAGTCCATTGGTGAGCCGGGTACCCAGCTGACCATGCGTACCTTCCACACCGGTGGTGTTGCTTCCGCTGAGGACATCACCCAGGGTCTGCCCCGTATCCAGGAGCTCTTCGAAGCACGTACGCCTAAGGGTGTTGCTCCGATCTCCGAGACCGCGGGCCGGGTCACGCTGGAAGAGACCGACCGCCAGATGCGTCTGGTTGTCACTCCCGACGACGGCTCCGAGGAAATCGCCTACCCGGTCCTGCGCCGTGCCCGCCTCCTGGTTGCCGACGGCGACCACGTAGAGGTTGGCCAGCAGCTGGTCTTCGGTGCGGTGGATCCCAAGCAGATCCTCCGTATCCTCGGCCCGCGCAAGGCACAGGAATTCCTGGTGGACGAAGTCCAGCGCGTATACCGCAGCCAGGGTGTGGGCATCCACGACAAGCACGTCGAGGTTATTGTCCGCCAGATGCTGCGCCGCGTCACCGTGATCGAGTCCGGCGATTCCGATCTGCTCCCGGGTGAGCTGACTGAACGCCGCCGCTTCGAAAGCGAGAACCGCCGCGTCGTTTCGGAAGGCAAGAAGCCTGCTTCGGGCCGTCCGGAACTCATGGGTATCACCAAGGCCTCCCTGGCCACCGAGTCCTGGCTGTCCGCAGCTTCCTTCCAGGAGACAACCCGCGTCCTGACGCAGGCTGCCATGGAAGGCAAGAGCGATCCGCTGCTCGGCCTCAAGGAGAACGTCATCATCGGTAAGTTGATCCCGGCCGGAACGGGCCTGCCCCGTTACACCGAGGTCACTGTCGAGCCGACCGAAGAAGCAAAGGCCAATCTCTTCACCGGCCCGAGCGCCTTCAGCGACTTCGACTACGCCGGCGTTGACGGCGGCCTGAGCCCTGAGTTCCACGCCATCCCGCTGGATGACTACGACATGGGCAGCGACTTCCGCTAACCAAGGCAACAGGCGCCGCGTGTAGCGCGCAGCGTCAACGGCAGGTCCCGCACCCCAGGGTGCGGGACCTGCCGCGTTTAACGGGCGTGCCGGATAGCTGCTGTGGCAGATAACTGCTGTGCGAAACTTAGACATGGCCAATTCCCCGAGCGGCGAGTCAATGACCAGCCGGATCGTGCGGGTGATCAGTGCCTTCGACGAAACCCACCAGGCCATGCCCATCGCCATGCTGGCCCGCCGTGCCGGGCTGCCGCTGTCCACCGCGCACCGGATCGTGAACGAGCTGATGGGGCACGGCTTCCTGCAGCGGGAAGCCGACGGCGGCGTCCGCCTGGGCCTTCGCCTGTGGGAACTGGCCAACCGCAGCTCCGCCGCGCTCGGCCTCAAGCAGATTGCCATGCCGTTTATGGAAGACATCCAGGCTGTGGTCCGGCAGCACACCCAGCTGTCCGTGCTGCGCTCGGATGAGGTTCTGTTCATCGAACGCCTTTCCAGCCACGGATCGGTGCTGAACCACGCGAAGGTCGCCGGGCGGCTCCCTGTCCACGTGTCCTCATCGGGGATGGTGATGATGGCCCACTCGCCGCGGCACGTACAGGAGGAGTACCTGGCGCAGCAGAACCCGGCTGCCTCCGAAGAAAAGCGGCTGCGTTCGTCCTGGGCAAAGATGCGCCTTGAGGGCAGCGCAAGCCTGCCCGGCGCCGTCGTTCCGGACACCACCGGAATAGCCGTGCCCGTCTTCGGCCCGGGCGGCACGGCCGTGGCTGCCATCGGAGTGGTGGTGCCCACCGGCAGCGAACACATCTCTTCGACCATCCCGGCGCTGATGACTGCTGCCCGCGGAATCTCCCGCGGCCTGGGCGTCCGGGCGGACGCCGCCGGGCCGCACTACCAGCGCTGACCCACCGGCAAGCCGTGGCCGGATCCGGCCGTGCCGCGTGGCGCTGCCGGCCGGCGGCGGACTCCCGGGTAATAGTAGTGCCGGGCCGGCAGCACATCCTGCCGGGACCTTCTCCGGCAATTCCGTGCCGGCACCTAACGGCGCGGCACAACGGGGGACAGAGTGGCAAAATCAGGGGCGGGCGTCTGGTCGCTGCCTGCTTTCCGTGGCCTGTGGCTGGCCACCACTGCGGTGCACGCCGGTCGTGATGTCGCCGTGTTTGCCGTGTCGGTGGGAATGATCTCCGTGCTCGGCGCTACGCCGTTCGAGGCCGGGCTGGCCGCACCCCTGAGCAGTGCCGGGCCGCTGCTTTTCGGGCTGGTGGCGGGGGTGGCTGTTGACCGGTGGGGGCAGCGGCGGACCATGCTCGCCATGACCTGGGTCCGTGCGGGAGCCTATGCCTGGGCCGTTGCCTCGTTCTTCCTGGGCTGGCTGGAGGCATGGCAGCTGCTGCTCGTCATCCTGGTGGTCGGGATTGCCGACGTGTTCTTTATGGCCGCCCATACCTCGGTATTGCCGCGGCTGGTGGGACGGCACCGGATTGCCGATGCTGCGTCTTCGCTGATGGCCTCCGAGCAGGTGGTGTCCCTGGCCGGTCCGGCGGCCGGAGGGATCCTGGTGCGGCTTCTCCCGGCGCCGGCAGTGCTTGCCGTAAGCGCAGCCACACAGCTGGTCGCCGCCGCGGGACTGGCCCGGCTGCCCCCGGACCACCCGGCCCCGCCGAAGACGGACCGGCCGGGCATCCGGGAAGCCGTCGCGACGGGGGTCAGGTTCATCGCCGGCCACCGCGTTCTGCTGGCACTGATCATGACTACCACCACCAACAACTTTGCTGCCGGTCTCTACCAGGCTGCCGAGTCCTGGTTCATCCTTCACGATCTGGCAATGGACCCGGTGCTCTTCGGTGCCATCTGGTCCGTCAGCGCCGTTGGCGGCATCGTCGGCGCGGTGCTGGCCCCGCGTATCGGAAAGGCCATCGGCCCGCTCCGGGCAATGCTGCTGGCAGCGCTGATGATGCCGCTGAACTTCGCGCTCGTCCCGCTCACCGCACTCTGGCCGCATCTCGCAGTGCTGAGCATCGGGGTGTCGTTCACCCTTTTCGGCCTGGCTCTTGGCCTGATGATGGTGAACAGCTCGGCCCTGACCACTGCACTGATCCCGGATGAGCTGCTGGCCCGCGTTTCGTCCACCCGCCGAACCCTCACCCAGGGCTCCGTTGTGCTGGGCGGTGTCCTCGGAGCGGTGCTGCTGGGCTGGATCGGTGCTGTGCCGACCCTCTGGCTGGCAGTGGCAGTGGCACTGGGCCAGTGCGTGTTCCTGCTGCGCATAGGAGTGCCCCGGCGGGGTGCGCTGCTGGCTTCGGAGCTCCCCGCGGAGCCGGAACCATTACCCGCCGGGCCGTGACCAACCCGTGAACCGGACCATGAACCGGACCCGTGAACCGCCGCCCGGACTATCCACGACGCCGGATGCCGGCCGAATTCCCATTCAATGAGAATCACTTTGCTGCTCCCCGTGTGCCGGCAGTCACACTGGGAGGTAGTGTCCGCTACAAAGTTTTCAAGGGAGTAATAGATGGGCGCAGAGCGCACTATCCTCAAGACGCAGGTCGGCATTGTGGGCGGCGGCCCCGCCGGACTGATGCTTTCGCACCTGCTGTCGAAGTCCGGCATCGACAACATCGTTGTGGAGAAGCGGGACCGCGAGACCATCCGCACCACCCACCGGGCCGGCATCCTGGAGCACGGAAGTGTCCGCATGCTGACCGATTCCGGGGTAAGCAACCGGGTGCTTACGGAGGGGTACCGCCACGAGGGAATCGACCTGCGCTTCGGCGGCGAGAGCCACCGGATCGATTTTGAAGACCTGGTGGGGGAGTCCGTGTGGCTGTACCCGCAGAATGAGGTCTTCACGGACCTGGCCGCCGCCCGGGAACGGGACCACGGCGATGTCCGATACGGAGTCAGCGGAACATCCGTCACGGACCTGACGACGAGCACCCCTAAGATCCTGTTCACCGACAGCGACGGCCGGGACTTTGAAGTCCACTGTGAAATCCTGGTGGGCTCCGACGGTTCCGGGGGCATCTGCAAGCGCTCCATCCCCCAGGAAGCGCGCACGGATAACTTCATCGAATACCCCTTCGCCTGGTTCGGCATCCTCACCAAGGCTGCTCCCAGCGCCCCGGAACTGATCTACGCCAACTCCGACCGCGGCTTTGCCCTGATCAGCCAGCGCAATGACTCCGTCCAGCGGATGTACTTCCAGTGTGATCCGAACGAGGATGCGGAGGCGTGGAGCGAGGACCGCATCTGGAACGAACTCCAGGCACGGGTGGACGGCCCGGACGGCTTCGAGCTGACCCGGGGCCCCATCTTCGAAAAGACCGTCCTGAAGTTCCGCAGCTATGTGTGCGAACCCCTGCGCTACGGCAACCTGTTCCTGGCGGGCGACGCCGGGCACACGGTTCCGCCCACCGGCGCCAAGGGCCTCAACCTCGCCCTGGCGGACGTGAAAGTACTGTTCGAGGCCATTGACTCGTTCTACGCCACCAAGTCCACGGACCTGATGGACGGCTACAGCGACAAGGCACTGCAGCGGGTCTGGCGTGCGCAGAACTTCTCCTATTGGATGACGTCGATGCTGCACACCCGGGTGGACGCCAGCCCCTTCGAGCGCAAGCGTGCGCTGGGAGAGCTCAGCGGCGTCGTCTCCTCCCGGCACGGCAGCGCCTACCTGGCCGAGGCCTACACGGGCTGGCCGCACGACTAGCGTTCGCATAACGAACATCTGTACATCCATCGAACAGGCGGTGTAACGTGGTCTCGACCACGTGGATGCTTGGAAAGCCGGAGCGCGAGGGTGCGCTTCATTGAAAGGAAAACCCATGGAAATGGAAGAGAACCTTTTCTCGAACAGCCATGTCATCGAGAAGCTGGACGCGGCCGAGGCCTCGCAGGACCAGATCTCCGCTGAAATCGCCGCGGTCCACGCCGAGTACTCCAAGGGGGTGGACGACGGCGCCGCTGAGGAGACCCAGCCCCGCATCGATTTCTCGCCCTACCGCAGCTCCCTCCTGCGACACCCCACCAAGGATCCGCACCACGTGGACCCCGAAACCATCGAGCTGTGGTCCCCGGCATTCGGGCACCAGGACGTCCACGCGCTCGAGAGCGACCTGACCATCCAGCACAACGGCGAACCGATGGGGGAGCGGATCATCGTCCGCGGACGCATCCTCGACGGCGACGGGCACCCGGTCCGCAACCAGCTGGTGGAAATCTGGCAGGCCAACTCCGCCGGCCGCTACATCCACAAGCGCGACCAGCACCCGGCCCCGCTGGACCCGAACTTCACCGGCGTCGGCCGCTGCATCACCACCGACGACGGTTCCTACGAGTTCACCACCATCAAGCCCGGTCCGTACCCGTGGAAGAACCACTACAACGCCTGGCGCCCGGCGCACATCCACTTCTCGCTCTTCGGCACCGACTTCACCCAGCGCATGATCACCCAGATGTACTTCCCCGGTGATCCGCTTTTCGCGCTGGATCCGATCTACCAGTCGATTACGGACGCCAAGGCCCGCGACCGCCTCGTGGCCACGTACGACCACAACATCACCTCGCATGAGTGGGCCACCGGCTACAACTGGGACATCGTGCTCACCGGCAGCAACCGCACCTGGATGGAAGACGAGGACGCAGAGTAATGAACGAGCAGAAGCTAACCGCCACGCCCGGCCAGACCATCGGCCCGTTCTACGGCTACGCCCTCCCCTTCGAGAAAGACAACCAGCTGCTGCCTCCGGGGATGCCCGGCAGCGTCCGTCTCCAGGGCACCGTGACCGACGGCGCCGGAGAAACCATTCCGGATGCCCTGCTGGAAATCTGGCAGGCCGACGCCGACGGCAATATCCCCCAGCGGACCGGATCCCTGGTCCGTGACGGCTACACGTTCACCGGCTGGGGCCGCACCGCCGTCGACAATGCCGGCAATTACACCTTCACCACGGTCAACCCGGGCCCCACGGAAGAGGGATCGGCCCCCTTCATTTCCGTCGTCATCTTTGCCCGCGGCCTGCTCAACAAGCTGCACACCCGGATGTACCTGCCGGACGACGAAGAGGCCCTGGCCCGCGACGCCCTGCTGTCCTCGCTGCCCGAGGAACGCCGGCGCACCCTGATCGCCACCCGCGAAGCGGACGGCGGACTCCGCTGGAACATCTGCCTGCAGGGCGAAGACGAAACCGTCTTCCTCACCTACCCCGGGGCGTAACCGTGGGTGCAGCGGACAGTGCGGACTACGGACTGCTCTCCCCGGCCTGGGCGGGCACCCGGGTCGCGGAACTGACCGGGGACCGACAGCTGCTCCAGGCCCTCCTGGACGTGGAGCTCGAATGGGTGCGTGTGCTGGCCTCCGCCGGCCTGGCCGATCCGGAAGCTCCGGCCGCGGTGGCCGCCGTCAGCGATGCCTCCCGGTACGACGCCGCGTCCCTGGCCGAGCGGGCGCAGGGCGGCGGCAATCCCGTGATTCCGCTGCTGGCCGACCTCCGGACCCAGGCACGGGAATCTTCGCCGAAGGCCGCGGCCGCCATCCACCGCGGCGCCACCAGCCAGGACATTATGGACACCGCCCTGATGCTGCTGGCCCGCCGCGCCCTGGAAACCATCATCACGGATGCCGACCGGGCCGCCGCTGCCCTGGGAGCCACCGCCCGGCGCCACGCGGCGACCCTGTGCGTGGCACGGACCCTGACCCAGCACTCGCTGCCGTCCACGTTCGGCCTGCGCGCCGCCCAGTGGCTGCACGGGGTGGGCAGCGCGGCGCAGGGGCTGCGTACCGCCGCCGGCAACCTCCAGCTGCAGTGGGGCGGCGCCTCCGGAACCCTTGCCGCAGTTTCCCTGGCCGCCGGCTCCGCTGCCCCCGGGACGGAGCGCACCACCGCCTTCGACCTCACTGCCCGCCTGGCCCGCGGCCTCGGCCTGGCCGAGCCCCTGGCGCCGTGGCAGACCAACCGGCTGCCGGTGACCGCCCTCGGCGCTGCACTGCAGGACTTCACCGCCGCGGCCGGAAAGGTTGCCAACGACGTACTGCTGCTCAGCCGGCCGGAAATCGGCGAGGTCTGCGAACCCCGGGCCGCCGGACGCGGGGGATCCTCCGCCATGCCGCAGAAGCAGAACCCCGTCCTGTCCGTCCTGATCCGCAGTGCGGCCCTGGCGGCACCCGGCTACGGCCTGCAGCTGAACGCCGCTGCCGCGGCCGCGGACGATGAGCGGCCCAGCGGCTCCTGGCACGTGGAATGGCAGGCCCTGCGCTCCCTGCTGCGCCTCGCCGGGGGAGCAGCCGCCAAGCTGGCCGAACTGGCCGAGGGCCTTCAGGTCTCCACGGACGCGCTGGCCCGCAACCTGGAATCCGCCGGGCCGCTTGTGGTCAGCGAGAAAATCATGGCCGTGGCCGCCCCGCTGCTCGACGACGGCGTGCCCGGACGCGGTAAGGAAATCATCGCCGATACAGTGGCCCGCTCGCTGTCCTCCGGCGAGCCCTTCGAAGAGCTGCTGCGCGCAGCCGTCCCCACTGAGGTCCTTTCCGATACGGAACTCAAAAGCATCCTCGACCCCGCCGAATACCTAGGGGAGGCCACCGCCCTCATTGAGCGGATCACCGCGGCCTACCCCGGAAAGTCCCCTGTATGAGCATCCCCGCCATCAAGGCCTCGCGCCTGTCCAACGCCGGCCCCGCGGCCCCCGTCCTGATCGCCGGCCCGTCGCTGGGCACTGCGTCCATGCCGTTGTGGAGCCGGGCCGCTGCCGCCCTGGACACCTTCACCGTCATCGCCTGGGACCTGCCAGGCCACGGTGCCAGCCCCGCTGCAGGGGAGTCCTTCAGCATTGCGGACCTGGCCTCCGCCGTCGCGTCGATGGTCACCGCAGCCCGCAGCGCCGGAGACATTCCCGCAGATGTGCCGGTCTTCTACGCCGGGGTGTCGCTGGGCGGCGCGGTAGGGCTCCAGCTTGGACTGGACCACGGGTCGCTGTTCGACGGCGTGGCCGTCCTCTGCTCCGGTGCCAAGATCGGCGAAACCGGAGCCTGGGAGGAACGCGCGGAAACGGTGCGTGTCCAGGGCACACCCACCCAGGTGGTCGGCTCGGGCCAGCGCTGGTTCGCCCCGGGCTTTATGGACCGGGAACCCGCCGCCGCTGCCGCCCTGCTCCACTCGCTGCAGGACGCGGACCGCTTCTCCTACGCCCTCTGCTGCCGCGCACTGGCGACCTTCGATGTCCGGGGACGGCTGCCGGACATCACTGTCCCCGTGCTTGCCGTAGCCGGTGCCGACGACGTCGTCACCCCGCCGTCGTTCGCGCAGCTCATTGCCGACCGGGTGGCCAACGGAACCGCCGCCGTCGTCGACGACGCCGCGCACCTGGTTCCGGTGGAGCAGCCGGCCGTAACCGCAGAACTGCTGAAGGACTTCTTCGGCGCCCAGTACCTTGAAGGGAAATAACGCTGTGATCGCAGACGCCGACAAGAGCCGGCAGGACGTGTACAACGAGGGCATGGCGGTGCGCCGCGAAGTCCTCGGTGCCGAGCACGTGGACCGCGCCAACGCAGGCAAGGACGAGTTCACCACCGACTTCCAGGACCTGATCACCCAGTACGCCTGGGGCACCATCTGGACCCGTCCGGGCCTGCCGCGCACCATGCGCAGCGCCATCACCCTGACGGCACTGATAGCCCACGGCCACCTGGAGGAGTTCGCCATGCATGTCCGGGCAGCGCTGCGCAACGGCCTGGACCGCGACGAGATCAAGGAAATCGTGCTGCAGTCCGCCATCTACTGCGGCGTGCCCTCCGCCAATTCCGCCTTCAAGGTGGCCCAGGGCGTCTTCCGCGAGATTGACGCCGCGGCCTGAGCAGGGCCTTCGTCCCTTCCAGCACTTCCAGTTTTCGCTTTCCAGTTCAAGGAGCACCGGTGAACCAGGCCTATATCTACGACGCAGTCCGCACCCCCTTCGGCAAATTCGGCGGCGCCCTCGCCGGCGTCCGCCCGGACGACCTGGCCGCCCAGGTCCTGAAGGCCTCCGTGTCCCGGGCGCCCGGCCTTGACCCCGAGCGGATCGACGAAGTGGTCTTCGGCAACGCCAACGGTGCCGGCGAGGAAAACCGCAATGTCGCCCGGATGGCCACGCTGCTGGCAGGCCTGCCCACCTCGATCCCGGGCACCACGGTCAACCGCCTCTGCGGCTCGTCCCTCGACGCGGCACTGATCGCCTCACGGCAGATCAACACCGGTGAAGCGGACCTGATGCTCATTGGCGGTGTCGAGTCCATGAGCCGTGCCCCCTGGGTGCTGCCCAAGAACGAGAAGCCCTATCCGGCCGGAGACCAGAACCTGGCCTCGACCACGCTGGGCTGGCGGCTGGTCAACCCGGCCATGCCGAAGGAATGGACTGTCTCCCTGGGGGAGGCCACCGAGCAGCTGCGCGAGAAGTACGGCATCACCCGGGAACGCCAGGATGAGTTCGCCGCAGCCTCCCACGCCCTCGCCGCCAAGGCGTGGGACGAGGGCAGATACGCGAACCTGACCGTCGCCGTCGACGGCGTGGACCTGGACCGGGATGAAAGCATCCGCGCCGGCTCCACGGTCGAGAAGCTCGCCACGCTGCGCACCGTTTTCCGGCCTGCGTCCGAGGACGTCTCCGGCGGCACCGTCACCGCCGGCAACGCTTCCCCCTTGAACGACGGCGCCTCCGCGGCCTGGCTGGGCAGCGAAAACGCTGCCGGCATCCTCGGCCTGGACCCGCTGGCCCGGATCGCCGGCCGCGGCGCTGCAGCCAACGAGCCGCAGTACTTCGGTTACGCCCCGGTGGAAGCGGCCAACACGGCGCTGAAGCGTGCCGGCATCAGCTGGAGCGACGTCGGTGCCGTTGAACTCAACGAGGCCTTCGCAGCCCAGTCCCTGGCCTGCCTGGACGCCTGGGATGTGGACCCGGCCATCGTCAACGCCTGGGGCGGCGCCGTCGCCATCGGACACCCGCTCGGCGCGTCCGGCACCCGCATCCTCGGCACGCTGGCCCGCCGGCTGCAGGAATCTGGAGAGCGCTGGGGCGTGGCCGCGATCTGCATCGGCGTGGGCCAGGGCCTCGCCGTCGTGCTCGAAAACGCCAACTGAGAATCCAGTTACCGAAGACGTAAGGAAAAACCGTGCTCAACATTGTGCAGGACGTTGATGAGGCCGTTGCGCCCATCCACGACGGCGCCACCGTCATGATCGGCGGGTTCGGCCAGGCCGGACAGCCCGTGGAGCTCATCGAGGCGCTGCTGCGCCAGGGTGCCAGGGACCTGACCGTGGTCAACAACAACGCCGGCAACGGAGAACAGGGCCTGGCCGCCCTGATCGGCGCCGGCCGGGTGAAGAAAATCATCTGCTCCTTCCCCCGCCAGTCCGACTCGCAGATCTTCGACGCGAAGTACCGCGCCGGGGAGATTGAACTGGAACTGGTACCCCAGGGCAACCTCGCCGAACGCATCCGCGCCGCCGGCGCCGGCATCGGAGGGTTCTTTACTCCCACCGCCTACGGCACCCCGCTGGCCGAAGGCAAGGAAACCCGGATGATCGACGGCCGCGGCTACGTCTTCGAAACCCCGCTGCACGCCGACTTCGCACTGGTGAAGGCACTGCGCGCCGATAAGGCAGGGAACCTGGTCTACCGGAAGACCGCCCGGAACTTCGGACCGATCATGGCCGCCGCCGCGAAGACCGCAATCGTGCAGGTCCGCGAGATCGTGGACATAGGAGAAATGGACCCCGAAGTGGTGGTCACCCCGGGAATCTACGTCAACAGCCTGGTCCGCGTGGACCGGGAGAAAGCGCCGGCTGCAGCATGAGCAACCCGACCGAAAAACTGGGCAAGAACGACCTCGCTGCGCTGGTGGCGGCCGATATTGCCCCGGGGTCCTTCGTGAACCTGGGCATCGGCCAGCCCACCCTGGTCTCCAACTACCTGCAGCCGGAACAGCACATCACCCTGCATACCGAAAACGGGATGCTGGGCATGGGGCCCGAGGCCACCGGGGACGAGGTGGATCCGGACCTGATCAATGCCGGGAAGATTCCGGTGACCGAGCTGCCGGGCGCCGCCTACTTCCACCATGCCGATTCCTTCGCGATCATGCGCGGCGGGCACCTGGACGTCTGTGTCCTGGGTGCCTTCCAGGTCTCCGCCTCCGGGGACCTGGCCAACTGGCATACCGGCGCTCCCGACGCCATTCCCGCAGTGGGCGGCGCCATGGACCTGGCCACCGGCGCCAAGGACGTCTACGTCATGATGTCGCTGTTCACCAAGGACGGGCTCAGTAAGCTGGTGAAGGAATGCAGCTACCCGCTGACCGGCGTCGGATGCGTCACCCGCGTCTACACTAATGAAGCGGTCTTCCTGCTGAAGGAGGACGGCGTCCACGTCCGTGACACCTTCGGAACCACGTTCGAGGAACTGGCGGCAAAGATGGACATCCCGCTGATCCGCGCCGCGGCCGACAGCCAGCAGTAACCGACAACATAGGGGACACGTGAGCGAGACGGCATCGGCCAGTGACCAGTTCGTACAGTCGCTGGCCCGCGGCCTCACGGTAATCCGGGCCTTCGACGCCGACCACGTGCAGATGACCCTGAGCGAGGTTTCCCGCCGGACCGGACTGACCCGGGCCACCGCCCGCCGCTTCCTGCTTACCCTCGTGGAACTGGGCTACGTGCGCACCGACGGGCGGACTTTCGAACTGACCGCCCTGGTCCTGCAGCTGGGTTACTCCTACCTCTCCGGCCAGTCCCTTCCCCAGCTTGCGCAGCCGGTACTGGAGGACCTGTCCAGGGAAATCTCGGAGTCGACGTCGGCCTCGGTGCTGGACGGCGACGAGATCGTCTACATTGCCCGGATCCATACCCGGCGGCTGATGACCGTAGGCATCAGCGTGGGGACCCGGTTCCCGGCCTATGCCACCTCCATGGGCAGGGTCCTGCTGGCGGGGCTGCCGGAGGACCGGTTCGACGATTACCTGTCCAAAGCCAGCCTGAGTCCCCTGACGGAGCGCACCGTCACGGACCCGGCCCGCCTGCGCACCCTCGTGGCCCGGGCACGGGAACAGGGCTGGGCCATCGTGGACCAGGAGCTGGAACTCGGGCTGCGTTCCGTGGCCGTTCCCGTCCTGGACCCGCGGGGTAACGTGGTCGCCGCCCTGAACACGTCCATGCAGGCGACCATGGGGCTTACTCTGGAAGAGGCAGCCGCACGCGTGCTGCCGTACCTGCAGCAGGCTTCGGCCACGATTACCGCGGCCCTGAGTGCCCGCAGCTAGTGACGCTGCTCGCACTTTCCGCCGGGGCTCGTTAAGTCTGCTAGACTGAAAACCAATTGTTTGTGTGGCAGTGGATGAAGGCCGCTCGCGTGCCCTCCGTGGTGAGATACTCGGAGGAATGCATTCCGTAAGGAATGGGCGGGCCTGTTTCCGGGTTGCGGGGTCCTTGCGCAACGAATGCCACACTTTTGCACGCCTACGGTCGCTTTCGGCGAGAACATCGGAACTTCTCGGGGCATTGCGGCAACGACTTGAAGCGCGCCGCCCCTTTAGTTGGTTTCAGCCGGCAGCGGGGCGGGGCAACCAGAGAATTATCTCGAGAAAAAACGGAGAACACGAAAGTGCCTACGATTCAGCAGCTGGTCCGCAAGGGCCGCTCACCCAAGGTCTCCAAGACCAAGGCTCCTGCCCTCAAGGGCAGCCCGATGCGCCGTGGTGTCTGCACCCGCGTTTACACCACCACCCCGAAGAAGCCGAACTCGGCTCTGCGTAAGGTTGCACGTGTCCGCCTCAACGGCGGCATCGAAGTAACCGCTTACATCCCCGGTGTGGGTCACAACCTTCAGGAACACTCCATCGTGCTGGTGCGCGGCGGTCGTGTGAAGGACCTTCCCGGTGTCCGCTACAAGATTGTCCGCGGTGCCCTCGATACCCAGGGTGTCAAGAACCGCAAGCAGGCTCGCAGCCGCTACGGCGCGAAGATGGAGAAGAAGTAATATGCCCCGCAAGGGTCCGGCCCCCAAGCGGCCGCTCGTACTGGATCCCGTCTACGGCTCCCCGCTGGTCACTCAGCTGATCAACAAGGTTCTGGTAGACGGCAAGAAGTCCACCGCAGAGCGCATCGTTTACGGTGCACTTGCAGGCGCTCAGGAGAAGACCGGACAGGATCCGGTTGCAGCCCTGAAGAAGGCCATGGACAACATCAAGCCGAGCCTTGAGGTCAAGTCCCGCCGCGTTGGCGGCGCTACTTACCAGGTTCCGGTCGAGGTCAAGCCGGGTCGTGCAACTGCACTGGCCCTGCGCTGGCTGGTCGGCTACTCCAAGGCCCGCCGCGAAAAGACGATGACTGAGCGTCTGCGCAACGAAATCCTGGACGCTTCCAACGGTCTTGGTGCAGCTGTGAAGCGCCGCGAGGACACCCACAAGATGGCCGAGTCCAACAAGGCCTTCGCCCACTACCGCTGGTAATACGCCAAGCTGACGGCAGCCGCTGACGGCCCTGTGGCCCGCATTTGCGGGCCGCAGGGCTTCAGCCGGATAAGCGCCGTTGACGGAAGCAACCAAAAAAGGGAGAAACCGTGGCACTTGACGTGCTTACCGACCTGAATAAGGTCCGCAACATCGGCATCATGGCCCACATTGATGCCGGCAAGACTACTACCACTGAGCGCATCCTGTTCTACACGGGTGTCAACCACAAGATCGGCGAGACCCACGACGGTGCGTCCACGATGGACTGGATGGCACAGGAGCAGGAGCGGGGTATCACCATCACCTCCGCAGCTACCACGTGCTACTGGGACAACAACCAGATCAACATCATCGACACCCCGGGTCACGTTGACTTCACTGTCGAGGTTGAGCGGTCCCTGCGCGTCCTCGACGGCGCCGTTGCTGTCTTCGACGGCAAGGAAGGCGTTGAGCCGCAGTCCGAGACTGTCTGGCGCCAGGCCGACAAGTACGACGTTCCGCGTATCTGCTTCGTCAACAAGATGGACAAGCTGGGCGCTGACTTCTACTTCACCGTAGACACGATCATCAACCGCCTCGGCGCCAAGCCGCTGGTCCTCCAGCTGCCGATCGGCTCCGAAAGCGAATTCGAAGGCGTCGTTGACCTCCTCGAAATGCGTGCACTCACCTGGCGCGGCGACGCCAAGGGTGACGTGACCATGGGCGCCAAGTACGAAATCGAACCGATTCCCGCAGAACTGCAGGAAAAGGCCGAAGAGTACCGCGCACAGCTCGTTGAGACCGTTGCTGAAGCCAGCGACGAACTGATGAACAAGTACCTCGAAGGCGAAGAGATCAGCATTGCCGAGCTGAAGGCCGGCATTCGTAAGCTGACCATCAACTCCGAGGTCTACCCGGTTCTGTGCGGCTCTGCCTTCAAGAACCGCGGTGTGCAGCCGATGCTGGACGCCGTCGTCGACTACCTGCCCAGCCCGCTTGACGTCCCGAACATCAAGGGCCACGACATCCGCGACGAAGAGGTCATCCTCGAACGCGCCGCTGATGCCAACGCTCCGTTCTCGGCTCTGGCATTCAAGGTTGTGACGCACCCGTTCTTCGGCCGTCTGACCTACATCCGCGTGTACTCCGGTCACGCTGCTTCCGGCGCCCAGGTCATGAACGCGACCAAGCAGAAGAAGGAGCGCATCGGAAAGCTCTTCCAGATGCACGCCAACAAGGAAAACCCGGTCGAGGAAATCACGACGGGCCACATTTACGCCGCCATCGGCCTGAAGGACACCACCACGGGCGATACCCTGTGCGACCTTCAGGAACCGATCGTGCTGGAATCCATGAGCTTCCCGGAGCCCGTGATTTCCGTGGCCATCGAGCCGAAGACCAAGGGTGACCAGGAGAAGCTCTCCACGGCCATCCAGAAGCTCTCCGAAGAGGACCCGACCTTCCAGGTCTCCCTCGACGAAGACACCGGCCAGACCATCATCGCCGGCATGGGCGAGCTCCACCTGGACATCCTGGTGGACCGCATGCGCCGCGAGTTCCGCGTCGAGGCAAACGTGGGCAAGCCCCAGGTTGCCTACCGCGAAACGATCCGCCGTGCAGTCGCCAAGCACGACTACACGCACAAGAAGCAGACCGGTGGTTCGGGTCAGTTCGCTAAGATCCAGATCGCCATCGAGCCGCTGGATACGTCCGACGGCACGTTCTACGAATTCGAGAACAAGGTCACCGGTGGTCGCGTTCCGCGCGAATACATCCCCAGCGTTGACCAGGGTATCCAGAGCGCGCTTACTGACGGTGTGCTCGCCGGTTACCCGGTTGTCGGCATCAAGGCTACGCTGCTTGACGGCGCGTACCACGACGTCGACTCCTCGGAAATGGCGTTCAAGATTGCCGGACGGCAGGCTTTCAAGGAAGCCGCACGTATGGCAAGCCCTGTCCTGCTTGAACCGCTGATGGATGTTGAAGTCCGCACCCCTGAGGAATACATGGGTGAAGTTATCGGTGACATCAACTCCCGTCGCGGCCAGATGCAGTCCATGGAAGACGCAGCCGGCGTAAAGGTCATCCGGGCGCACGTCCCGCTGTCCGGCATGTTCGGCTACATCGGCGACCTGCGGTCGAAGACCCAGGGCCGCGCCGTGTACTCCATGTCCTTCAACAGCTACGCCGAGGTCCCGAAGGCAGTTGCCGACGAGATCATCCAGAAGACGCGCGGCGAGTAAAACTTGGAGGGTGGACCGGTTCACGCCGGGCCACCCACCGTGTGCGGCCGGTCCGGGCTTCGGCCCGGACCGGGCGCATAGCCAGACTGAGCGGCCTTGCGAGGCTGCTGCGGAAATCGGCAATTTCATCAAATAAACAGCCCCAAGTAGACTTACATCAGTTTCAGTTGCGAAAAGCGCGGCTGGAGATTGAGTCTTCTAACTCTCTAGGAGGAACCCGTGGCGAAGGCAAAGTTCGAGCGGACTAAGCCGCACGTCAACATCGGCACCATTGGTCACGTTGACCATGGAAAGACGACGTTGACCGCTGCCATTTCGAAGGTGCTTGCTGACAAGTACCCTGATCTGAATGAAAAGCGCGATTTCGCTGCTATCGACTCTGCACCTGAAGAGCGCCAGCGCGGCATCACCATCAACATCTCGCACATCGAGTACCAGACCGAGAAGCGCCACTACGCACACGTAGACGCCCCCGGCCACGCTGACTACATCAAGAACATGATCACTGGTGCAGCTCAGATGGACGGCGCAATCCTCGTGGTTGCCGCTACCGACGGTCCGATGGCACAGACCCGCGAGCACGTCCTGCTCGCCCGCCAGGTTGGTGTTCCCTACCTGCTGGTCGCACTGAACAAGTCCGACATGGTTGACGACGAAGAACTGCTCGACCTCGTGGAAATGGAAGTTCGCGAACTGCTGAGCTCCCAGGACTTCGACGGCGACAACGCTCCCGTCGTCCGCGTTTCCGGCCTGAAGGCTCTCGAAGGCGACCCCAAGTGGGTTGCAGCCGTCGAAGAGCTCATGGAAGCCGTTGACAACAACGTGCCGGACCCCGTTCGCGACAAGGACAAGCCGTTCCTGATGCCGATCGAGGACGTCTTCACGATCACCGGTCGTGGAACCGTTGTCACGGGCCGCGCCGAGCGCGGTACCCTCGCCATCAACTCCGAGGTCGAGATCGTCGGCATCCGTCCGGTCCAGAAGACCACGGTTACCGGTATCGAGATGTTCCACAAGCAGCTTGACGAAGCATGGGCCGGCGAGAACTGTGGCCTGCTGCTCCGCGGTATCAAGCGCGAAGACGTAGAGCGTGGCCAGGTTGTCGTGAAGCCGGGTTCCATTACCCCGCACACCGACTTCGAAGCCAACGTCTACATCCTGTCCAAGGATGAAGGCGGACGCCACAACCCGTTCTACTCGAACTACCGCCCGCAGTTCTACTTCCGTACCACGGACGTAACCGGCGTCATCACCCTCCCCGAGGGCACTGAAATGGTTATGCCCGGCGATAACACTGAGATGACCGTTGAGCTCATCCAGCCGATCGCTATGGAAGAGGGCCTCGGCTTCGCTATCCGCGAAGGCGGCCGCACCGTTGGATCAGGCCGCGTCACCAAGATCATCAAGTAATTTGATGGTTTAGCCTGAACCTCATCGGTTCTTAGCAGGGCCCCGTTGCTTATGGCAGCGGGGCCCTGCTGCTTTTAAGCCGGGGCCCGTCCTCCGGTTTCTGCCGGGCGAGATGGCGCGCCACGGCGGTGCCGGCCGCCAGCCCCTGTTCGAAGGCACGGACCGCGTTGAGGCCCGAGGCGTCCAGCGCGCCGCCGATCACCGTACCGGGCATGCCGCGGGCGTCGCGCTGGAACCGGAGCGGGTTGTACGGCACCTGTCCCGCAGCCAGGACGACGGCGTCAGCCGGCAGGAGCGCCGTCGTGCCGTCAAGGTTCCGGACCCGGAGCCCGAGGGGAGTCACGTCCAGCGGCGTGGTCCCGGCCAGGGTCCGGACGCCGGCAGCCCGGATGTCCTGCAGCACAGCCCACCGTGTGGACGGGCCGATGCCCTGCCCGATTCGGGCTCCCCGGCGCAGTATCGTCACGTCCCGGGGACCGCCCGCGACGCCGGGATCCGCCAGCAGGCGTGCAAGGTCCACGGCAATGCCGCCGGCACCGACAATGACCACACGGCGGCCCAGCGGGGCCGGGTCCGCGAAGGCCTGCCGGTAGTCCAGCACAGGGAGCAGGCCGGTGCCCGGCAGACGGACGGTCCGGGGCCGGACACCGGTGGCCAGCACCAGGTGTGAATAGCCGGCCAACTGCGCGGCTTCGGGGGCGGCGCCGGTCAGGACGCGGACGCCCAGCCGCGCCAGTTCATGGGTGAAGTAGCGGATTGTCTGCAGGAAGTCTGCCTTGCCCGGCACTTTGCCGGCCAGCCGGAACTGCCCGCCGATGTAGCTGTCCTGTTCATAGAGGTCCACGGGATGTCCGGCCAGCGCGAGGGTTGCCGCGGCCTGCATCCCCGCCGGGCCGGCACCCACCACGGCAACCCGTGCGGGGGTGCTCACGGGCCGCCGGGGCGGCTGCAGCGGGAGCGGAAACTCTGTTTCGCGGCCGGCCCGCGGGTTGACCAGGCAGGAGACAGGCTCGGTGCCCAGCGAACGGTCGATGCAGGCCTCGTTGCAGGCTATGCAGGTGTTGACGAGGTTCGACTCTCCGCGCCTGGTCTTGGCCACGATCTCCGGGTCGGCGAGGAAGGGACGGGCCATGGAAACCAGGTCCGCGTGCCCGCCGGCCAGTGCCCGCTCCGCATGCTCCAGCGAATTGATCCGGTTGCCGGCGATGACGGGCACGGGAACTCCCGCAGCCGCCAGGGCCGCACGGATCTCCCCTGCAATGGCCATCCAGCGGCCATGCGGAACCATGCCCTGCACGGACGGGACCCTGGACTCATGCCAGCCGATGCCGATGTTGACGGCATCGGCCCCCTCCCGCGCCAGTGCGACCGCCAGGGCCGCCGATTCCCCCCGGGAGCTCGACCCGGCGACGAAGTCGGCGCCCGACGTCCGGTAGATGACCGGGTAGCCGGGCCCTACGGCGTCCCGGACAGCCTGCAGCACCGCCAGCGGAAAAGCCTGTCTCCTTTGCGGATCCCCGCCCCAGCGGTCCTGTCGCAGGTTGGTCAGGGGCGAGGCGAACTGGTTGATCAGGTAACCCTCGGACCCCATGATTTCCACGGCATCGAAGCCCAGGGCGCGGGCGGCAGCGGCACCCGCGGCGAAGTCCGCAAGCGTGTCTTCGATCTGCTTCGGCGTGAGCGCTCGGGGCAGCGTCCGTGAAAAGCCTGAATACACCTCCGACGGCGCCGCCGGACGCAGCCCGTATGTGCCCTCCCGGGCGTAGCGTCCCGCGTGGAACAGCTGCAGGGCAAGCCTGCCGCCCGCATCGTGCACCGCGCTGAGCATCGGGGAAACCCGAGCGGCGGCTTCGGGCTCATTGATCAGCAGGTAGTTGGGCCCGCCGGCGCCGGCGCGGTTCACTGCCGCTCCGCCCGTGACGATCAGCCCGGCTCCGGCGGCCGCCCGTTCCGCATAGAACGCGGCCAGGGCGAGCGGTTCATCCTCCCGGTTAAGGTGCATTGAGCCCATGATGATCCGGTGGTCCAGATGCAGCGGCCCAAGGGAAACGGGGGAGAAGACCCGGTCCAGCATGCCGGCGTCAGGGACGGGCGGCAGGAGCCGCGGACGGATCGGGAGACGGACCGGGAGACGGACCGGGAACGGGCAGCGCGGCGTCGGCCGGTGTCTGGTCCCGGCGGAAGATACCGCGGGCGATCACGGTTTTCTGGATCTCATTCGTTCCCTCTTCGAAGCGCTGCGCCCGCGCGTCGCGGTACACCCGCTCGATGGGTGCGGACTTCCAGTAGCCGATGCCGCCGTGGACCTGCAGGGCCTTGTCGGTCACACGGGTGAGCATATCGACGGCGGTCAGCTTGGCCATGGAGGACAGCGAACCGGCGTCGGGAGCGCCGTCCTGCCAGGCCGAAGCTGCGTGCAGGGTCAAAGCGCGGGCAGCCTCGATATCAGCGGCGTTTTCCGCCAGCGCAAAGGCGATGGCCTGCCGTGCGGCGAGCGGCTTCCCGAAAGTGGTCCGCTCCAGGGCATGGGCAACTGCGAGCTGCTGGGCACGTTGGGCCAGCCCGACGCAGCTCATCGCCACGGAGATCCGGCTGGGGGTAAGGAAGCCGCCGAGGGCAACGGCGAGTCCGTCTCCCTCCGCTCCGAGTCGGTTGGCGACGGGGACCGGAGTATCCCTGAAAGCAAGGGAGGCATGGTCGGTGCCGCGGACCCCCATGGTCTGCGAGGTGTCTTCCACTTCGACGCCGGGCGCCTGCCGGTCCACCAACAGCGCCACCGTTCCGCCGCTGCCGGAGCTGCCCTCCAGCCGGGCAAAAAGCAGCCAGTAGTCGCAGCGCACACCGAACGTGATCAGATGCTTGCGGCCGGTCAGGTAGTAGGTGTCGCCGACCCGCCGGACACTCGAGGTGATATCCGCTCCCGTGCCGTTGCCCGGTTCCGTGAGCGTGAAGGCGACCAGCAGCTCTCCTGCCACGGAGGGAAGGACAAAGTTCCTTCGCTGCGCCTCGTCGGCATGCGGATTCATGGCCCGCCAGGTGCCGTTGACCACGTGCACGATCATGCGGACCGAAGCGTGTGAACGGGAGAAGACCTCCATCAGCCCCATCCACTGGACAAAGCTCAGCCCCCGGCCGCCCAGTTCCACAGGTGCCGCCAGGGAAAGGAAGCCGGCCTCGCGGAGTTCCTTCCACAGGGCATCGGGTGCGGTGCCGCTGGTTTCAATGCGGTCTGCCCATGACTCGCCGGGGCCCTCGACCCACGCGGTAACGGACGTGAGCAGCTCTCGGTATTCAGGGTCCGGGATACTGCTGCCCCGTCCGTCGGGTGCGATGGCTGCAGTGCTCACAGGCTGCTCCGATCCGGTGTGCCGGGCTTCGGCGGTCCGCCGCCGGCGGGGAAGCTGCGGGCCCTGTCCCGCAGCAGGAACTTCTGCACCTTGCCCACCGCATTGCGGGGGAGGGCATCAACCAGCTCGAGGCGTTCGGGCCAGTAATGCCTGGCGACGCGGTGCCGGTCGAGGAACCCGGTGAGATCACCCAGCTGCGGGCGCATCCCCGCCACGGGAACGACAAAGGCGCAGGCCCGCTCGCCCAGCCGGTCATCGGGCATGGCGGCCACGGCAACGTCCCGTACGGCAGGATGCCGGTAGAGCAGCTGCTCGATCTCGGCCACCGGGATTTTCTCCCCTCCGCGGTTGATGATGTCGCGAACCCGTCCGGTGATGCGCAGGTACCCGGCATCATCGAGGACGGCGGTGTCTCCCGTGCGGTACCAGCCGTCTTCGGTAAAGACTTCCTTGGTCAGGTCCGGACGGTCAAGGTACCCGTCAAAGACGGTGGGACTGAGAAGTTCGAAATTTCCTTCCACGCCGGGCGGCAGGAGGAGGCCGCCGTCGTCGACTATCCGGGCCCGCACACCCTCCAGGGCCCGCCCGTCGGTGCCCCACACTTTTACCGGTTCGTCCCCGGGAGACGCCAGGGTGGCCAGGCAGGTTTCAGTGGTTCCAAACGCACCGCAGATGCCCGCGCCCAGGACGCGTGTGGCGCGCTCGGCGAGGTGCCGGGGGACGGCGGCGCCTGTGGCAACGAAGATTCGCAGGCTGGGCGGAGCGGCGGTACCCGCGTCTACGGCGGCAACCAGGTCGGTGAGGAACGGGGTGGCTGCCTGGACGAAGGTGGCGCGCCACCCGCGCATGAGTTTCACGGCCCGTTCCGGATCCCAGACAGGCTGCAGGATCTGCGGGCAGCCGAGGACGAACGAGAGCCACATTCCGTACAGGAAGCCGGTCTGGTGGGCCAGGGGCGACGGGATGAAGACGGCGTCATCACTGGTGAGGCCCAGGTGCGCCGCTTCCATGGCCGCAGCGCGGCTAAGCGTTCCATGACGGTGCACCACACCCTTGGGTTCCCCGGAGGTGCCGGAGGTGAAAAGCAACTGTGCAGGATCCCCGGCGGTTGGCGCAGCACCGGGACGGAGGACAGCCGCAGGGTTCACGCGGCTCAGCACAGCGTCCCAGTCGTGGAACCGCGGGCCGCCGGCAACAGAGGGGAGGGGACGCCGCGGCGCGGCACTGGACAGCACGAGGACATCCGCCACCTTGGGGGCGGGCACCGCATCGGCTCGGTCCGTGCGCTGCAGGAGCCCGGCCAGTTCCTCCGCAGGCCGGCGTCCGCGGAACTCCTCGACGGCAACGAAGACGCGGGCGCCTGCCCGGTTCAGTGCCAGCGCCACCTCCCGTTCCCGGAAGATCGGCATCACGGGTGCGGCGACCGCGCCGAGGCGGAGGACAGCCACGGTGAGGACAACGAACTCGCTTCGGTTGGGGAGCTGGAAAGCCACCCGGTCGCCCGGCCGCACCCCCAGCTCCAGCAGTGCTGCGGCGACGCGGTCGGCCTGCGTGTCGAGTTCGGACCAGGTGAGGTGCCCGGATACCCGCGGGCCGCCGTCGACCACCGCTGTTTCGTTGGGGCGTTCCGCCGCCCAGCGCCGTACCCAGTCCGGACCGGTGACGGACGCTGCCGCCTCCACTGCGGCCGGTCCGGAAATGCTTCGGGAGCGGCTTCCGCGTGCGGTCCGGGCCGGCCGGCTGCGGCGGGGACGCTGGATCACGCCGTCCTCGACCTTCATGCGCAGCCCGAAAGCGGTCATGGCCGCCAGGTATTCGGGGTAGGAAATGCGGTAGGCGTTTGGGTATGTGAGGGTGCTGCGTCCTTCTGCGGCTGAGGCCGCCACGGCCAGGGACATGAGGACCCGGTGGTCATTAAAAGAGGAGAGATCGGCCCCGTCCAAGCTGCCGACTCCGCGGACCACCAAGGTAGAGCCCTCCACGGTGAGGTCCGCGCCCATGGAGTTCAGCTGCAGCATGGCGGCCACCCGATCGGACTCCTTCATCCGCACATGGTCGATGTTGCGGAAAACGCTCCGCCCCTTGGCGAGGCACGCCATCACGGACAGCACCGGAAGCATGTCCGGGACGCGGCGGCAGTCGACGTCTACGGGTTGCAGGTCCAGGCCCTGATGGCGGACCCTCACCGCGTCGGTTGCCTGGTCGTAGTCCATCGGCACTCCCATCTGTGCCGCCAGGTCAAGGAAGTCAGCCTCGGGATGGTCGGATCCGGTTGAGGAGGTGGCGCTGAGTCCGGTAAGGGAAATATCTGCCGGATGCAGGGCCGCCGCCGCGATTCCGAAGGCCGCCGACCCGATGTCCGGGGGGAGCCGCAGGTCCGCGGGGACGGCCTGCTGGTCCGCCGGAATCCGGAAGCGCCTGAGGTCCTCGGAGGCCTCCACCTGCAATCCGAACCGCGCCATCATGGCGAGGGTCAGTTCCACGTAGCTGGATTCATTCTGCTGGCCCTCCACCACCACGGTGGTTTCGGAGCGGGCAAACGGTGCCAGCAGCAGAAGTCCGGAAATCCACTGCGAGAGGGTCCCGGAGATATGGACTTCACCGCCGCGCGGCCGCCCGTGGGCAACCTGCAGGGGAGGGCAGTCGTCGCTCGAGGCGATGTCGACGCCCATCTCGCGCAGGGCGGCCAGCAATGCGCCGATGGGACGGCGCTGGAAGTATTTCTGCCCGGTGACGACGACGTCGCGTGTCCCCAGCGAGGCGAGTCCGGCCATGAAGTACAACGTGGTTCCGGAGCTGCCGGCGGAGACAACGGCACGCCGTGGACGGTACGGCCCGCCGTGGACGATAAAGGTGTCATCCTGCACCTCTATTCCGGTACCGAGCTGGCGGAGCGCAGCCACCGTGTACTGCACGTGGCGGGCATCGGTCAGGCCGGAAATGCGGCTGGTGCCCGGAGCCAGGGAAGCCAGGATCAGCGCCCGGTGGGCGTGGTATTTGGAGTTGGGAACCTGCACCGTTCCGGTGATGCCGGAGTGCGTTCCGAGGACCGAAAGATACATGGCCGCAAGGCCCTTTCCGTTCGTGTGGGCGCCTTCCCCCTGGCTCCTCGTGCGCCGACGCTACCAGTTCGTTATCCGGGCGGGAACAGCCCTTGGCCCAGATCGTCAGGCGGAGCGCATTTCGGCCGGGGGTCGCCGGGCCGCCTTCCGGGTCCGGACCGGGACCGGCCGGCTGCCCCTTGGCCGCGGGCACGCGGGGACTGTTCCTGCACAGGGCGCCCGGGTGCGCCACGCACGGAAAGATACGCACACCGGATCGAACAGTTGCCGGGATGTGAGGTGCAGCACCCTAGGATGGTCTCCAGTCGAACTCGAACCGGAAGGTAGCAGTTTCATGGGGGTCTTTCTCTTATTCCTGGCCGCAGCCGCAGCCAGTTTCGCCGTAGGGCGGTCGGCAGGCAAAAAAGCCGCCCGACCCCTCGACGGCCAGGGCAGGCCGCTGCCGCCGCCGGCCCAAATCTATGAGGACGGCTACCGGGCGGGATTCAGGGATGCAGCTGCGCGGTTCCGGCCACCGGCGACCATCCACGTTCCGGAGGGTTCGGCTGACTCGGATCCTGCCGCCGTCGCACCGGCTCCTGCTTCACCTGCCCACGGTGCACCTGCTGCTACACCGGCTCCGGCTGCCGCCGCGGCACCTGCCCCCGCTGCAGCCCCGGCACCCACTGCTTCGTATGTCTCTTCCTACACTGTTCCCTCGTCTCCGTTCCATGCTCCGTCAGCGGCTGTGCCCCCTGCCGGGGTGCCGGGCGGCCACCCGCCGACCGTCGCCCCCGTGCCTGCCGCACCGAACCGGAACGTTCCCGTCCAGCCCAGGCCGGTTCCCCCCAAGCCGGCTCCGCCGGTGAAGACGGAAGCCGAGCTGAAGGAAGAAAAACGCCGCCGGGACCTGCGCAACATCAACATCACGCTCTACTCCGCCAGCCTCCTGCTGGTGGCTGCCGCGGCACTGTTCATCGGGCTGGCCATCCCCGCAGAGGCGCGCTTCTTCGGAGTTGTCGCTGTCACGGCTTTGTTCTACGTTTCAGGACTGGTCATCCATGCCAGGAGCGCCCGCCTTCGGCCGGCAGCCGTAGCCTTTACGGGTACTGGCCTGGCCTTGATCCCCGTGGTCGGACTCGCCCTGTTCAATTTCGTGCTTCCGGACGGGCCTGCAGCCTGGCTTGTCACCTCGGTGGTTGGAACCGCGGCGTTCGCCTACGCCGCTGCAAAGATTGAAAGCCGGGTAGTCACCTATCTCGCCTTGACGTTCCTGCTGTCCTCGGGCCTGGCTTCCGGTGCGGCACTGCGCTGGGGAATTGTCTGGTACTTCCTCTTCACCGTCATCATCGCCACCCTGATCAGCCTCGCGGCGGTCCGGCGTCCGGGCTGGCTGAACAACCTCTATGTGGACGCATTTGTCCGCTCCCACCGCTATCTGGTTCCGGCTACGGCCATAGCCACCGTCCAGATCTCCGGCCAGCTGAGCGCGGCGCAGCTGGGAATCCTGTTCCTCACATTCGCCCTCTACTACGCAGTCATGCTTTGGCAGGGACCCGCCCGAAACCAGCTCGTCAACAGCTACGGACTGCGGGCAGCCGGCACCGTGGGACTTACGTCCCTGTTCTATTCCTTTACGGACAGCACCCAGCTGACGTTGCTCGCGTTCGCAGTGCAGGTCGCGGTCCAGACGGCAGGGGTCCTGGCACGCCGCCCCTTGTACGGGGCCGCAGCCCTGCTGCAGGTGGCTGCCAGGAGCACCGGGCTGCCTTTGGACGGGGAGATCGACGAGCGTTCCCGCCACGAGGCCGGTGCCGGATCAACAGGGGGGTCCGCTCCGCTGGCAACGGCGGCGGGACAGGGCGAAAAGCCCGCAGGTGTGTCGGCACCGCCGGCCCCGCCGGCCCCGTCATCTCCCGCCGCGTTCCCGCCGGCCCCGGCAGCCGAATCCGGGCCTGCAGCGGCGGCCATCAGCCTCAAAAAGAAACCGGCGGCTGCCCCCGAAGAGGCTGCACGCAGGTTCTTCCGCGTCGATGTGGCCGCCCTGCTGGTTCTGCAGGCGTGCACCGCACTGGCAGCCGGACTCTGGTACGTGGTTCGCGAATGGGAGTCTTCGGGAAGTTCCGCTGCCTTCACCGGAACCGCCGTCGTGGTCCTGATGACGTATCTGGCCGCTGCCTGGAAGCTGGGCGGACTGCTCGAGTATGCCGTCCTGGTGCCTGCCGCCCTGGCCTTCGTGCCCAACACATTGATGCCCGGTGACGCACTGTGGCCGGGCGTCCTGGCCACCGCAGTCCTCTCTGCCTACCTGGTGGTCCGTGCGGTGCGGGGCGGCGCGGAGGAACGCCTGGTATTCGTCCTCGCCGCACGTGCTGCGGCTGTCCTGCTGGTGGCCCTGACTGTCCTTGCATCCCTTGCCGGAGTACCCGGCGTGAATGCAGGAGCCTGGGGCCTCGTCACCGCGGTGCTCGCACTGACGGCCAACCAGGCGGTTTCCGTTGTCCGTACCCGGCGCGCGAAACCCGAACGCTTCCCGGGTGCCGCCATCACGGCTGCCGCTGCTGCCGCGGCGGTCCTGACCCTGCTGCTCCGCTTCCAGGAATCGCCGGGGCTGGCGTTGACCTTGCTGGGCCTGTGGACCGTTGTGGCCGGAAACGTTTTGACATCCGTGTTGCGGCCCTCCGGAAGGTATCTCCTTGCTGCACCGGCTGGCTTCGCGGCTGCTGCGCTTACGGGTGCAGGCGTCCTTGGCGTCAGGGGCTATGAACTGCTTGCAGCCGCTGCTCTTTGCTACTGTGCCGTCCTGGCCTGGAAGCTGGCACCCAAGACGCACCGAACCTATTACCTGGCGGCAGGACAGACCCAGCTGACTGCTCTGTCTGCCCTGATTGCCGCAGACCTCGGAGCAGGGGTGCACGGGATCTTCATTGCCATGGCGGTCTGCCTGGCTGCCCAGCATCTCCTGCGGGTCCTCCTGGACCGGAAACTCCGGGGGCTCGGACTCTCCCAGACACTCCTGTGGGCAACCGTCAGCGTGCTGGCGGCGCTGCCCCCGCTCTATTACCTCCTTACCTACACGGCGGCACGGTCGGAGACCGGAGTCGTCCTGCTGCTCATCGGTATCGGGTCCGCGGTCCTCACCCAAGGTGCCTACACACTTGGGGCGGCGGGACGGACGCACTTCGGTGAACGCGGCGAGGCCGGTACCGGTTTGCCGGCGCCCGCTGCCGCAGTCTCCCGCGGGACCGCCGGCGGCACCGGCAGTAGGAGTGTCCCCGGCACCAAGGCTTCGGTCGGAGCTGTCGCCGCAGCAGGACTGGTGCTGCTGATGGAGATCGGCGTACGGGCGGCGGAAGGCAACGGAGCAGTTGCCACCGTGGCCGTTCTCGCAACGGCGCTTGGTGTCAACGTGTTTACGGCGCTGCTGCTCCGCCGCAGCTGGCCGGCTCTGACTGCACCCGCCGGCTTCACCGCAGCCGCCGTCGTTGGAGCGGGCGTCCTGGGGGTCAGGGGGTACGAGATCCTCGTGCTGGCAGCCCTTGCCTACTGCACATACCTAGCCCTGGGACGCAGCAACCCCCTCCGTGGTGCCTACCTCCTGGCTGCCCACATCCTGGCGGTTGTCCTGGCCGGGCTGGCGGCGGCCGACCTGACCGGGGACGTGCACCGGGTCTTCGCTGCCGTGGCAGTCGGCATTGCCGTCGGACAGGTGCTGCGGGCCATCTTTGCCGGGATGCTGGAACCCCTGGGGCTTGCAGCATGGGCGCGGTGGGGCGGCCTGGCTGCATCAACAGGAGTTCCGCTGGCATATATCGGACTCCAGGGCCCGGCAGCGCAAAGCGGCATGCTGATGTTCCTTGTCGTCTGCGCCGCCGGCGTGGCAGTGTTCAGCCAATTGGCCGCCGTCGTCCGGGTGCGGAGGGGCAGGCCGCTGAAGTTTGCTGCCGAGTTCCTCGCCGCCGCCGCACTGGTGGCGCTGCTGGCTACTGCCGCATCCCGCGGGGTCGAGGGACACGGGACCGGCTGGACCTTGGCGTTGCTCTGGACCGCGCTGGCCGCAAACGCAGCCACATCGCTGTTGCTTCCCGACCGGTATGAAGCAGCGGCGCTGGCAGGATTCGCCGCTGCCGCGGCCGTAGGTGCCGGAGTACTGGGGCTGCGCGGCTACGAACTACTGGTTCTGGCAGCGCTGGCCTACTCGGCGCACCTCGCACTGAAGCGCTCGGAACCCAACCGCGGTCTATATCTCCTCGGCGTGCAGGGCCTGCTGGTGGTCCAGACGGTGCTCGTAGCCACCGACCTCGGCGTCGGCATGCACGGTCTGTACATTGCGGGGGCAATGGCTCTGGCGATACAGCAGTTGTTCCGCACCCTGCTGCATCGCCGGCTCGACGCCCATGGATACTCGGAAACGTCGCAGTGGCTGAGCATCGCATTGCTGGCCCTGCTTCCGATCACCTACGGATTCCTTGCCGGAACGGCAATCCAACGGGACGTCGTTGCGCTGCACCTGGTCCTGCTCCTCATCACCGCCGCGGCGGTGTTCACGCGGCGCCGCGCGGAAGGCCACCCGAGGTCAGCCTGGGTTGTTTATCCCGCCGCGTACGCTTTGGGTGTGCTGGGGCTGGTCCTCGCCGACCTGCTGGAGTTCAGCAGCCGGGGGCCAATTCCGGAACCGCTGCTCACCACCGGCGCGGCAGGATCGGTTCTGCTCGTCCTCGCAGCGGCGGCATTGTGCGAGGAAGCGGGCCGGTCCCTCGACGAGCCCACCCGTACGGCACTGCTGGTAACTGCCATCGGGTATACCTCTACCGTCCTTGCGATCAGCGCGGCCGCAGACAACCGCTTCCTGACGGCTGCTGCCTTCGTCCTGGGCGCAGTGATCTTCCTGGCGGTCTCCTATACGCGCAGCCTCACCTGGCTGGCCGTTGGGACGCCGGTCCTGCTCACCGTAGGAATGATGGTCCTGTTCCGGGGACTCTTCGACACGATCCTGGCCGGCAGCGGGGACACCGGCTTCGCTTCGCTGCTGCCGTTCTGGGGGACCGCGGCTGTTCTCCAAGCCATCCGCCTCCTTACCCCCGTCCGTCCGGTCGAAGAGTCCCGGACCGGTGGTGCGGCGGGCAGCATTTCGCCCTCGCAGCTCCGCCGGCGCATCCTGGGTTCGGCCTCGGCCCTTATCCCGGCTCTGGCCGCCATACCGGCAATGGCCCCGGATTCGTCCGCCGCAGCCGGTGCACTGACAGTGGTTGCTGCCTTGGCGCTGGCACTCCTGGAGGTTCCGGCCCGGTTCCGCGAGCCGGCAGTGCAGGCTGCCGTGCTGGTGACTGCACTCGCGGTGCAGCGGATGGGCTGGCTCGTCCTGGGCCACGTCAGCGGATTCTGGTCCCTGCAGTACTGGGCCACCGTCCTGGCCGGATTGGCGGCTTACGAGTTCCTTCGCAAACGTGACCGGCGGGGCACTGCGGTCCTGGTGGTTTCGGCCGTCATTCTTTCCGCCAGCGGTCTGTCCACTGTCATCTTCGGTGGAGGTGGAAAACAGCTCTGGGCGCTGGTGGCACATGCCGGGCTCCTGGCCTTCGGCCTCCTGGCCAGCAGACGGCTGTTCACCCTGTGGGGCGCGGCCGGTGTAGCGCTGGCGGTGCTTTGGTACCTGCGGGGCTACACGTTCCTGCTCCTGGCCCTGCTGGGTATCGGGCTGATCGCCCTGGCCGTCTGGCGGCTCACCCGCGTGCGGACCGATGACCCGGGGAATCCAACTGTTCAAACTACGCAGGGGACCCCACCGGCCATTCCGGTGCCGGTGCCCGGGTTCACTCAGCCGGGTTCGGCAACGGCGTTTGCTCCGCCGGCGCCACCGGCAGCGGTGTATCCGGCGCAGGGGAGTGCCTCGGCGGTCTTCGGACCCTCCACCACCGGCGGTGCCGATGGAGTCGGGCCTGCATCCGGGAGCAACGCCGGACCCGGAACGGACGCACACGGTCCGGGCCGTATGCAGGGACCCGAAGAGGACCGCACGCACTGACGGCCCGGCGGATCCTTGGCGCGTGCAGCGCAGGGGAGAGGCTGTTCTCCGGCACCGGCTCCGGCCAACCGGCCCGGGCATCAGCCATCCCGGCACCGGCTCCGGCCGACCTGGCCGGCTCCGGTGCCGGAGGGATCGGGCGAGGGACCAGCAGCGATCCCGTGCAAGGCGCAGACCGCCGCGCGCAGACTAAGGAGGAGCCCCGTGCCGCTGACGCCGGGCAACGGCTCCGCTAGGCTCGGAACATGGAATTCCTTATCCTTCTGGTGATCGTGGCCGCAGTGGCGGCAGGTATCGGGTGGTCCCGTAAGCGGTTCCGCCCCGAAATCGAGCGGGCCAAGCGCATCCGCCGGTCCAACCGGGACGGCAGCTCCTGACTTCCAAGGCGCCGCCGTCGGTGCGTTAGACTGGTGGAAGTTAACACGCCGCCCGTTGAGGGGTTTACCCCGGGAGCAGCGTGAACGGACTTGAGTAGCCCGGCGTCGGGACCCTGGAGGGAGACCTCCGGAGACAGATACCTGATTAGCCATCTGTGCCCGAGTCTGGCAGACTAGAGAAGTTGTTCAAGCGCTTTTGTGCCCACACGCGCCCACGTTCCTGCGAACAGCAGGGGCCAGGCAGTGGTGAGATTTCGTCCCGGTCAGGATAATGCCTGATGCAGGGTCGGATCCTTCAGGGAAAGAGCCCATATATAACCCGCCCCTATTCTTGCTCGGCGTCGTTGGTCTCAACACCGCGACACGCCCGAGCGCGGGGGTCGGAGCCTCGGCAGGGTGAGGAACCCGGAATTATCCGGATTCAGTCTGTTGGAGGGGCGCCAGGCCGTAAGGCAGTTCGGTGCAAAAACTGTACAGAGAGCATTACTCGAAGAAAGAGGCACGACGCCATGGCGGGACAAAAAATCCGCATCCGGCTGAAGTCGTATGACCACGAGGTCATCGACGTATCAGCACGGAAGATCGTTGAGACGGTCACGCGTGCAGGCGCAACGGTAGTAGGCCCCGTGCCGCTGCCCACGGAAAAGAACGTTTACGTTGTTATCCGTTCGCCGCACAAGTACAAGGACAGCCGCGAGCACTTTGAAATGCGCACGCACAAGCGCCTGATCGACATCATTGACCCCACGCCTAAGGCCGTTGACTCGCTCATGCGTCTCGACCTGCCTGCCGACGTGAACATCGAAATCAAGCTGTAGGGGGGGAGCGGATACTTATGTCTACTTCACTTACACGCCAGGTAAAGGGACTGCTGGGCACCAAGCTCGGCATGACCCAGGTTTGGGACGAGAACAACAAGCTCATCCCCGTAACCGTCGTCCAGGCTGACTCCAACGTCATCACGCAGCTGCGCAACGCGGAAAAGGACGGCTACACCGCCGTTCAGATCGGCTACGGCCAGATCGACCCGCGCAAGGTGACCAAGCCGCTGGCCGGCCACTTTGAAAAGGCCGGCGTTACGCCGCGCCGCCACGTAGTTGAACTGCGTACCGCCGATGCCGACACTTACGAGCTGGGCCAGGAACTCTCCGTTGAGATGTTCGCGGCCGGCCAGAAGGTCGACGTCACCGGAACCTCCAAGGGTAAGGGCTTTGCCGGTGTCATGAAGCGTCACGGCTTCCATGGCGTTGGTGCCTCCCACGGTGCACACAAGAACCACCGTAAGCCGGGTTCCATCGGTGGCGCATCCACCCCGGGCCGCGTCTTCAAGGGCGTTCGGATGGCGGGCCGCATGGGCGCCGTCCGTCACACCACCATGAACCTCACGGTTCACGGTGTGGACGCCGAGAAGTCGCTCCTGCTGATCAAGGGTGCCGTTCCCGGCGCCCGCGGCCAGGTCGTCCTCGTACGCTCTGCCGTGAAGGGAGCTTAGTCTCATGGCTAACGAAACCACTGTTGAATTCCCCGCAGAGATCTTCGACGTTCAGACGAACGTACCGCTGCTCCACCAGGTGGTAGTTGCTCAGCTTGCAGCCGCCCGCCAGGGTACGCACAAGACGAAGACGCGCGCCGAGGTAAGCGGCGCAGGCCGCAAGCCGTTCAAGCAGAAGGGCACCGGCCGGGCTCGTCAGGGCTCCATCCGTGCTCCTCACATGACCGGCGGCGGCGTTGTCCACGGACCGACGCCCCGCGATTACAGCCAGCGCACCCCCAAGAAGATGAAGGCTGCTGCACTGCGCGGCGCCCTGTCGGACCGGGCACGCAACGGCCGTATCCACGTCCTCGAATCCCTGGTTGAAGGCACCAAGCCTTCCACCAAGGATGCACTGAGCGCCCTGCGTTCGGTTTCCGACCGCAAGAACCTGCTCGTTGTTATCGAGCGCGCCAACGATGTTGCCGCACTTTCCGTGCGCAACGTTCCGGCTGTTCACGTGATCTACGTAGATCAGCTGAACACCTATGACGTGCTTGTTGCCGACGACGTGGTCTTCACCAAGGCTGCCTACGACGAGTTCGTCGGCAAGAACACAGTCAAGGAGGACGCCAAGTGAGCGCGACCACCGCTAAGGATCCGCGCGACGTAGTGCTTGCACCCGTCGTCTCGGAAAAGAGCTACGGCCTGATCGACGAAGGTAAGTACACCTTCCTGGTCGACCCCCGCTCCAACAAGACCGAGATCAAGCTGGCCGTGGAGAAAATCTTCTCCGTCAAGGTCGACTCGATCAACACCATCAACCGTGCCGGTAAGCGTAAGCGGACCAAGTTCGGATGGGGACAGCGCAAGAACACCAAGCGCGCCATTGTCACCCTCAAGGACGGCACAATCGACATCTTCGGCGGTCCGCTCAGCTAGGGCGGAGACCACTTTAACGAGGAATAAATAATGGGAATCCGTAAATACAAGCCGACTACCCCGGGCCGTCGCGGCTCGAGCGTAGCCGACTTCACCGAAATCACGCGGTCGACGCCGGAAAAGTCGTTGGTACGTCCGCTGCCCAAAAAGGGCGGCCGTAACAACACCGGTAAGATCACGACCAGGCACAAGGGTGGTGGACACAAGCGTCAGTACCGTCTGATCGACTTCCGCCGCCACGACAAGGACGGCGTCAACGCACGCGTTGCCGAGATCGAATACGATCCGAACCGTACCGCCCGCATTGCCCTGCTGCACTACGTTGATGGCACCAAGCGTTACATCATTGCTCCGAACAAGCTCAAGCAGGGCGACTTCGTAGAGGCCGGCGCCGGCGCTGACATCAAGCCCGGCAACAACCTGCCCCTGCGCAACATCCCCGTGGGTACCACCATCCACGCTGTTGAACTTCGTCCGGGCGGCGGCGCCAAGATGGCCCGCTCCGCCGGTGCATCCGTTCAGCTCGTTGCCAAGGAAGGCCGCTTCGCCCAGCTGCGTCTGCCCTCCGGTGAAATCCGCAACGTTGATGTGCGCTGCCGCGCCACGATCGGCGAGGTCGGCAATGCCGAGCAGTCGAACATCAACTGGGGCAAGGCCGGCCGTATGCGCTGGAAGGGCGTACGCCCGACCGTCCGTGGTGTCGCCATGAACCCGGTCGATCACCCGCACGGTGGTGGTGAAGGTAAGACCTCCGGTGGACGCCACCCGGTCAACCCGAACGGTAAGCGCGAAGGCCGTACCCGCCGTCCCAATAAAGAGAGCGACAACCTCATTGTGCGTCGCCGTCGTTCCGGCAAGAACAAGCGATAGGAGCCTGGAAACATGCCACGCAGCCTGAAGAAAGGCCCCTTCGTCGACCAGCACCTGTTTCTCAAGGTAGCGGCCGAAAACGAAAAGGGCACCAAGAACGTCATCAAGACGTGGTCCCGCCGTTCGATGATCATCCCCGACATGCTCGGGCACACGATCGCCGTACACGACGGACGTAAGCACATTCCGGTGTTTGTCACCGAGTCGATGGTCGGGCACAAGCTCGGCGAATTCGCTCTGACGCGGACATTCCGCGGCCATGTGAAGGACGACCGCAAGGGCAAGCGCCGCTAGGCGCTGCTCTTTCGGCAGAAGACGAGAGAAGGAAAGCAATGGAAGCCAAGGCAATTGCGCGTCATATCCGCGTAACGCCTATGAAGGCCCGGCGCGTCGTCAACCTTGTTCGTGGCAAGCAAGCGAATGAGGCTCTGGCAATTCTGAAGTTTGCCCCCCAGGCAGCTTCGGAGCCGGTACTTAAGGTAATTCAGTCGGCTATGGCCAATGCACGTGTCCTCGCGGACCGTGACGGCGTGGCCTTCGACGAGGGTGACCTCTTCGTCAGCGAAGCATTCGTTGACGAAGGACCCACCATGAAGCGGTTCCAGCCGCGGGCCCAGGGCCGCGCCTACCGCATCAACAAGCGGACCAGCCACGTCACCGTGGTAGTCGCAACCCCTACGATCGAGGAGGAACGCTAAGTGGGACAGAAGGTAAACCCGCACGGGTTCCGACTCGGCATCACCACTGACCACGTATCGCACTGGTTTGCTGACAGCAACAAGCCGGGCCAGCGTTACAAGGACTTCGTCCGCGAGGACATCAAGATCCGTCAGCTGATGTCCACCGGCATGGACCGCGCCGGCATCGCCAAGGTTGAGATCGAGCGCACCCGTGACCGTGTTCGTGTGGATATCCACACTGCACGTCCGGGCATCGTGATCGGCCGCCGCGGCGCCGAAGCGGACCGCATCCGCGGCGAGCTCGAAAAGCTCACCGGCAAGCAGGTCCAGCTGAACATCCTCGAGGTCAAGAACCCCGAGATGGAAGCACAGCTTGTTGCCCAGGGTGTTGCTGAGCAGCTCTCTTCCCGCGTGGCTTTCCGCCGTGCGATGAAGAAGGCCATCCAGTCCGCACAGCGTGCCGGCGCCAAGGGTATCCGTATCCAGTGCTCCGGTCGTCTGGGCGGCGCTGAAATGAGCCGTTCCGAGTTCTACCGCGAAGGCCGTGTGCCCCTGCACACCCTCCGCGCGCAGATCGACTACGGTTTCTTCGAAGCCAAGACCACCTTCGGCCGCATCGGCGTGAAGGTCTGGATCTACAAGGGCGACGTTACCGCTAAGGAACTGGCTGCACAGCAGGCTGCTGCACCGTCCCGCGGACGCTCCAACGATCGTCCGGGCCGCGGCCCGGCCGACCGCGGTGACCGTGGCGGCGACCGCCGTCGTCGTCCCGAGCGCGGCGACAAAGCCGCCGCGCCTGCTGCTGCAGAGGCTCCGGCCGCTGAGGCAGCTGCCCCCGCAGCAGAAGGAGGACAGGCTTAAATGCTTATCCCACGTCGAGTCAAATACCGTAAGCAGCACCACCCGGGTCGCTCCGGCGCTGCAACCGGCGGCACTGCCGTCAGCTTCGGCGAGTGGGGTATCCAGGCTCTGACGCCTGCATACGTCACCAACCGCCAGATTGAAGCTGCGCGTATTGCCATGACACGCCACATCAAGCGTGGCGGTAAGGTCTGGATCAACATCTACCCGGACCGTCCGCTGACGAAGAAGCCTGCTGAAACCCGTATGGGTTCCGGTAAGGGTTCTCCGGAGTGGTGGGTTGCAAACGTCAAGCCGGGCCGGGTTCTCTTCGAACTCTCCGGTGTTTCCGAAGAGGTAGCTCGTGAGGCCCTGCGCCTGGCGATCCATAAGCTGCCGTTGAAGGCACGCATTGTGCGTCGCGAGGGTGGTGAATAGAAATGGCAGTTGGATCAAAAGAGCTGACAACCGAGCAGCTGGACGGCTTCGATAAGGACCGTCTCGTAGAAGAACTGCGCAAGGCCAAGGAGGAGCTGTTCAACCTCCGCTTCCAGTCGGCTACCGGCCAGCTGGAAAACCACGGTCGTCTGCGTGCAGTGAAGCGCGATATCGCCCGCATCTACACGGTGCTGCGTGAGCGCGAGCTGGGCATTCGTCCCGAGGTTGTCGCTCCCGTTGAGGAAGCAGCACCCGAGGCACCGAAGAAGTCAAAGAAGAAGGCTACCAAGTCTGAAGCTGAAGCCAAGGTCGCTGAGGATGATGCCAAGTGAGCGAAAACAAGAATGAGGCAGTAGTGACAACTGACGCAAACGGCGCCGATGCCCGCGGGTACCGGAAGACCGCACGCGGCTACGTGGTCTCGGACAAGATGGATAAGACCATCGTTGTCCAGGTTGAAGACCGCGTGAAGCACGCCCTTTACGGCAAGGTTATTCGCCGGACCGAGAAGCGCAAGGCCCATGACGAGCAGAACGCTGCCGGCATTGGTGACCTCGTGCTGATCGCCGAGACCCGGCCGCTGTCCGCTACCAAGCGGTGGCGCCTGGTCGAGATCCTCGAAAAGGCCAAGTAACCTAGTAGTAAGAAGTACCGGCCGGCCCGCCGGTGTGTTCCCCGCGACAAGCGGAGAACACGCCGGCACCGTCCACAGCGTGAGGGCCCCGGCCGCGTTATCATCTTCGATTTCGCTTCCGGGGCCTTTTCGCGATAAACTTGAAATCTTGTCTGTGTGGTGCGGAAGTGTGTCCGGAATCCGGTCTCGAACCGGGGCTCCGGTACTGCCTCCTCACCGCCGAATGAGACAAAAGCCCGATAATCTTGTTCGACGCCGCGCAAGGCGGCTGCACTGGCGTGCGGCCGGTCCGCCCGGGGTTGAGTACCAGTATTACGGGGTCCACCCATATCCGTTCCGCAAGGCTCATTTCGAGAACCGGCGCGACGACAGGAGTAATAAGTGATTCAGCAGGAGTCGCGACTGAAGGTCGCCGACAACACGGGTGCCAAGGAAATCTTGACCATCCGCGTTCTCGGTGGATCCGGCCGTCGCTACGCAGGCATTGGCGACACCATTGTTGCCACCGTCAAGGATGCAATTCCCGGCGGCAACGTCAAAAAGGGCGACGTGGTCAAGGCCGTCATCGTCCGTACCAAGAAGGAACGCCGCCGCCAGGACGGTTCCTACATCAAGTTCGATGAGAACGCTGCAGTGATCTTGAAGAATGACGGCGACCCCCGCGGTACCCGTATCTTCGGGCCCGTTGGCCGCGAACTTCGCGACAAGAAGTTCATGAAGATCATTTCGCTGGCTCCGGAGGTGCTGTAGTCCATGGCAAAAATCAAGAAGGGTGACCTCGTTCAGGTCATCACCGGTGCTAAGGCTGAGCGCGGCGGAGACCGCGGCAAGCAGGGCAAGGTTCTGAAGGTCTTCCCCGAGAGCAACCGCATCCTCGTTGAAGGCATCAACCGCGTCACCAAGCACACCAAGGTTGGCCAGTCCTCCCGCGGTTCCAAGACCGGCGGCATCGAGGTTGTTGAAGCCCCGATCCACGTTTCCAACGTCGCCATTGTCGACCCGGAAACCAAGAAGCCGACCCGCGTTGGCTTCCGCACTGAAACCGTCGAAAAAGATGGCCGTGAGCGCACTGTGCGTATCCGCGTGGCCAAGGGCTCTGGGAAGGACCTCTAATGACTGAGACTGTCACCAAGATCGTTCCCCGTCTGAAGACCCGCTACGCAGCGGAGATCAAGCAGACCCTGCAGGACGAATTCAACTACTCGAACGTCAACCAGGTTCCCCGCCTCGTCAAGGTGGTTGTGAACATGGGTGTTGGAGATGCCGCCAAGGACTCCAAGCTCATTGACGGTGCGGTACGCGACCTCACCCAGATCACGGGCCAGAAGCCCCAGGTCACCAAGGCACGCAAGTCCATCGCTCAGTTCAAGCTGCGCGAAGGCATGCCGATCGGTGCGCACGTTACGCTGCGCGGCGACCGCATGTGGGAATTCGTGGACCGCCTGGTCACCCTGGCGCTGCCCCGTATCCGTGACTTCCGCGGCCTGAACGGCAAGCAGTTCGACGGCAACGGCAACTACACGTTCGGTCTGACCGAACAGTCGATGTTCCACGAAATCGATCAGGACAAGATCGACCGCGTACGCGGCATGGACATCACCGTGGTTACCACCGCAAAGACCGATGACGAGGGACGCGCGCTGCTGAAGGCGCTCGGCTTCCCGTTCAAATCCGAAGATTAATTACTACGTAACAGGTCCGACGGAGATCCGTGAGGCGACGCCGCACGGGGATCCTGCAGGAAACCGTTACGAGGGAGGGCAAGAGCCCAAATGACAATGACAGATCCTGTCGCAGATATGCTCACGCGTCTGCGCAATGCAAACTCGGCATACCACGATTCCGTGTCCATGCCTTACAGCAAGCTCAAGGCGCGCGTTGCTGACATCCTGAAGGCCGAGGGCTACATCGCCGGCTGGAAGGAAGAAGAGGCCGAGGTCGGCAAGAAGCTGACCCTGGACCTCAAGTTCGGTCCGAACCGCGAGCGTTCCATCGCCGGCGTTCGCCGCATCTCCAAGCCCGGTCTGCGCGTTTACGCGAAGTCCACCAACCTGCCGCACGTGCTGGGTGGTCTGGGTATCGCAATCCTGTCGACGTCGTCAGGTCTCCTGACCGACCGCCAGGCCGCCAAGAAGGGTGTAGGTGGGGAAGTCCTCGCCTACGTCTGGTAGCAGGGAAGGGAAAGAAAAATGTCACGTATTGGACGTCTGCCCATCCCGGTTCCTGCCGGAGTAGATATCGCCATCAACGGCAACGTTGTATCCGTCAAGGGCGCCAAGGGCGAGCTGAGCCACACTGTGCCCAGCCCGATCACGGCAACGCTTGAAGACGGCACCATCACGGTTACCCGCCCGAACGACGAGCGTGAATCCCGCGCCCTCCACGGCCTGACCCGCACGCTGATCGCCAACATGATCACCGGCGTGACCGAAGGCTACAAGAAGGATCTGGAAATCGTTGGTACCGGTTACCGCGTGGTAGCGAAGGGTTCGGACCTCGAGTTCGCCCTGGGCTACAGCCACCCGGTCCCCGTCGCGGCCCCCGAAGGCATCACGCTTACCGTGGTTGGCCCGACGAAGGTCACCGTGTCCGGTATCGACAAGCAGCAGGTGGGCGAGGTTTCCGCCAACATCCGCAAGCTGCGTAAGCCCGACCCCTACAAGGGCAAGGGTATTCGTTACGCCGGCGAGATTGTCCGCCGCAAGGTCGGAAAGGCTGGTAAGTAACCATGGCCATCAGCATTAATAAGAAGCGAAACAGCAAGAGCAAGTCTGCCCTGCGCAGCCGACGCCAGCTGCGTATCCGCAAGCGGATTTCCGGAACCGCGGTTCGTCCGCGCCTCGTGGTCAACCGCTCTGCCCGCCACATCTTCGTCCAGGTTGTCGATGACAGCCGCGGCGTAACCGTGGCTTCCGCCTCCACCATGGAAGCGGATCTGCGTGCACTGGACGGCGACAAGACCGCCAAGGCCAAGCGCGTCGGCGAACTCGTTGCTGAGCGGTCGAAGGCCGCCGGCATCGAAGCCGTTGTCTTTGACCGCGGTGGTAACCGCTACCACGGCCGTATTGCTGCAGTTGCAGACGGCGCACGTGAAGGTGGGCTGGCACTGTGACCGAGGTAAACAAGGAAAAGGAAAATCAGGTGACTGAAGCTACAGCTGCTGAGGCAACTGAGACCAAGGAAGCCGCAGCCACCGGTACCGACGACCGCCGCGGCGGACGTCGCGGCGAGCAGCGCGGCTCCGACCGTGGAGGCCGCGGCGAACGCGGTGGCCGCGGTGGCCGCGACGGCGGACGCAACGATGAGAAGGACAAGTTCATTGAACGCGTCGTGACCATCAACCGCGTTGCCAAGGTGGTCAAGGGTGGCCGTCGCTTCAGCTTCACCGCCCTCGTTGTTGTCGGTGACGGCAACGGCATGGTCGGCGTTGGCTACGGCAAGGCAAAGGAAGTTCCCTCCGCTATTGCAAAGGCTGTTGAAGAAGCCAAGAAGACCTTCTTCCGCGTCCCGCGCATCGGTGGAACCATCCCGCACCTCGTCCAGGGCGAAGCTGCTGCAGGCGTTGTCCTGCTGCGTCCGGCTTCCCCCGGTACCGGTGTTATCGCCGGTGGTCCGGTCCGCGCCATTCTGGAATGCGCCGGTATCCACGACGTCCTGTCCAAGTCGCTCGGGTCCTCCAACGCCATCAACATCGTGCACGCCACGGTTGATGCGCTGAAGCGCCTCGAAGAGCCCCAGGCAGTGGCAGCACGCCGCGGCCTTCCGCTCGACCAGGTCGTTCCCTACGCGATGCTCCGCAACATGCAGAAGGCAGGTGCCTGATGTCGACTCCGAAGAACGTCGTCGTTAGCACGGCTCGACTGGAAATCACTCAGATCAAGTCCACCATCGGTGGTAAGCAGAATCAGCGCGACACGCTGCGTTCACTGGGCCTGAAGCACATCGGCGACTCTGTCGTCCGTACTGCTGATGCAGTGACCGTTGGCATGATCAACACGGTTCCGCACCTCGTGAAGGTTGAGGAGGCGAAGTAACATGCCCGAAGAAAACAGAACTCTGAAGGTCCATCACCTGCGTCCGGCACCCGGTGCCAAGACGGCCAAGACCCGCGTAGGCCGCGGTGAAGGTTCCAAGGGTAAGACGGCAGGCCGCGGTACCAAGGGTACGGCTGCCCGCTACCAGGTCAAGGCAGGCTTCGCCGGCGGTCAGCTTCCGCTGCACATGCGTCTGCCGAAGCTGCGCGGCTTCAAGAACCCGTTCCGGGTCGAGTTCCAGGTTGTAAACCTGGACAAGATCTCGGAACTGTTCCCCGAAGGCGGCGCCGTGGATATCGAAGCACTGGTTGCCAAGGGCGCGGTTCGCAAGAACCAGCCCGTCAAGGTGCTCGGCTCCGGCGACATCACCGTCAAGGTTGATGTCTCGGCCAACGCCTTCTCCGCCAGCGCTGCAGAAAAGATCGCCGCAGCCGGCGGATCCACCACAACGGTCTAAGACCTCGTGGCGGGTCTGTTACCCTCCCCGTCCGGACACATTGCGTGTACCGGCAGGGGAGGGGCGCACGATCCAACGTTTCACCACTGAACTCCTGGCGGACCCTATCCGGTCCGCCGGGAGTTCAGTTCCGTTTAAGGCAACTACCGCGTCCAGTACGGCGTTAACGCAGTACGGGCCGCGAGCGGCTAGACTCTGTTTCTGTCACAAGTCCGGATCGGACTTTCCAAACTTCAGGAGGACGCTTGCTTAGCGCTATTGGCCGGGCTTTCCGGACACCAGACCTGCGACGCAAGCTGTTGTTTACGCTGGGAATCATCACTATCTTCCGCATGGGTGCTTTTATCCCGGCCCCGGGTGTTGACTACGGCAATGTGCAGCAGTGCTTGAATCTGGGTGCCACCTCCGGTGGTATTTACCAGTTCGTCAATCTCTTCAGCGGCGGTGCGCTGCTGCAGGTCTCCATCTTTGCCCTCGGCATCATGCCCTACATCACCGCCAGCATCATTGTTCAGCTGCTGCGCGTCGTGATCCCGCACTTCCAGGCCCTCTACGAAGAGGGTCAGCAGGGCCAGTCGAAGCTCACCCAGTACACGCGGTACCTCACCATCGCGCTGGGCCTGCTCAACGCGACGACTGTCGTCTCCCTGGCCCGCTCGGGTGCACTCTTCAACAACCAGTGCGCCCTGCCGATCATCCCGGACGACAACCTGGTCACCGTCCTGCTGCTCATCGTCACGCTGACCGCCGGTACCGGCGTCATCATGTGGATGGGCGAGCTCGTCACGGAAAAGGGTGTGGGCAACGGTATGTCGCTGCTCATCTTCACCTCGATCGCGGCGTCCTTCCCCAGCGCCCTTGGCGCCATCCTCAGCGCGCAGGGCTGGACCATCTTCCTGGCCGTCATCGCCGTCGGCGTCCTGACGGTGGCACTGGTCATCTTCGTGGAGCAGTCGCAGCGCCGCATTCCGGTGCAGTACGCCAAGCGCATGGTCGGCCGGCGGACCGTAGGGGGCACGAACACCTACATTCCGATCAAGGTGAACATGGCCGGCGTGATCCCCGTGATCTTCGCGTCCTCCATGCTCTACCTGCCCAGCCTGCTGGCGCAGTTCAATACTCCCTCGCAGGGCACGCCGCCGGGATGGGTGGTCTGGATCAACAACTACCTCGTCAGCGGCGACCACCCGCTGTACATGCTGGTGTACTTCCTGCTGATCGTCTTCTTCACCTACTTCTACGTCTCCATCACGTTCAACCCGGACGAGGTCTCGGAGAACATGAAGAAGTACGGCGGCTTCATTCCCGGCATCCGGGCCGGCCGCCCCACCGCCGAATACCTGCAGTACGTGCTCTCCCGGATCACGCTGCCCGGCGCCCTTTACCTGGGCTTTGTCGCCCTGATCCCGCTGATTGCTCTGGTGTTGGTTGGAGCTAACCAGAACTTCCCGTTCGGCGGAACGTCAATCCTCATCATGGTTGGTGTGGGACTGGAAACGGTTAAGCAAATTGACGCGCAGCTCCAGCAACGTCACTACGAAGGGTTATTGCGATGACAAGAATGCTGATTATCGGGCCTCCCGGCGCCGGTAAAGGAACTCAGGCCGCTCGGATCTCGGACCGGCTCGGTGTCACGGCAATATCAACCGGCGACATTTTCCGCTCGAACGTGAAAGAGGAAACGCCCCTGGGCGTGGAGGCGAAGAAGTACATCGACGCCGGCAACTTCGTTCCGGATACCGTCACCAACGCCATGGTCCGCAGCCGGCTGGCTGACGGCGACGTCGAATCGGGCTTCCTGCTGGACGGCTACCCGCGCACCGTGGCGCAGGTTGAAGAACTCGACGACATCCTGGCCGGCAACGGCCAGAAGCTTGACGCGGTACTCCTCCTGACCGCCGACGACGACGAACTCGTGGCCCGCCTGCTCCGGCGCGCGGAACTCGAGGGCCGCAGCGACGACACGGAAGATGTCATCCGGCACCGCCTTGACCTCTACAAGCAGCAGACGGCCGACGTCGTCGCCCGCTACGAGGACCGCGGAATCGTCACCCGGGTGGATGGCCTCGGCGGCATCGACGAAGTCACCGAGCGTGTCATGGAAGCACTGAAGGACCTGCGCTAAGAAAGTCCGGCGCAAAACGTTATCCGCTAGGAAGTTAGAAGACACATGTTCGGCCAGCCTCGAATCGAATACAAAACCAACGAGCAGATGCGCATCATGCGCGAAGCCGGCCTTGTATTGATCTCAGCGCTCGACGCGGCGGTCAAGGCCGCCGACGTCGGCGTCAGTACACGCGAAATCGATGCAGTATTTGCCCGGGTACTCAAGGAAGCGGGAGCCACCTCCAACTTCCTGGGCTACTACGACTACCCGGCCACGGTCTGCACGTCCGTGAATGAAGAAGTTGTCCACGGCATTCCGGGAGACCGGGTGCTGCAGGACGGCGACATCATTTCCATCGACGGCGGTGCAGTGGTGAACGGCTGGCACTCGGACTCGGCGCGAACCGTGATCGTGGGTACGCCGGATCCGGAGGACCAGCGGCTGTCGGATGTCACCGAGAACGCCATGTGGCACGGCATTGCCGCTGCTGCCAAAGGCAAGTTCGTGGGGGACATCGGCGACGCCGTGGACGACTACGTCAGCAGTGTCCCGGGCAAGAAGCTGGGAATCCTCGAGGACTATGTCGGCCACGGCATCGGCACCGAAATGCATCAGGCTCCGGATGTCCTGAACTACCGCACCGGACACCGCGGGCCGAAGCTGCGGCCGGGCCTGTGCCTGGCCATCGAGCCGATGCTGGTACGCGGCAAGATCCTCACCCGCACGCTCGATGACGATTGGACAGTTGTCACCGAAGACGGCAGCCGTTCCAGCCAGTGGGAGCACTCCGTAGCGATCCATGAAAAGGGGATCTGGGTGCTCACGGCGCCCGACGGCGGTGCCTCCCGGCTGGAACCGCTGGGGGTTACCCCGGTTCCGATTCCCTAGGGAATCCTCCGCATGCACGAAACCGGCAGGCCCCGTTCCTTCAAGGAACGGGGCCTGCCGGTTTTCCCGGGGCGGATGCGTAGACGCGACGGGCCGCCTCGGTGCGGGCATGCGCCCGGGGCCGGGGTCCCCGCCGGGGCCTGGATGAACTGCAGCTGATGTCACGGGGAATCCTTGGCGCACGGCCGGTGAAGAGTGGTGTTTTCCCGGCTTTCGAGCGGTCCGCGACCCTACCGTGAAGTCATGGCCTCGACGTACAGAGCAGCAGCCCCGGCGGCACGATCCCTGAGCAACCTGCCGGCAGTGATCGCCCACAGGGGAAACAGTTCGGCGGCACCGGAGAACACCCTTCCGGCATTTGCCGCGGCGGCAGCAGCCGGAGCTGCGATGATCGAAACGGATCTTCGCCTCACGGCCGACGGAACCGCGGTGCTCCTGCACGACGCGAAACTGGGCCGGACGACCAATCTGCGCGGGCGGGTGGGCCGCACCTCGGCCGCCCGCCTCGCCGTGGCGGATGCCGGTGCCTGGTTTTCCGAAAACCACAGGGGAGTGCCGGTGCCGACGCTCGGGGATCTCGTGACGTTCCTGTCCGACCGGCAGCAACTGGGGCTGGTACTCGAGTTCAAGGGAGAGTGGAGTCCCCGCGGGGTGGAGCCTGTGGCGGATGCCCTGTGGGCGGCGGGACTGGAAGACCGCATTCTCGTGCAGTCCTTTTCGCGGCGGACCGTAGCAGCCCTGGCCCTGGCCGCCCCGGAATTCCGGCGGGGACTGCTGGTCGGCAAAGCACCGTCGGGCAGGCATGGAGAGACGGCGCTGCAGCGGTTCCTCTTCCGGGTGGAGGCTGCAGCGTGCAATCCCGGCGGGCGGTTCCTGGCCGAGCGCCCGGACCTGACGGCGCGGCTGCGTGCCGACGGGATGTCCGTGTATCCGTGGACCCTGGACCGCCCGGCACAGTGGCTGGAAGCCTTCGATGCGGGGGTGGACGGGATCATCACCAACCGTCCGGCCGCGCTGGCGGCGTGGGGAAACACCCGGTGCGGGAACTGGACAGCCGGAGCGATTTAACTTATGGGGGGTCTTCCCGTAGAGTTATCTGTTGGTTGTCTCTACATTCGTGCCCGGATTGACCGCTTTCGATGCTTTGTGCGCCGATGCGGCTGGCTGGGCCGGTGGAACGGCCACATTCGAAAAACCGTTGCCGGCGTCAAGCCGGTGACACAGACGTTAGCGGAGGATATGGCCAAGAAAGACGGCGTCATTGAGATCGAGGGCTCGGTAAACGAAGCCCTGCCCAACGCGATGTTCCGCGTTGAGCTGGCCAACGGCCACATTGTGCTCGCACACATCTCGGGAAAGATGCGTCAACACTACATTCGCATCCTCCCTGGAGACCGCGTTGTGGTGGAACTTAGCCCGTACGACCTCACCCGGGGTCGCATCGTCTACCGCTACAAATAAACCGCTGCAAAGACGGACAGCGCACCGCTCAGCCGGTTCACTGACCGTTCAAGCTCAACCCTGCAACCACGCAAAGGAAAACCATGAAGGTCCAGCCGAGCGTCAAGCAGATCTGCGATAAGTGCAAGGTGATTCGCCGTAACGGTCGAGTCATGGTGATCTGCGAGAACCCGCGCCACAAGCAGCGCCAGGGCTAATCTGCTTCTCTAGCTCCGGAGCCCGAAAGGGCAACGGTAAGAGGGCCCCTGATTTCAGGGATCAGCCCACGCGTAGTTAATTGAATATGGCAGTGCAGCGTCTATACGCGTGACGCATACCCCCGGTACGGAGGCCGGGGACCTGGCAACAGGGACGCACTGCTTCAGACCTCCGGTAATAACCAAAGGAGAACCGCCGATATGGCACGTCTCGCTGGCGTTGACATTCCCCGCGAAAAGCGGGTAGTGATTGCGCTTACCTACATCTACGGCGTGGGCAAGACCCGTGCAGAGCAGACCCTTGTAGAGACCGGCATCAGCCCGGAAACTCGCGTCAAGGACCTCACCGACGCTGAACTCGTTCAGCTGCGTGACTACATCGAGGGCAACTTCAAGGTTGAGGGTGACCTCCGCCGTGAGGTGGCCGCCGACATCCGCCGCAAGGTTGAAATCGGCAGCTACCAGGGCATCCGGCACCGCCGCGGCATGCCCGTCCACGGTCAGCGCACGAAGACCAACGCTCGTACCCGCAAGGGCCCGAAGCGCACCGTTGCCGGTAAGAAGAAGGCCGGCCGCTAAATAAGCGGTCTTCGGCCACGGCCCGAATCCGGGCCACCTAAACCAAACTCTTTGTAGGAGAAGTAATGCCCCCCAAGACTCGTGGAGCGGTCCGCAAACCGCGTCGCAAGGATAAGAAGAATATCGCGCTCGGCCAGGCGCATATCAAGAGCACCTTCAACAACACCATCGTGTCCATCACGGACCCGTCCGGTGCTGTTATCTCATGGGCTTCCGCCGGTGAGGTTGGCTTCAAGGGCTCCCGTAAGTCCACCCCGTTCGCTGCTCAGATGGCTGCTGAAGCTGCCGCGAAGCGCGCACAGGAGCACGGCGTCCGCAAGGTCGACGTCTTCGTGAAGGGTCCGGGCTCCGGTCGCGAGACCGCCATCCGTTCACTGCAGGCCACCGGCCTGGAGGTTGGCTCCATTCAGGACGTCACCCCGAGCGCACACAACGGTTGCCGTCCCCCGAAGCGCCGCCGCGTATAAGCAGCACTGCGGTTCCGGTTTCCCCGGCGGGCAGCCCACTTTTCCAAGTGGGCTGCCCGCCGGAGGGCGCCGGTCCCGGGCTGGCTGTTAGCCGTCCAAGACGCCCGCGGAAGACCCGTCGTCGTCGTTTCCACCATTTGTGTTGCGTCATATAGCGGATGCTCGCTGAAAGGAAATGCAAGTGCTCATTGCACAGCGCCCCACCCTCACTGAAGAAGTCGTAGCCGACAACCGCTCACGGTTCATCATTGAACCCCTGGAGCCGGGTTTCGGTTACACCCTTGGTAACTCCCTCCGTCGTACCCTGCTGTCCTCCATTCCCGGTGCCGCTGTAACCAGCATCCGCATCGAGGGCGTGCTGCACGAGTTCACGACGGTTCCCGGCGTCAAGGAAGATGTCACTGAGATCATCCTGAACGTCAAGAACCTCTCGGTTTCCTCCGAGCACGACGAACCCGTTGTGGCTTACCTGCGCAAGCAGGGCCCCGGCGTGGTTACGGCCGCGGACATCGCTCCGCCGGCCGGCGTGGAGTTCCACAACCCCGACCTGCACATCGCCACGCTGAACTCGAAGGGCAAGTTCGAACTCGAACTGACCATCGAGCGCGGCCGCGGCTACGTGTCGGCCAGCCAGAACAAGTCCGGTGACCAGGAAATCGGCCGTATCCCGGTTGACTCCATTTACTCGCCGGTTCTGAAGGTGACCTTCCGCGTGGAAGCCACCCGTGTTGAGCAGCGCACCGACTTCGATCGCCTGATCGTTGACGTTGAAACCAAGGATGCCATTGCACCGCGCGACGCTGTCGCCTCTGCCGGTACCACCCTGGTTGAGCTGTTCGGCCTGGCACGTGAACTCAACACCGCCGCTGAAGGTATCGAAATCGGTCCGAGCCCCACGGATGCCGCACTGGCAGCCGACATGGCCCTGCCGATCGAAGACCTCGAGCTGACCGTGCGTTCGTACAACTGCCTCAAGCGCGAAGGCATCCACACCGTGGGTGAACTCGTAGCCCGCTCCGAGGCTGACCTGATGGACATCCGCAACTTCGGCGCGAAGTCCATCGACGAGGTGAAGGCAAAGCTGGTTGAACTGGGTCTGTCCCTGAAGGATTCCCCTCCCGGGTTTGACCTGGCCGCCCGTGCCGCAGCTATTGAAGAGGACGAGTCCGAGTACTCGGACGACGAGCTCTAACTGAAGCAAATTCTTGCCGTTCGGGCCATTGAGCACCGCACGGCACCGTTTGAGGAGAAAAAGTAATGCCTACACCCACCAAGGGTAAGCGCCTCGGAGGCAGCCCGGCACACCAGCGACTGATGCTGGCCAACCTTGCCGCGCAGCTGTTCGAGCACAAGCAGATCACCACCACGGTGACCAAGGCCAAGCGTCTGCGTCCCTACGCAGAGCGCCTGATCACGTTCGCAAAGCGCGGGGACCTGTCCTCCCGCCGTCGCGTCCTGGCCCTGATCTCCGACAAGGGCATCGTCCACGAGCTCTTCACCGACATTGCTCCGGCAGTCGAGAAGCGCGACGGCGGCTACACCCGTATCACCAAGATCGGCAACCGCAAGGGCGACAACGCTCCCATGGCTGTCATCGAACTGGTCCTGGAGCCGCTTTCTGCCAAGCAGTCGGTAGTGGCCGAAGCCAGCACCGCTGCCGCTGCAGCCGCTCCGGCGCCTGCCGTTGAGTCTGCAGATTCCGCTGAGTCGGCAGAATCTGCCGATTCCGCTGAGTCCGCCGATTCGGCTGAGTCTGCCGACTCCGCTGATGAGGCTGTCGAAGCGACCGAAGAGAAGAAGTAATTCTTCGCTGAAGTCCCGGTGCCCTTAATATGGGTGCTATGACTATTGAAAGGCCCGCCGTCCCCGAAATGGATGGCGGGCCTTTCCGCGTCCGGATGGACCTCGCCTACGACGGTGCTCCGTTCTCCGGCTGGGCCGCCCAGCCCGGCCTGCGGACCGTCCAGGGCCTGGTCGAAGACGGGCTGGCAGTCCTGCTGCGCCGCCCGGTCCGGACGACAGTGGCCGGGCGGACCGACGCCGGCGTCCACGCCCGCGGCCAGGTGGTGCACTTCGACCTCACTGCGTCCGAATGGCACGAGCTGGCCAGGGGGCGGGACATGGACCCGGGAGTCTCCCTGCGGCGCAGGCTGCACGGGGTGCTGAACAAGGAGCTGACCATGCCGGCGCGGGAAGCAGGCCTCCAGCGGCGCGCCGTGGATGCCCTGGGCGGAGCCGTGGAAGTGCTGTCGGCCGTCCCTGCCCCGGCAGGCTTCGACGCACGCTTTTCGGCCCTCTGGCGCCGCTACAGCTACCGCATCTGCGACCTGCCCGAAACCCGGGATCCGCTGTCCCGGCACACCACGCTGTGGTTCAAGGCACCCCTGGACATCGACCGGATGAACGAAGCCGCAGCCGGCGTGCTGGGCATCCGGGACTTCCTCTCCTTCTGCAAACCGCGGACCGGATCCACCACCACCCGTGAACTCCTGGAGTTCAGCTTCCACCGAGGCGGTGACGGAGTTATCAGCACCCACATCCAGGCTGATGCCTTCTGCCACAACATGGTCCGCTCGCTGGTGGGCGGCTCACTGCTGGTCGGCTCGGGGGAGCGGCGCCCCCAGTGGCTTGCCGAACGCATGTTCGCGCGGATCCGGGACTCGAAGTCACTCCTGGCCCCGCCGCACCCGCTGGTGCTGGAGGAGGTCCGCTATCCGGCCGACTCCGATCTGGCCAGGCGTGCCGAGCTGACCCGGGCGCAGCGCGAATAGCCGATCCGGGCGCTGCGGTCCTAAAATAGGGGCAAAACCGATATCCGGCGCTGGAGCCATAACGCGGGGACAGCTTTTGACCTGACTACTCAAGCAGGCTATTGTTTATAGTCGTTGTGCGTGTCCTACCTCGATAGGCCTATGCCCACGGGAGCGGCTCAGTTGCAGAGCCACCTGGCCCCGGGGAAATAGCCGAGATCTCAGGACCACTGGTTAATTCAGTCCTCACCTGACCATCCGGTAACGCATAGAGAAGCTGCACTGTCCATGGCATCCATGGGCGGCGCGCCACCTAAGAAGAAGAAACGAAGGCAAACACCGTGCGTACGTACACCCCGAAGCCCGGCGACATCAACCGCCAGTGGCACGTCATTGACGCCACCGACGTTGTCCTAGGCCGTCTTGCCAGCCAGACCGCAACACTGCTGCGCGGAAAGCACAAGCCGACCTTTGCTCCCCACATGGACATGGGCGATTTCGTCATCATCATCAACGCCGAGAAGGTTGCCCTCACCGGCGCCAAGCTCGAACAGAAGCGTGCCTACCGCCACTCGGGTTACCCGGGCGGTCTGTCCTCCGTCAACTACGCCGAACTGCTGGAGCAGAACCCGGTACGTGCAGTTGAGAAGGCCATCCGCGGCATGCTGCCCAAGAACTCCCTGGCTGCTGATCAGATCAGCAAGCTGAAGGTCTACCGCGGTGCCGAGCACCCGCACGCCGCTCAGCAGCCCAAGACCTACGAAATCAACCAGGTCGCCCAGTAGTTCTGGCCCGCCAACTAAGAAATTAATTCAAGGAGAATCGTGGCTCAGAACACTGAAGAGCTCAATGAAAACACCGAGGAGCTTTCGAGCTACACCTCGGAATCCTCTGACTCGGTCCAGGCCGACGTCAAGGAACGCCCCGCCCTGACCGTCCCCGGCTCCGCCGTCGGACGCCGCAAGCAGGCTATTGCCCGCGTGCGCCTCGTCCCGGGTACCGGCAAGTGGATCGTCAACGACCGCGAGCTCGAGGATTACTTCCCGAACAAGCTGCACCAGCAGGAAGTCAACGAGCCGTTCAAGCTTCTTGACCTCGAAGGCGCCTACGACGTCATTGCACGCATCCACGGCGGCGGCCCCTCCGGCCAGGCCGGCGCGCTGCGTCTGGGCGTTGCCCGCTCGCTGAACGAGATCGACCGCGAGAACAACCGCCCCGCCCTGAAGAAGGCAGGCTTCCTGACTCGTGACGCCCGCGTCATCGAGCGTAAGAAGGCCGGTCTCAAGAAGGCCCGTAAGGCACCTCAGTACTCCAAGCGCTAATTCAGCGCTTCCCTTCGTGCAGTCGCTGGAGCGACTGCACGAAGGGGCCCTCGCGCTGAATTGGCGCTTGGCTCCACAAGCGCCGGTTTCAGGGCTTGGGTTCATAAGCGCCGAAGAGCGTGGGGTTTCACCAAAAGGCAGTCGCTACGGCGGCTGCCTTTTGGCGTTAATGCGGCCGCCGGACGTCGGCTTGACCACACAGCCGAGCGGTATTTGCCTGACTGGCGCACACTTTCGCGTTTCCCGTTTCGGAGACATGGGTGCACCGGTGGCAGAATGGGCCAGTAAGTTGCCCGTGAGCGGCTCCCGCTGTGGCTACAACCTGCTTGAGGATACGTAATGACTAGATTGTTTGGAACGGACGGCGTCCGTGGGCTGGCGAACGGGCTGATCACCGCCGAAGTTGCCCTGGGCCTTGCACAGGCCGCAGCAGTGGTGCTGGGCCATCGCCGGGTGGAACAGGGCCGTCGTCCGGTCGCTGTGGTGGCCCGGGACCCGCGCATCAGCGGTGACTTTATCTCCGCCGCCATGGAGGCCGGACTGGCCAGCTCCGGTGTTGATGTCTACGACGCCGGCGTTCTGCCGACCCCCGCCGCGGCGTACCTGGTTGCTGACCTCGGCGCAGATTTCGGCGTGGTTATCTCCGCCTCCCACAACGCTGCCCCCGACAACGGCATCAAGTTCCTGGCCCGCGGCGGGCAGAAGCTGGATGACGCCGTCGAGGACGCCATCGAGGCCGAAATGGCACTGCCCAGCATGCGCCCCACCGGAAGCGAGGTGGGGCGGATCCACCGCTTCGCCGATGCCGAGGACCGGTACGTGGTCCACCTGCTGCAAACCCTCCCCAACCGCATCGAGGGCCTGAAGGTCGTCCTGGACTGCGCACACGGGGCAGCGAGCGGCTGCTCTCCCCAGGTCTTCGCCGACGCAGGTGCCGAAGTAGTGGTCATCGGCGCCGAGCCGGACGGCCTCAACATCAACGAGGGTTACGGTTCAACCCACCTGGAGCAGCTGCAGGCAGCCGTGGTGGCGCATGGAGCCGACCTGGGTATCGCCCATGACGGCGACGCCGACCGCTGCCTTGCCGTGGACCATGAAGGCACGGTGGTGGACGGCGACCAGATCATGGCGATCATGGCCATTGCCATGAAGGAAGCCGGCAAGCTCAAGGACAATGCGCTGGTGGCTACCGTCATGAGCAACCTCGGCCTGAAGCTCGCCCTCCGCGAGGCCGGCATCGAGCTCATCGAAACCGGCGTGGGGGACCGCTACGTGCTCGAAGGGATGCGCCGCGGCGGCTACAGCCTCGGCGGGGAACAGTCCGGGCACGTTATCTTCTCCGAATACGCGACCACCGGAGACGGCGTCCTCACCGGCCTGCAGCTGGCGGCACAGGTTGCGCGGACCGGCCGGACCCTGAAGCAGCTGGCCGGCGTGATGCAGAAGCTCCCGCAGGTGCTCATTAACGTCAAGGGCGTGGACAAGTCCGCCGTCGAGACCAACGAGCCGGTACGGCTGGCAGTCCAGCAGGCCGGGCAGGCACTGGGCGAAACGGGGCGCGTACTGCTCCGCCCCTCGGGCACCGAACCGGTGGTCCGGGTCATGGTGGAGGCCGCGGACATGGAGACAGCCGCCGAGACCGCACGGCGGCTGGCCGAAACGGTGGAAACCCATCTGGCCCTCAACGCAGGCGCCGGAGCAACGGTCTAGCAGCACTGCACCGGCGCGGGACCTAGTCCCGCGCCGGCCTACGTTTTGCGCAGGAGCATCCGCCGCACCGAGTGGTCCGCGTCCTTGGTCAGCACCAGCTGGGCGCGGCCCCTCGTGGGCAGCACGTTGGTGATGAGGTTCGGCTCGTTGATCCGCTTCCAGATGTCCAGGGCCGTGGCCCGGGCCTCTTCGTCCGTCAGATCCGCGTAGCGGTGGAAGTAGGATGCCGGGTCAGCGAAGGCCCCGGTGCGCAGCGACTGGAAACGCTGGACGTACCATTCCTCGATGTAGGAGGTGCGCGCGTCCACGTAAATCGAGAAATCGAAGAAATCGCTCAGTGCAAGGCCGGCACGCCCGTCGGCGCGCGTCCGGGCCGGGGCGAGGACATTCAGCCCCTCGACTATGAGCACGTCCGGCCGGCGGACTACTATCTCCTCGCCGGGGACAATGTCGTACGTCAGGTGCGAATACTTCGGCGCCCGAACCTCCTCGGCGCCGCTCTTCACCTCGCTGACAAAGCGCAGCAGCCGGCGTCGGTCATAGGATTCCGGGAAGCCCTTGCGCTGCATCAGCCCGCGGCGTTCCAGTTCTGCGTTGGGGTACAGGAAACCGTCCGTGGTGATCAGTTCCACGTTCGGAGTTTCCGGCCAGCGGCGCAGCATTTCACGCAGGACCCGGGCCGTAGTGGATTTGCCGACAGCCACGGATCCGGCCACGCCGATCACGAACGGGGTACGGGTGGTCTTCTCGCCGAGGAAGGTGGTGGTGGCACTGTGCAGGCGGCCTGCAGCCGCCACATACAGGTTCAACAGCCTGGAGAGCGGAAGGTAGACCTCCCTGATCTCATCCAGGTTCAGCTGGTCACCGACGCCGCGCAGCCGGAGGATGTCCTCCTGGTTGAGCGGGGAGCGTATCTCATGTGACAGCCGCGACCAGGTCCTGCGGTCCAGCTCGACGAAGGGAGTGAAACTGCTCTCGGGCGGCTGGGCCGCGGAGGACTTAACATGGCGTTCGGTCACCATAGGAATTCTGCCCTGAACAGCAGGCAAACCCAAACGGCCCGAAGCGCGCAATGATGCCGCAACAGGCGGAAGGACACCATGCTTTCGGCATCCGGTCCGCGGGCCGGTACGCTTAGTGCTATGTGTGGAATTATTGGATATGCAGGCCGCCCGGACGCCATTGCAGGTATTAGTGCAGGCGGGCACGGAGCTCTCGAAGTAGTAATGGAAGGCCTTCGGCGGCTGGAATACCGGGGCTATGACTCGGCCGGCGTCGCCGTACTCACTCCCTTGGGTATCGAATACCGCAAGAAGTCAGGCAAGCTGGCCAACCTGGTGGCCGAGCTGGAGGCGGCTCCGCTGACCCCCGCCACCACCGGCATCGGGCACACCCGCTGGGCCACGCACGGCGGCCCCACCGATGAAAACGCCCACCCCCATCTGGCGGACAACGGACGCCTGGCCGTGATCCACAACGGCATTATCGAGAACTTCGCCGAGCTGAAGGCCGAACTGCTGGCCGCCGGCGCAGAGTTTGTTTCCGAAACCGACACCGAGGTGGCCGCAGCGCTGCTGGCCTCCATCTACCGCGGCGAGGGCGACGCGGATCTGGCAAAGTCCATGCAGCTTGCCTGCCAGCAGCTCGAGGGTGCGTTCACCCTGCTGGCCGTCCACACCGATTCGCACGGCACCGTGGTTGCCGCCCGGCGCAACTCACCGCTCGTCGTCGGACTGGGCGAAGGCGAGAACTTCCTGGGCTCGGACGTTTCCGGCTTTATCGACTTCACCCGCCGCGCCGTCGAACTGGGCCAGGACCAGGTGGTAACCATCACTCCTGACTCGGTCCTGATCACCGACTTCTTCGGCGAGGTCGCCGAAGGCACTGAGTTCTACGTGAACTGGGATGCAGCCGCCGCCGAAAAGGGCGGTTACGACTCCTTCATGGAGAAGGAAATCAACGACCAGCCGCAGGCTGTGGGGGACACCCTCCTGGGCCGGTCGGACATCGACGGACGACTCACCCTCGATGAGCTGCGCGTCAGCCCCGAGGAGCTCAAGAACGTCAACAAGATCATGGTCCTGGCCTGCGGAACCTCCGCGTACGCCGGACAGGTGGCCAAGTACGCCATCGAGCACTGGTGCCGGCTGCCGGTCGAGGTGGAGCTCAGCCATGAGTTCCGCTACCGCGATCCCATTGTCGACTCGAACACGCTGGTCGTGGCCATTTCCCAGTCGGGCGAGACCATGGACACACTGATGGCAGTGCGCTACGCCAAGGAACAGGGCGCAAAGGTCCTGGCCATCTGCAACACCAACGGCTCCACCATCCCCCGCGAATCGGACGCAGTCCTCTACACGCACGCCGGACCGGAAATCGCCGTTGCCTCCACCAAGGCGTTCCTGGCACAGATCACCGCCGCTTATCTGCTCGGCCTGTACCTGGCTCAGATCCGCGGCAACAAGTTCCAGGGCGAGATCAAGGACATCCTTGCGGACCTCAGCAAGGTGCCGGACAAGATCCAGCAGGTGCTGGACAACTCCGGGCAGATCAAGGAACTGGCACAGCTGATGAAGGATGCCGGATCGGTGCTCTTCCTCGGCCGCCACGTCGGCTTCCCGGTGGCAATGGAAGGCGCCCTGAAGCTGAAGGAGCTGGCCTACATACACGCCGAAGGGTTCGCTGCCGGCGAGCTCAAGCACGGCCCGATTGCCCTGATCGAGGAAGGCCAGCCCGTGTTCGTGGTTGTCCCGTCGCCCCGCGGCCGGGATTCACTGCACGCCAAGGTGGTTTCCAACATCCAGGAGATCCGGGCCCGCGGCGCCAAGACGATCGTGATCGCCGAAGAAGGCGACGACGCCGTCAAGGCCTACGCCGAGCACATCTTCTATGTGCCGGAAACCCCGACGCTGCTGGCACCGCTGCTGACCACCGTGCCGCTGCAGATCTTCGCCTGCGAGCTGGCATCGGCTAAGGGCTTCGACGTGGACCAGCCGCGCAACCTGGCCAAGTCCGTCACGGTGGAATAAGGAGCGTCCCTCGGTGATTATCGGAATCGGCGTCGATGTAGTGGACGTGCCGCGGTTCGGCCGCCAGCTGGAGCGCACGCCCGGGCTCCGTGCCCGGCTGTTCGCACCGGCGGAACGGGAGTTGAACCTGCGTTCACTGGCTGCACGGTTCGCGGCGAAGGAAGCCGTGGCCAAGGCCCTGGGCGCCCCTGCCGGCATGAACTGGCAGCACTGCCAGGTCCTGCTGGATCCCGCCGGAGCGCCGCTGCTGCAGATTGACGGAACCGTGGCTGCCGTGGCCGAGGGCAAGGGCGTGCAGACCTGGCACCTTTCCCTGAGCCATGACGGCAACATGGCTACTGCAATGGTCATCGCCGAAGGCTAGGACAAAGCGCATGATCAGTGCGTACACCGGCACCGCGGTCCGCCGGGCCGAAGCCCCGCTGCTGGCCGAAGGCCGGGGCGGGGAACTGATGCAGCGCGCAGCCTACGGGCTGTACGCGGCGACGGCCGCCCGGCTGGCGGCCCGCCGCGGCCGCCTCTACGGGGCCGGTGTAACCGTCCTTGCCGGCAGCGGCAACAACGGGGGAGACGCACTTTATGCCGCCGCCCGGCTGGCCGGGCGCGGAGCAGCGACGACGGCGGTGCTTACCTCCGACGCAGCGCACCCCGAGGCACTGGCGGCGTTCAGGGCGCAGGGCGGAAAGGTCCTGGCACTCACCGAATCCAACGCCGCCGCCCTCGCCGATGCCGCCCTCGCGGCCGATGCCGTCATCGACGGCGTCCTGGGCACCGGCGGCAGCGGCGGTCTCCGCGGTCCCGTCCGCATAATCGCAGAGACACTGAACACGGCACGGCTGCAGGGTCAGGGCCCGCTGGTCGTAGCCTGCGACCTGCCCAGCGGCGTCAACGCCGACTCCGGCCGGGTGGACGGAACGTGCCTGCGGGCGGACCTCACCGTGACCTTCGGCGCCGTCAAAACCGGACTGCTCGCCGGCCCGGGCGCTGTAGCCGCCGGGGAAATCCGCTGCATCGACATCGGGCTCGGCCCGCACCTCGGAACCCCGGCCGCCTACCGCCTGTCCGGGGACGACCTGGCGTCCCTCTTGCCCTTCCCCACACCCGCAGACCACAAATACAGCCGCGGCGTGCTCGGCATTGCCGCCGGTTCGGAGACCTACCCCGGAGCCGCGCTGATGGCCACGGGCGCCGCTCTCGCCACCGGCGTCGGCATGGTCCGTTACCTGGGCCCCGACGCCGTAGCCCGGCTGATCAACCTGGCGCACCCCGAAGCGGTCTGCGGCTCAGGGACCGTAGGGGACACCCACGTCCAGGCCTGGGTGGCCGGACCCGGCGCAGGCAACGACGAGGACCAGCGCCGCCGGGCCGGCGACGCCATGGCCTCCGGGCTGCCCGCAGTGATCGACGCCGACGCGATCGCCGAGGTCCGCACCGGGCTGCACCCCGGCGTCGTGCTTACCCCGCACGCCGGCGAACTCACCGCGCTGCTGCGTTCCCTGGGCGAGGAGGCGTCACGGACCGAAATCGAAGCCGATCCCATCCGCTACGCCCGCCTCGCCGCCCAACGCACGGGCGCCACCGTCCTGCTCAAGGGCTGGGCCACGCTGGCGGCGGCTCCCACCGGCGAACTCTACAGCCAGGCCGAGGCAACGCCGTGGCTGGCGACCGCGGGAAGCGGAGACACACTCGCCGGCATCCTCGGCGGCCTCCTGGCGACGGACCGCACCCCGGACACAGAGCGGGAACCGGGACACTATGCACGGCTCGCCGCGGCTGCTGCCCATCTCCACGGCCGTGCCGGCGCGCTTGCCGCGGCTGACGGGCCGGTTCAGCCGTCCCTGCTGGCCCCGCAGATCCGGTCGCTGGTGGCGGAATCCACCCAACAGAGAAGCGGACGAATTCAAGTAAGCTCCAAGTCTGGGGTAAAAAAGTAAGTAGACATATCAATTACGTGTTGTCAGGGAACTAGTCAGGAGCACTACATGGAAGTTTGGCCGGGAGATGCCTATCCGCTGGGCGCAACCTACGACGGAAACGGCACCAACTTCGCTCTCTACAGCGAGGTGGCAGATTCCGTATTCCTGTGCCTGTTCGATGAGGACGGCACCGAGCACCAGATCCGCCTGACCGAGGTCGACGGGTATGTCTGGCACTGCTACCTGCCGCAGGTCATGCCGGGGCAGAAGTACGGTTACCGCGTGGACGGGCCGAACGATCCGGAGAACGGCAACCGGTGCAACCCGAACAAGCTGCTGCTGGACCCCTACGCCAAGGCCGTCGCCGGCGAAATCGACTGGGACCAGGCACTGTTCGGCTACAACTTCGGCGACGAACACTCGCGCAACGACGAGGATTCCGCCCCGCACATGATGATGGGCGTCGTCATCAACCCGTTCTTCGACTGGGACGGAGACCGGAAGCCCAAGGTCCCGTATCACCAGTCCGTGATCTACGAGGCCCACGTCAAGGGCCTGACCGAGCTGCACCCCGACGTTCCCGAGGAGCAGCGCGGCACCTACGCCGGCGTCGCCCACCCCTCCGTGATCGCACACCTGCAGAAACTCGGGGTTACCGCCATCGAGCTGATGCCGGTGCACCAGTTCGTCAACGACTCGACCCTGCAGGAAAAGGGGCTGTCGAACTACTGGGGCTACAACACCATCGGCTTCTTTGCGCCGCACAACACGTACAGCGCCACCGGCGACCAGGGCCAGCAGGTACAGGAATTCAAGGCCATGGTGCGCGCGCTGCACCTCGCCGGCATCGAAGTGATCCTGGACGTGGTCTACAACCACACGGCCGAGGGCAACCACATGGGCCCGACGCTGTCCTTCCGCGGCATCGACAACGCGTCCTACTACCGGCTGGTGGAAGACGACAAGAAGTACTACATGGACTACACCGGCACGGGCAACTCGCTCAATGTCGGCAATCCGCACTCCCTGCAGCTGCTGATGGACTCGCTGCGCTACTGGGTCACGGAAATGCACGTGGACGGTTTCCGCTTCGACCTGGCCTCGACGCTGGCCCGCGAGTTCTACGACGTGGACCGCCTCTCCGCGTTCTTCGAACTGGTGCAGCAGGACCCGGTAGTGTCCCAGGTCAAGCTGATCGCCGAGCCGTGGGACGTTGGACCCGGCGGCTACCAGGTGGGCAACTTCCCGCCCCAGTGGACCGAGTGGAACGGCAAGTACCGCGACACGGTCCGCGACTTCTGGCGCGGAGAGCCCTCCACGCTGGGCGAGTTCGCCTCCCGCATCACCGGCTCCGCCGACCTGTACGAGTCCTCGGCCCGCCGTCCGGTGGCGTCCATCAACTTCGTCACCGCCCACGACGGCTTCACGCTGCATGACCTGGTGTCCTACAACGAGAAGCACAACGACGCCAACGGCGAGGACAACAACGACGGCGAGTCCCACAACCGCTCCTGGAACTGCGGTGTTGAAGGCCCCACGGACGACCCCTCCGTCCTGTCCCTTCGTGCCCGCCAGCAGCGCAACTTCCTCGCCACCCTGCTCCTGTCCCAGGGCGTGCCGATGATCGCGCACGGCGACGAGCTGGGCCGCACCCAGCAGGGCAACAACAACACCTACGCGCAGGACTCCGAGCTGAGCTGGATCAACTGGGAGACCATGGATGCGCCGCTGATGGAATTCACCGCGGCGGTCAACACCCTGCGTGCCGAGCACCCCACGTTCCGCCGGCGCCGGTTCTTCGACGGCCGCCCCGTGCGGCGCGGCGAGGGCGAGGCACTGCCGGACATCGTCTGGCTGAACGAGGACGGCACCACCATGTCCCCGGATGACTGGGACACCCCGATCAGCCGTTCCCTGGGTGTCTTCCTCAACGGGCAGGGCATCTCGGGCAAGGATGCCCGCGGACAGCGGATCACCGACCTGAACTTCCTGCTGTACTTCAACGCGCATGACGAAGCCGTGAAGGTCACCCTTCCGGCGAAGGAATACGCACCCATGTGGGACACGGTGATCGACACCGCCGGCGAATACGCCGACTCGGAGCCGGTTGCCGCGGACAGCCAGCTGACCGTGGCTGCCAAGTCCATGGTGGTCCTGCGGGCACACGAAGAGGAAGAGGAGCACGACCACTCCGTGGCCGCGTCCCTCGCCGCCATGGCCGCCCAAAACACCGAGGCCGCCGAATGAGGACACCCCTCTCCACGTACCGCCTGCAGATCCGCCCGTCCTTCACCCTGTTCGACGCCGCGGAACTCGTGCCGTACCTGGCTGACCTTGGCGTGGACTGGGTCTACCTCTCACCGATCCTCACGGCGGAAGAAGGCTCGGACCACGGCTACGACGTCACTGATCCTTCAGCCGTCGACCCGACCCGCGGCGGAGCGGAGGGGCTGAAGGCCCTTTCCGACGCCGCCCGCGCGGCCGGTCTTGGCGTGCTCGTGGACATTGTGCCCAACCACATGGGCATCGCGACACCGCACCGGAACAAATGGTGGTGGTCCGTGTTGGCCGAAGGCCGCGGTTCCCGGTATGCCGAAGCCTTCGACATTGACTGGGACGCCGGGAACGGGAAGCTGCGGCTGCCCGTCCTGGGCGACGGCGACAATGAGCTCGAGCAGCTCAAGCTGGCGGGCAATGAACTGCACTACTACGACCACCGTTTCCCGGTGGCCGAAGGCACCGCAGCAGAAGGCGACAGTGCGCAGGACGTGCACGCCCGCCAGTCCTACGAACTGGTGAACTGGCGCCGCGCCGACAGCGAGCTGAACTACCGCCGGTTCTTCGGGGTCAACACCCTGGCCGGCATCCGCGTGGAAGAGCCCTGGGTCTTTGACGAGGCACACGCCGAAATTAAGCGCTGGTTCGACGAGGGCCTCGTGGACGGCCTGCGCATCGACCATCCGGACGGGCTCGCCGATCCCAAGGGCTACCTGGCCCGGCTGCGCGAGATCACCGGCGGAGCGTACATCCTGGTGGAAAAGATCCTGGAACCGGGCGAAAAGCTCGCCGCGGACTGGGAAACCGAAGGCACCACCGGCTACGACGCGCTGGCCGACATCGACCGGTTGTTCGTGGACCCGGCGGGCAGTGACACGCTGACCGCGCTGGTGCCCATGGAACCGTACGCACAGATGATCCACGGCACCAAGCGGGTCATCGCGGACGGCCTGCTGCACTCCGAGGTGCAGCGCCTCGTGCGCCTGCTCCCTGCGGACAGCGGACTGGAACCGGAGACGGCAGCAGATGCGCTCGCGGAACTGCTGGCCTGCTTCCCGGTCTACCGCAGCTACCTGCCCGAAGGTGCCGACCACCTGACCGAGGCCGTCATCGCGGCCAAGGTGCACCGGCCGGACCTGGCGGCGGCGCTGGACATCCTGCATCCGCTGTTGAACCCGCTGCTGGGTGAAGACTCCGCGGGAACAGTGTCGCTTTCGAGTCTGGGCGAGCTGGCGGTGCGTTTCCAGCAGACCTCCGGCATGGTCATGGCCAAGGGCGTCGAGGATACGGCGTTCTACCGTTACTCCCGGCTGACCTCCCTCAACGAGGTTGGCGCCGACCCGGCACACTTCGCCGTATCCCCGTTTGAAATGCACACCCGGATGCTCCGCCGGCAGCTGGAACAGCCGGCGGCCATGACGGCCCTGACTACGCACGACACCAAGCGCAGCGAAGACACCCGGGCCAGGATTTCCGTGCTCGCGGAAATCCCGGAGGAGTGGAGCGAAGCATTCACCCGCCTCGACGCCCTTGTTCCGATGCATGACGGGCCGATGGCGAACCTGCTCTGGCAGACCTTCGTCGGGGCCTGGCCGCTGAGCCGGGAACGTGCACATGCCTACGCAGAGAAGGCCGCCCGCGAAGCCTCCAGCAGCACCACCTGGACGGCTCCCAACGCCGAGTTCGAAGAGCGGATGCATGCAGCCATTGATGCGGCGTTCGACAATCCGGACGTCAACGCGGTAATCACTGCGCTGGTAGAACGCGTCCGGGAGGCGGGGTACAGCAATTCGCTCTCCGCCAAGCTCCTGCAGCTGACCATGCCCGGTGTGCCGGATGTCTACCAGGGCACCGAATTCTGGGACCGGTCACTGGTGGACCCGGACAACCGCCGCGAAGTGGACTTCGCCCGGCGGCGCGAGGTCGCGGCGTCGTTCGCCGACGCCGGTGCCCCCGCCCTGGACGAGGACGCGACAGCGAAGCTGCTCGTCACCACCCGCGCCCTGCAGCTCAAGCGCGGCCGGCCGGAGCTGTTCACGGGATACGTCCCCGTAGCGGTGGAAGGACCTGCGGCCGAACACCTCTTCGGGTTCGACCGCGGCGGAGCGGTAACGCTCGTGACCCGTCTGCCGCTGGGGCTGCAGCGCCAAGGTGGATGGCAGGACACCGCCGTCGTCCTGGCTCCGGGCACCTACCGTGACGTGATCACTGGAAAGACGCACGAAAGCGGCGGCCGGCTGGCAGCTGCGGATCTGTTCGGCACCTATCCGGTGGCGCTGCTTGTTCGGGAGGACGGCAAATGAGGACCGACTTCGATGTGTGGGCGCCCAAGGCCGGCACCGTGACGCTGCTGGCCGACGGCCGGCGCCTGTCGATGACCCGCGGAGAGAACGGCTGGTGGCACGCCCAGCACGCCGAACTCACCGAGGACATCGACTATGGCTACCTCATTGACGACGCCGAGACGCCGGTGCCGGATCCCCGGTCCCGGCGGCAGCCCGAGGGCGTGCACGCACTTTCGCGCACCTTCGATCCGGATCTGTACCAGTGGCATGACGCCGACTGGGTCTCCCCGGGACTCGACGGCGGGGCGATCTATGAGATGCACATCGGTACCTTCACTCCCGAAGGCACGCTGGATGCGGCGATCGGCCGGCTGGACTACCTGGTGGACCTGGGTGTGCGCTTTGTCGAACTGCTGCCCGTCAATGCCTTCAACGGAACCCACAACTGGGGTTACGACGGCGTGCTCTGGTACGCCGTGCAGGAAACCTACGGCGGGCCCGAGGCCTACCAGCGGTTCGTGGACGCGGCCCACCAGGCCGGACTGGGCGTTATCCAGGACGTCGTCTACAACCACCTTGGACCCAGCGGCAATTACCTGCCGATGTTCGGCCCCTACCTCACCGAGGGGAAGGCGAACACCTGGGGGGACTCGGTCAACCTGGACGGCCCGCTCTCCGACGTCGTCCGCGAGTACATTGTGGACAACGTCCTCATGTGGTTCCGCGACTACCACGTGGACGGACTGCGGCTGGATGCGGTGCACGCGCTGCATGACGAACGCGCCGTGCACATCCTCGAAGAGATGGCCGCCGCGACGGACAAATGCGCGGAAGCCCTGGGGAAACCGCTGTTCCTCATCGCGGAGTCGGATTTGAACAACCCCCGGCTCATCACCCCGCGGAACGTCAACGGCTACGGCCTTGCCGGCCAGTGGTCCGATGACTTCCACCATGCCGCCCACACCAACCTCACGGGTGAAAACGGCGGGTACTACGAGGATTTCGATTCACTCGGTGCACTGGCGAAGGTCCTGCAGGAAGGGTTCTTCCACAACGGAACGTACTCCTCCTTCCGGGAGCGCGGCCACGGACGTCCGTTGGACAAGGAGGCAGTGACCGCACGCCAGCTGGTCACCGCCATCCAGAACCACGACCAGATCGGCAACCGGGCGGCCGGCGACCGGCTGAGTGCGACGCTGGGGTACGAACAGCTCGCCCTCGGCGCGGTGCTGAGCCTGGCCTCGCCGTTCACGCCCATGCTCTTCATGGGTGAAGAATTCGGGGCCTCCACGCCCTGGCAGTTCTTCACCTCGCACCCCGAACCCGAGCTGGGAAAGGCCACGGCAGAGGGACGCCTGAAGGAATTCGAGCGGATGGGATGGGATCCGGACACGGTGCCGAATCCCCAGGATCCGTCCACCTTCACCAACTCGAAGCTGGACTGGTCCGAGGTGGAACAGGGGGACCACGGCCGGCTGCTGGACCTGTACCGCAGGCTCCTGGCGCTGCGCCGCGAGACCCCCGACCTGATGGACCCGGACCTGCGCAAGGTCCGGGTGGACTATGACGAAGTGGGCCGCTGGCTGGTTATGCAGCGCGGTTCCACGGCGGTGGCGCTGAACTTTGCCGACAGCCCGCGCGAGCTGCCGCTTCCGTTCGGCCGGCAGGCGGAGGTGCTGCTGGAAACCGCACCGGCGAAGCTCTACGGCGATGCCGTGCAGCTGCCGGCCTACGGCGCGGCCATCCTGGCCGGCTAACAACACCGGCATCCAGCTGCAGCCGGCACCCGCAGGTACTTTTCCTGCCGGGTGCCGGCTGCAGCGGGTTAAACCCAGGTCCCGACGCCGGACCAACGCCGCGCGGCGTGAGCCCGGTAACAGTGGCAGTATGGTGCCCATGACTTATGTTGCTGCGGACAACCGATATGAATCCATGCCCTACCGACGCGTCGGACAGAGCGGACTCCAGCTCCCGGCGGTCTCGCTGGGACTGTGGCACAACTTTGGCGATGACAAGCCCTTTGAAACCCAGCGGGCCATCCTGCGGCGCGCCTTCGACCTTGGCGTCACCCACTTTGACCTGGCGAATAACTACGGGCCGCCCTACGGCTCCGCCGAAACCAACTTCGGCCGGCACTTCCGGGACGATTTCCGCCCGTACCGCGACCAGCTGGTGATCTCCAGCAAGGCCGGCTATGACATGTGGCCGGGACCGTACGGCAACTGGGGATCCCGCAAGTACCTGCTCTCCTCCCTGGACCAGTCCCTGGAACGCATGGGCCTGGATTACGTGGACATTTTCTACAGCCACCGCCCTGACCCCGAAACGCCCCTGGAGGAAACCATGGGCGCCCTGGACACGGCAGTACGGTCCGGCCGGGCCCTCTACGCAGGCATCTCCTCCTACTCGCCGGAAAAGACCATCGAAGCCGCCCGGATCCTGCGTGAAATGGGCACCCCGCTGCTGATCCACCAGCCCTCCTATTCCATGCTCAACCGCTGGGTGGAGGACGGCGAACCCAACCTGTTCACGGCCCTGGACGAAGTAGGCGCAGGATCCATTGCCTTCTCGCCGCTGGCCCAGGGGCTGCTCACCAACAAATACCTCAACGGTGTGCCGGAGGACTCCCGCGCTGCTGCCGGTAAGTCCCTGGACCAGTCCCAGCTTTCGGAGGAAAACCTGGAACGCGTGCGGGGGCTCAACGGCATTGCCGAATCCCGCGGCCAGAGCCTGGCCCAGATGGCCATCGCCTGGGTGCTGCGCAGCCGGGCAGACAGCGCACCCATCACCTCCGCCCTTGTCGGCGCTTCCAGCGTGAAGCAGCTGGAAGACTCGCTGGCTGCGGTGAACAACCTGGACTTCTCCGCGGACGAGCTGCGCAGGATCGACGAATTTGCGGTCGATTCCAAGATCAATCTGTGGGCAGCAGCCCTCGACGCGTAAATGGATGCACTGACCATCCGGGAGGCCCGGCCCGGTGACTGGCCGGCCATCTGGAACCTGATGGAACCCATCGTGCGTGCCGGAGAAACCTACTGCTGGGACACCGGCACCACCGGGGAGCAGGCCCGGCTGTTGTGGCTGGAGCCTGCTCCCACGGTGGTGTTCGTAGCCCTGAAGGATGGAAAGGCGGCCGGGACCGCGCAGCTGCACCCCAACAAGTCCGGCAACGGCAGCCACGTCGCCAATGCCTCGTTCATGACCGCCTCGGAGTTCAGCGGCCAGGGGGTTGCACGGGCGCTCGGCAAGCATGTGCTGGCCGAGGCCGCCCGCCGCGGCTATCGCTCAATGCAGTTCAACGCCGTGGTGGAAACCAACACCCTGGCGGTGGCGCTGTGGCAGTCCCTCGGCTTCTCGATCCTCGCCACCGTGCCCGAAGCCTTCCGGCATCCCGCCAAGGGGCTGACCGGCCTGCACATCATGCACCGGACCCTGGACGTGGACGGGAGTGAAAGAATGGGTACGTGAACTACCCTGAATTCCGGCCTCCGTCCGAACGTGCTGCCATAATCGACCTCGCTGCCATCCGGCACAATGTCCGCCACCTCTCCCACATTGTCAGCCCCGCGCGGGTTATGGCCGTGGTGAAGGCGGACGCCTACGGCCACGGTGCGGTTGAGACTGCGCGTGCGGCAATCCAGGCCGGCGCGGCCTGGTTGGGCGTGGCGCACATCAGTGAAGCGCTGGCGCTCAGGGCCGCAGGCATCGCCGAACCGGTCCTTGCCTGGCTGCACACGCGGGACGCCGAATTCGGTGAAGCGATCCGGGCCAACGTGGATCTTGGGGTCTCCGGCTGGGATCTGGACGCCGTGGTCGGGGCTGCCCGGGAGTTGGAAATGCCGGCCCGGGTGCACTTGAAGATAGATACGGGGCTGGGCCGCAACGGCTGCCCGGAGGATCTCTGGGAAGCCTTCGTCGGCCGGGCCCTGGCCTATCAGGAAGAGGGCCTGCTGCGCGTGGTCGGGATCTTCTCCCACTTCGCCGTCGCTGACGAACCCCACCGTCCGGAAACCGATGAGCAGCTGCGGAAGTTCCGCGAGGCGGTCGCCGTGGCCGAAGACGCCGGAGTGGACCGCGAAGTGCGGCACATCGCCAATACCCCGGGTGCACTGTCCCGCCCGGATGCCCACTTCGACCTGGTCCGCATCGGACTGGGTATGTACGGGCTGTCGCCGTTCGCCGGGCAGACCTCGGCGGAGCTGGGGCTGCGCCCGGCGATGAGCCTGAAGACCACTGTCGCTGCGTGCAAGGAAGTCCCGGCCGGCCAGGGAGTCTCCTACGGGCTGCACTACCGCACCAAGGAGCCGACCACGCTGGCACTGGTGCCGTTGGGCTATGCCGACGGCATTCCGCGGGTTGCCACCGGCGGCCCCGTCCTGATAGACGGCCAGACGTACCCGGTGGTGGGACGAGTGGCCATGGACCAGATGGTGATTGACCTGCATCGGACCGGCATTGCCGGCACCCCGGATTCCTTCGAGGGCCGGGAAGCCGTCCTCTTCGGCGGCGAGGGCCAGCCGAGCGTCGATGAATGGGCGTCAGCGGCCGGGAGCATCAATTACGAGATCATTTCCCGGATCGGCGGCCGGGTTCCGCGCGTCTATGTGGACACCGCGGCGGACAAAGACGTACCCGCCCCGCCCATCGCCTTGGAAGCCGCGCCCGGAGCTCCGGCGGCAGAAGGCGAACAGGCACAGGCGGTACAGGCCAAGTGATGCAGGAACCTGCTTGGGAAGCTGAATTCCGGACCAACGGGGCCGAAGAGACCCAGGCGCTCGCCGAACGCCTCGGCCGCGTCCTGCGCCGCGGGGACCTGCTGCTGCTCACCGGTGAACTGGGTGCGGGGAAAACCACCTTCACCCAGGGGCTTGGCGCCGGGCTCGGGGTGCGGCCCGGCATCATTTCGCCCACCTTCGTTCTGGTCCGTGAACACCCGAGCCTGGGGGACGGACCGGACCTGGTCCATGTGGATGCGTACCGGCTGGGCTCTGAGGGAGAGGTGGACGACATCGACCTCGAAGCCTCAATGGACCGCTCGGTCACCGTGGTCGAGTGGGGCCGGGGGCTGGTGGAGCACCTGTCCGACAGCCGGCTGGAGATCACCCTGGTCCGCGCCGTCGGCGGTGACGCTCCGGGAGCCCCGGCCACGGACTACTCCGACGAGGACACCGACGAAGAGCGCACCATCCGGCTGGCGGGATTCGGCCCGCGCTGGCAGCAGGCGCCGGACCTGGGCTGAACGCCCGCGGCAACTGCCCGGAAACGGCCATACGTGCCGCGCCGTAGAATAGGAACCGTGCTGATTCTCTCCATTGATACCTCCGCCATCGCCAGTGCGGCACTGCTCAACGGGGAGGGAGAGATCCTGGCGTCCTTCGCCACCGAAGACACCCGCTCCCACGCCGAAGTCCTTGCCCCCGGAATCGCCGGCCTGCTGGCCGACGCAGGGATAACCGGGCAGGACCTGGATGCAGTGGTCGTAGGGGTGGGCCCAGGCCCCTTCACGGGCCTGCGTGCCGGAATCGCCACGGCCCGGACCCTCGCCTTCGCCTGGGACAAGCCGCTGCACGGGGTCATGAGCCTCGACGCCATTGCGGTGGACGCCGCCCTGGACGCCTGGCGCCTGGGCATTGACGAATTCGCCGTGGCCACCGACGCCCGGCGCAAAGAGGTCTACTGGGCGGCCTACCGCAGTACAGGCGGCACACCGGAACTGTTGGACGGCCCGCACGTCTCGGACCCCGGCGGGGTTCCCGCGCTGCCCGTGTACGGGGCAGGAGCCGGCCTGTACCCGGACACCCTGCACGCCGTGGAGGGTTTCGCCGACGCGCAGCCCACCGCCGCGGCCCTGGGACGCACCGCCGTCGTCCGCCTGGTCCGCGGACTGCCGCTGCTGCCCAGCACCCCGCTGTACCTGCGCGAATCCGACGCCAAGGTCCCCGGCCCGCGGAAGCGCGCCCTGTGACCGCCGCGGAAACCGTGCGGATCCGACGCATGGACGCCGACGACATACCCGCCGTCGATGCGCTGGAACGCCGGCTGTTTCCCGTTGACGCGTGGCCGCTGCAGATGTTCCACGACGAACTCGCCCAGACGTCCACACGGTCCTACTACGTGGCGGTGGACCGGGCCGGAACCGTCCTCGGTTATGCCGGCCTGATGTGCGTACTGCCGATCGCGGACGTCCAGACCATCGCCGTCGTACCCGAAAGCGAAGGAGCCGGCATCGGCTCCCGGCTGCTCACCACCCTGGTGGACGAAGCGAAGGAGCGCGGCGCCGAGGACGTGCTCCTGGAAGTGCGCGACGACAACCCGCGTGCACAGCGCCTGTACCGCTGGTTCGGCTTCGAACAGATCCACGTCCGGCCGCGCTATTACCGCGACGGCGCCTCCGCGCTGATCATGCGCCTGCCCCTGGCCGGCTGGTCCGGCGCCCCGGCGCCGGCCGGGACTGCAACAGAAACGAAGGACAGTAAATGAACCGCACCGACCCTTTGGTGCTTGGCATCGAATCCTCCTGCGACGAAACCGGAATCGGAATCGTTCGGGGGACCGACCTGCTGACCAACACGGTTTCCTCCTCGATGGAGGAACACGTGCGGTTCGGCGGCGTCATTCCCGAGATCGCCTCCCGGGCGCACCTGGACGCAATGGTCCCGGCGCTGCAGGCGGCCCTGGCCGAAGCGGGCGTGACGCTCGCCGACCTCGACGCCATTGCCGTCACCTCCGGCCCGGGCCTCTCGGGGGCATTGATGGTGGGGGTCAGCGCCGCGAAGGCACTGGCCCTGGCCACGGGCAAGCCGCTCTACGCCATCAACCACCTGGTGGCGCACGTGGGCGTGGGCGTGCTCGACGGCGGCGCCCTGCCGGAAAACCTCGGGGCGCTGCTGGTCTCCGGCGGGCATACCGAGATCCTGCGCGTAGCCGACCTCACGAGCGACGTGGAGCTGCTCGGCTCCACCATCGACGACGCCGCGGGTGAGGCCTACGACAAGGTGGCACGCATCCTCGGGCTGGGCTACCCCGGCGGACCGGCCATCGACCGGCTGGCGAGGGAAGGCAACCCGAAAGCCATCCGCTTCCCGCGCGGCCTGACCCAGCCCAAGTACATGGGCACCGCCGAAGTGCCGGGACCGCACCGCTACGACTGGTCCTTCTCCGGACTCAAGACGGCCGTGGCCCGCTGCGTGGAGCAGTATGAGGCAGCCGGCCAGGACCTTCCGGTGGCGGACATCGCTGCGTCCTTCCAGGAAGCCGTGGTGGACGTGATTACGGCCAAGGCGGTGCTGGCCTGCACGGAGCACGGTATTACCAACCTGCTCCTGGGCGGGGGAGTGGCAGCCAACTCGCGGCTGCGCGCCTTGACCGAGGAGCGCTGCGCCGCGGCGGGCATCAAACTGCGGGTCCCGCCGATCTCCCTGTGCACCGACAACGGCGCCATGGTGGCCGCGCTGGGCGCGCAGGTGGTTATGGCAGGCGGCGAACCCTCGGGGATCGGCTTCGGCACGGACCCGTCACTGCCGGTCACCAGCGTCCACGTGGCAGCGGCCCGGGCCTAGGACCGCACGGCTGCTGGCTCCGGCACAACGCAGAAGGGCCCCGGCGGAATACCGCCGGGGCCCTTCTCGTGCGTGCGGCTTAGGCTCCGCGCAGCCGGCGGATTCCGTCGAAGACGACGGCGCGCAGGTCGCCGTCGTTCTCCTCCGCCACCCGGCGCTGCTGCTGGTACCCGGCGCCGCGCTCAATGATGGTCCGGACGTCGGCCAGCTCGGCGCTGCAGCCCAGTTCGGCAGCGATCGGTGCCAGCCGGGGCAGGACATCCTCGAGCAGGTGGTCGGTGACCAGCTTTTCGTTGCCCTCGGCATCGAGGATCACGATGGCTTCCAGGCCGTAGCGGGCCGCACGCCACTTGTTTTCCTGGACGTGCCAGGGCGGCATGGTGGGGATGGTGCCGCCGGCGTCGATGATCGAGGAGAACTCGTGCACCAGGCACTGGGTGAGTGCGGCGATGGCACCCACGTCCTGGATATCCGCCAAGCCGTCGCAGACCCGCATTTCAATGGTGCCCAGACCCGGAACGGGCCGGATGTCCCACCGGATTTCACTGATCGAATCGATGACGCCGGTGGTGAACATGTCCTGTACATAGGATTCATACTCGGTCCAGGAACCGAACTGGAACGGCAGGCCGGCGGTGGGCAGCTGCTGGAACATCAGGGCGCGCTGGGAGGCGTAGCCGGTATCGTCCCCGGACCAGAACGGGGAGGACGCGGACAGGGCCTGGAAATGCGGGAAGTAGTTCACCAGTCCGTCCAGGACGGGCAGCACCTTGTCCCGGCTGTCCAGTCCCACATGGACGTGGACCCCGTAAATGAGCATCTGCTGGCCCCACCACTGGGTCCGGTCAATGAGTTTGGCGTAGCGTTCCTTGTCCGTGACCGGCTGTGAACGCGGTGTGCTGAACGGGTGGGACCCTGCGCAGAACAGTTCAACGCCCATGGGATCGGTTACCTGCCGGACCGCTGCGAGGGAACGGGCAAGATCGGCCTTGGCCTCGGCGACGGTGCTGCAGATTCCGGTCACCAGTTCAACGGTGTTTTCCAGCAGTTCCTGCTTGATGTGCGGGTGCTCGTCATCAACATGCAGTGCGGGGTCGTTGACGTTCACGCCGCGCAGCACCTCATCCGCCACGGAGACCAGATCTCCGGTGGTGCCGTCCACAAGGGCCAGTTCCCACTCGACTCCCAATGTTGACTGGGCCGACTTGGCGAACTCGATTTCCAAACTGTCTCCTGCTTTATGCGTTACCACTGAAGTACCCGGACCCGCATCATTGCGTTGAGAACCGTACCAATCCTATAGCCGCAGGCGCCTGCTTCGGGCCCAGGGCCCGAACACGCCGGGAAATCGAAGCCAGCGGCCGGCGCGGACATAATGGGGGGATGCCGATCCTGAACAAAGACATGACCCTGTGCATTTCCCTGGCCGCACGTCCCAGCAACATCGGTACGCGGTTCCACAACTACCTTTATGACCAGCTGGGCCTGAACTACGTGTACAAGGCGTTCGCCCCCGCTGACCTGGCACAGGCCATTGCCGGGGTGCGCGGGCTGCCCATCCGCGGCTGCGCCGTGTCCATGCCGTACAAGGAGGACGTGATTGCGCTCGTGGACCGGATGGACCCCTCCGCGAAGGCCATCGATTCCGTGAACACGATAGTCAACGACGACGGCGTGCTCACCGCCTACAACACCGACTACCTGGCCATCGCCAGGCTGCTGCGGGACCACCGCGTTCCGGCCACGCACTCGGTGCTGCTGCGCGGATCCGGCGGCATGGCCAAGGCAGTGGCCGCAGCGCTGCGGGACGCGGGGTTCTCCGACGTCACAGTGGTTGCCCGCAACGAAGCCGCCGGCCGTGCGCTGGCCGATCTTTACGACTTCGCCTGGCGGTCGGAGCCCGGCACGTCCACGGCGGACCTGCTCATCAACGTCACCCCGCTGGGCATGTCCGGGCAGGACGAGGACGTTCAGTCCTTCGACGATGACGCCGTGGCTGCCGCCCGGGTGGTGTTCGACGTCGTGGCGCTGCCCGCGGAAACCCCGCTGATCGCTGCCGCCCGAGCGGCCGGGAAACCGGTGATCACCGGGGCGGAGGTCATTGCCATCCAGGCGGAGGAGCAGTTCGTGCTGTACACCGGCGTCCGGCCGACACCGGAGCAGGTCCGTGAAGCCAGCGAGTTCTCCCGTTCCTGACGCGCTTTCCGGTGCGGCCGCCCGCACGCCTAGGCAGCCGGAACCGGTTCCACCACCAGGGCCACGCGGTCCTCGCCGATCCGGGTGAGGACCAGCGTGGCTTTGTTCGGACCTTTGCCGGAGCCCGTGAGCAGGGCCTTGCGGACCTCTTCCGGCGTCACGGACATGCCGCGCTTCTTGATGTCCAGGACACCGATGCGGTTTTCCCGGACCCAGGCCTTCAGCGCCCTGATGTTGTACGGGCGGACGTCTTGGATCCGGTAGGCGCGGGCGAAGGGAGTATCGCGCAGTTCCGGCGCGCAGATGTAGGCAATGTGCGGATCCAGGAGATGTCCGTCCAGGGTGGCAGCGACGTCGGCCACCAGCCCGGCACGGATTACGGCGCCGTCGGGTTCATACAGGTAGCCCTCGGCAGGCCCCATGGCCACGTCCTGGGCACCGGCGTCGTAGTCCACCGGGGAGGTCAGCTCCGCAGCGCCGCCGGAACCGATCACCAGGGCGGCACGCCGGACTCCCTCGCGGCGCAGCGCGTTGAACCACAGGGTGGCCTCGGTGACATCTCCGTCCACGGACACCCACTGTGCCTCGCAGTTGGCCGGCAGGGCCTCGTGCGGGATGCCCGGGCCCATCTTCACGCCGACGGGCAGGCCGGCATCCGCCAGGGACTCCACGAAGGACAGGGGAGGGGAGAAGGCCTCCGGGTCGAAGATGCGGGTGGTGCCCGACGTCGACGTGGTCCGGCGTGCCGGATCCAGCCACACGCCGTCGAACCCGGTCAGGTCGAAGTCCTCGGCACGGCCCTGGACCACCGTTGCTTCCGGCCAGGGCATGAGGTTGATGGTGGCTGCCGCAGCGGTGATCTCATCCAGTTCGACGGCGGTCACCTGCCGGTCCAGGGTGGCCAGGGCGAGGGAATCGGCGCCGATTCCGCAGCCGAGGTCCGCCACCTTCTCCAACCCCGCCTCCTGGTAGCGGCGGGCATGCAGGGCGGCCACGTTCAGCCGGGTGGCCTGCTCCAGGCCGGGGGCGGTGAAGACCATGTGCTCGGCGAACGGGCCGAACTTACCGCGGGCCTTCATCCGCAGTTTTGCCTGCGTCAGCACAGCGGCCACCAGCTCGGGGGAATGCCCGGCCTTGCGCAGGTCCGTGTTCAGCTTCAGGGACTCGGATTCGAGATAGGGGGGAAGCGAGTTCAGCAGCTGCCATCCCTCGGGGGTCAGAACATGGGCAAGGGAAGTATCGGGCATGCCCTCCAGCCTAGTTGTTCTGCCGGCGGGCACGTTAGCTGTAGGTTGGGCGGCATGACGAAGATCGCCGCCGAGCCGCTGGCCGCCCTGCGGGCCCGCACCAGCTACAAATGGCAGACCTATCCGGCGGACGTGCTGCCGCTGTTCGTGGCGGAAATGGACTATCCGCTGGCGGAACCGGTGCAGCAGGCCATCATCGACCGGGTGCTGGCCTCGGACACCGGGTATATCGCCGGGCCTCAGCCGGTGGCGCAGGCCTTCACGGGGTTTGCCGCGCGGACCTGGGCCTGGGCAGTGGACCCGGATGACGTGCGATGCACCACGGACGTGAGCGTGGCCATTGTGGAATGCCTGCGGCAGGCAGTACCCGTGGATGGGAGCGTGGTCATAACACCGCCGGTCTATCCGCCCTTCTACGAGCTGCCGCTGGAAGCGGACTCCACGGTGGTGGAGGTACCGCTCCTGTTCGACGGTGAGGGCTGGGAATTGGACCTGGCCGGCATTGAGCGGGCCTTTGCCCGCGGTGCTGACGCCTTGCTGCTGTGCAACCCGCATAATCCGCTGGGCCTGGTCCACTCTGCCGGCACCCTGCGGGCGCTCGCGGACCTGTCCGTGAAATACGGCGTGGCCGTGATCAGCGACGAGATCCACGCACCGCTGACGTACGAACCGGGGGACTTCACTCCCTACCTCACCGTCTCGGAGAACGCGCGGGAATACGGCCTCTGCGTGACCGCCGCCAGCAAGGCGTGGAATATCGCCGGTACCAAGTGCGCGGTGATGATCGGCCAAAGCGACCGGACCCGGCTGATGCTGGCGTCCATGCCCGAGGAAGTCTCCGCGCGCACCAGCATCCTCGGCCTGCATGCCACGGCGGCGGCCTATAACGACGGCGGTCCCTGGCTCGCCGGGGTGATGGAGTCTTTGGCTGCCAACCGGCGCCTGCTGGCTGAGCTCCTGGCGGAGCATCTGCCGGGCGCGGGGTACCGTCCACCCTCGGCCGGCTACCTCGCCTGGCTGGATTTCCGGGCCCTTGGCTGGGGCGACGATCCCGCGGCGGTGGCCCTGCAACGGGCGCGGGTGGCGCTGGAACCGGGGCCGCGGTTCGGCCAGCAGGGCGCCGGATTTGTCCGGTTGAACTTCGCCTGCTCCCCGGAGGTGCTGACCGAGGCCGTAGGGCGGCTCGCGGAAGCGGCTGGTCAGGCAGGACAGCGGAATACCTTAGGCTGACTCGCGTGCGTACTTGTGCCTCACTGCCGTTAAAACACATCGAGTGGGTGCCGAATATATGAGCGCCAATACTCTCGTGGCATTGATCCTGATTCCAATGGGCATCATTCTTATGGTTTGCGGTCTGCTCGTTTACAACGGCAGGTTCCGCCACTACCGGACCGGTCTCAACATTGTGATGTCCGGGGAACCGGCGCTTGCCACGACCTACCTTGGTGCGGCTTTTATCCTGATGCCGCTGACGCAGTTCGCCATGGACGGCGGCCTCAACGCGCTGGTGACCATGTTCTTGATCCTTCTGATGTTCATCGCTGGTTTTTTGGGGCTCCTGGGCAGCTTCTGGATGCCGCCCTTCCTGCAGCCGCAGTGGATCCGAGAGGAAAAGAGGGCCGCACGGCGTCGGCGCAGGGAAGAAGCTGCCCTGCGTGGCAGTGGAGGCGGTCGGTAACCGGCGGGGCTAGGCAGCGGGGGTGAGAATGCTTAACTGGCGCGGAGCAAACGTTTCCTGCACCGGCCCGCCGGTCAGCAGCGGCAGCGCACCCGTCTCCGAGCTGTGCGACAGTGCCGCCAGCGCTCCATCCGTTGCGGTCGCTTTCTGAAGGTCCAAAACCACGAACAGGCCGGGAAGGGCAGCGTTGGCACGTCTGGCCAGCACGTACAGGACCCTGCAGTTCTGCTCGGTGACCCGCCCATGCACCTCAAGGCACGCCTGACGCGCGTCCAGATCAAGCCGGACAGCTACGCGCAGTTTGGGCTCCATGGCAAGTCCTTCCCTAGAGACCGGTATGTGGGTCTCTCAACGTAGGAGAACCCTCCGGCAGGGCGCAACGGGGCCGAACCATATTGACTGCGTCCGCAACGCACTTCGGACCCGCTTTGTTTTCCGCCGGCCCCCGCCGTCCATGGGTAGTTCTCCCCATGGGCGCAATGTTCCATTTCTTGTACCTTAGGGTGCAGCAGTCTTAGGCATTACGGGATAACGGAATCCCGGCATGGACCCTGATGAACTGGACAAACGCGCGGACGCGATGGGTGCCGTAAAAGGCGGCACCAAGGTGGGAATCGACCTGGCCGCGGCAGGGACCGGCGCAATGATCGGGACAGCAATAGGCGGACCGGTGGGGACCGTAGCAGGCGCCGCTATCGGCATCGGCATCTCGGTTGTCACCTCGGTCGAATTCGATTTCCTGGGCGGCAAATCAGTTAAGGATGCTCTGGCAGACCTAGCCATGACCGGGGTGGATGATTTCATGGAGTCGGACCTCATGAAATCAGACGCAGGCAAGGCTGCACGCAAGGCAGCGGATAGTGTCGCGGAAGCTGCAGGGGATTGTTGGAATAAGCTTTTCGGCAAATAACCGGTAGTTTGTGATCGGCGCCACTCCGGCAAATCCGTGCGACCAGATCCACGTGGCAGGTTGCCGCGCCGCGAGTCAGGGGGAAGCAATGGAAACAGAAACGAATTACTGGGCGCTTTTTGCCATCGTTTTCCCATGGGGTCTTCTCCTTTTCATCGCGCTGCTGCCGGAAGTTCCCGGCTTCAACGGCTAGGCGAAATAGACGCCGATCCGGTTTCCGTCGATCTCCTCGATCCGGATATCGATTTCATAGATATCCCTCAACACGTCCGGCTGCATGATGGCCGACGGCGGTCCCTGGTGGATCAGCCGGCCGTCGCACATGGCAATGATGTCGTCCGAGTAGCAGGAGGCAAAGTTGATGTCGTGGATGACCAGTACCACGGTCTTCCCGAAGTCGTCCGTGAGCCGGCGCAGCAGCCGCATCATTTCCACGGAGTGTTTCATGTCCAGGTTGTTCAGCGGCTCATCCAGGAGCAGGTAGTCCGTGTCCTGCGCCAGCACCATGGCAATGAACGCCCGCTGCCGCTGCCCGCCGGAGAGCTCGTCCACAAACCGGTCCGCCAGCGCCGTCAGGTCCAGGTACGCCATTGCCTGCTCGATGTGGACCTTGTCTTCGGGTCCCGGCCGGCCGCCGTTGTGGGGGTAGCGGCCGAAGCCCACCAGGTCCCGAACGGTCAGGCGGACGGTGAGCTGGTTGTCCTGGCGCAGGATCGCCATTTTCCGGGCGAGGTCCCGGCCGGGGGTGGAAACGACGTCGAGCCCGTCCACGGCAACCGTGCCGGAATCCATGGGCAGCAGCCGGCTGATCATGGAGAGCAGCGTGGATTTGCCCGCACCGTTGGGCCCGATGATCGAGGTGATGCCGCCTTCCTTGATCTCGCAGCTCACCCCGTCCACGACGACGGTGGAGGAGTAGCGCTTGGTGACGCCGTTGACGGAGATCATGAACAGGGGCCTTTCGGGCGGTGCAGGGGGAGGAAGGTCATTTCACGTTTCCCCTCAGGAGCAGGATGAGGAACACGATGCCGCCCACGAACTCGATGACGATACTCAGCGCAGTGTCGAAGGCGAAGATCCGCTCCAGCACCAGCTGGCCGCCCACCAGGGCGATGATTCCCAGCAGAACGGCAATCGGCAGCACCGAGGCATGCCGGAACTTCGCGCAGAGCTGGTAGGCCAGGGACGCAATGAGGAGCCCGAAGAAGGTCACCGGCCCGACCAGGGCCGTGGACACCGCGACGAGCACCGAGCAGATGATCAGCGTGGCGGTGACCGCCCGCTTATGGTCCACCCCCAGGTTCACCGCGGTCTCGCGGCCCAGGGCCAGGACATCGAAGGAGTGGCGCATCCGCCAGGCGACGGCACTGACAAGCGCGACGGCGGCGGCGGAGTAGCCCAGCAGGGCGGCGTCGACATTGTTGAAACTGGCAAAGAACAGGTCCTGCAGGATGATGAATTCGCTCGGGTCGATCAGCCGCTGCAGCAGCGAGGAGAAGCCGCGGAACATGGTGCCGAAGACAATTCCGACCAGCAGCATCAAGTGCAGGGATTTCCCGCCGCCGGTGAAAAGCCACCGGTACAGCAGGAACGAGAACCCGACCATCAGCAGCACTTCGAGGCAGAAGCGGATCGGCGCGCCCAGGGACAGCAGGGCACCGCCGCCCAAGGCAAACACCAGGACCGTCTGGATCAGCACATAGAGGGCATCGAAGCCCATGATCGAAGGGGTGAGGATCCGGTTGGCGGTGACGGTCTGGAACAGGACGGTGGAAATCCCGACGGCGTAGGCCACCAGGATCATGGAGCCCACCTTGATCGCGCGGCGCGGCAGGGCGTAGCCCAGGTTTCCGCGCAGCTCAATGGTCATGAACACCGCAACCAGTGCCGCCGCGACCAGGCCCAGGGCGATGATCCAGAAGCGGGCGGGAACGGTCCGGACGGGACGCCGGCGGTGCTCGGTAAGCGCTGCGGGCAGTGCGCTGGTGGATGGATCAGGCATGGGAACCGCGCTTGCGTAGGAGGAGGTACAGGAAGATGACGCTGCCTACGGCGGAAACCACTACGCCCACCGGGATTTCATACGGGTAGCGGATGGTGCGTCCGATGATGTCGCAGAGCAGGACGAAGCCCGCTCCGAAGACGGCGACCCAGGGCACCGCGCGGCGGACGTTGTCACCGATCAGCAGGGACACCAGGTTGGGCACGATCAGGCCCAGGAACGGAATGGAGCCGACGCTGACCACCACCACGGCGCTGATGAGCGAGACGATCACCAGTCCGAGCGCCATGACCCGGTTGTAGTTCAGGCCGAGGTTGGTGGTGAAGTCCTGCCCCATGCCTGCAACGGTGAAACGGTCCGCGGCCAGGTAGCCGATCAGGGTCAGGGCGCCGACAATCCAGAGCAGTTCGTAGCGGCCGCGCAGGACGCCGGAGAAGTCGCCGATCATCCAGCTGTTCAGCGTCTGGAGGAGGTCGGTGCGGTAGGCGAAGAAAGTGGTGACGGCGGAAATCACGCCGCCGAGCATGATGCCCACCAGGGGCACGATCAGTGTGTTGCGCAGCGGGATCCGGCGCAGGATGAGCAGGAAGAGTGCGGTTCCTGCAGCGGCGAAGACCGAAGCCGTGGACATCTTCAGGAACATGGAGGCGCCCGGCAGCAGCACGGTCACCGCCAGGATCCCCAGTTGGGCCGACTCCACGGTGCCGACGGTGGAGGGTTCCACGAACTTGTTCCGGGCCATCAGCTGCATGATCAGTCCGGCCACGCTCAGGGCCATGCCCGCCAGGACAATACTCAGCGTGCGGGGGAGCTGGCTGACCCAGAACAGCATGTGCGTGGTGGGATCCCCGGACAGCAGCGAGGCGAGCGAAAGGTCACCGACGCCGACGAAAAGGCTTACGGCCGCCAGCAGAACCACAACGCAGACCCCCAGGACCAGTGCGGCGGTTGAACGCACGAAGCGCCGCCGTTCCGGGGGAGCGGCGGCGGACGCGGGGGCCGGTTTATTCGCCGGCACGGCGGGGGCAGTCATATATCGGTATCCAGTTCCTCCGTGGCCCGGCACGGCCGGTGCCGGGCCACGGAGCGCAGAGGGGCGGCTAGAGAGCGTCGTGGACGGTGTTAACCATGGTGTCCACGTTGTTCAGGCCGTATCCGACCAGGTACCAGCTGGCGGAATCCAGCATGGTGATGTTTCCGTTCCGGGCAGCCTTGGTGCTCTTGACCAGCTCATTGTCGAGCACGGCGGAGGCGGCTTCGCCGGAGGTGCCGACGGCTACGTCGCGGTCAATGACGAACAGGTGGTCAGGATCGGTATCCGCAATGTAGTTAAAGGAAACGGATTCGCCGTGCTTACCCTCGCCCTGAACCTCGGCGGCCGGTTCCAGGCCCAGGACGTCGTGGATGATGCCGAAGCGCGAGCCTGCGCCGTAGGCGGTCATTTCCCCGCCGCTGGTCATAACGATCAAGCCGTTGCCGGCGTCGGCGGCCAGTTCCTTGGTGTCTTCGACCTTGCCTTCCAGGGCGCCCAGCTTCTCTTCAACCAGGTCTTCCTTCTCGAAGATCGTGCCGAGGGTCCGGGTGTTTTCCTTGAAGGAGTTCCAGGAATCGGCGTTATCGACGCTGAGGTCGACGGTGGGGGCAATCTTGCTCAACTCTTCGTAAGAATCGGCAACCCGGCCGGAAATGATGATCAGGTCCGGAGCGCCGGCGTTGATCGCTTCGAAGTCGGGCTCTTTCATGCTGCCGATCTTGGTGATCTCTTCGGCGCCGTACTGGGAGAGGCTCTCCGGGAAGTTGGCGGCAGGCACGCCGTCGACGTCAATGTCGAGGGCATCCATCGTATCGAGGGCGCCGAGGTCGAAGGTGTACACGATCTCCGGGTTCACCGGAACTTCGGTGCTTCCCTGGGCGTGCTCGACCGTCACGGTTGAGCCCTGCGCGGACTCGACGTCCGCATCTGCTGCTTCAGTGGAGCAGGCGCTGAGCGCGAGGAGGGACACAAGGGCGGTTCCGGCCAACAGGCGGGACTTCGTGATCATGGGGGCTCCGGTGAGAGTCGATGTGCCTATCCGGGGATTAGGTCACAGAAATGTTTTCTAATGATGCGCAGATGAAAACTATCCCGGTTAGGACAACCTAAGCAAATCCCCTTCTTCATTTACCTGCCCGCCGGTACGGGGGAGAGGGGCGGACAGGCGGCGCGCGCTGGCACTCACCTTGACCGAGTGCTAACCGTTGCATAAAGTCTGAGTTAGCACTCCGAACGTGAGGGTGCTAACTCCCGAAGGGAAAGCGCGAACCGGCACCGCGACGACGGCCAGCGCCAGACCAACGGCCCCATTCCGTTAGAAACTACGCAAAGGAGAGCCCGAGTGTCGGTCTCTATTAAGCCCCTTGAGGATCGTATTGTTGTCCGCCCCCTCGAAGCCGAGCAGACCACTGCTTCCGGCCTCGTTATCCCGGACACTGCAAAGGAAAAGCCCCAGGAGGGTGAAGTAGTTGCAGTTGGACCCGGCCGCGTTGATGACAACGGCAACCGCATCCCGGTTGACGTTGCCGAAGGCGACGTAGTCATTTACTCCAAGTACGGCGGAACCGAAGTCAAGCACGGCGGCCAGGAATACCTGGTGCTGTCCGCCCGCGACGTGCTGGCCGTCGTCGTAAAGTAGTTCCCCTGGAAAACCCCGGCCACGATTCTGGCCGGGGTTTTCTGATGCAGATGTAGTTGTCGGAAAGGACACACACATGGCAAAGCAGTTGGAGTTCAATGACTCCGCCCGCCGCTCGCTCGAAGCAGGCGTCGATAAGCTCGCCAACACGGTCAAGGTGACCCTCGGCCCGCGCGGCCGCAACGTCGTCCTGGCCAAGACCTGGGGCGCTCCCACCATCACCAACGACGGCGTTACGATTGCCCGCGAAATTGAGCTGGACGACCCGTACGAGAACCTCGGTGCACAGCTGGCCAAGGAAGTAGCCACCAAGACCAACGATGTTGCCGGCGACGGCACCACCACGGCCACCGTGCTGGCACAGGCCCTGGTCAAGGAAGGCCTGCGCAACGTTGCCGCCGGTGCTGCCCCCGGGCAGCTCAAGCGCGGCATCGAGGTGTCCGTTGACGCGGTAGCCAAGCGCCTGCTGGAGAACGCCAAGGAAGTTGAAGGCAACCAGGTTGCCCACGTTGCGGCCATCTCCGCGCAGAGCACCGAGATCGGCGAGCTGCTGGCCCAGGCCTTCGACACTGTCGGCAAGGACGGCGTCATCACGATCGAGGAATCCTCCTCGACGCAGACCGAGCTGGCCATCACCGAGGGCATGCAGTTCGACAAGGGCTACCTCTCGCCGTACTTCGTGACCGACCCGGAGCGCCAGGAAGCCGTCCTCGAAGATGCGCTGATCCTGATCAACTCCGGCAAGATCTCCTCCGTCGCCGAGTTCCTGCCGCTGCTGGAAAAGGCGCTGCAGACCTCCAAGCCGCTGTTCATCATCGCCGAAGACGTAGACGGGGAAGCCCTGTCCACCCTGGTGGTCAACAAGATCCGCGGCACCCTGAACGTCGTCGCCGTCAAGGCTCCGGGCTTCGGTGACCGCCGCAAGGCAATGATGCAGGACATCGCGACCCTCACCGGCGCCCAGGTAGTCAGCCCCGACCTCGGCCTGAAGCTGGACCAGGTTGGCCTTGAGGTGTTGGGCTCCGCCCGCCGCATCACGGTTACCAAGGACAACACCACGATTGTTGACGGCACCGGCTCCGAAGCCGACGTCGCCGACCGCGTGGCACAGATCCGTGCCGAGATCGAGCGCACCGATTCGGACTGGGACCGCGAGAAGCTGCAGGAACGCCTCGCCAAGCTGTCCGGCGGCATCGGCGTCATCCGCGTCGGTGCAGCCACCGAGGTGGAGCTGAAGGAAAAGAAGCACCGCATCGAAGATGCCGTTTCCTCCACCCGTGCCGCACTCGAAGAGGGCATTGTGGCCGGCGGCGGTTCCGCACTGGTCCACGCTGCCCGCGCACTGGACACCGATCCGGAGGTGACGAAGCTGCAGGGCGACGCCGCCACCGCCGTCGGCCTGGTCCGCCGTGCACTGGCGCAGCCGCTGCGCTGGATCGCCGAGAACGCCGGTTCCGAAGGCATGGTCGTCGTTGCCAAGGTGGGCGAGCTGGAAATCAACAACGGCTTCAACGCCGCCACCGGTGAATACGAAGACCTGATTGCCGCCGGCATCATCGACCCGGTCAAGGTCACCCGCTCGGCCCTGCGCAACGCCGCCTCGATCGCTTCGCTGGTGCTCACCACCGAAGCCCTCGTGGTGGAGAAGCCTGCCGAAGAGGACAACGACCACGGTCACCAGCACTAATCAGCCCTGATCCGCGCCTTACGTGCGGAAATCGGCCCAGGCCCCGCCCCCGGAACACGTTTCCGGGGGCGGGGTCTCGCTGTTTTCCGTGGCATCCCTCACAGGCAGCAGATACGTTCGGGACGGAATAGGGGCGGGACCGCTTTCGTTTTACGATAGGTACAGGCTAAATCGGGCCTTTTCCTTCCTCTCATCCCCGAAAGAGGCGCAGCTTTGAGTCAGCAGTACCCAGAACACGATCCGTTCGGCTTCGTCGGCCTGACCTACGACGACGTCCTCCTGCTGCCCGGCCCGACGGATGTAATTCCCTCTGAAGCCGACACCAGCTCCCGGCTGTCCAAGCGGATCACCGTGCAGACTCCGCTGCTTTCCGCCGCGATGGACACGGTCACCGAATCCCGCATGGCCATCGCGATGGCCCGGCAGGGCGGCCTCGGCGTGATCCACCGGAACCTTTCCATTGCCGACCAGGCGGAACACGTCGACCGGGTCAAGCGCAGCGAATCCGGCATGATCACCAACCCGGTGACGATTTCCCCCGACGCCACCCTGCAGGAACTCGACGACCTCTGTGCGCATTTCCGTGTTTCGGGCCTGCCGGTGGTGGATACCGAAAACACCCTGCTGGGCATTGTCACCAACCGCGACACCCGCTTCATTCCGCGTGCCGACTATCCGAGCCGCAAGGTCGAAGAAGTCATGACGCGCATGCCGCTCATCACCGGCCGGGTGGGCATCAGCGCCGCAGAGACAATGGAGCTGCTGGGCAAGAACCGGATCGAGAAGCTGCCGCTGGTGGACGACGCCGGCAAGCTGCAGGGATTGATCACGGTCAAGGACTTCGACAAGGCCGAGCAGTACCCGCTGGCCACCAAGGATGACGAGGGCCGCCTGCGCGTCGGTGCTGCCATCGGCTTCTTCGGCGACGGCTACGAGCGTGCCATGTCCATGGTCGAGGCCGGCGTCGACATCCTCGTGGTGGACACCGCCAACGGCCACAGTGCAGGCGTGCTGGAAATGATTGCCCGCCTCAAGAAGGACCCGGCTGCCGCGCACGTGGACATCATCGGCGGCCAGGCAGCCACCCGTGAAGGCGCCCAGGCCCTGATCGACGCCGGTGCCGACGCCGTCAAGGTAGGCGTGGGGCCGGGTTCCATCTGCACCACCCGCGTAGTTGCCGGAGTGGGCGTCCCGCAGATCACCGCCATTTACGAAGCTTCCAAGGCCGCCATTCCGGCGGGCGTCCCGCTGATCGCCGACGGCGGCCTGCAGTACTCGGGCGACATCGGCAAGGCCATCGTGGCCGGCGCCGACACCGTAATGCTGGGCGGCCTGCTGGCCGGCTCCGCGGAAAGCCCGGGCGACCTGGTCTTCGTCAACGGCAAGCAGTTCAAGTCCTACCGCGGCATGGGTTCGCTCGGGGCCATGCAGTCCCGGGGCAAGAACACCTCCTACTCCAAGGACCGCTACTTCCAGGCCGACGTCCCCAGCGACGAAAAGCTGATTCCGGAAGGCATCGAAGGCCAGGTGCCCTACCGCGGACCGCTTTCCGCCGTGGCGCACCAGCTGGTCGGCGGCCTGCGCCAGACCATGTTCTACACGGGTGCACGCACCATTGAAGAGCTGAAGGCCAAGGGCAAGTTTGTCCGGATCACCCCGGCCGGGCTGAAGGAATCCCACCCGCACGACATCATGATGACGGCCGAGGCGCCGAACTACGGGCGCCGCTGACCCGTCCTCCCTGCCAAGGGCAGCCCCTGCGCACTGCGCTGGAGCTGCCCTTGGGCTTTAAGGGCTTGTTCTGCACTCACGGCGGCCCGTTGCCGGCAGCTTTCGGGCCGACGCCGCGCACTGGGATAACCTAGGGAGCGTGAGTAACGAGATAGAAATTGGCCGTGGCAAGCATGGGCGCAGAGCCTACTCCCTGGATGACGTGGCGATTGTGCCCTCGCGGCGCACCCGCGATCCCCAGGATGTTTCCATCAACTGGCAGATCGATGCCTACCAGTTCGAGATGCCGGTCATCGGCGCCCCGATGGACTCGGTGATGTCTCCGGCATCAGCCATTGCCCTCGGCAGGCTCGGCGGCCTCGGCGTGCTGAACCTTGAGGGCCTGTGGACCCGGTACGAGAATCCGGAACCGCTGCTGGACGAAATCGCCGCCCTCAGCAGCGACAACTTCAACCCCGCCGCCACCCGCCGCCTGCAGGAAATCTACAACGCACCGATCCAGGCCGAACTGATCAGCTCGCGCCTGGCCGAAATGCGCGACGCCGGCGTGACTGTTGCCGGCTCGCTCACCCCGCAGCGCACCCAGGAGTTCTACAAGACCGTCCTCGCCGCGGGCGTCGACGTCTTCGTCATCCGCGGCACCACCGTTTCCGCCGAGCACGTGTCCAAGACCGTGGAACCGCTGAACCTGAAGCAGTTCATCTACGAACTCGATGTTCCGGTGATCGTGGGCGGAGCCGCCGGCTACACCCCGGCCCTGCACCTGATGCGTACCGGCGCGGCCGGCGTCCTCGTCGGGTTCGGCGGCGGCGCGACCACCACCACCCGGCGTGCGCTGGGCATCCACGCGCCCATGGCCACGGCCATCTCCGATATAGCCGAGGCGCGCCGGGACTACATGGACGAGTCCGGCGGACGGTACGTGCACGTGATCGCCGACGGCGGCATGGGCACCAGCGGCGACATCATCAAGGCGTTCGCGATGGGCGCCGACGCCGTGATGCTCGGTTCCGCGCTGGCCCGTGCCGAAGAGGCACCGGGCCACGGCTGGCACTGGGGGCAGGAAGCACACCACAGCGAGCTGCCGCGCGGCGACAGGGTCCGCTTGGACACCGTGGGACCGCTCAAAGAGGTCCTTTGGGGGCCGTCCCACCACACCAACGGCACCTCCAACCTCATGGGTGCGCTGCGCCGGGCAATGGCCACCACCGGCTACTCGGACCTGAAAGCGTTCCAGCGCATCGAAGTGCTGGTGTCCCCCTACCAGTACAGCCTGTAAATCCCGGCGCCCAGCCCATAGAGTGGACGCAGCTACGGCAGGACCCTAGAGAGGAACCTGGACCATGACTGCAGACGCCCTGAGCCCCGAGTACCGGACAGAAGCCATGGACAAGCTCCGGGCAACCACCGCGCCGGGCAATGAGCTGGACATCCTGATCGTCGGCGGCGGCGTGGTGGGCGCCGGCGCCGCGCTGGACGCGGTGACGCGCGGGCTGAAGGTAGGCATGGTGGAGGCCCGGGACTGGGCGTCGGGAACGTCATCGCGTTCCTCCAAGCTCATCCACGGCGGCCTGCGCTACCTGGAGATGCTCGATTTTGCGTTGGTCCAGGAGGCGTTGAAGGAGCGGGGGCTGCTGCTGCAGCGGATCGCCCCGCACCTGGTGAAGCCCGTGGCGTTCCTGTACCCGTTGACGAAGCGGTTCATCGAGCGGCCGTACGTGGGCGCCGGCATCTTCCTGTACGACACCATGGGCATGACCTCGGGGAACTCCCGCGGCGTGCCCATGCAGAAGCACCTGACCCGGCGCCAGACACTGCGGATGGCGCCGAGCCTGAAGGATGATGCGATGGTGGGGGCCATCCGCTACTACGACGGCCAGGTGGATGACGCCCGGTACGTGGCCAACATGGTCCGCACCGCCGCGCATTACGGCGCCGCAGTGGTGAACCGGCTCGCCGTCGTCGACTTCCTGCGCGAGGGCGAACGCGTGGTCGGGGCCCGCGTCCGCGACCAGGAAACCGGCAACGAGTTCGACATCGCGGCAAGCCAGGTGGTCAATGCCACCGGCGTCTGGACGGATGAAACCCAGGCCATGGTGACCGACCGCGGGCAGCTGAAGGTGCGCGCCTCCAAGGGCGTCCACCTGGTGGTTCCCAAGGACCGGATCCAGTCCACCGTCGGCATGATCCTGCGGACGGAAAAATCCGTGCTCTTCGTCATCCCGTGGGGGCGGCACTGGATCATCGGCACCACCGACACGGACTGGAACCTGGACAAGGCCCACCCGGCGGCCACCTCGGCGGACATCGACTACATCCTCGAGCACGTGAACCTGGTGCTGAAGACACCGCTGACCCGGGAGGACGTGGAAGGGGTCTACGCGGGGCTTCGGCCGCTGCTCGCCGGGGAAAACGACTCCACTGCCAAACTCTCGCGTGAACACGTGGTGGCCCACCCGGTACCGGGACTCGTGGTGGTTGCCGGCGGTAAATGGACCACCTACCGGGTCATGGCCAAGGACGCCGTGGATGAGGCTGCCCGGGCCCTGGACGAAAAGGTTCCCGAGAGCTGCACGCAGACCATCCCCCTTCTGGGCGCGGTGGGTTACAAGGCGGCCTGGAACCGCCGGCACCGCACCGCCGACGAGTACGGGGTGCACGTGGTGCGGGTGGAGCATCTGCTCAACCGCTACGGCTCCATGAGCGACGACCTGCTCGAGCTCATCAAGGCGGACCCGACGCTCGCGGAACCGCTGCCCGGCGCCGACGACTACCTGCGCGCGGAAGCCGTGTATGCCACCACGCACGAAGGCGCCCGGCACGTCGAGGACGTCCTCGCCCGGCGGACCCGGATCTCCATCGAAACCTTTGACCGGGGCGTCTCGGCCGCACCGGTGGTAGCCGAACTGATGGCGCCGCTGCTGGGCTGGGACCTTGAACGCGTGGAAAGCGAAGTCGCCCACTACCTTGCACGGGTGGACGCGGAACGCCGCAGCCAGGAACAGCCCGATGACAAGAGCGCCGACACCGCCCGCCTGGCGGCCGAGGACATAGCACCGCGCATCTAGTGCGGCACACGGACTAAATGAAATGCAGAAAGCCCCTTGAACGAACACCCGTCCCCGAACGCTGAACACCCCTCGGAACCGTCCCGGAACGAAGAACTCACCCTGAACGAAGCCGGGGCGGTGCTGACCGAACCCGGGATCGTGATTCTCGGCATGGAGGCGGCAGACCGGTACGACGCCGCCGCCCAGTTGGCCGAGCGGTTGTACCGTGCCGGCCGGATCAGCAACCTGGAGGGGTTCCTCGAACAGGTCAGCGCCAGGGAACACCAAATGGCCACCGGTCTGCCGGGCGGAATCGGACTCCCGCATGCCCGCAGCGAATTCGTGCACAAAACCTCCATCGCAGTGGGCATCACCCGCTACGGGCACAGCGTGGATTTCGGAGCAGCAGACGGACCGGCGACCGTGATCCTGCTCATTGCCACGCCGGCGGCTTCCTTCTCCCAGCACCTGGAAGTCCTTGCCACCCTGGCCCGGTCCCTGTTCCGCCCGTCCTTCCGGGATTCCCTGCGCCGGGCCAATGACGCAGAGGTGATTGCCGAGCTGATCAATTCGTCCCTGGTCTTTTTCGACCACTGAAGCGGCCGTATACCGGCATTGGGTTTTCTACAGCTTGACGAAGTACCGTTAACGAGTGCTCAAAACTGCCCTGCAGCCGCGCTGGATCGCCGGCCTGCTCTTTGCCCTCGTCATCTCGACGGTCTTCGTGCTGTTGAGCCAATGGCAGTTTTCCAGTGCCGAATCGGAGGAGACCGGCGAGCCCCGCGCCACCGAAGACGTCCGGCCGCTGACCGAGGCTTTCACCCCGGGTAAGCCGATGTATGAAACCGAAGCGGACCAGATGGTTTCCCTCACCGGGTCCTTTGACCCGGATCGGTCCGTCCTCGTTCAGGAGCGGCTCCAGGACGGCGAGATGGGCTACTGGGCTGTCACCGCCTTCAACGTTGACGGCGCACCCTCGGGCGAATTCATCCCGGTGGTCCGCGGCTGGGTCTCCGACCCGGAAGACGTCACGAAGCCACCGGCCGGTGAGGCCGCCGTCGTCGGGCGCCTGCTGCCTTCCGAGGCCCCGCTGCCCGCGACGCCCGAGGACGGACGGGTTACCGCCCTCTCCACAGCCGAACTGATCAACCTCTGGGACGCCCCCGCCTACTCGGCGTTCGTCACGGCTTCGGAAATCACCGTCGACGGCGCGCCCGTGGACAACGGCGGCATGGAAACCGTGGAAGTGAGTGCCCAGCCCGAGGAAACCCCGGTCAACTGGCTCAACATCTTCTACGCCCTGGAATGGATCGTCTTCGCCGGCTTCTCCGTCTTCCTGTGGTGGCGCCTGGTCGCCGACGAGCACAACCGCAGCCTCGAGGACGACGAATATGAGGACGAGTACGACGACGACTACACCGACGCAACCGAACCCGACCACGATCATCCCAGCAGTGAGGTAACCAAGTGAACGAATCCGCAAGCACCGCCAAGGCACCGAGGAAAAAGAAGCGCCGGTTCGGCGGTACCCACGCCCAGATTCGTTCAGCACTGAAGTTCTACAAGGTCTTTTCCTACGTGACCGGCGTGCTGCTGCTCGCCCTCGTCGTGGAGATGATCGCCAAGTACGGCTTTGACACGGAGATCATCGTCGGCAGCGTCAATCTCTCCATCGGCGTGCTCATCCTGCACGGCTGGATGTACGTGGTGTACCTGCTGTCCGACTTCCGGCTATGGCAGCTGATGCGCTGGCCGTTCTCCAAGTTCATCCTGATTGCGCTCGGCGGCGTTGTGCCGTTCCTCTCCTTTGTGGTCGAAGGACGGATCCACAAACAGGTCCTGGCGGAGCTCGAAGCGCACCCTGAAGCGGCCAAGCGCTACTAGGGGAGAGGGTTCCGCCGGCCGCCCGCATCCGGCGGAACCGGCCCGGTGTGCATGGCCGGGGGCGGGCCGACTATCCTTGAAACGTGACTAATCCCGCGACAGATCCCATTGAAGAGCGGCCCGTCCTTGTAGTGGACTACGGAGCGCAGTACGCCCAGTTGATTGCCCGCCGGGTGCGCGAAGCAGATGTCTACTCCGAGGTGGTTCCCCACACCTACAGCACCGAGCAGCTGCTCGCGAAGAACCCAGCTGCCATTATTCTCTCCGGCGGCCCCTCCAGCGTGTACGCCGAAGGCGCCCCCAAGGTTGACGCAGACCTGTTCGAATCCGGTGTTCCGGTCTTCGGCATCTGCTACGGCTTCCAGGCAATGGCTGCCGCCATGGGCGGCAAGGTCGCCAAGACGGGACTGCGGGAGTACGGTTCCACCGACGCACGCGTCATCGGCGGCGCCCGGTCCATCCTGGAAGGCACCCCGGACGAGCAGAACACCTGGATGAGCCACGGCGACAGCGTGCAGGAAGCCCCCGAGGGCTTCGACGTCCTGGCCAGCACCGCCGGCGCACCCGTCGCTGCCTTCGCCAACGAGGCAAAAGGCCTTTACGGCGTGCAGTGGCACCCCGAGGTCAAGCACTCCGCGCACGGCCAGGCCGTCCTGGAAAACTTCCTGTTCAAGGGCGCCAAGCTCGAACGCAGCTGGACCACCGGCAACATCGTCGAAGAGCAGGTTGCACGCATCCGCGCACAGGTAGGCAACTCGCGGGTTATCTGCGGCCTGTCCGGCGGCGTCGACTCCGCCGTAGCCGCCGCCCTGGTGCAGCGCGCCGTCGGGGACCAGCTGACCTGTGTCTTCGTGGACCACGGGCTGCTCCGCGAAGGCGAAGCAGAGCAGGTGGAACGCGATTTCGTGGCAGCCACCGGCGTTAACCTCTACGTCGCCAACGAGCAGGAACGCTTCCTGAGCGCCCTGGCCGGGGTCTCCGATCCCGAGACCAAGCGCAAGATCATCGGCCGCGAATTCATCCGCGCCTTCGAAGAAGCCGAGCGGGCCATCATGGCCCAGGCCGAAGCAGAGGGCGAGCCGATCCGCTTCCTGGTGCAGGGCACCCTGTACCCGGACGTTGTCGAGTCCGGCGGCGGTGAAGGCGCAGCCAACATCAAGAGCCACCACAACGTGGGCGGCCTGCCGGAGGACATGAAGTTCGAACTGGTGGAACCCCTGCGGGCGCTCTTCAAGGACGAGGTCCGTGCGGTCGGCGCCGAACTCGGCCTGCCGGCCGAGATCGTGGGCCGCCAGCCCTTCCCGGGCCCCGGGCTGGGCATCCGGATTGTCGGCGAGGTCACGCACGAGCGGCTGGAACTGCTGCGCCGGGCAGACGCCATCGCCCGCGCCGAACTGACCAGTGCAGGCCTCGACGACGAAGTGTGGCAGATGCCGGTGGTGCTCCTGGCTGATGTCCGCAGTGTCGGCGTCCAGGGCGACGGCCGTACCTACGGGCACCCCATCGTGCTTCGTCCGGTCTCCAGCGAAGACGCGATGACCGCTGATTGGTCGCGGCTTCCGTACGATCTGCTGGCCCGCATTTCCAACCGCATCACCAACGAAGTGGACGGAATCAACCGCGTGGTGCTGGATGTAACCAGCAAGCCGCCGGGAACAATCGAGTGGGAATAGCGTAAAGGGGACCGAGGACGGCCGTTTCGGCCGTCCTCGGTTTTGTCCCCCGCGTTGCTATGTTCGGGAAACCCGCCCCGACGCGATAGTTTTGAAGGTATGCCAATTTGGTCGAGAACGCGCGGAAGTGCAGAAAAGAGGGCACTAGTGTCTGAGCAGAATACCGGGGAGAATCCCTCGGACTTCCTGCTGCCGTGGCTGGGACAATTGGGACAGCACGCCGGAACGGACACACTGCTCCATTTCACGCCGTCCGCCGCCAACAGCATCGACCTGACGCACGCGCATCCCTCCGGCCTGGCCCAGTTGCTCGCCGGCCGGCGTACCCGCCTGTCGACCCTGCTGCGTGACCCGGACCAGTACGGTGCCGCCATGAAGGCGGGCCGCCTGCTGCGCGCGAAGATCTACGAGCTGGGCACCGACCGCGGCATCGACGTCGGCTACATGGCTGCGGGAACCGCGTCCTGGCGCTATGCCTCGGATGAAGCACTGCGTCCCGAGTCCCTGACGGCCCCCGTGCTGCTCACGCCCGTGGCGCTGACGGTCCACGCCTCACAGGATGACTATGAGCTGCAGCTGACCGAAAAGGCGGCGCTGAACCCCGCCCTGGTCCGCCACCTGCAGCATGAGCAGGGCCTGGACATCGACGTCGACGCGCTCACCCGCCTCGCCTACGGCACCGCCCGCTTTGATCCCCACCCCGTGCTGGAAAAGCTCCGCGCCGTTACCGGCAGCGTCCGCGGAATCAACATTGAACACCGCCTGCTGGTTTCCACCTTCGCCGACCTGTCCGACCTCAGCGAGGATCCGGCGCTGGACCCGGCCCATCCGATCCTCCGCGCACTGATCGACGCCGCCCGGGACGGCTCCACCGGTCCGGCCATCCCCGAACCGCTGGACCTGCCGGCCCTGGACGAGCGGGATCCCGCGGATGAGCTGCTCATCCTCGACGCCGACCGCCAGCAGCAGGAAGTCCTGGACCTGATCAACGCAGGCCAGTCGCTGGTAGTCTCCGCGCCGGCCGGTACGGGCCAGACCCAGACCGCGCTGAACGCCGTGGCGGCGCTGGCCAATGCCGGCAAATCCGTCCTGGTAGTGGCGGAACGGCGCAGCACCCTGAACCAGTTCGTCTCCGAGCTGGACGCGATGCAGCTTGGCTCCCTGGTCCTGCAGGCCAACGCCGGCCTCACCCAGCAGCAGTTGAAGGACCAGCTGGTCCGGGCCATCGTGCGCAACGAAAAGGCGCAGGCCCCGGAACTGGACAGCCTGCACAAGGTCCTGCTCGAAAACCGCCACCAGCTCCGCGACCACGTGAAGTCGCTGCACAACGTCCGCCGCCGCTGGGGATGCTCGCCCTACCAGGCCATGCAGTCCCTGGCCGAGCTGACCTCCATGAACCCGGCGCCGGCCACCACCGTCCGGCTCAAGCGGAGCGTCCTGGACAGCATCACCGACCGCACCGAACTCTCCGGCCGCCTGCGCCGGGCCGCCGAACTCGGCAGCTTCAGCCGGGCAGCTACCACCAGCCCGTGGTACGGAGCCAAGCTGCTCAACCGCAAGGAAACGGAAGAAGCGTACGCGCTGACCCAGACCCTTGCGGCGGACCTGCCGGCGCTGCGCGCCAAGGTCCAGGACGTGGCCGAGCATTCGGAAATCCGCCTCGGCGAAACATTTGCCCAGTGGGGCGAACAGCTGGAACTGCTGGTTGCCGTGCGCGAAAGCCTGGACAAGTTCACCCCGGACATTTTCGACCGCCCGGTGACGGACCTGATCTCGGCAACCGCGTCTTCGTCCTGGCGGCGGGAACGCGGCATCGATATGAGCTCCATGACCCGCTCCCGCCTGCGGCGCGTGGCCAAGGAATACGTCCGGCCCGGTGTGCATATTTCCGACCTGCACGCCTCCCTGGCAGAAGTCCAGCAGCAGCGTGCCGTCTGGACCCGCTACGCCACCACCCAGCGCCACCCCTCGGTGCCCACCGGCCTGGCCGAGATCAACCGTTCCTACCTGCTGGTCAAGCGCCAGCTGGATACCCTGACCGGCATCCTGGCCGAGACGCCGCTCCATCCTGACCTGGCATCCCTGCCGCTCGATGAACTTGAGAAGCAGCTCAGCCAGCTCGCGGGGGACCGGGAAACCCTGGAAACGCTGCCCGAACGGACCCTGCTGCTCGACGAGATGCGTGCCCAGGGCCTGGGCGAACTGCTGGATGACCTGAGCGCACGCGAAGTCCAGCCCCGCCACGTGGGTTACGAGCTGGAACTGGCATGGTGGCAGTCCGCCCTCGAAGCCATGATCAGCGGCGACGATTACCTTGCCATGTCCGACGGCAACAGCCTGCGCCGCCTGGAAGCGGAGTACCGGCTGGCGGACAACGCCCACATTGCCTCGGGCGCAGCCCGGCTGCGCTGGAGCCTTGCGTCGCGCTGGCGCTCGGGCGTCCAGGCCGCGAAGGGTGCTGCCGAAGACCTGCGCGAGCTGCTCAAGGACGGCGAGCTGTCCCTGGACAGCCTGGGCCTGCAGTCCGAGGAACTCGTGTCCTCGCTGCTGCCGGTGTGGGCTGCCAGCCCCCTGGTGCTGCCGATGGTACTGCCCGAACACCGCCGCTTCGACACCGTGGTCCTCCTTGATGCCGAGTCCACCAGCCTGCAGTCTGCCGTCCCGGCACTGGCACGCGCTTCGCAGGTTATCGCCTTCGGTGACAGCTGCCTGGGCGGGCCGCGGCCCTTCACGATCGGTGTTGAGCCGGCCGGAACAGCACCGCAGCACGTTGAGCTGCTCAGCGCCTTCGAAGCGCTGGAACGCGTCCTGCCCACGCGCTGCCTCTCCACCGTTTACCGCGGCACCGATAAGGCACTGCTGCGCCAGCTCAGCGAGTCCTTCTACGGCGGACGCCTTTCCATGGTCCCGAGTGCAGACGAGGTCACCACCGGCCACCGCGCACTCTCCGTGGAATACCTGCCGGACGGCACCGGCATGCCCAGCGCTGACCATGAGGGCGTGGAGAGTGTCGCGGCCGAGGTCAACCGCGTAGTTGACCTGGTCTTCGAACACATCCGCCGCCGCCCGCACCAGTCCCTCGGCGTCATCACCGCCAGCCCGCGCCACGCCGTGCGGGTGGCCGAGGCAATCCGTGTCCAGATGGCCAACTTCCCCTGGGCCGCGGACTTCTTCACGGCGAAGTCCGAGTCCTTCCGGGTCGTGCCGGTGGACCGCGCCGTGGGCATGGTCCGGGACTGCGTGATCTTCTCCCTCGGCTTCGGGCGTACCCCGCACGGGCGTGCCCTGCACAACTTCGGCCCGTTGTCGGCACCTGACGGACGCAAGAAATTCGTCACGGCCATGACCCGGGCCCGTTACAAGCAGCATGTGCTGACCTGCTTCCAGCCGGCAGACCTGGACCGCACGCGGCTGGGCTACGGCGCCCTGGACTTCTACGAACTCATCAAGCGGGAGCTCGATCCGGAAACCGCCAGGGAGGAAATCCCTGCTGCCGGAGGCATCATGGAGGAGGATCCGCTGGTCGCGGATCTGGTCGGCCGCCTGCGGGAACGCGGCGCGAAGGTCTGGGACCACTACGACGGCGCCATCGACATTGTCGCAGCGGCTCCCCATTCGGCCGGTCCGACCGGTACGCCGGCGCCGCTGGCCATCGAGTCCGACGGCACCGAACGCTACCGGGCGATGTCCGTGCGCGAACGCAGCCGGCTCCGGCCGCAGCTGCTTGAACGGCGCGGCTGGCGGTACATGCCGCTGTGGACCATTGAGGTCTTCAGCGACCCGTCCGCCTGCGCCGACCTGGTGAGCCGCTACCTCGAGCTGCCGGATCCTCCGGTCGGGCAGCAGCCCGTGCCCCGCAGCACGGTTACTCCCGAGGCAGGCACGGATGAGGCTGCCCGCCCGGCAGCCCAGGTCACGGTGACTCCGCACGGAAGCAGCCGGATGCGTGAACGGAGGTCGGGATCCGTCCCGGACAACGCAGCAGGAGAATGAGCGATGACTAAGGAACCCACAGGGAAGGCCGCGGCGGAGGAAACCGCCGCGGCCTCGGGGACCGGCACAACGGCAGCAGCGGGCGAACGCCAGTCCACGGATGGCAGCACCAGCGGCAGCAGCGGAACCCGCAGCGGAACCCGCAGGCGCGGAAACCGCCGGGCGGTTTCGCCCGGGCCCGGCGGGCCGGCCGGGCTGCTGCCCGTCGTCGCCAAGGAAGATGATCCCCGGGCCTGGGGCGACAGCACGGAAGACAGCGAATCGTGGCTCCGGGAGCAGCGGCCTCCGCACTGGGGATAAGCGGCCGGCTCGCCCGGCCGCGGCTAGCCGCCCGTCAGGACAAGATAGATCCCTTCGTTCCCGGAAGCCGCTGTGAGCCGGGCAGCGTTCTCCCGGTCCGCGGCCACCACCACCAGGCCCTCGCCGCCGCCGTTGCCTGGCCAGCCCCCGCCCGCGGGCTCGCCGCCGGACACCCACAGCACCGGCACCGAGGCTGCCAGCACCACCGCGCTGCTGCCGTCCTCCGCATAGTGCCCCGACTCGGCACCCACCCACGCCGCTTCGCCACCCGCAACAACGTTGACGAGTTGTCCGGGACCCAGCAGATCGAGGACGGACGGGTCAGCCGGGCGCAGCGGCACTGCCACGGAACCGGGCGGGGCACCGGCCAAAAGTCCGGCACCGGCCAGGGAAATGTCCGTGACGGGGCTGCCGCGCAACAGCGGCGTGGCGAGGCGCCTGCCCACCAGCGCGTCCGGCTGTTCGTGGGCGCCCGGTGGGACGGCTTCAGCCGGTAGGCGGACAGTTTCCAGTGTCCCGGAGTCCAGCACCGTACCGGCCGGCAAATCCCGGGCCGCGCGCACAATCACGGTCCGTTCCGCAGCCGCCGGTACCAGCGCTTCGACCGCAGACCCCGCGGCGGCGCAGCAGGCCAGGGCAGCAAGGAGGCGGCGGTGGCGGACAATAAAGCGGCGCATCCCCGAGAGGGGACCGCCGGAAACGGACGGCTGTCCCGGGTAGGCGGCAGCGCCGGGGGACACCTTGGCAGAGCGGCGGCGAAAAGGCATGGCACGACGCTAGCGGCTTTACGCCCCGTAACAGGGGCGGCCCTGCGCAAGGCTCAACGCACACGGGAACGGCCCGGCCGGAAAGGCCGGTGTGGAGGCGCAGTGCACAGTGGATACACGGCAGGCGAACCGTACGGGCCGGTGCGGGACCGCAGTGCCTGGAGGCTGTGCTGCCGGGGAAGCAGGCCCGGCGGCAGGGCTTACGGCTGGGCGCTGCCGGAGCCTGCAGCGGCTGCAGGCGTGGACGTCCCGCTGCCGGAAGTTGTGGCCGGTGCCGGGGAGCTCTCGGTTTTGGAGGGGGCTGCAGGAACAGTGGAGGCAGCTTCGCGTGAATCGGTGCGGTAGAAACCGGAGCCCTTGAAGACAACTCCGACGCTGTTGAACTTCTTGCGCAGGCGGCCGCCGCACTCGGGGCAGACCGTCAGGGAGTCTTCACTGAAGGACTGCTGGATATCGAACGAATGGGAGCAATCCTTGCAGGCGTAGGCATACGTGGGCACTCTGGTAATCCTCCTTGGGGCACTCTCAAAGCTGGCACTCTCAAGCCTTGAGTGCTAAGTATACATGGGCTCCGACGGCACGGGCCGCCAGGCTTCGGGGGTGAGCACGGCGTCCACGGCCGCGTCCAGGGGAGTGGTTTCGAAGCTGCCGGCAGGAACGTATTCGTGCTCGAAAACCACTGCCACGGCAGCGGCAGGATTGCCGTCCGCCCGCAGCTTGGCCAGGAACCGGTCATAGTAGCCACCGCCCTTGCCCATCCGTCCGCCCGCGGCATCGGCGGCCAGCGCGGGAACAAGGACCAGGCCCAGCTCCGGCAGGTCGGAGGCGGCATAGCGTTGTCCAGCCGGTTCCAGCAGGGAAGCATGCAGTCCAGGCACCAACTCGGTCTCGGGGGTCCAATCGGCCCATGACAGCTGCCATTCGGGTTCGCACACGGGGACCACCACGCGGTACCCGGCCCTCACCAGTCCGGGGAGCAGCGCATCCATGCCCGGCTCGTTCCCCACGGAGAGGTAGCCGGCCACGGTTCCGCCCCTGGGTACCCGTTGCCGGACCCCCCGCAGCCCGATGCGGGCCAGTCCCTGGACCGCTTCGGCCCTGTCCTCCGCGGTCAACTCCCGCCGCAGCCGCAGGAAGTCCTTTCGGGCCTGGTCCTTCGCAAGCGCACACATACCCCCATTCTCTATAAGCGTGCTTATTTGGTGCAATCTAAGACCTCTTAGGTACGCTTACGACTATGACGACGTCACGCCCCTCCATAACCAAAGCCGTAATCCCCGCAGCAGGTCTGGGTACCCGCTTCCTCCCTGCCACCAAGGCGATGCCGAAGGAAATGCTCCCGGTGGTGGACAAGCCGGCGATTCAGTACGTGGTTGAAGAAGCCGTTAACGCGGGCATGCCGGACATCCTGATGATCACGGGGCGGAACAAGCGCTCCCTCGAGGATCACTTTGACCGCGTCCCCTTCATCGAGAAGACGCTGGAAGACAAGGGCGACCACGAAAAGCTTGCGATGGTGCGTGCGGCCTCCGAACTGGGCGAAATCCACTACCTCCGCCAGGGCGATCCCAAGGGCCTGGGCCACGCGGTGCTGCGGGCCAAGCTGCATATCGGCGACGAGCCCTTTGCCGTCCTGCTGGGCGATGACCTGATCGATGCCCGTGACGAACTGCTGGGAAAGATGGTCGAGGTCCAGGCAAAGACGGGCGGATCCGTCATTGCCCTGATCGAGGTTGATCCGGAACAGATCAGTGCCTACGGCTGCGCGGACATCTCCGTGGTCGAGGGCGAGGACTATGTCCGGGTCAACAAACTGGTAGAGAAGCCCGACGTCGACGACGCTCCCTCCAACCTGGCCGTGATCGGCCGTTATGTGCTGCACCCCTCGGTCTTCGGAGTCCTCGAAGAAACCGGCCCCGGCCGCGGCGGGGAAATCCAGCTTACGGACGCGCTGCAGACGCTGGCCGCCGCCGACGGCGAAGGGTCCGGAGTCTACGGTGTGGTCTTCCGCGGCCGCCGCTATGACACCGGTGACAAGCTGAGCTACCTCAAGGCAGTGGTGTCACTGGCTTCCGAACGTGAAGACCTCGGCCCGGCCCTTCGGGACTGGCTGAAGGATTTCACCAACACGCTCGAAGACTAATACCCCATGCGGGCGTCATGGCCGGTGACGCTGGAGAGTGACGATGTCATTCTCCGGCCGATCCGGCACCGGGACCGGCGGGAATGGACAGAGGTCCGTTCCCGGAACGCCCGCTGGGTAGGCCCGTGGGAGGCCAGCAATCCCGTCCCGGGCGGCGAACCGCCCACCTACGGTGACATGGTGCGCAGCCTCAACCGCCAGGCACGGCAGGACTCTGCCCTGCCGTTCCTCATCACGGAGCGGCAGGATCCCGCGCGGCAGCCGGCAATTGTCGGCCAGCTGACCGTGTCCACCATCGTGTGGGGGTCCGCGCGCATGGCAACCCTCGGATACTGGGTGGACCAGGGGCGGGCAGGGCTCGGAATTGTGCCCACTGCGGTGGCACTGGCCACCGACCACTGCTTCCAGGCCCTGGCCCTGCACCGGATGGAAATCAACATCCGGCCGGAGAACGGCCCGAGTCTCCGGGTGGTGGAAAAACTCGGATTCCGGGACGAGGGACTGCGCGAGCGGTACCTGCATATCGACGGCAAATGGGCCGACCACCGGAGCTTTGCGCTCACGGCGGAGGAGGTGCCGGAGGGGCTGTTGAACCGCTGGAAGTCCCGCCGGGCACAATAGGCAACAACTTTCACAGCAGACACGCCGACACACCGAACGTAATGCGCGTACCGGGCGCCCGGAGCTTCTACGGTCATAAGTGTGGACTTCCCTCTTAACAGCTCACTGCTCGGGTCACTCATCGGGTCACTGCTCGGGTCACTGAACAGCTCACTGGTGCTGGCGCTGGCCGTTGCACTCTGGCTGGTGTGGGTAGGTCCGTATTTCTTCCGCCGTCCAGCTGCTTCCGGGGCCGAGGCAACCGCCCGGCCCGCCACACAAACGGCAGCACAGACAGCTAATACCATCCGCCCGCCCGCCTCACCGGACAAGGGGTCCCAGGGGATCATCATGAACAACATCAGCACTACACCCAGCGGGGGCGGGGCAACACAGTTCCAGAGCCATGACCAGCCAGCCCTGCGCCCGGCGCAGCAGGCACCGGCTTTCCGGATCCGCACCGGCCGGACAGTCCTGGCGGCCACCGGCCTCCTTGGCGTCCTTGCCGTTGTGGTCGGGACACTGCTTGCAGCCTTCACCTCCGTGTCCTGGCTCGTTCCCGCCGCCGGCCTGGCCGCCGTGGCAGCGGTGGTTGCGATGCTCCGCACGATCGCCCTGCGGGACCGCCGACGCCGGATGGAAGACGCTTTCCGCGCCGCCATGGGTCCGGAGCCCCGCCGCACGCAGAACCGGGCCGCCGTCGAACCCGATGAGGTTCCGGCACCCGCAGTCCAGGCGCCGGAGAATGAACCGCAGCCCGAAACCGTGCTCTTTGACCGCGAGTCCGCCGCCGTACCTGGCGAAAGCCCAGCGGCGGCAGGAGTCCCTGCCCGCGTTACCGCCGAGGAACTGCGCACCGAGGCCCTGAAGGTGGCAGCAGCCGCCGTCCAGCCCCCGGCCCGGCCCAGCACCACGCCGTGGCAGCCCGTAGAGCTCCCCAAGCCCATTTATGTAGATGCACCCAAGGCAGAGCGTCCGGCACCCGAACCGATCGTCCTTCCTGAAACGCCCCGGTCCCTGACCAAGACTCCGTTGCGTCCCGCCACCGCTCCCGCCTCCGTGCAGGCGGAGCAGGCACGCCCGGAAACCGGCAAAATCAACCTCGACGACGTCCTGCAGCGTCGGCGGGCCTAGGCACACCGAGGCAAGGCCGCGGCGCCTGCCGTGCCGGTCGAGCCCAGGCCCCGCCTTGGACGGGCCGCGGAGGCTGTCGCCGTCCTGGCCGGCCCCGCGATGCGGGGACCCCTGCAGGACCTGCTTCGGTCCCGCGGGCTGAGGCTTCAGCGCTGGGAACACCTGAGAAGCCACCACCGGCCGGGAGGCGCTGTTTCGGCCCTTTACCGGGTCCAGTGCCGCCGGACCGGGCCTGGATCCGGTCCCGACGTTGCCCTGACCCTTCACCTCGGTGCCACGACAGGCGACGTTGCCGCGGATGCCGCATCCGCCGGTCCCGACGTTGCCCCGGCACGGATTGCCGGGCTGGACCTGCGCCTGTGGTTCCACCCCCATGACCCCGTTCTCCGGTCCCTGCCCTGGGCCACCGACGCCGACGCCGTGGCGAGGGACGTGTTTGGCGCAGGCGGACCGGCGAGGTTATCGCTCGTTGCCTACCGGCCGCTGCGCCGGGCAGTAATCCGGGCGCGGCACCTGGACGATGCGGCCTATCTGAAGCTCCTCCCGCGGGAGCAGCTGCCTGCCCTGCGCCGGCGCCACCGGCTCCTCGAGGACAGCGGCGTGCCTGCCCCGCGTCTCCTGCCCGGCGCTTCCGCAGCCGTCCCTGAAGCGGTCATCCTCAGCGCACTGCCCGGCACCTCCCTCTTCCGGCTGCTGGTTGAGGACGACGCAGCCCCGTTAAGGCCCGAAGTCCTGCTGGATCTGCTGGAGGCCATGCCGTCCGGTGCGCTGGACCTGCCGCTGCGCCGGTCCTGGGCCGATCGGGCCGAAGACTATGCCGCAGCTGCCGTCGCCGCCCTGCCCAGGGAACGGGACAGCATCTTCGAACTCGCGGGTGGTATCCGGGACGTGGTGGAATCGGCCCCCGCCGGCCCCCTGGTGCCGGTCCACGGCGACTTCCATGAAGGAAACCTGCTGCTCAGCGGAGGCAGGGTCACCGGGCTGCTCGACATTGACGGTCTGGGCCCCGGCCGCCGGGTCGACGACCTGGCCTGCCTGCTGGGGCACCTGGCCGTCCTTGCGGCAGCGAATCCATCCCGGCCGCAGCTGGGGCAGGCACTGGCCGATTTCCGCCGGGTCTTCGAGGACACCGCGGACCCGTCCGCGCTGAACGCGAGGGCGGCCGGCGTCGTACTGACCCTCGTGTCCGGTGCCCGCGCCGCCAACGGCAGGAGCCGGACGCAGAATGCCGGGATCCGGCTCGCAGCCGCGCAGCGACTGCTTCGCGCCGCTGATCGATAGGAGCAGCAGCCGGGCGGAGTCAGGGAGCCGGCGGAACCAGTTTTTCCAGCAGCGGTTCGGTGCGGTAGGGGATGTGCTCATGCAGGGCCAGGACCGTTTCCGTACGGATCACGCCCTTGATCCGCAGGACGGAGCGCAGGGCCTGCTGCAGCTGCTGGGTATCCGTGGCGGTCAGGCGGCACCACACGTCGCCGCGGCCGGAGATCTCGTGCACTTCCAGCACCTGGGGGAGGGTGCGCAGCCCGGAGATGACGCCGTCGAGTTCGCGGTGGTTCACCTCGATGGTGACGAATGCCTGAACGTCATAGCCCAGCTGGGTCAGATCGACGTCACGCCCCGACCTGCGGATGACCCCGGCCCGCAGCAGGTGCCGGACGTGGGCCTGGGCGGTGTTGCGGGCAACACCGAGCCGCTCGCTCAGTTCGCTGATCTGCGCCCGGGGATCGCGCACCAGTTCCAGCAGCAGCCGGCGGTCCAACGGGTCCAGATTGGCCATCTAGCGCATCTCCTGTCATTTGCCCGCAACGATATTGAGCGATTCGATCAAAAGAACACTCTAATGTGTCTGCCGTGCTGCGTGACACTTCATCCTATAGAGGCATTAGCTACAAATAGGATGGAAGTGCCCCTTGACAGTGCTCAGTGAGCTGCGCATGCAGCCCGCCGCCCGCACCAGGCGGAAGGAGTGGGACGCGGCCATCCGGCCCCGGCTGCTCCTGACGCTGGCCGTAATGAGCACGCTGCTGATCGGCGCCAACCTCGCGACCCCGCTGTATCCGCTGCTGGGCCAGTCCCTCGGCCTGTCCTACTTCGGCGTAACGCTGGCGTTCACCTCCTACGTGCTGGTCCTGGTTGCAGGCCTGCTGCTGGTGGGCCACTGGTCCGACTACATCGGCCGCCGCGCCGCACTGGTGCTGGCCGGCGTCGTTTCCCTGGCCGGCGGATTGATTTTCGGCACCGCCACCGGAGTCGGCACCCTGATGCTCGGACGGGCCCTCCAAGGCGCCTCCGTTGCCCTGGCCACCGGAGCCAGCTCGGCTGCGCTGCGGGAACTGCTGCCGCATCGACCGGAATGGGCCACCCGCTTTACCCTGCTGGTTTCGGCGGGCGGCGTGGCGGCCGGGCCGGTCATCGGCGGGCTCCTGTCCCTGCTCCCCGCACCCACCATGACGCCCTTCCTGATCCACTCGGCGGTCCTGGCAGCGCTTCTGATTCCGCTCTGCATGCTGAAGGCCCGCCCGGCCATTTCCCTGGCCGAAGGCCGGCCGCTGGCCATGCTGCGCCCCCGCAAGCCCGCAGTCTCCCACCGCGCGCGTACCCAGTTCTGGATTGCCTCCACCACCGGGTTCCTCAGCTTCGCGGCCTTCGGGTTCTGCCTGTCCCTGGCACCCACCTATTTTTCCTCCATCGCGGGCACCACGTGGCGGCCCGCCATCGGACTGCTGGCCGCACTTGCTCTCGGAGCGTCTGCGGTCAGCCAGCTCACCGGCATCCGCGGGCGGTACACGGCACCCGTGGGCCTTGCGGCCATGGGTACCGGCATCGCGTTGATCCCGGTGGCCGGAGCCACCGGAAGCCTGGTGCTCCTGACGGTTGCCTGCCTGATGGCCGGGTTCGGGCAGGGCATGGCGTTCCGCGTGGTGTTCAACGAGGTGGCCGCAGCCGTAGAGGCTGCTGAACACGCGCGGATCATCAGCACGGTCTATGTCATCACCTACCTCGGCAGCGCCATCCCGGTGCTGGGGCTCGGAGTGGCAGGCGGGATCTGGGGGCTGGACGTCTCCGTGGCCTGGTTCTCGGGACTGATCACGGCCGCCTGCCTGACCCTGGCTGTCCTGAGCCTGCGGCGGAACCGGCGCCGGAACGCCGCCGGCTAGGTTCGTCCGGCGGCCGCGGGAAAGTAGGGTGGACGAATGCAAGCATTCCCTCCTCCGGCCACCAACGACGTCGGCCACGACGTCGGCCACGACACCATCGGCCTCGATATCGGCGGTACCAAGACCCACGGCATCCGGCTGCACGGCGGCACCGTCACCGCCGAGACCGTTGCCGGCAGCGCCAACGTGCAGAACGTCCCGGTGCAGACGGCACGGGAGTGCCTCGCGGAAGTTTTCGCTGCGCTGGGGACCGACGGCGTGGGCCGGGTCATTGCCGGGTCCGGGGGAGTGGACACTGCACAGGATGAAGCCGCCCTGCGCGCACTCATCGCCGAGCACGTCCCCGGCGCCGTCGTGGAAGTCATCCATGACACCCGGCTGATCCTTGCGGCAGGGCAAGCCTCGGAGGGCATTGCCGTCATTGCCGGCACCGGCTCCGTGGCCTGGGGCATCAACGGCTCCGGGCGGCAGGCCCGTTCGGGGGGCTGGGGCTATCTCCTCGGCGACGAGGGCAGCGGCTACTGGGTTGGCCGCGAAGCCGCCCGCCACGCACTCCGCCGCAGCAACCTGGAACTCGCACCGGATTCCCTCAGCCTTGCCCTGCTGAAGGCCTGCGGCGTCGAGGACCCCGACTCGCTGATCGGCCTGTTCCACGGCGCCACCGACCGCCGCTACTGGGCCGGGAAGGCGGGACTGGTTTTCCAGGCAGCGCTGGAAGGGAACCAGCCGGCCATCGACATCGTCAACCAATCCGCGGACCACCTGGCCGGGCTCATCCTCGATGTGGCCCGCCTGCTGCGCATCGGCGGTCCCGTAGTGATCGGCGGCGGGCTGGGCATGCACCAGCCGCTGCTGCAGGACCTGCTGCGCAGCCGCCTGTCCGCAGCGGGGCTGACGGACATCCGCTTCCTCGCTGTAGATCCCGTTTTCGGGGTGGCTTACCTGCTGGGCGCCGGCAATGTCCGCTGACTTCGATGTCCGCGTCGGGGCCTACGCGGTGATCGTCCGTGAGGGGCAGCTGCTCCTGGCGCACTGGAACCAGCACGGCAACCAGCGCTGGACCCTTCCCGGCGGCGGATTGGAACTGGGCGAGGACGCCCCGGCCGCGGCCGTACGGGAGGTCCGGGAGGAAACCGGCTACGAGGCGCAGCTCGACGGGCTGCTGGGAGTGGACAGCATTTTCATTCCTGCGGAAAAGCGCATGCGCGGCGAACCCCGCATGCTGCATGCCCTGCGGATCATTTACCGGGCCACGCTCACCGGCGGCTCCCTGCGCCACGAACAAAGCGGCAGCACGGACCAGGCCGCCTGGATACCGTTGACCGAGGTCCCGGCCCTGGACCGGACCGAACTGGTGGACGCGGGACTGCGCCTGCTGGACGCCCGACCTGTTTGACGCTGGACTACCCCCGCACGTGTGAAATACCGTGATGCTTCACGGCACGTCGCGAGCTGCCCCTGCACACCGGAATCCCCACGGAAGGCATGCACCATGACTGAGCCGCGAGAACCCGCTACCGGCCGACGAACCGAACCCGACACGCGATCCAGCGCTGCCGGACAGCCGATGATCCGGTTCCGTGCGGTGACCAAGACCTACGGTGATGCTGCGCCGGCGGTCCGGAACCTTGACCTGGACATTGAGCGCGGTTCCATTACGGTCTTCGTCGGCCCGTCCGGATGCGGGAAAACCACCTCCCTGCGCATGATCAACCGGATGGTGGAGCCGACGTCGGGCACCATCGAAGTCGACGGCCAGGACATCTCCACGGTCAAGGCCGCGCAGCTGCGGCGGTCCATGGGGTACGTCATGCAGTCCTCCGGCCTGCTGCCGCACCGGACGGTGCTGGACAACGTGGCCACGGTGCCGCGCCTCAACGGCACTCCACGGCGCGATGCCCGCCGCCGGGCCGCGGAACTGCTCGACGTCGTCGGGCTGGCGTCCAGCCTCGGCAGCCGGTACCCCGCCCAGCTTTCCGGCGGCCAGCAGCAGCGCGTGGGGGTTGCCCGTGCCCTGGCTGCGGATCCGCCGGTGCTGCTGATGGACGAACCCTTCAGCGCCGTGGACCCGGTGGTCCGGGCCGAGCTGCAGGATGAGCTGCTGCGGCTGCAGCAGGAACTGTCCAAGACCATCGTGTTTGTCACCCACGACATTGACGAAGCCACCATCCTGGGGGACAAGGTGGCCGTCTTCGCCACCGGCGGCCGGCTCGCCCAGTATGCCGCCCCCGAGGAGATCCTCCGGGCACCGGTCGATGACTTCGTGGCGGGTTTCGTGGGGAGGGACCGCGGCTTCCGGCACCTGTCCTTCCAGGACGGAAACGCCGTGCCCCTGCACCCGGTGCAGGTGATTGCCGCCGACCGGCTCGCGGACCGGAGCGCAACGGTCGACGGCGGCTGGGCGCTGTGCGTGGATGCCGACGGCGCGCCGCTGGGCTGGGTGCCGCCGGGACGCCGCGACGCGGTCACCACTACCGCGGACCTGGTGCCGGGCGGCTCCCTCTACCCGGCGGGCACCAGCCTGCGCCGGGCACTGGACGCCGCCCTGTCCTCCCCGTCCGGGCTGGGCGTGGCCGTGGATGCGGACGGGCGCGTAACCGGCGTCGTACAGGCCACGGAAATCCTGGCGCTGATCGAGGCCGCCCGCCTGCAGCGGACCGGGAGCTGACATGGAATGGTTCCTCGCCCACACCGACGACGTCTTTCGGCTCGGCGGGCTGCACCTCTACCAGTCGGTACTGCCCCTGGTCATCGGCGTCCTGATTGCCCTTCCCCTCGCACAGCTGGTGCGGGGCCGGCGGAAGATCCGGGGCTTCGTCCTGTCCGCAGGCTCGCTGCTGTACACCATTCCGTCGCTGGCCCTGTTCGTCACGCTCCCGGCCATCCTGGGCACCCGCATCCTGGATATCGCCAACATCATCGTGGCCCTGACCATCTATGCCGTGGCCCTGATGCTGCGGGTGGGCATCGACGCGTTTGACTCCGTTGACGACGGCGTCCGCCAGGCCGCGGTGGCCATGGGCTACCGGCCGCTGCGCCGGTTCCTCACGGTGGACCTGCCGCTGTCCGTTCCGGTACTCATCGCCGGGCTGCGGGTGGTTTCGGTCAGCAACATCTCCATGGTCAGCGTGGGCGCCCTGATCGGCGTCGAAAACCTCGGGTTCTTCTTCACCGACGGCCTGCGCCGCTTCTTCCTCACCGAGATCGTAGTGGGGATCATCGCCACCCTGGTCCTCGCCTTCCTGATGGACCTGGTCCTGGTCCTGGCGCTGCGGCTGCTCACGCCCTGGACCCGCGCCGGCGTAACCGGCAGGGCGGGGCGACGCCGCGCCAACCGCAGCCGCGGCACGGACGGCGGGGGCCCGGCAGCCACCGCCCGGCCGGTGCCGGCGGCGGCCGCACCCGACGTCGCACTGAAGGGGGCGTAGGCATGGTTGGCATTCCGCGCACCGACTACGCCAGCACCAACCCCCTCGGGCAGGGCCTCGAATGGCTGATGGATCCGGCCAACTGGAGCGGCCCGGCGGGCATCCCGGTGCGGACCCTGGAGCACCTGCAGTACACCGGGCTCGCACTGCTGATCGCCGCACTCATCGCGGTGCCGCTGGGTCTGTTCATCGGGCACACCGGCCGCGGGCAGGTGGCGGTTGTGGCCGTCTCCGGGCTGCTGCGCGCACTGCCCACCCTGGGCATGCTCACCCTGTTCGTCCTGCTGGCCGGGCTGGGCCTGATGCCGCCCATCTGGTCGCTGGTCCTCCTTGCCGTCCCGCCCCTGCTGGCCGGCACCTACGCCGGAGTTGCCTCGGTGGACCGCACCGTCGTCGACGCCGCCCGCAGCCTGGGCATGAGCGAATTGCAGGTGCTGTTCCGGGTGGAGGTCCCCAACGGGATGCGGGTGATCCTGGGCGGACTGCGCGGAGCCACCCTGCAGGTGGTGGCGACGGCGGCCGTGGTGGCGACGATCAACCTGGGCGGGCTGGGCCGCTACCTGATCGACGGCCTGGCACTGGGGGACTACGGGCGGGTCTTCGGCGGAGCGGTCATCATCGCCCTGCTGGCGCTCGCCGTGGACGCCGTGATTGCGTTGGGATCACGCTTTCTGATCCCGTCAGGACTCGGCCGCCTCGAAGCGGCCGGTAAACCGACCGGCAGCGGAGTACCCGCCGTCGGCGCACAAGGAGGAAAACAATGATGCAGCACCCGCGCCCCAATGCACGGCGGAAGGCGCTGGCCGTCCTGGCCGGCGGAATGGCCCTGGCCCTGGCCGGCTGCAGCGGAGGAGGGGATCCGCTGGAGAACGAAACCACGGCGGAAGCTTCCGGCAGCAGCACCGGGCAGACGCTGGTGGTGGGCTCAGCAGACTTCCCGGAGAGCAGCACCATCGCCGAGATCTATGCCGGCGCCCTCAACGCGGCCGGCATCGAGGCCGAGACCCGGCTCGGCATCGGATCCCGCGAGGTCTACATCCCGGCCCTGGAAGACGGCTCGATCGACCTGATTCCCGAGTACACCGGAGCCCTGCTGGTCCACGCCGACCCGGAAACGGACCTGGTGGACGCCGGCGAGATCGTGGATTCCCTCGAGGAGAAGCTGCCGGAGAACCTGGTGGTCCTGGAGCCTTCGGACGCCGAGGACAAGGACGCCATGGTGGTCACCGCGGCCACCGCCGAGAAGTACCAGCTGGAGTCCATCGAGGACCTGGCAAAGGTCTGCGGTGAACTGACCCTCGGGGCACCTGCCGAGTTCGCGGAGCGCACCCAGGGCCTCGCCGGGCTGAAGGAGAAGTACGGCTGCGAGTTCAAGGAATTCACCGCCATCGGCGACAGCGGCGGTCCCTTGACCGTTGATGCCCTGCTGAACGACGACGTCCAGGTGGCCGACATCTACACCACCACTCCCGCCATCGAGGAAAACGGACTGGTGGTCCTGGAGGACCCGAAGCAGAACTGGCCGGCCCAGCAGGTTATCCCGCTGATCGCCGACGACCGCGTGAGTGACGAGGCCCGGGACGTACTGAATGAGGTCTCCGCGCAGCTGACCACGGAGGACCTGATTGCCCTGAACCAGGCGGTCAGCGGTGACCAGAAACTCGACCCGGCAGACGCAGCACAGGACTGGCTGGAGGAAAAGGGCCTGGCCTGACCTGCGGGCCGCCCCTGCGTTACGCAGGCTGCGTTCCGGGCAGTGACACATACCCTGCCCGGAACGCCGCCTGTGGCATCCTAAAGAAATGGCAGAATTCAAGCAGTCGCATAAACTCCACAACGTCCTGTATGACATCCGTGGACCGTTGCTCGAGCACGCGCAGCGGATGGAAGCAGCAGGCCACCGGATCCTCAAGCTGAACATCGGCAATCCCGCGCCGTTCGGCTTCGAAGCGCCGGAAGCGATCCTGGTCGACATGATGCGGCACCTGCCCAAGGCCCAGGGCTACAGCGATTCCCGCGGCATTTTCTCCGCCCGCACCGCAGTGGTGCAGTACTACCAGGGCCGCGGGATCAACAACATCGACGTCGACGACGTGTACCTGGGCAACGGGGTCAGCGAACTCATCACGCTCTCGATGCAGGCGCTGCTGAACAACGGCGACGAGATCCTTGTCCCCGCCCCGGACTATCCGCTGTGGACCGCTTCGGTCTCGCTGGCCGGCGGCACGGCCGTGCACTACCTGTGCGACGAATCCGAGCACTGGTGGCCGGACGTGGAGGACCTTGCCTCCAAGATCACCGACCGGACCAAGGGGATTGTCCTGATCAACCCCAACAACCCCACCGGCGCCGTGTACCCGGAGCATGTGGTGAAGTCGATTGTGGACCTGGCCCGCAAGCACGGCCTGATCATCTTCTCGGACGAAATCTACGAAAAGATCCTGTACGACGACGCCGTGCACGTTAACTCGGCCACGGTCACCGGCGACGACGTCCTCTGCCTGACGTTCAGCGGCCTGTCGAAGGCCTATCGGATAGCCGGCTACCGCAGCGGCTGGATGGCCATCTCCGGCCCGAAGCAGGACGCAGCGGACTACATCGAAGGCATCAACCTCCTGGCGAACATGCGCCTGTGCGCGAACGTGCCGGCACAGCACGCCATCCAGACCGCGCTCGGCGGGTACCAGAGCATCAACGACCTGATCCTGCCCGGCGGACGGCTGCGCGCCCAGCGCGACAAGGCGCACCAGATGCTCAACGACATCCCCGGCGTCACGTGCGAGCTGGCGCAGGGCGCCCTGTATCTGTTCCCGCGCCTGGACCCGGAGGTCTATCCGATCAAGGACGACGAACAGTTCGCCCTGGATCTGCTGAAGCAGCAGAAGATCCTGGTGTCCGTGGGTACGGCGTTCAACTGGGTGCGGCCGGACCATTTCCGGATGGTGACCCTGCCCAACGTCGAGGACATCGAAGACGCCATGACGCGGCTGGGTGAGTTCCTGAGCAGCTACAAGCCGTAGGGGCGCTAAGCAGCGGGGCAGGGGACAGCCCGCCGCCCCTTAGACACCTCGCTCGTTCCTCGCTCGGCGATGCGGGGCTCACGGGCTGTCCCAACCCCGTTGGTGCCTTACTCGCCGGTGGCTGAGCTGCGGGCAGCGTCCAGGCGCTGGCGGGCGCCCTCGAGCCAGGATTCGCAGCGGTTGGCCAGGTGCTCGCCGCGTTCCCACAGGGCCAGGGATTCCTCCAGGCTGGCGCCGCCGGTTTCGAGCCGTCCTACTACGGTCAGGAGTTCGTCGCGGGCCTGCTCGTAGCTCATGGCCTCGATGTCTGCGGGTACTGCGGGAACTGCCGGTGTTTCACTCATGTCTTGTCCTTTTCGGTCTTTGGTAAATGATCGGGGGAGCGGTGCAGGCTAGCGGGTGCCTTCGGTGGCGGTCAGCTCACCGACGGCAACGCGGATCCGCAGCTGTGCGGCGGCCGGCACCGTGCCGGCGTCGCGCACCACGGAGCCGTCCTGCAACTGGACCACCGCGTAACCGCGGTCCAGGGTGTTCTGCGGGGAAAGCGCGCGGACCTGGGCGCGCAGGTGCCCGATCCGGTCCGCGTCCCGGCGGACCTCCGCGGTGATAGCGGACATGGCCCGGGAGCGCAGCCGGGAGATCTCTTCCTGGCGCCGCTCCACCATGGACTGCGGCGCCGCCAGGGCGGGACGGGACCGGATGTGGTTCAGCCGGTCCGTTTCCCTGCCCACCAGGGTGTTGAGGACCCGGCGGAGCTGCTGACGGGACTGCCGGATCCGGGCCAGCTCCTCGCCGACATCCGGTACCACCCGCTTCGCGGCATCGGTGGGCGTGGAGGCGCGCAGGTCGGCGACGTCGTCGAGCAGGGGACGGTCTGCTTCGTGCCCGATGGCGCTGACCACCGGAGTCTGCGCTGCCGATACCGCGCGGACCAGGTCCTCATGGCTGAAGGCCAGCAGGTCCTCCAGCGAGCCGCCGCCGCGGGCAATGATGATGACATCCACTTCGGGCATGGCGTCGAGCTCGGCCAGCGCGCGGCTCACTTCGGCGACGGCGTTCACGCCCTGGACCGCCACCTCCCTGACCTCGAACTCGACGGCTGGCCAGCGCAGTGCGGCGTTGCGCATCACGTCCTTCATGGCATCGGAGTTCCGTCCGGTGATCAGGCCGATCCGGCCCGGCAGCAGCGGCAACGGCAGCTTGCGGTCCTCCCGGAAGAGGCCTTCCGCGGCCAGGGCATGGCGCAGCCGTTCAATCCGTGCCAGGAGGTCGCCCAGCCCCACCGGCCGGATGTCGCGGGTCTGCATGGACAGCCGTCCGGTCTTGACCCAGAAGTCCGGCTTCACCAGGGCCACCACCCGCGCACCGCGCTCCAGCGGCAGCTCCAGCCGGTTCATGACCGTGCTCCACGCGGTCAGGGAGAGCGACACCTCGGCGTCGACGTCGCGCAGGGTGATGTAGGAGGCGTTGGCCCGGCGGTTCAGCTCGATCACCTGGCCCTCCACCCAGGTGGCGGGGGCACGGTCGATGTAGCTCTTGAGGTTCTTCGAGAGCAGTGCCAGGGGCCAGGGGTTGTCCGGGGTCGTCTGCGCGGCAGTGGCGGGCAGCGTGGACTGCTCCGGGGTATTCTCGGGACTCAACGGTCCGCTGTCGTCTTGCATGAGGATGCTCCCGCGGTGGATTGGAACTGGCTCTCGGGCCGGCGGAGGAACCGGCCCAGGCTTAATGTCTATCAGGTGCTTCCCCCGGTCCGGTTCCGCCGGCCGTCCTCAACGCCCGCGGATCCCAACGGACAAGGAATTTCTTTATGCGCACATTCGTCTCAGCCGTCTTCGGCCTGCTCGCCGTCCTGCTGACTGCGGCGGCCTTCTGCGGGGCGTGGCTGAACACGAACGTGGTTTCGGAAAACGGCTTTGCCTCCCTCGGCGAACCGCTGGCCCGGGACGAGACCTTCCAGCGCGAACTCGCCACGGCTCTATCCGCAGAGGCCGTCGGCGCGGTGGACGTGCCTGCTCCGCTGGCCTCCGTGGTGGAGCCGCTGATCACCTCGGCCGTGGAACAGGTCCAGGAACTGCCCGAATATCCGGAGGTGTGGAGCGAAACGCTGCGCCGCTCGCATGCGCTCACCTTCGGGGACGCCGCGGAGGGGTCAGGAGCGGCGCTGACGCTCGACGTCGCACCCCTGGTCTCGCTTGTCACGGGCAGCGTGGGGAACGAACTGTCCGTGGACGTGCCGGCTGCGGAGCAGGTCCCCGTGGAAATCGGCGGAGCCGGGCACGCGGAGCTGATGCGCAACGTCGGGCGGGCGGGCGAGGCCTGGCCGGTGCTGGCGCTCGCTGCCGCCGTCGCCGGTCTCCTGGCACTGCTCGCCGCACGACGCCGGTCCACCACCTTTGCGCTGATCGGCCTGGGTGTGGCGCTGGCCGGGGGAGTGCTGTGGCTGGGTGCGGGGATGCTGCCGGGCCAGGTCTCCGCACAGCAGTTCAGCAGTCCCGTGGCGTCCGCGTTCGCCGAGGCCTTTGCCGGAGAGGCCGCGGCAAGCATGCGCACCTGGACCATCGGCCTGATGCTGGCCGGAGCCGCGGCGTTCGTGGCCGGGATGCTGGCACGGGTCCTGAGGGGCTCCCGGCGGTAGCTCCGCTGTGAGCGTACCCACGGTCTGCGGGGACGGGAACCCATGGCCCACCCGATAGCATGGGTGCATGACCAGCACAGTTATCTCCGTGCCTATGCCCACCGTGCCCCGGCGGCGCCGCACCCCCGAGGAAGTGGCAGCTGCGGCTCCCGTTTTCGGTCCGCGGCGTGTGCTGTTGGCTGCACCGCGGGGCTACTGCGCGGGAGTGGACCGGGCTGTCATTGCCGTCGAAAAGGCGCTGGAAGCCTACGGACCGCCCGTGTACGTCCGCAAGCAGATTGTCCATAACCTCCACGTGGTCACCACTTTGGAGGAAAAGGGTGCGATCTTCGTGGATGAAACCGACGAGGTTCCCGAGGGTGCACGGCTGATCTTCTCCGCGCACGGCGTCTCACCCGCCGTCGTCCAGTCCGCCAAGGACCGGAACCTGCAGACCATCGACGCCACCTGCCCGCTGGTCACCAAGGTGCACCGCGAAGCCGTCCGGTTTGCCCGCGACGACTTCGACATCCTGCTGATCGGTCACGAAGGCCACGAAGAGGTCGAAGGCACCTACGGCGAAGCGCCGGAACACATGCAGATCGTCAACGGCCCCGAAGACGTGGACAAGGTCACCGTCCGGAACCCGGACAAGGTCATCTGGCTCTCCCAGACCACGCTGAGCGTGGATGAAGCCATGCACACCGTCAACCTGCTGCGCGAACGCTTCCCCTCCCTGCAGGACCCGCCCAGCGACGACATTTGCTACGCAACCTCCAACCGCCAGGCAGCCATCAAGAAGATCGCTCCGGAAGCGGATCTGGTGCTGGTGGTGGGTTCGGCGAACTCCTCCAACTCCGTCCGGCTGGTGGAGGTGGCGCTGGAGTACGGCGCCAAGGCCTCCTACCGCGTGGACTTTGCCAACGAGGTGGACGAAAGCTGGTTCGAGGGCGTGGCCACGGTCGGTGTCACGTCCGGTGCCTCCGTTCCCGAAAACCTGGTCCAGGACGTGCTGCACCTGCTGTCCCAGTACGGTTACGGCGACGTCGAAGAGGTAGTGACGGCCGAAGAGGACATCATCTTCTCCCTGCCGAAGGAAATCCGCGCCACGCTGAAGGCCATGGGGGACTCCTCGCACGGCTTGGGCGGCCGCCGTCGTGCGGACGAGTCCTAGCGCCCGGTATCATTTACTAACGTGGCTCTTACTATTGGCATCGTCGGCCTGCCCAACGTCGGCAAATCAACCCTGTTCAATGCGCTGACCCGCAACAACGTGCTGGCGGCGAACTATCCGTTCGCCACCATCGAACCGAACGTCGGCGTCGTGTCCCTTCCCGATCCGCGGCTGGCCAAGCTGGCCGAAATCCACGGTTCGGCGCGCATCCTCCCTGCAACGGTGTCCTTCGTGGACATTGCCGGGATCGTCAAGGGCGCTTCCGAGGGTGAAGGCCTGGGCAACCAGTTCCTCGCCAACATCCGTGAAGCCGAAGCCATTGCCCAGGTTATCCGCGTGTTCGATGACCCCGACGTCATCCACGTGGACGGCAAGGTGGATCCGCGGTCGGACATGGAAACCATCAACACCGAGCTGATCCTGGCTGACCTGCAGACGCTGGAAAAGGCGATCCCGCGGGTGGAGAAGGAAGTCAAGATCAAGAAGCGCGACGCCGCGCAGCTGGCCGCCATGGAGGCCGCCCGCACCGTCCTGGAACGCGGCGACACGATCTTCTCTTCCGTGGCCAGCGACAAGCTGGACATGGAGCACCTGCGCGAGCTGAGCCTGCTCACCGCCAAGCCGTTCATCTACGTGTTCAACGTGGACGACGCCGTGCTGGGCAACCCGGAGCGCCAGGCCGAGCTGCGCGAGCTGGTGGCACCGGCGGACGCGATCTTCCTCGACGCCAAGCTCGAAGCCGACCTGGTGGAGCTGGACGAAGAAGAAGCCCGGGAAATGCTGGAAATGAACGGTCAGGAAGAATCCGGCCTGGACCAGCTGGCACGCGTCGGCTTCCACACCCTCGGCCTGCAGACCTACCTGACTGCCGGCCCCAAGGAAACCCGCGCCTGGACCATCCGCAAGGGCGACACTGCCCCGCAGGCTGCCGGCGTCATCCACTCCGACTTCCAGCGCGGCTTCATCAAGGCCGAAGTTGTCTCCTTCGACGATCTGGTCGACGCCGGCTCCATGGCCGAGGCCAAATCCCGCGGCAAGGTCCGCATCGAAGGCAAGGACTACGTTATGGCCGACGGCGATGTGGTGGAGTTTAGGTTTAATGTATAGATTCTTCGTCTGATTCAATAGAAATGCCGCCCTCACCGGAAACATTGAGGGCGGCATTTCTTGTTTACGGATCGAGGGTTGTATCGTCACCAGCCTTCGCGGATCTCGTGCGGTACCGCCCGCGAACCTTTGAAGAGGAATAGCCAACACGGGTCACGACTTAGTTCGCCTCCGGAGGCCCCGATCCCAGCGGACATTTCCGATCGGGGCCTGTAGCTTTGAGCGAACCATTTACTGAAGGCAGGTCGAATGCGATGCTTGGCACCAACGGCTGTTCTCCGTCCGGCCGACAAATCAAGGAGTCACTATGTGGGGAATGGGGCTTAGACGGCGGGCTGTTTGGCCAAAGGAAATGACCATCCGGATTGATGACCACGCGCAGAACCTGAAGATGCTTCTCTTTATCCGACAGGCATGGATGATCGCCCAGGACATCGAAATTCCGGAACTCAGCCCTGTGCCTGCGACGGGTGCATCGAAGATCCCGGCGTCAGCAAGCCGTGAGGTATGGGATGAACGCTGGAAGCAGCAATGGGACCGCAGCTGGGACTGGTTCAACGTAAGCACAGTTCAAAACGAACCGATCTCACAGGAAGAGATGCAAAAACTCTCGAGCCCTGGACAGGAACTCCACCCGATTGTGCCACCGTTCTGGCCCGTCGAATACGGCGAGGATGGGGTAGATCTGGTGGCCTTCAATACGTGGGATAAACAGACAACGCCGAACTTTCCTTCCCGGTCCGAACAAGATAGCCTTCCGGCGCTGGTTAAGGCATGGCAGGACGGGCTCACGACGATCATCGTACTGCCCTATTTGGGGTACTTTGCGCAGCGTCTCAACGGCAGTCATCTTGTCATCTCAGCTGAAACCAGGAACGACCCGAAACTCTACACTGAGGCACTCCAAACCAGTCGCTGATACCAAGAAGCGCCCAGGTGGCAAAGGACGGCGGCGCCGCTGGCAGGGTCCGGTGCCGCGCGCCGGCGGCAGGACCTCCGGCGCGGGAGCGGGGTTCCGTCAGCGGCCCATGCTGCCGCCGCCGGAGACATTCCTCAGATCAACCGGGACGTAACGCTCGGCTTCCCCTACCTCGAAGGTAATCTGACTGCGAATGTAAGAGGTTGATTGGCTACGGAACGTGGTGGAATTTAGGTTTAACGTATAGATTTCTCTTCTGAATCAATAGAAATGCCGTCCCCACCAGAAAACACTGGGGGCGGCATTTATTCTTAATAACCGGTATCCGTGCCGCCACTCAGCTCGGTTGCGACAAACCCCTGAGCATGGCGCCGAGGTTGGAGTGGAAGGCTCTCAGGCCATCGAGATTCATGTATAGGTTCGCGCTCTCCTGCGGGTCATCGCCCCCATCGTGGAACTGGAAGCGCAGGAGAGGCTGCGCGTCGTCTTCGTCCTGGGATGCGCTGAGGGCTACCCACGAGATTTCTGGTGGAAGTCCGCCTCCGCCTAGAGCCTCGAGTCGTTCCGCCATCGCGGGTGGAGTTGCCTCTTGCCTGCCGTCATCGTAGATAACGAAACGCGTGCAGCAGGAGTTATCCTCGGAATCGGTTTGGTGGTCGTCACACCAAGGCTTGCAATTCGGTGATGCGGTCATATCTTCCCCCAATAATTCGTTCTTTTGATCGAGGCTACGGGCAGTAGAGTCTCTGCCCTGCCAGGTTGCTGATTTGCTATCACTGACGTCCGTGAATGACGGTGATGCTGCGAGTGGGATCGTCAGTTTTTCATTCCTTCGCAGCCCTAGTCAGCATCCTGAGCTCGTTGTCCAGTGACTTCCGCAGTCGACGTTATCCGGTTAAGGAACGTGGTGGAGTTTAGGTTTGTGCTCTAACTTCTGAAGGCGCGGTGTGGGCGACCCCTACCTTGCGGTCAACCGTACCAGTGGTGACCAGATCTCGGGTTTTTGTTATCGACTTCAAGCAATCTTGTCTTCCTGTACGGAAAGGAGAACCAATGGACCTCGAAGATGCTCCCCACGGTGAATGCATTAGCTGTGGAGCCACTACTTTTTCTTGGTGCCAGAAAGTGGACAACTGGCACTGTACAAGTTGTGACATTAAGTGCTCGTAGGTGCCATCTGTGCAAAGCTAAGAGCCCAGAGAGCGTGATCGCTCTGGGATTCACTAAGAGGGGGGAATTCGAATGACGGACTCTAACTTGAACGCGGCCGTCCAGCGACTCGTCGAAGCCAAAAAGCAGGCCATGGTCCGCAAGTTGGAGATCGAGGTAGCTCGGGAGCACGCTGAAATTGAGTGGCGGGCGGAGTACGAGCCGGTCGTTCGGAAAGTCGCGCTCGGCGTCGCGTACGATGTCGTGCACGTTACGGTCGCCGAGGTTTCGAAGTGGCTGCTCACGGAAGATGAAGTGGGGGAGAGGCTGGCTGATGCGCTCCGTGAGCATCACTCAGTCGCCGATCCGCTCGTATCGGAAATCGTCGCAACTGTGCGATCGGTTCTGTCCGCGCTAGTGGCGGATATTGAAATCGTTGATGAATCCGGCGATGATTCGGACGCGCGCCCGCTAGTCCCCTAGGTGACGATCGTTTCTGGAACGTATTCCTTTTGCGTAGATGGCACCCACGGCCCATGAGTCTTCCTTCATGCTGATCCATCTGAATACGAGGAAGAAACCACCTACGCCGGCCTGACTGTGGCATTGGGGGGCGTCAGCACCGTAGCCTTGGCGAAAGTCCCGGAGTATACGGAGACGGCATTTCATGCCCTTCCCGAGGTGGCCAGCAGAAAGTCTCCGGTCGAGCACGTGATCAATGGGTACCAGCGATTGCCGCGTGACGGTCCCGGCGGCACCGAGGCTAAGATCGTTGAAATCTCGTCTTACTTGCGAGGGGGCCGCGACTAACAGGCGCATGGCATACTGGCTGTGTCTAGAAGTGCGGTTTGCTTGTCGTCAGCGGTTGGTCTCACAAACCAGAGGACCGCTTCGGCGGGCCGAATGGGGGTAGGTCTTTTGGGTTTATTTGATTTCCTTTCGAAGAAGGAAAAGAGCTGGGACGAGATCAATGTCTACGTGGGTGAAACGCCCCCATGTCCTAATTGTGGAACTCCCTTGGTGAAGAGATTTGTCTACTCCGAGATGTACTGCCTCGACTGCCGCTACGGCCTAGACGATGACGATGACGACAGCGAGACGCTAAATGTTTACGAAGCTGCTCAGATCTGGGCCTCAAACGGTAAGGATGAGGACTACATGTTCGGGTACTCCTGGACGGAACTCGAAGCGGCCCTCTAATGTCGCAGGTGGCTGAGGGTTCAGACGGTACAGCAATCAGGCGGGCCTTGGCACGGGAAAACAGCCGTAGTCCACAAGGCTCGCGATGAAGGTCTCACTCGGTGTTGGTGAACGCGGAATAGATAAGTTCGCGAACGGCTCGGTACAGGTTGCAGGATGTGACTTTTTCTACGGCCTTGAGCGTCTGCAGCCGCGGCATGCGGGGTTGTCCTGTGCTGCAGGCCCTGCAGCCACCATTAATGTTGCCGATGCCGCAGTAGAGATGCTTGCCGGGAGCTGGTCGGAAAACCTTGAGACGACGGGCCCGTTCAGCTCAGATGCCCATGTCGTCGTGGACACCGACGGTGGCGAACATGACCTTGCCGTCGGTGCCGCGCCAGAAGTGCAGCCGGCGGGCCGATGCGGTGGCGACCTGCAGGGCAACCCGCCAGGCGGTGCCGTACTCTGCGTCCTCGATGAAGCCGGTTCCAGCCTTGGGCCCACCGCGGAGCCGGTGCATGTCGCGGCCGGCGGATGTGTCGGCGATGCCGGTGAGAACCTCCACAACGACAGCGACAATCTTGGACCGGTCGACGCCCTGAATCCGGTCGACAGTCTGGAGGAATTTTTCCGTGAAGCCGTATTCCGCAAGAGGTGTTTCGGCCTTGGACGCGGCCGGGATCCGAGTCGCCCACTCTAGGTAGACATCGTGGCGGAACTGTTCGGCGGGGTCGGCGAACAGCGGTCCGGTGTCTGCGCCAGCAGAGATTTCCCGGGAGAGCTGACGGGCACGGGCAGCACGGGTCTGCTCCGTACGGACACTTTCCCGCAGGCGTTCGTTCTCATGGGCCAAGGCGGTGTTCTCAGCGGCTAGGGTGTCCGCATCACCGAGTGCCCGGGTGAGGTCCCCGACGAGTTCGATCCGCTCCCGTGTCAACAGGGCAACTTGCCGCTGGGCCTGGTCCAGGGCGGCGCCGCCGGGCCCGGGCGAGGGCACGGGGCCTGCCGACTTTTGATTTGAGGCCGTATGACGCAACGCGGTGGCCTCGGCTTCAAGGCGGCGGTTGGTTTCGTCGAGATCGTGAAGTGTCGTCCGGATCAATTCCAGGGCGGAGGTGACGTCGGTGTGCGCAGCAGCAGGGGGCGCCGACGAAGGCGGCGTCTCACCATCGTCGGCCGCGGCTGGCGCGTTGTCTTGAGTTGGGGCGTGTTCTTCCCCTTCTGGACCCGGTTTCGGTTCCGCGGGCTCATCGGACTCAGCGATCTCCACGGGCTGCGCGGCCCGAGGGCTCCAGACGATCCAGGGTTCGTCGCCGACGTAGAACGGCAGGGCCGGTGTGATTGACTCCGGTTCTGGGTCCTCCGCGGTGGAGAACTTCCAGCCCTTGCCATCGGCACGGCCGGAAAGCTCGACGCGGACGGCAATGACACTGCCCGGCTCTCGTGGGGAGGTGTGGCGGACGACCAGGCCGGGGAACAGGGCGATGCGCTTCTCGTTCAGGACCAAGGCCGGGTGGATGGTGCCGGCGGGGGCGTGGGCGACGGCTTCGGCGACGGTATGGATGCCGGAGGTGATGGTGAGCAGCCCGTTCTGGACGGTGCCGGTCAGCTTCTGGCCAGGCGTGAACAGGCGCTCCGGCTCGATTCCGGGCGCCAGGGTGGCGGTGTCGATGCGGGCCATGCCGTGAGCCAGTTTCACCAGCACCCCGTCCGGGGGCAGCAGCATGGAGACCTCGCACCCAACAACTTGGGGCACCGTCGAGCGGGCCGGTGTGCTTGAAGTGGTGACCGGAGGCGCGTACGGGTCCATCTTGTCGACGTCTTGGGCGAGGAGGTCGACAGCGTCGCGGGCTTCAGCGTCCGCGTAAGCCAGGCGGAGGACGGAAATCCTCTGGTTGCTGTGCCATGCATTCCCGGTCGGGTAGGAGCGGGCGGCGCCGCCGTAGACGGATGTCTCCTCAGGCATGGCCTCATCGAAGGGGTAAGCCACCGCAGGTGTGGCCAGGAGGTAGACCGTGGCCTTGTTTCCGAGACGCCCGGCGACGGCGGCCGGATCAATCCGTGGCCCGTCCTTGGTGGAGGAGATCACCACGACCGGGTGGTCCCGCTCCGGGTGGCAAAGGAATGCCGCCAGGTCGATGGCGTCACGGGGCGTATCGACCGTCGAGTAGGTGACGGCTGTCTCAGGTGCGGTGGTCAACGGGGCCTCCAACGGTGGGTATTCAGCCACCATGTGCGGACGACGGAGGCCACCTCCCCAAGGCGGGCATAGTACTGGGTGCAACGACAGCATAGCCGGAATGCGTAATCGAGCGTCGACCCGATCAATTGTGGGGTGGTGACGCACTTCGACCACCTAAGCCACTTGGGTTAGGCAACCGATACATGCTGCACACGTTCAAACAATCGGACTCACTGTAAGGAAATGCCGACGCGAAATTAATTGAAGTCGCTCTAGTGGGTGGCTCGTGCTAAGCCCTGTTCGAGTTCCAATACAATACCTGAACGAATGGCCCTAGATAAGGCTTGCGGATGCGCCGCTTGATGGTTCCGGGTCGTCGTGCCTCACCGCTATATAGCACGCCGGTATGGTTAAATGTGTCTTTGTTGACTTGCTGCTGAATTATGGTCAAGGGGAGTTGTAATGGCTTGTGCTGCGTGCGGATTTGAAGGCCACAACAGTCGCACCTGTGAGGGTCCCAACTGGCCCTGTCCGAACTGTGGCAAGCCGACCGCCAACATGACCGACTATTCCGAACGCCACGACAGTTCTTATTGTTCCCCATTCACTAGCCCGGTATGTTGGGACTGGCCAAAACCAGGCTCCGAAGGAGGACCGTCTTGACGCTCACCTGCACGTCATGTGACGAAAAAGTCGAAGACGAGACTGACTGGGACACGGAGTCCTAAATGTGCAACTCTTGCTTTGAGGTCACTGATGCATTGTTTTCTGCATGCAGGATCAATGCTTAGGGCGGATTCGTGCTCACGCCCAGTCGTGTGTGCAACCGGAATTACCGACATAAGGATAGAGTGACCGAGTGCCTGACCTCGATCAAGAAGACCCGTTCGACGGGGATCGGCCGCTCGAGCCATCATCACTTGGGCAGCCGAAGGACAAACCAGCAAAGTCTGAGTCCATTGGTGTGCGCAAGCATGAGGCGAAGACGGGCGAACAAGATATGAGCCAGATTCCGAGCCGGTGGGAGCGGATCAAGGAGCATAGAGCTTTCAAACCAGGCCTTGCTGTTGTCGGTCTTATGGCTGCTGTTGGGGTCACGCTCTTGATATCGAGGCCGGACGAAGGGACCGAGCAGCTTAGCTCCGCGGGCGCGGAGCGAGTCCCCGCGTCTACGTTGCCGGCTTCCGAGGGCATCGGCGAGGAGCCGAGCAGAAAGTCTCCCAACGAACATATGGTCAACGGGCACCAGCGTCTGCAGAAGTTCGGTCCTGACGGTACACAGACAAAGGTCGTTCAGGTCTCGCCCTACTCCCGTGGAGGCAGCGCCCAACAGTCGCGTAGCACGCTGGGCGAGTCAGAATTGCGATTGTAATTGTTGTAAGCGATTGGTTTCGTATCAGAGGATCGCTTCGGCGGGATGCATCAGGACGGTGAATTCTTGGGCTTCTTCCTTGCAAAGAAGGAGAAAGGCTGAAACGAGATCAATGTACACCACTTCGCCGGTGGACTGGTCTCGAAAATGCCTAATGGAAGGAAGAATTGCGTCATGTCTGTCGACGAAAAATCAACGATTGGTCCCGGTACGCTCGTTCGTCTTATCGCCCGTCCCGAGGTCAGTGGGGCGGTTTTAGGAACAGATCAGGTGGGTGGGGCGATTCGATACTCAGTCTTCCATGACGGAGCGACGCACCAATATTTTGCCCCTCAGATTGAAACGGTTTCTAAGAACGATTCAGTTGCATCGGTAACTGCGAGCGAGCTCCATGCGGCGCTGACTGCTTTACTGCTGCTTGATCCCAACAGCGACTACCTTCATTCCCGGAACGCAGGACGAGTCGACTTCGAGCCGTATCAGTACCGGCCGGTCCTTAAACTTGTCCAGTCAGACCGCCCTCGCATCCTGATCGCCGATGACGTGGGTGTCGGTAAGACGATCGAAGCGTGTTTGATCATTAAGGAGCTTCAAGCACGAAAGAGGGCTGAGTCCGTTCTCGTGATCTGTCCGCGTCCGCTCGTGGTCGACGATAAGTGGCGAGACGAGTTAAAGCGTTTTGACGAGGATTTTGTTCATCTGGATAGCAAGACGCTCCGCTGGTGCCTCGAGGAAACCCTCCGGGACGGGTCTTGGCCAGTTCGCTACCAAAAAGCGATTCTCCCCTTCTCCTTGCTCGATGAAACACTCCTGACTGGTACGCGGACTGGTTCTAAGACGAAGGTAGCAAGCCTCAATGACCTTGCCGGTGAGTTGGGCTTCGACCTCGTAATTGTCGATGAAGCACACCACATCCGAAACCGTGAGACGAAGGCTTATCAGTGCGTTCAACGCTTTGTCGACGCCGCCGAAGCCGTCGTGATGCTCTCCGCGACCCCTATCCAGACCCACAGCCAGGACCTCTTCACGATCGTCAATCTCCTGCGAGACGACCTCGTCCTCGACTGGAATGACTTCCGCGTCATGCTCGAGCCCAACGAGCACCTCTTCAACGCGTCCCGAGCAGCACGCACCGCAGAGAATGACTGGCAGGCTGACGTCAAAGGCCACCTGCAGAAAGCGCTGCAGACGGAATGGGGCCGAGATGTACTCGCGCTGGATCGTCGCGTGGACGAGGTGCGTGAGCTACTGAACGACGCGCCCTTCGATGATCGAGCTCGCATCAGGGTCATCCGCTCGGTTGAGGCACTTAACACCTTCTCTGAGATCGTCACCCGGACCCGGCGGCGTGACATTGGCGAATTCACAACTCGAAAGCCGTCATCCCCCACGGTCCATTTCACCGATGCTCAACAAGCTGTCTATGACGCTGTACTCGCGCTGGGTGAGAAGATCGCAACATTGCGGACACCAGGGATTTCGGTCAAGTTCTTGATGTCTACCCTTCACCGGCAGGCAGCAAGTTCCATAACGGGACTGGCGCCCCTGATCACGGACCTTTTCGAGAACCGCCTGACTGGTACGGACGTCGACGGCGAGGAGGAGGTCATTTCCTTCACTCCCGAGCAGATTGAGGGCTTTCGGGTAGAGGCGTCCTCGATACAAGAGATGGCCCAGCGGCTCGACGACGAGCTTGACCCGAAAGCCGAACTGCTCAAAGAGATCATCGACGGCAAGACGGCGGACGCCAACAACAAGGTCCTGATCTTCAGTACTTTCCGGCACACCATCAGGTACCTCGAAACCCGGTGTCGCATGTGGGGAGTGCGCGTTGCAGTCATGCACGGCGGAGTACCCGACGACGACCGCAGGGCTATTCGCCGCCGATTCAAGCTCGACCGCTCAGATCCACAGGCCATCGACGTCATGATCTGTTCCGAGGTAGGAACCGAAGGCCTCGATTACCAATTCTGCGACACCCTGGTTAATTACGACATCCCCTGGAACCCGATGCGTATCGAGCAGCGCATCGGGCGCATCGACCGCCGGGGCCAGCGAAGCGAAGCTGTGGCTATCATCAACATCCTGACGCACGGCACCATCGAAGCGGAGATCTACGATCGGTGCCTCTCCCGCATCGGCGTCTTTCACCATGCGATCGGAGGAAGCGAGCAGATCCTCGGCGACGTCACTGCCGCCATTGTCAACATCGCCACCAACCTTCAGATGGAGCCCCACGAACGACAGGCTGCGCTCCGACAACTCGCGGACAACGACATCGCACGCATTGAGGAAGAGCAACGGCTAGAAGATCAACAAGCGGACCTACTGGGATACACCGGCTCCTCATTTGAAGAGAACGTAGCGGAAGCATCCAGTGAATGGCTGAGCGCCCGCAAGATTTCCGCCGTTGTACGCAGATACTTCGAATCAGTACAGCCAGGCCGATCCATTGCACTCCGTCCAGGCCGCATCGCACGAGTACCACTCAACGCGGAGGCTGCTGCTCGAATAATCGACGAGCTCGACGCCCAGAACATCGATGCCCGTCACCTGAAGCGGCTGCTCCGCGGGGACCGGATCGTGCTGAGCATGACTACCGATCCGGAACTTACAGAAGAGGCGGGGAACGTCGAGCTCCTAAGTCCTAGCCACCCCCTTGTACTCCTGGCAGCTAGACGGTTTCACCTGTCTGATCCTGTTCATGTTTCCGCGGTCGTCACTTCGAAGGAGGTCGAACCCGGCGACTACCCTGTCGCTGTATACGCATGGACAAGGTTCGGCGTGCGAGATTCGTTGACATACCGATTCGTGGCCGAGGACGAGGCAATCGAAGAACGAGCAGCATCACTTCTCGCTGCTTGCACCGAAAGTGGAGGCAAACACATTGAAGAGGTGCAGAGCGCCCGACTAGATGAGCGACATGCAACGGTGTGGACGCAGGCGAGAGCAAAGCACCAGAGCCAACACATAGCAGCAGTCGAGCGTCGCACCGTTGCCCTTTCATCCCAGAAAGCTCGTCGGCTCAGCATTATCGAACGCCAACTCGAGTCCGCAACCCACCCCGACATAATCGTCATGAAAGCTGGCGAGCGGACAAGCGCCGAAGCATCATTCGACCGGCTCATTTCAGCTCAACGGCAAGCTGCTAGCCGAGCAGACCTCGCCTCGCGCCACGTCGCCAGCATCCTGCTGAGAGTAGTAGCCCCATGACAATGTTCGATACCCTTACCGCGAACCGCCGGGCCTACATAGACGCCGCACGAAGCAACGGGTTCGAAGAGGGTCTCCGTAAGCTCCTCGCCGATCTGTACCCAGACAACGCACATTTCATCTACGAACTCCTGCAGAACGCAGAGGATGCTCACGCCCGAGAAGTGAACTTCGAGTTGAGAAACGACGGTCTCCTCGTCGAACACGACGGCTCCCGGATCTTCAATCTGCAAGACATCGAATCAATCACCGGAATCGGTCAATCTACCAAGGCCGATGAAGCCACCAGCATTGGGAAGTTCGGGGTGGGGTTCAAAGCGGTTTTCGCTTACACGCAGACGCCCCAGGTCCAGTCCGGTGAGTACGCCTTCGCTATCCAGGACCTGTTTGTGCCCACCCGTACCGAACCGTTCGCACGCAATCCGGACCGGACGACGTTCTGGTTTCCCTTCGACCGGCCGGGAAAGAACGCAGCGCAAGCCATCGTTGAGGTAAGTAAAGCACTCACCGAAATCTCCCGGTCCACCCTGCTGTTCCTCGACAACATCCGTCTCATTGCCACCACCTTCCTCGATGGCAACGTCCGATTGCTCGAACGTCGAGATCTAGACGAACATATCATCGAGATCGACAGCCTGCATGGGGACTCAGGACCAAGCTACTGGTACCGGATTCAAGGAACTGCACCCGTCGACGGCACGACCTTTCCCATCGCGGCCGCATTCTCCTTGACCAAAGGAGACAAGATGGCCGACAAGGGCATCGGGGGGTCACGTTCGAGCACAACGCTCGATGCACGCAACTTCACCGTGGAACCCGTCGATGGACGCGTATTCATCTACTTCCCTGCAGTCAAAGAGACCTCCGGACTCAAGTTCCATATTCACGCGCCCTTCGCATCCACCGTCGCTCGAGACAGCGTCCGTGAAGGGGACGGCAACGACGAACTCCTCGAAGGGATTGCCGCTCTCGTGGCGAACGCTTTACCCCACATGCGGGACGCAGGGCTACTCGACGACGGACTGCTCAGCGCACTGCCCAACAAGAGCGATGACCTTCCGCGCCGATACGAACCCCTTCGAAAACACATCATTTGGGCCTTCGAGACAACCCCAATCACGCCAGTCCTGAGTGGCAGCAACTACGACAACTCGACCCGCCTCATCAGATCAGTAAGCCCGTTGCGTGCAGCTCTCGACTTGAAAGACGCCGACTTCCTCCGAAGCATTTCGGTCAATATAGAGGACAATCCTGCGACGGGGTGGCTTCCCGAACGGGAAGGCAGGCCTCGCGCGTTCTTCAACTCACTAAATGCGATCGATTTCGCGACGAGCGAGCTTGGCGACGCCTTCGAACGCATCAGCCAGATCAGCGAGCAAATCGAATCGTGGGGCGATGACGCCGGGGAGTATGAGGCCGAGGAATATGTCGAGGAGGAAGAGGAGGAGTATCGAGCCGAACTCCGGGCTTGGCACTCGTGGATCACCGATAAGAGTGACCCGTGGCTCAGGTCCTTCTACACGGCACTCGGACGGTTGGCTACGAGCGTTCGCAATCCCTATCGAAGCAGTGACCCGCGCTCCTATAGCTACGACGACACCTTCTCAGACAGTCTTCGCACCATACCTGTCCTTCGAGTGCAGGGTAGCGAAGGCATTGAACACGTAGCCAGCCCCAAAGCCTATCTACCGGCCGCCGCCGGTCTGCAAGCGTTTGGGCTTGTCCTGGACTCACTTGTCGCTTTTGACGAGGACGACGAGGGGGGGCAGAGACCGGAGGCCGCTGCCCTTCGCCAGTTCTACGCCTCGGCTGGAACTAAGAAATGGGATGCAGCCGCCCGGCTCAGCGCCCGCTTCCGCACCTACTCGAGTGTGCCGGCAGAGGTCACTCCTTTGCACGTGGAGGATCTCGTCAACCTCCAACAACTGATCAGCGAGCGAGCACTCGCTCCCACTTCCTACGCGAATGCGCCCATCCTTGTGGCAGAACGGGTGGATGGATCTCTTAGCTGGTCAGCGCCGTCCAACACTTTCATCGACAGCCCTTTCCGAGCATCCGGACTATCAGCGCTCTACAGATCAGACTCATTGGGCCGCACCCCCCCGCTGCAACTCGTCGCCGCCTACGATGAGCTCGAGATCGACGTTGCTGCACTGGCCGGGGAGATCGGCGCGATAACAGGAATCTCGATCAAGCGGACACCCATATGGCGTAACGCACAGTTCCAGAATTCTTGGCGCTTCCAGAACCGTGAGACCAGTAAAATTATCAATCAGGACTGGGTCATACCCGACTTCGCCGCCATCGTCGAAACCCATGATGCAAATCTTCTTCAGGGGCTCTGGGACGTCGTTGCACGCGCTGGGATGGACAAAGCAGGAGCGATCTATCGGGCCAATGCGTCCGCTGCCAGTCATCGAATTGAATCGCAGCTGATGCAGGCCCTGACTACGGTGCCTTGGATCCTGGACCGGGATGGCAACCTTCGATTACCCGCGGACACAACTGCTGAGGATCTCGCCGACGGGCTGGCCGTTCATCCTGATTCACCTCTTTTGGAAAGAGCACACTTCGGACGGCCCGCCCTCTTGCACGCGCAAAAGGAGCGAGGAGAGGAGGACGCAGCGAAGGTCCTTGGTTTCCCTTCTCCCGAGGCCGCTCTCCAGGCCAAGGAGATGCTCAAGGACTGGGACTTGTTCCAAGCATTCAAACAGCAGGAGAAGGGCCCTATTTTGCCCGAAGGACCCTCGCCAACGCCAGAGCGTCGCGCTCAGCGAGTCCGCGAGCAAGCAACCGACGCACCCTTGCGCCAGTACGCGGAGCGCATTCGACAAGTCCGCATTCAGGAGCCCGGGTTCCGGAGCACTGCAAAAAGCTATTTGACCGAGCTGTACTCGAACGAGGACGGAATCATGGTGTGCCAGGTCTGCAACACGGAAATGCCTTTTAAAGTGAGTGGACAGTACTACTTCGAGGCAGTGCAATTTGCCGGTGACGTAACACAGGACCTCACCGAGAACAGACTCGCACTCTGTCCGACCTGCGCCGCGAAGTACAGGCACGCCTGCTCAACTCCCGTTGAGGAGCTTCGGGAGGACCTGCTCACCCAGAAAGTAGGAGAGCGGGGAAGCGTGACCGTCTCCGTCACGCTTGCGGGAAAGGAACAGCAGCTGCGGTTCGTGGGAAAGCACGCAATAGACCTGCAAGCGGCGCTTGAAGCTCGGGAGATGTCAGGGGGCGCCGACCAGGACTGGGTTCTGCAAACCCATGAGGAGGAGTTTTTTCACTAGACCCTTCCCGTTTCGAAACGCGGCACTCGAGCACCGCCGCGGTTGATGCTGATAGAGACACCGGCCCCGACCAGCAGGGGCTGACCGAAGAGGGCCTTGACCCCGAAGCCGACAAACCCCGGTTAGCTCAGACGTTGCTTTGTTACGGAACGTGGTGGAGTTCCGCTTCAACGTCTAGTCGTGCTCCGAAAAAGCGCTTCCCGGATTTCGACCCGGGAAGCGCTTTTCGTTTATAGGCAGCCCTACGAAACGCGGGTCCACAGCAGGTACGCCTGCGCCAGCTGGGCCTGCACCTCCGGCGCCGCATCACGAATGGGAGAGATCTGCGGCCGCGTAATCGTCGCCACCGCAACGATCACCTCCAGCGCGGTGAGCTGTTGCCGTACCACCCCCTGGGTTTTCAGCGCAGACAGCACCTCGTCAAGGGCGTGAAGAGCAGGCTGTTGCACCTGCGCCAGGGGAGTGGCGTTCAAATCGCGGGCGGCACCTGCCTGCAGCGCGAGGCCATCGGTCAGCGCACCCAGCTCCATGGACATCAGCTGCGATAAGAGCCGTTCCCAGGATGCCGCAGCGTCCGTTTCCAGCCCGGCGCGGGCCTCATTTGCCGCTTCCAAGATGCCCTCGACAGTGTCCTGAACCACGGCTCGGATGAGGTCGTCGCGGGAGGGGAAATTGCGGTACAGGGTTGCGATGCCCACTCCGCTCGCCGCGGCTACCGTCTCCAGCGCAACATCGCCGCCCCGCTCGGCAAAAAGGTGCCTCGCATGGGCGACGATCGCTTCTCTTCGCCGCGCAGCGTCAGCTCTCATCCGGCCCCCTTCAAGTTGACCTTCAGTCTAAACCGGAGGAACATCATCCGTAGAAGTGGAGGAAGTTCCTCCACAAACGAAGGATCCATGACAGCTCAAACGCCGGCAACCGGCTCCCATCGAAAGCATGCAGCCATTTGGGCGGGCCTGACCGTCGGACTCTCGGTCATTCTGCTTGCCCTCCTGATGCTCTTCATCTCACCCTCACTCCTTTCCGGACCGCGGAACCTGGGTCTGGGTGTAGTTGGAGCGCAGGAGAAGGCCGAGACGGTCTCGGAAACCCTGGAGTCCCAGTCGCCGGGCGCCTTCGTGGTCCAGGCCTATGAAAGTGCCGACGACCTGGAGCAGGGAATCCGGGACCGGGACATCGTCGGCGGCTTCGACTTCTCAGATCCGGAAGACATGCAGGTCTACGTGGCGAGCGCCGGTTCAACAGCCGTATCCGGGACCGTCAGCAACGTCGGCGCCACGATGGCGGGCAGCACGGGGCAGACGGCCGAGATTGTGGACGTGGTTCCGCTTCCCGCCGGCGACCCGACGGGCGTGGGCATCGGTGGCCTGGCCTTCCCCCTGGTCTTCGGCGGTATCGTGCCCGCCGTGGCGTTCCGCTCCATGCTGTCCGGGAAACGCTGGTGGATCTTGGCCGGCCTTACCGGCTTTTCAATCGCCGGCGGGTTCGTGGTCGCTGCAGTTTTGAAGCACGTCTTCGGCAGCATTGAGGGTCCGCTGGTCCCGGTCGCGGCAAGCGTCGCCCTTGGCATCGCAGCGCTGGCACTGCCGCTCGCCGGCCTCTATGAGTGCTTTGGCACCAAAGGCTTCACCATTGCCGCCATGTCCATGATGTTTGTCGGCAACCCCTTCGCCGGCATCTCGACCAGTGCACAGTGGCTTCCCGCCGGAGTGGCTACGATCGGCCAGCTTCTGCCACCCGGCGCTGCCGGCACCTTGGTCCGCGCCGTGGCCTATTTCGACGGCGCCGGCGGAGGCGCTGCGGCCCTGACCCTGGGCGCGTGGGTCTTGGCGGGGATCGTGCTGTGGTTCAGCGGGCCGCGCATCGCGGCCGCCAAGGCTCAGAAAGCGGCAGCACTGGCGGCGGCCTGAGTCAGCTCAGGAACGCATGAGGACGGCAGCTTTGTAGAGCACGACGGCGACAGGTCGGTGCGTTCCTGCTCAGCATCCCGTGGTGTCGTCAACCAGCATCAGGCCGGGCCCGCAAGCCGGTGTGGCATCATCTGGGGATGGCCTCACCCCAGACCCTCAGCGATCCGAACCGGCGCACCATCGCGCGCTGGGCCGCAGCATGCGCTGAACGTGTCCTGCCGCTCTACAAAGCAGATGAAACGGCGGAAGAAACAGCCCGGGACGCACTCGCCCGCACCCGTGCATACAGCGCAGGATCAAGTACCGCCGCCGAAGAAATCAGCAAGCGGCTCATCGTCGTGAAGATCGCGAATGCCGCGACGACGCCGGCCGGCGCTGCGGCAGCCCGCGCCGTCGCCCAGGCAGCCGCGGTCGCCCACATGGGCGCTCACGCGTTGGGTGCGGCCGCCTACGCGGCAAAGGCAGTCTCGCTCTCAAGCGCGGATCATCCGGAAGCAGTCCATCAGGAGATTCGGTGGCAGCTGGCGAACCTGAGCGACGGCGAACGGGCCGTGCTGCGGCTGCTGCCACCCGTAGGTACGGACTCCGCCGGCCCACTGGGAGAAGGACTGCTGTTCCGCGGCATCCTGGGGGCAGTAATCCGTGAGATCCAGGCCGAAATTGCCTAGGCATGATCGGCAGGGTGGCGGTGTCGACTCCACGGCACAGGGAGAACACAGAGACACGTCCTGGACTGCGGCCCAGGACCACCCCGTGCCCGACGACGTCGCCCGCCTGCTCGCCACCGTGCCCGAATGGTTCGGGCAGCCGGACTCGAATGCCGAGTACATCGACGCTGCCCGAACCAAGGAAACCTGGACCGTGCGCGACGTCGGCGGTTCCGTCATCGGAGTGACCCTGGTCGATCGGCACTTTCCGCATGTGGCCGAGATCCACCTCACCGTGGTGGACCGCGCAGCTCACGGCTCCGGCGTCGGAACCACGATGCTGGCGGCCATCGAGGCCGACGCGATCAGCCGCGGCGTACACCTCCTTGAGGTGAAGACGCTGGGTCCGTCCCATCCGGACTCCGGCTACGCGCGAACCCGGCACTTCTATGAGAAGCGGGGATTCCTGCCCTTGGAGGAGACGGATCTCTGGGGAGAAGCCACGCCGTGCCTGATCATGGTGAAGCCGCTGGCTCCGGTGACCTAGCTGCTGACGCCAAGGGCCCTGCCGACGGCGGACTCGTCCGTCAGGAGGCTGAGCATGCAGGCGGCAAGGTCGGCCCGCGGAATGGAGCCCTTGAGTTTTCCGTTGTCCGTCGTCTCGAGCATCCGCCAGGTGCCGGACGGTTCCTTGTCCGTCAGGCCGGTGGGTCGGAGGATGGTCCAGTCCAGGCCGGAGCTTTGGACGGCGGACTCCTGGGCGTTGTGATCGGCCAAGGCTTTCGCAAGCACGATCCGGGTAATCAGTCCCAGCGGTCCGGGAAGCTGGGACGCCGAGTCCCCTGCGCCCAGCGAAGACTGCACCACAAGTCGTCGTACGCCTTCTGCCCGCATCGCGTCGATAACGGTCCGGGTAACGGCGCCGCGCTGATGATGGACGCCCTTTGCCCCTCCCACGGTGACGACGACGGCGTCGGCCCCGGACACCGCAGCGGAAACCGCTTCAGGATCCGTTGCGTCGCCGGTGAGGGCCAGGACGCCGGCCGGTGCACGACCGGACCGGGAGAGGACCGTGACCTCATGCCCTGCAGCCTGCGCGAGGGAAGCCAGCTGTGCGCCGGTGCCTTGGGACCCGCCGATAACCGTAATTTTCATGGAACCCTCTACTTCGCGTCGACATACGTTTGGTACCTCACGAGCATCCCACCAATATCTGCACCCGGACCCTACCCCTGCCCGGACGAGTGCCCGGACAAGTCACAAAAGCACCCAATATGACATGTCATTGCATGTAATACATCCCACGTATGCCAAATCGTTACCAGGCGGTATGGGCCGGTCTTTCCCCACGTCATCAGCGTCTTTGACGCAATGTGATCCACCACACGGTGTCCATACCGGCGCCACATGCCGGACTTGGTTACCTGACGGCAACAAAGTGGGCTTATGCTTTTGGCCTTGTGAGTCGGTTCACCATTTGGCAGAGCCGCAACGCCGGCGTCATCATCGCCGGCACCGAATAGAACTAGGAGGCGGAATGCGCGTCACACGCACTTCCAAAATGCTGAGCGTAGCGGCACTTGCCGCACTTACGCTGAGCGCCTGCGGTGGGGGATCCGACGAATCGGCCGAAGGCTCGGGTGATTCCGAAGGCAGCAACAACGCCGTGATCATCACCGCCAACGGCACCGAACCGCAGAACCCGCTGATGCCGGTCAACACCAACGAAGTTGGCGGCGGACGCATCATGGACCTGCTCTTCGAAGGCCTGGTCAGCTACGACGCTGACGGCAATACGGTCAACGAACTCGCCGAGTCCATCGAGACCGAAGATTCCCAGACCTACACCATCAAGGTGAAGGCGGACCAGAAGTTCACCAACGGCGAGGCCATCACGGCCAAGTCCTTCGTTGACGCCTGGAACTTTGGTGCAGCCGCCAAGAATGCCCAGCTGAACTCGTACTTCTTCGAGAGCATCGAAGGCTACGACGAAGTCAGTGCAGAAGGTGCCACAGCCGACACCATGAGCGGACTGGCCGTGGTGGATGACAGCACGTTCACCGTTAAGCTCAGCCAGCCGGAATCCGACTTCCCGCAGCGACTTGGCTACACCGCCTTCTTCCCGCTGCCCGCCGGTGCACTGGAAGATCCCGCCGCGTTCGGCGAGAATCCGGTCGGCAACGGACCGTACAAGCTGGCCGGCGACGACGCCTGGCAGCACGAAATCCAGATCGACCTGGTCGCCAACCCGGATTACACCGGAACCCGCGTACCGCAGAACGGCGGAGTAACCTTCAAGTTCTACTCCTCCTTCGACGCAGCCTACGCAGACCTGCAGTCGAACGAGCTGGACATCCTCGACACCATTCCCAACATGGCGTTGAAGACGTTCAAGACCGATCTGGGCGAGGGCCGCTTCTCCGAAAAGGCGTATGCAGGCAACCAGACCATCACGATCCCCGGCTACCTGCCGGAGTTCTCGGGTGAAGCCGGAGAACTGCGCCGCCAGGCCATCTCCATGGCCATCGACCGGGACGAAATCACCGACGTTGTCTTCTCGGGATCCCGTGAACCGGCCACCGAATTCACCGCTCCGGTCATCGAGGGCTACAGCGACAGCGTCCCCGGCAACGAGGTGCTCGAGTTCAACCCCGAGAAGGCCAAGGAACTCTGGGAAGAAGCCGAGAAGGTTTCACCCTGGCCCGCCGACCAGGCCTTCACCATCGGCTACAACGCCGACGCCAACCACAAGGAATGGGTTGACGCCGTAGCCAACGGCCTGAAGAACAACCTTGGTATCAAGGCCGAAGGCAAGCCCTACGCAACGTTCAAGGAACTGCGCGCAGACGCTACCGCCAAGACCTTGTCCGGTGCTATCCGCACCGGCTGGCAGGCTGACTACCCGTCCCTGAACAACTTCCTCGGCCCGCTGTACGGCACCGGGGCAGGTTCCAACGACGGCGAATACTCGAGTGAAGAGTTCGACAAGCTCCTGGGCGAAGGCCTTGCCGCTTCCACCCCGGAAGACGGAGCCGAAATCTTCAACCAGGCCCAGGAAGTCCTGCTGAAGGACCTCCCCGTCATCCCGCTGTGGTACCAGGTTGCACAGTCCGGCTGGAGTGAAAACGTGGACAACGTTGAAACCGGCTGGAACGGCGTCCCTGTGTACTACAACGTCACGGCCAAGTAGCAGTATCTAGACCGACCGATCCGGGGCCCGGCCAGAAGGCCGGGCCCCGGCTTGTATTTCGGGTTCTATCAAGAACAGGCATAGAAAAAAGATGCGAGACTCCAATCCCCCACAGCTGGCAGGAGGCCACCCCTAATGGCCGGCTACGTCATTCGACGCTTCCTCCAAATGATCCCCGTTTTCTTCGGGGCAACATTCCTCGTTTATTTCCTCGTGTTCTCCCTCCCGGGAGACCCCATTGCCGCACTCTTCGGCGATAAGCCGGTTAACGAGGCCGTCGCCGCGCAGCTGCGCAGCCAGTACAACCTGGACCAGCCCTTCATCGTCCAGTACCTGCTGTACCTGAAGAACCTGGTCACCTTTAACCTGGGGGTCGACTTCTCCGGCCGCGAGGTTTCGGCCGTCCTGGCCCAGGCCTTCCCGGTGACCATGCGCCTTGCCGTGCTGGCCCTGCTTTTCGAAGCGGTCTTCGGTATTGCGTTCGGCCTCATGGCCGGCCTGAAGAAGGGCAAGATCTTCGACAGCACCGTCCTGGTTGTCTCCCTGATCGTGATCGCGATTCCGGTGTTCGTACTCGGCTTCCTGCTGCAGTTCCTGGTGGGCGTCAAGCTCCAATGGACCAGCCCAACAGTCGGCGGCGACGCCAGCTGGGCGGACCTGATACTGCCGGCAGTGGTCCTGGGCCTGGCGTCCTTCGCCTACGTCCTGCGCCTGACGCGCACCTCGGTCATCGAGAACATGAACGCCGACTACGTCCGCACCGCCACCGCGAAGGGGCTTTCCCGGCCGCGCGTGGTCACCGTGCACATCCTGCGCAACTCCCTGATCCCCGTGGTGACCTTCCTCGGGGCGGACCTGGGGGCGCTGATGGGCGGCGCCATCGTCACCGAAGGCATCTTTAACGTCCCCGGAGTGGGACAGCGACTTTACCAGTCAGTCATCAGGGGAGAGGGGCCGACGATCGTGTCGATCGTGAGTGTCCTCGTCTTCGTCTACGTCATCGCCAACCTCCTGGTAGACCTCCTGTACGCCTGGCTTGATCCGAGGATCCGTTATGCATAAAGACACCACAAACATCGAGCACTACGTCGCTCCGCTGGAGGAAACCCCTCTGGCGGCGACCGACAGCGTCAAGGACGACGTCCAGCCGCTGAGCCTCTGGGGGGAGGCCTGGCGCAACCTGCGCACCCAGCCGCTGTTCGTCATTTCCGCACTGCTTATCCTGCTGATCCTCACGGTCGCGGCTTTCCCGGGCCTGTTCACGAATGCTTCACCGGATGAAAACTGCCTGCTGGCCAACTCCAACGGCGCACCCTCGGCGGGGCACCCGCTGGGATTCACCTTCCAGGGCTGCGACGTTTACGCCCGCGTCATCTACGGCACGCGCGCATCCCTGATGGTGGGAGTGCTGACCACACTGGCAGTCGTGATCATCGGCGGCATCGCGGGAGCACTGGCCGGCTACTACGGCGGATGGCTCGACGCCATCCTCGCCCGGGTCGGCGATATCTTCTTCGCCCTGCCGCTGATCCTCGGCGCCATCATCATCATGCAGCTGCCGACCTTCCGCGAGAACCGCACCGTCATGACGGTGGTCTTCACGCTGCTGATCTTCGGGTGGCCCCAGGTGGCCCGCATCACCCGCAGTGCCGTCATCTCGGTCCGCAACGCGGACTTCGTGGTGGCATCCCGCTCCCTCGGCGTTTCGCGGTTCTCGGCACTGGTGAAGCACGTTATTCCCAACTCCACCGCCCCCGTGATCGTGATCGCCACCATCTCGCTGGGCACGTTCATCGTTGCGGAAGCCACGCTGTCCTTCCTGGGCATCGGGCTCCCGCCGGGCATCATGTCCTGGGGCAATGACATCTCGGCCGCCCAGTCTTCGTTGCGGTCCAATCCCTCAACGCTGCTCTGGCCTGCGGCCGCCCTCTCCATCACCGTGCTGAGCTTCATCATGCTCGGCGACGCGGTCCGTGATGCTCTTGATCCGAAGGCGCGCAAACGATGACCATCAATACACAAAATGCGGCTGTGAAGCCCCTGCTGGAAGTCCGCGACCTGGCAATCACCTTTGCCACCGCAAACGGCGACGTGGAAGCAGTCCGTGACGCACACCTGACGATCATGCCCGGCGAAACCGTGGCCATCGTGGGCGAGTCCGGCTCGGGCAAGTCGACGACGGCGCTGGCGGCCATCGGCCTGCTGCCCGGCAACGGCAGGGTCAGCGCAGGCCAGATCCTCTTTGACGGCGAGGACATTTCCAATGCCAGCGCCAAGCGGATCCAGGAGCTGCGCGGCAACTCGATCGGCATGGTTCCGCAGGATCCGATGTCCAACCTGAACCCGGTGTGGAAGATCGGTTTCCAGGTCAAGGAAACCCTGCGCGCCAACGGGCTGCCCCACTCCTCGGCGGACATCGCCAAGGTCCTGGAGCAGGCCGGCCTGCCGGATGCGGCAAGCCGCGCCAAGCAGTACCCGCACGAGTTCTCCGGCGGCATGCGCCAGCGTGCACTGATTGCCATTGGCCTGTCCTGCCGGCCCCGACTGCTCATCGCCGATGAGCCGACGTCGGCGCTGGACGTCACCGTCCAGCGTCAGATCCTGGACCACCTGGGCACCCTCACGGAGGAACTGGGCACCGCGGTACTGCTGATCACGCACGACCTCGGCCTGGCCGCGGAACGTGCCCAGAAGGTCGTTGTGATGTACAAGGGACGCGTGGTGGAATCCGGGCCGGCCCTGGAAATCCTTACCAACCCCCGCCACCCCTACACGCGCAAGCTCGTCGAATCTGCGCCCTCGCTGGCCTCCAAGCGCATCGACTCTGCGAAGAGCCGCGGCCTGGAGAGCGCAGACCTGCTCACCTCCGAAGACGATGCCAAGCTGAAGGCTGCGGATAACGTCATTGAGGTGAAGGACCTGACGAAGGTCTTCAAGCTCCGCAGCGGGCTCGGCAAGTCGACGGATTTCACCGCCGTGGACAACGTCTCCTTCGACATCAAGCGCGGCACCACCACCGCCGTCGTGGGGGAGTCCGGCTCGGGCAAATCCACAGTCGCCCGCATGGTGCTGAACCTGGAGACGCCCACCAGCGGCTCCATCCTGTTCAACGGGGTGGATATGACCACGCTGAACAGCAAGCGGATGTTCGAGTTCCGCCGCCGGGTACAGCCGATCTTCCAGGATCCGTACGGTTCCCTGGACCCGATGTACAACATCTTCCGCACCATCGAAGAGCCGCTTCGGGTGCACAAGATCGGCACGTCCAAGAGCCGCGAGGCCAAGGTGCGCGAGCTCCTTGACCAGGTGGCCCTGCCGTCGTCGGTGATGCGCCGCTTCCCGAACGAGCTCTCCGGCGGCCAGCGCCAGCGCGTGGCCATTGCGCGGGCCCTGGCGCTGGATCCCGAGGTGGTCATCTGCGACGAAGCGGTTTCGGCGCTGGACGTCCTGGTGCAGGCCCAGATCCTGAACCTGCTGGCGGACCTGCAGTCGGAGCTGGGACTGAGCTACCTGTTCATTACCCATGACCTGGCGGTGGTCCGGCAGATCGCGGACTTCGTCTGCGTGATGGAAAAGGGCAAGCTCGTGGAGACCGGCACCACGGACGAGGTGTTCGACGCCCCTCAGCAGGCCTACACGCAGGCACTGCTGGCGGCCATCCCGGGCTCACGCCTGGAATTGCCGCCCGAAGTCGCCTAGCGGCCTCGCAGCGCCTGCGCTGAAGGCGGGGAACCGGACAGGTTCCCCGCCTTCAGTGTGTCCGGCACGGCCCCGGGTTTGCGCCTGTCCCGGGCCCTGTCCGCGCCCCGAAGCCACGCAGTCCGGTCCGCCCCTCAAAGGCACGCATTAGGGATCGTATGGTATTGCGACTAGAATGTTAGCGTGCCCGCTGACGGCGGGGCCTTCGGTGGATTCTGACTGGTGATTGAGCAAGCGATTGAATCAGCATTCGTACAGAACAGCCGGAAACGCCGGTACCAATCCGGCCGAAAAAGATACACCCCGAACTGATCTCCTATGAATTGAGTCCTCACGCATGTCAGAAACCAACACGGCTGTAAATACCGCAGTACGAAGCGATCTCCGCAACGTTGCGATTGTGGCCCACGTTGACCACGGTAAGACGACTCTCGTCGACGCCATGCTGAAGCAGACGAACTCGTTTGCCGCCCACGGAGACGTGGAAGACCGCGTGATGGACTCCGGTGACCTGGAGCGCGAAAAGGGCATCACCATCCTGGCCAAGAACACCACCGTGTTCTACAACGGTCCGGCCGCCAAGGGCGAAACCATCACCATCAACGTCATCGACACCCCCGGCCACGCCGACTTCGGCGGCGAGGTCGAGCGCGGCCTGTCCATGGTCGACGGCGTTGTGCTGCTTGTTGACGCTTCTGAAGGCCCGCTGCCCCAGACCCGCTTCGTGCTGCGCAAGGCGCTGGCCGCGAAGCTGCCGGTAGTCCTCCTGGTCAACAAGACCGACCGTCCCGATGCCCGGATCGACGAGGTTGTCAGCGAGTCCATGGACCTGCTGCTCGGCCTGGCCTCCGACCTTGCGGACGAAGTCCCGGACCTTGACCTTGACCTGGTCCTGAACGTCCCCGTTGTCTACGCCGCCGCCCGCGTCGGTGCAGCCTCCCTGGAGCAGCCGGCCGACGGCTCAGCCCCCGCGAATGACAACCTGGAACCGCTGTTCCAGACGATCATCGACCACATCCCGGCTCCCACGTACGACCCCGAGGGTGTCCTCCAGGCGCACGTCACCAACCTGGATGCCTCCCCGTTCCTGGGCCGCCTGGCCCTGCTGCGTATCTTCAACGGCACCCTGCGCAAGGGCCAGACCGTTGCCTGGGCCCGCCACGACGGCACCATGAAGACCGTCAAGATCACCGAACTGCTGGCGACCAAGGCACTGGACCGGGTTCCGACCGAATCCGCCGGACCGGGCGAGATCGTTGCTGTCGCCGGTATCGAGGACATCACCATTGGTGAGACCCTGACCGACGTCGACAACCCCAAGCCGCTGCCGCTGATCACCGTGGATGATCCCGCGATCTCCATGACCATCGGTATCAACACCTCGCCGCTGGCCGGCCGGGTCAAGGGCGCCAAGGTTACGGCCCGCCAGGTCAAGGACCGCCTCGACAAGGAACTGATCGGCAACGTGTCGCTGAAGGTCCTTCCGACCGAGCGTCCGGACGCCTGGGAAGTCCAGGGCCGCGGCGAGCTCGCGCTGGCCATCCTGGTGGAGCAGATGCGCCGCGAAGGCTTCGAGCTGACCGTCGGCAAGCCGCAGGTTGTCACCAAGATCGTTGACGGCAAGGTCAACGAGCCGATGGAGCACATGACCATCGACGTACCCGAGGAATACCTGGGCGCCGTCACGCAGCTGATGGCCGTCCGCAAGGGCCGGATGGTCAACATGGCCAACCACGGCACCGGCTGGGTCCGCATGGAATTCATCGTTCCCGCCCGTGGCCTGATCGGCTTCCGCACCAAGTTCCTCACGGAAACCCACGGTGCAGGCATCTCCTCGTCCATCGCCGAGGGCTACGAGCCCTGGGCCGGTCCGATCGAGTACCGTACCAACGGTTCGCTGATCTCCGACCGCTCCGGCGTCGTTACCCCGTTCGCAATGATCAAGCTGCAGGAACGCGGCTCCTTCTTCGTGGAGCCCACCTCCGAGGTTTACGAGGGCATGATCGTCGGCGAGAACTCCCGCGCCGATGACATGGATGTGAACATCACCAAGGAAAAGCAGCTCACCAACATGCGTGCCGCTTCCTCGGATACCTTCGAGAACCTGACCCCGCCGCGGAAGCTCACCCTGGAAGAGTCGCTCGAATTCGCCCGTGAGGACGAATGCGTAGAGGTCACTCCGGAGTCCATCCGCATCCGCAAGCTGGTCCTGAACGCGAACGACCGTGCCAAGGCCAACCGCGCCCGCGCCAAGGCCTAGTCATTTCCACCACGGCTGAAACCGGCAAGAGGTCCCCGCGCTGGCGGGGGCCTCTTGCGGCCGTTGCCGGCGGGATCCTGGCCGCCCTGCTGGGCACGTCCCTGCACGGCCACGTGGTGTATGCGGGCGACGACGGACTGCCCGTCGGTGCGTTGCTGGCCGTAGTGTTCAGCGGTGCCGTCGCCTTGCTGGTCGGCCTCTGGCAGCGCAGTGCACTGCTGAGTGCCGTCACCGGCGTGATCACCTACCTGGTGCTGGGGCTCTTTTCCCTGGACCTCGTCAGTGAGGTACCGCTGATCGTGACCGGTTCCTCCGCTCCGGAGCAGCCGCCGGTAGTGACCGCCGGACTGGTGTGGCTCTTCGGGCAGGCTTTGGCCACCGTCGCAGCTGTGCTGGTCTGCGCACGCGTGCTCGGCCGGGACCGGGCAGCCGGGACCGCCGCCTAAGGCATCCGCAGAACTTCAAGAGTGTGTAAAAAGGCCGCTGGAACATTGTGTTCCGGCGGCCTTTTTGCATGGGATTTTCATGGGGTTACAGCGGACGTGTACGCGCAGCTCGGCGCGGGGGAGCGGGCGGGACGGTTTTGGCCGCCGTAACCAGCGGATACGCGATGGGGACCTCGCCGCGCCGGGTGGAGACCGTACAGCCGTCTGCTCCGACGTCGCTGAGGGTGCCCAGCGCGTCCGTGAAGCCGCCGTCGATCCGGTAGCGGACCACCACACGGACGCCGGGCTGCAGGCCGCGCAGCAGCGCGGCAGGGTCTTCGGGCGTCATCCCTCCATCCTACGGCGGCACCGGCGTCACCGGGACGCTCCGGCTGGGAGATAATGGACAAGGCTACTAACGTGGAACCAACACCCAGCGATCCGCCGTCCCTTGAGGCCGACGGTCCGCAGATCAGGAAGGCAAGGGACGTGACGTACGTAATTGCGCAGCCGTGCGTGGATGTAAAAGACAAGGCATGTATCGAAGAATGCCCCGTGGACTGCATCTATGAAGGCGAACGCTCCCTCTACATCCACCCGGACGAATGTGTTGACTGCGGGGCCTGCGAACCTGTCTGCCCGGTGGAGGCCATCTACTACGAAGATGACACTCCCGAGGAATGGGCCGAGTACTACAAGGCCAATGTCGAGTTCTTCGACGTCCTGGGCTCGCCCGGCGGCGCCGCCAAGGTAGGCAACACGCACACGGACCACCCGATCATCGCGGCCCTGCCGCCGCAGAACCAGGCATGAGCGCCGCGGCGTCCCGGACCTTCGGGCTGGACCTGCCGGAATACCCCTGGGACGCCATGGCGCCCTACCAGCGCCGGGCAGCAGAGCACCCTGACGGAGCGGTGAACCTGTCCATCGGCACCCCCGTGGACCCGACGCCCGCCGTCGTCCGTGACGCGCTGGCAGCGGCTTCGGATGCCCCGGGCTATCCCACTACGCACGGCACCGCTGACCTGCGCGCCGCCGTCGTTGACTGGTTTGCCCGCCGCCGGAACGTGTCCGGGCTGGATCCGGCCGCCGTGCTGCCCACCGTGGGTTCGAAGGAACTCGTGGCCTGGCTCCCGCTGCTGCTCGGGCTGGGGGAGGGCGACGTCGTTGTCCGCCCCGTGGTCGCTTACCCCACCTACGATATGGGGGCGGTCTTCGCCGGCGCGACGGCGGTAGCGGCGGACCACCTCTCCGACCTGGACGAGCAGACGCGTTCCCGCGTACGGCTGGTCTGGGTGAACTCTCCGGGCAATCCCACCGGCATTGTGCGTTCCGCCCAGTCGCTGCGCACCCTCGTCGAAGAGGCCCGCGCCCTGGGCGCAGTGGTTGCCTCGGACGAATGCTATGCCGAACTGGGCTGGGGCCAGTGGGATCCGGCTGAAGGCGGCGAACCCGTCCCCAGCATCCTGGATCCGCGGATCAGCGGCGGAAGCACCGAGAACCTGCTCGCGGTGTACTCCCTGAGCAAGCAGTCCAACATGGCCGGTTACCGCGCCGCGTTCACAGCCGGAGATCCGGCGCTGATCGCCAACCTGGTCAACAGCCGGAAGCACGCCGGAATGATCGTCCCCGCGCCGGTGCAGGCCGCCATGGCCGCAGCGCTGCGCGACGACGCGCATGTGGCGGCGCAGAAGGACCGCTACCGCGCCCGCCGCAACCTGCTCGTCCCGGCGCTGGAGGCGTTCGGCCTGAAAATCGAGCACTCGGAAGCCGGGTTGTACCTCTGGGCGAGTGCCGGCGAGGACACCTGGACCACCGTGGCCCGTTTCGCGGAACTGGGAATAGTGGTGGGCCCCGGCGTTTTCTACGGCGACGCCGGTGCCGGCTTCGTCAGGATTGCCCTCACCGGCACGGACGAGGGCATCCGGGCAGCCGCCCAGCGCCTGCACGCGGGGTCCGCGCCGGGCGGCCTGCAGCGCGGATAGGCCCGGCGCCCGGACACCCCCCCCGGACGGCGGAGGTGCCGCGGAGGAATAGTATTGGGCACTGCACCGTAAATACTGCGCCCAGCGATGTTGCGCTTGTACAACAGTGCCCGCCTCGATTAGTGGTAAGGGCACTGAAACCGGTAGCGTTTTAGCGAAATAGTTTAGTGGAATGCACTATGTCCGCCGGAAGCGGATGTACATAGCGGCGGTTTCGAAAACTCCTAAAGGAGAATTAATGACTGAGCAACCAAGTGCCAAGCTCCAGTACGGGCCAAACCCGGAAGACGAGCTTGTACTGCCCCGCGTTGCCGCAGCTGAAGGAAACAACGGTTACGACGTTTCCAAGCTGCTGAAGCAGACCGGCACCGTCACTTTTGACCCCGGCTTCATGAACACGGCGGCCACCACCTCCGCGATCACCTACATCGACGGCGACCAGGGCATCCTGCGCTACCGCGGGTACCCCATTGAGCAGCTGGCAAAGCACTCGAGCTTCCTCGAGACCTCGTACCTGCTGATTTACGGGGAACTGCCGACGCCCACCGAGCTGGAGAACTTCGACCAGCGGATCCGTCGCCACACCATGCTCCATGAGGACCTCAAGGGCTTCTTCGGCGGATTCCCGCGCGACGCGCACCCGATGCCGGTCCTGTCCTCGGCGGTCAGTGCGTTGTCCACCTTCTACCAGGACTCCCTGGACCCGTTCGACGAAGAACAGGTGGAGCTCTCCACGGTCCGCCTGATGGCAAAGCTGCCCGTGATCGCGGCCTACGCGCACAAGAAGTCCATCGGCCAGCCGATGCTCTACCCGGACAACTCCATGAACCTCGTGGAGAACTTCATGCGGCTGTCCTTCGGCCTGCCGGCAGAGCCGTACGAAATCGATCCGGACCTGGTCAAGGCCCTGGACCTGCTGCTGATCCTGCACGCGGACCACGAGCAGAACTGCTCCACCTCCACGGTCCGTCTGGTGGGCAGCTCCAACGCCAACATGTTCGCTTCGGTTTCGGCCGGCATCAGCGCCCTCTTCGGGCCGCTGCACGGCGGGGCCAACGAGGCAGTGCTGAACATGCTGCGCGACATCCAGGCCACCGGCATGCAGCCGGAGACCTTCATGGAAAAGGTCAAGAACAAGGAAGACGGCGTGAAGCTCATGGGCTTCGGGCACCGCGTCTACAAGAACTACGACCCGCGTGCCAAGATCGTCAAGGCCACCGCCCACGACATCCTCGCGAAGCTCGGCGGCAACGACGAGCTGCTGGACATCGCCATGCGCCTGGAAGAGAAGGCACTGGCGGATGACTACTTCATCGAGCGCAAGCTCTACCCGAACGTGGACTTCTACACCGGCCTGATCTACAAGGCCATGGGCTTCCCGGAGAAGATGTTCACGGTCCTGTTCGCCATTGGCCGCCTGCCGGGCTGGATTGCCCAGTGGCGTGAAATGATGCAGGACCCGCAGACGAAGATCGGCCGCCCGCGCCAGCTCTACACGGGCGCCCCGGAGCGCAACTACCCGCAGCGCTGATCGGTTTGTAAGACACACGAAAAAGGGAAGGTCCCCGGAGAATTCCGGGGACCTTCCCTTTTTCGTGTTGAACGCTTATATCCGCAGCACGGTCTCCGGCGGTCAGGCCGGGCAGCCGCGCTCACGGGGGTGGAGGCACTACGGGGCGGTGTAGCCCTCGGGGTTGTTCTTCTGCCAGCGCCAGTGGTCCTCGCACATGCTTTCCAGCGTGCGTTCGGCCCGCCAGCCGAGGTCGGCGTGCGCTGCGGCAGGGTCGGCGTAGCTTACGGCGGCATCTCCCGGGCGGCGCTCGGCGAACTCGTACGGGATTTCCTTGCCTGCGGCGGCGGAGAAGGCGGAGAGGACTTCCAGGACGGAAGAGCCGTTGCCCGTGCCCAGGTTCCAGCGGTGCACGCCGGGGGCCTCACCGAGGTAGTTGAGCGCGGCGAGGTGGCCTGCGGCGAGGTCCACTACATGGATGTAGTCGCGGACGCCGGTGCCGTCCGGCGTGGGGTAGTCATTGCCGAAAACCATCACCTTTTCGCGGCGGCCGACGGCAACCTGCGCCACGAACGGCAGCAGGTTGTTCGGGACGCCGGTGGGATCCTCGCCGATCCGGCCGGACTCGTGGGCCCCGGCAGGGTTGAAGTACCTCAGCAGGGCGACGCTCCAGCGTTCATCGGCGGCACCGAGGTCGCTGAGGATGTCCTCGATCTGTTCCTTGGTGCGCCCGTAAGGGTTCACGGCATCCATGGGAGAGTCCTCGGTGAGGGGAACCTCTTCGGATGCGCCGTAGACGGTGGCGGACGAGCTGAAGACGATGGTCCGGACATTATGCCGGTCCATGGCATGGAGGAGGTTGATGGTGCCGACCACGTTGTTGGTGTAGTAGTACAGCGGCTTAGCCACCGATTCTCCCACTGCCTTCAACCCGGCGAAGTGGATGACCGCATCGATGGAGCGGCCGTTGAAGGCCGCTTCGAGCGCCGCTTCATCCAGCAGGTCGGCCTTGATGAATTCCGCCTTGCGGCCGGACAATTCCTGGACCCGCCGCAGCGATTCCTCGTTTGAATTCTGGAGGTTGTCCAGGACCACCACATCGTGGCCCGCTTCGAGGAGGGCGAGAGTGGTGTGGGATCCGATATAGCCGGTGCCACCGGTGACTAGAATGCGCATGGTTCTAAGCCTAAACGCTTCCTCGTCCGTATCCGCGGCGGTGGTGCCCCGGCGGGACCGTTTATTCGGCGGGGAGACTGAACGCGGTGACGGCCACCTGGCCGGGTACGGCGTCCGATTCCGCCCAGACGGCGGTACCCCGGTGCCAGGTCCGGCCGTCGTAGGCCACGGACTCGATCCCCAGCGTCTTGGCATTGGCGACGAACCACTGGGCCACGGACCAGCCGTAGGCACCCTCGACGTCGGCCAGATAGAGCGGGCCCAGCACGGACCCGTTCAGCGGTCCGTAGATTTCCTCGACGGCGGCAGCGCTCACCGCGGGATCGGCGGATTCGGCCGGCGCCCGCAGGGTGCAGGAGAGGGCGGTGGGGGTCTGCCCGGTCAGCGCCGAAGCGAAGGCACGGGCAGGGCCCTCATGCTTGGCGTACGCGTCCGGGAAGGCGCTGCGCTGGACCGCCTGGGCCGCTTCCGTGATCGGGAGCTCCAAGTACCCCGGGACCTGCTCCAGGCCGTTGTAGAAGGCGGTGGCGGCGTAGGCGGGGTCCATGACCTGCGCCTCGCTGCCCCAACCCTGCGACGGGCGCTGCTGGAAGAGCCCCCGGGAGTCCGGGCCGGCGTCGTCGCCGTAATCCACGTTGCGCAGCCCCGATTCCTGCAGGGCAGTGGCCAGGGCAATGGAGACGGCGCGCGGCGGCAGCCCGCGGGCCACCGCCACCCCGGAGATGATCGAGGCGTTCGCCGCCTGTTCCAGCGTCAGCCAGTATTCCGCGCCGCCCACGACGGCCACGCAGCGTTCAGTGATCACCGGTGCCTGCTTCTTTCCCGAGAGCGCGGAGACAGCGAACAAGGCGGCGAACGCCGCCACGCAAAGCACCAGCAGTAGGACCAGCACCCGGAAGGAACGGGTTTCATGCTGCTGGAGCAGTTGCATGGCGTCCGGCCGCTAGTTCGCGTGCAGCGCGGAGTTCAGTTCCACGGTGCGTCCGTTGCGGGGCAGTGCCTCCACCGCACCGGTGGCGGAATTGCGGCGGAACAGCAGGTTCGGCACGCCCGAGAGTTCAGCGGCCTTCACCAGGCGGGGCTCGCCGCCGTCGAGGACGCTGACCCGGGTGCCGGCCGTCACGTACAGCCCGGCCTCCACCACGCTGTCGTCACCGATGCTGATGCCGACGCCGGAGTTCGCGCCCAGGAGGACACGTTCGCCCAGGGTGATCTTTTCCTTGCCGCCGCCGGAGAGGGTGCCCATGATGGAGGCGCCGCCGCCGACGTCGGTCCCGTCGCCCACCACTACTCCGGCGGAGATGCGGCCTTCGACCATGGAGGTGCCGAGGGTGCCGGCGTTGAAGTTGACGAAGCCTTCGTGCATCACGGTGGTGCCTTCGGCGAGGTGGGCGCCGAGGCGGACCCGGCCGGCGTCGGCAATGCGGACGCCGGAGGGCAGCACGTAGTCGGCCATGCGGGGGAACTTGTCCACCCCGTAGACCGTCACGGTGCCGCGGCTGCGCAGCCGCAGGCGGACCGCCTCGAAGTCGGCCACCGCGCACGGTCCGTGGTTGGTCCAGACCACGTTGGGCAGGGCGGCGAAGATGCCGTCAAGGTTGATGGTGTTCGGCTGGACCAGGCGGGCCGAGAGCAGGTGCAGGCGGAGGTAGGCATCGGCGGTGTCGGCGGGGGCGGCGTCGAGGTCGATCCGGGTTTCCAGCACTTCGCCGTGGGTGCCGCGGATACCGTCGGCCATGGCAACGGCGGCGGCATCGAGATCCTCTTTCAGGGCCTCGTCGAAAGCGGCATCACCCAGCAGGGGCTGGGGGAACCAGACATCGAGCACGACGCCGTCGGAGGTTACGGTGGCCAGGCCGAGGCCTGAGGCGGTACGGGTGTCGGGCGTTTCAGCGGGTGTGGGGGCAGCGCTTACAGTCATGGTTCCCAGTCTACCGAGCGGTACTGTGGGAGGGTGACTGATGCATCTGTGCCCTCCTTGGATCTTTTCGGCGACGTCGCGGACCTGACCGCGGACCTGATGGACTTCGAGAGCGTTTCCGGAAACGAAACCGCCCTGGCGGATGCCGTCGAGACCGCTCTCCGTACCTGCCCCCACCTCGAAGTGTCCCGCGACGGGGACTCCGTGGTGGCCCGGACCCGGCTCGGCCGGGCGGAGCGGATCATCCTTGCCGGCCACCTGGACACCGTGCCGCTGCCGACGGTGCCGGGCTCGCGCGGAACCGTACCGTCGACGTGGGACGGGGACGTCCTCTACGGCCGCGGTGCCACCGACATGAAGGGCGGGGTGGCGGTCCAGCTGGCCCTGGCTGCCGCCCTCACCGAGCCCGCCAGGGATATCACCTACGTGTTTTACGACCACGAAGAAGTCGAGGCTTCCCTCAGCGGACTCGGCCGGTTGGAGCGCAGCCATCCGGACTGGCTGAAGGCGGACTTCGCCGTCCTCCTGGAGCCGACCAACGGGACCGTGGAGGGCGGCTGCAACGGCACCATGCGCTTCCATGCCACCACTGCGGGCCGTGCCGCGCATTCCGCACGGGCCTGGATGGGGGAGAACGCCATCCACGCCGCGGCGGACATCCTGGTGCGGCTGCGCGACCACAAACCGGCCACGGTGAACGTCGAGGGCCTGGATTTCCGTGAGTCCCTGAACGCCGTCCGGATCTGGGGCGGGACGGCGGGCAACGTGATTCCGGATGCGGCCACCGTCGAAATCAACTACCGCTTTGCCCCGGACAAGGGCATCGAGGAAGCCGAAGCCTACGTCCGGGAGCTGCTTTCGGGGTTCGACGTCGTGCGCACCGACGCGGCGGCCGGCGCCCGGCCGGGGCTGACCCTGCCGGCCGCTGCGTCCTTCGTGGCCGCGGTGGGCGCCGAGCCGAAACCGAAATACGGCTGGACCGACGTCGCCCGCTTCAGTGCGCTGGGGATTCCCGCCGTGAACTTCGGCCCCGGGGACGCGCTGCTGGCGCACACCGATAACGAACACGTGCACGCCGCCGCCGTGAGGGAGTGCCTGGCGGCACTTCGGTCCTGGCTGAGCTAGGCCGGCCGCGGGTTCCGCCCCGTCGATTGGGGGCTTAGGCAGCAAAAGAGGAGAGGACCGGCAGGTGCCGGTCCTCTCCTCTTTTCGTTGGCTGTGTGGTTCCGGGTGCGGTTACTTTCCGGCACCCTTCGCCGGTGCGGCAGCCGGAACCGGGGCTTCGATGCCCTCGGGCTCGATCGTGTCTTCGATCTTCAGCACCTTGCCGGCCCGTGCACCCAGGCGCCGGGAGAGGCGCTGGGCGGCAAACGTGAGCAGCCAGTTGAGGGCAATGAAGATCGCGGCGGTGACCAGCAGCGCGGGCAGGATGTTGCCTTCGCCCGCAGCCAGGCGGCGTGCGTAGTCCAGCAGCTCCGTGTAGCCGATGAAGGTACCCAGCGCGGAGTCCTTCAGGATGACCACGAACTGGCTCAGCAGCGCCGGCAGCATGGCCACCAGCGCCTGCGGCATCTCGATGCTGCGCAGCGACTGGCCCGGCGTCAGGCCGATGGCCAGTCCGGCCTCGCGCTGGCCCTTCGGGAGACCGAAGACGCCGGAGCGGACCAGTTCCGCGATCACCGAGCCGTTGTACAGGGTGAGGGCTATGACAACCGCGAAGAAGGGGACCTGCGCGGGCTCCACTGAAGTGGACTTGGAGAGGAACTGGTAGAAGAACACCATCATCAGCAGCACGGGAACCGCGCGGAAGAACTCCACCACGAGCCCGCAGGCCCAGCTGATCGGCTTGAAAGGCGAAAGGCGCCCGATGCCGAAGAGCAGGCCGAAGACAATCGACGTCACCACGGCCACGGCGGCAGCCTTCAGCGTGGAGAGCAGTCCCGGGAGCATGAAGTACTCCCAGGTCCGCCATTCCAGGAAGGGCGTCCATTTGGCGGCGTCGAACTGGCCCTTGTCCGCCAGCCCGGAGATCGCCACCCAGAGCAGCGCTGCGATCAGCAGCACGCCCAGGATGTTGCCGACCATGATGTTCCGGCGGGCCTTGGGCCCGGGGGCATCAAACAGGACATTCTGTGCGCTCATCGTGCGACCGCCAGTTTCTTCGAGGCCCAGGTGGTGAGCAGGCCGATGGGAATAACGATGATGACGTAGCCGATGGCAAAGGTCAGGAAGATCTGCGTCATCAGGTTCGGATTGAACTCGATCATGGTCTTCATCATGCTGGAGGTCTCCAGGGCGACGCCGGCCGTGGCGGCCACGGTGGTGTTCTTCACCAGGGCGATCAGCACGTTGCCCATCGGGGCGATGGCGCCGCGGAAGGCCTGCGGCATGATGACCAGCCGGGCTGCTTCCAGGAAGCCCAGGCCGATGGCCCGGGCGGCCTCAGCCTGTCCCAGCGGAACCGTGTTGACGCCGCTGCGGATGGCTTCGCAGAAGAACGCTGCGTGGTAGACAGTCAGCGACAGCACGGCAAGGCGGAAGAAGTTGGTGGTGAAGTCGCTGGACAGGCTGACATTCAGCTGCGACCACAGCGCCAGAGAGCCGAACACCATGATGATGGTCAGCGGGGTGTTGCGGAAAATGTTGACGTAGGCGGCACCGAACCACTGCAGGCTGGGGATCGGCGAGATCCGCATCAGTGCCAGGACGGTACCGAGTATCAGCGACCAGAGCGCCGCCCAGAAGGCAAGCTGGATATTAACCCAGAAAGCGCCGAGGACGTCGTACTGCTCGAAGAGGGCAGTAAAACCCTCCATGTTTCACCTCTTTACGGTGGAAGAAAACCCGCAGCGGGGAAGCCGGAGATTATCGCCGGCTTCCCCGCTGGGGTGGAACGTGCAGGAACTAGGCGCAGGCGTCAGGCGTCGGCGGGTTCAGGTCTTCGTTGAAGGTGTAGTCGGCGCCTTCGGTGTTCTTCTTGATGGCTTCCTCCCACGCACCGTCCTGGACCATCTTGGTGATGGCGGCGTTGATGTCCTCGCACTTGACGATGCCGCCTTCCTTCGGCAGGCCGACACCGTACTTCTCCTCGGAGAAGGTGTTGCCGACAACCTTGAACTGGCCCTTGTTGGCGTCAGTGGAGGCCAGGCCGGCAAGGATGATGTCGTCAGTGGTGACGGCGTCAATGGAGCCGCCCTGCATGGCGGTTACGCACTCGGCGTAGCTGGGCTGCTCCAGCAGGTTCACGCCGGCGGCGTAGTTGTCCTTGATCTTCTGTGCGGAGGTGGAGCCGGTGACGGAGCAGAGGTTCTTGCCGTCCAGGTCCTCGGGACCGCTGATGTCGCTGTCGACGGGAACCAGGAGGTCCTGGCCGGCCACGAAGTACGGTCCTGCGAAAGCAACCTTTTCCTTACGGGCATCGGTGATGGAGTAGGTTGCGAAGATCATGTCCAGCTGGTCATTTTCCAGCATGTTCTCGCGCTGGGCGGAGGGGCTGGAAATGAACTCGATCTGGTCCTCGGGGTAGCCCAGCTCGTTGGCGACGTATTTGGCGACGTCGACGTCGAAGCCGGCGTAGTTGCCGCCCTCGTCGAAGCCCAGGCCCGGCTGGTCGAACTTGATGCCGATACGGATCTGCTCGCCGGAGCCTTCGGTGGCGCCTTCGCTGCTGCCGGATTCCGAACCGGAATCGCCGCCGCAGGCGGACAGGGTCAGGGCTGCAACTGCGGCGATGGCCGCAGCGGCGTAACGGGTCTTGCGCATGTTTTCTCCTTGCATTGCGGTCCTCCGCGCAAAAGCGGAGGACCTAGCCTCATAAGGGGTTGCTGCCTGCTGGTGAAACCCCGGTACTGCTGGTGGAGCGTGTAGTGCTTGGAACGGTTCTAGTGGGAGAGGATCTTGCCCAGGAAGTCCTTGGCGCGGTCGCTCTTGGGGTTCGTGAAGAACTCCTGGGGAGTGGCTTCTTCGACAATCTGTCCGTCGGCCATGAAGATCACCCGGTCCGCGGCCTTGCGGGCGAAGCCCATCTCGTGGGTGACGACCACCATGGTCATGCCGTCCTTCGCCAGGCCCACCATGGTGTCCAGCACCTCGTTGATCATTTCCGGATCGAGGGCGGAGGTGGGCTCGTCGAAGAGCATGACCTTCGGCTTCATGGCCAGCGCGCGGGCAATGGCTACGCGCTGCTGCTGGCCGCCGGAGAGCTGCGCCGGAAGCTTGTTGGCCTGGTTCGCAACGCCCACACGCTCAAGCAGTTCCATGGCCAGTTTCTTGGCCTCGGCGGGCTTGGACTTGCGGACCTTGACCGGTCCGAGGGAGACGTTGTCCACGATGGACTTATGCGCGAAAAGGTTGAACGACTGGAAGACCATGCCGACGTCGGCGCGCAGCTTGGCAAGCGCCCTGCCCTCGGACGGCAGGACGGCGCCGTCAACGGTGATTTCGCCGTCGTCGATGGTTTCGAGGCGGTTGATGGCACGGCACAGCGTTGACTTGCCGGACCCGGAAGGCCCGATCACCACCACTACCTCGCCGCGGGCGATGTCGAGATTGATGTTCTGCAGGACATGGAGGTCCCCGAAATGCTTGTTCACGTTCTTCAGCGAAACGAGCGGTGCAGCGGATTCAGGCACGGATCTACCTGGGGATGTGTCACTGGTCATAAGGAAAATCTAACCATTGATTATTGCCGGCGTGTGTCACGGGCCACCCGGGCGCGTAATTGTGACGTAAGCGCAACCTGCCCGGAGCTAACCGTCGGCGATGGGCCCGGCCGCGTTGCCAGCGGCGCCATCACCGCTAGCCTAGAGGCATGCCTATCAGCGATGCCTCTAGTCCCATGTCCGAGCGTCCGCGCAAGCGGGGGCCGGTGGAGCTGCGCCGGGGCGCAGCCCTGACCCCTCAGTCGGACCGTTTCCTGCTGGACTCGGCGGGCACCACCCATTTCACGCATACCGACCCGTGGCGGGTGCTGCGGATCCAGAGTGAGTTCGTGGAAGGCTTCGGTACGCTGTCCGAGCTGGGTCCTGCCGTAAGCGTGTTCGGTTCTGCCCGCAGCGTTCCGGGATCGCGCTATTACAAGCTCGGGGAAGAGGTTGGCAGGCTGCTGGCTGAAGCGGGCCTCGCGGTGATCACCGGGGGAGGGCCCGGCTCCATGGAAGCCGCCAACAAGGGGGCCGTGGGGGCGGACGGCCTGTCCGTGGGCCTCGGGATAGAACTTCCCTTCGAGACCGGCCTGAACGAGTGGGTGGATCTGGGGGTCAATTTCCGGTACTTCTTCGTGCGCAAGACGATGTTCGTCAAGTACGCGCAGGGGTTCATTGTCCTGCCGGGCGGGTTCGGCACCCTGGATGAGCTTTTCGAGGCCATGACCCTGGTGCAGACGCAGAAGGTGACTTCCTTCCCGATCGTGCTGATCGGCACCGAGTTCTGGAATCCGCTGCTGGGCTGGATCCGCGAAACGCTGCTGGCGGAGGGCATGGTCGGAGAAGCGGACCTCGAGCTGCTGCACGTAGTGGATGACCCGGCGGACGCGGTGCGGCTGATGATCGCGGACAGCGCAGGACACGTTTCGCCCTAGCCGGACGGCCGCCGCCCGGGACCGGCCCCGTCTGGCACCATGGTCCTGTGACACTCCTCCTGGTCTTCCTTGCCATCGCCGTGCTGGGCCTGGCCACCGTATTCGGGATCGGCCGGCTGCGCCCGGGCTCCGCCGGCACCGTGCCGGCCACGGTACAGGGCCTGCCGGAGCCGGATCCCCGGCTCCCGCCCGTATTGCTGCCTGAGCACCCTGTTGCCGGCGACGTTTCCCGGCTGCGGTTCTCCGTGGCCCTGCGCGGCTACCGCATGGACCAGGTGGACACGGTTCTGGACCGGTTCGCCGCAGCACTCGAAGAACGCGACGCCCGGATCCGCGCGCTCGAAGCAGCGGGCCGGAGCAACCTTCCCGACGGAGAAGCGAATTGACTGCCGTGCCGGGTGCGGACGGGCGGCTGCGCTGCGGCTGGGCGCTGGCCAGCGAGGACTACCAGCATTATCACGACACGGAATGGGGGCGTGCCGTGGAGGGCGAAGCTGCCCTCTTCGAGCGCCTGAGCCTGGAAGCCTTCCAATCCGGCCTCAGCTGGATCACCATCCTGCGCAAGCGCGAGGCCTTCCGCGCCGCGTTCGCCGGTTTCGACCCGCAGGCCGTGGCGGCCTTTGACGACGCCGACCGGGCGCGGCTGCTGTCCGATGCGGGCATTGTGCGCAACGCCGCCAAAATCGATGCCGTGATCAACAACGCCCGTGCACTGATGGAGCTGCCGGAGCATGAAAGCCTCGGCAGCCTGCTGGAACGGTACCGTGCTCCGGCAGACCGGCCCGCGCCGCAGGCACTGGCCGACGTCCCGTCCGCCACGGCGGAATCCGCGGCGCTGGCCAAGGACCTGAAAAAACGGGGTTTCCGGTTCGTCGGGCCGATCACCGCCTACGCGATGATGCAGGCCACCGGTTACGTCAATGACCACCTCGGGACCTGCTGGGTGCGTCATGGAAACTGAATCAGCTGAAAGGTCCTCCGTGAACCTCCGGGCAAAGACGGTGCCGAGCCGTGCCGCTGCCGCCGTCCAGCGGTGGCCGTGGTACCTCCAGGTCCTTGCCTTGTGGCTGGGAGCCCGCCTGTTTTCCTATGCCGTGCTCGCCGCCACCGCCCGGTTCCAGCCGGCAGGCCCGTGGTGGGACGCATCGCCGTCGTACTGGGACTTCATCAACATCTGGGACGCCGAGTGGTATTTCCGGATCTTCTCCGATGGCTATCCCGACAGCGTGCCGCGGGATGCGGCGGGCAATGCCGTGGAAAACGAGTGGGCCTTCTACGCACTTTTCCCGCTGCTGGTGCGGGGGCTGGACGCCGTAACCGGCCTGGGCTGGAACGTCCTGGCTCCCGTAGCCGCCACGGTGGCGGGCTTTGCCGCAGCACTCGTCATTTACCGGCTCTTCCGGCTGCGGGCCGGGAAAGGCACCGCCATGTGGGGAGTGCTCTTCGTGGCGGTCTTCCCGGTGTCCCCGATCCTGCAGATTCCCTACGCCGAGTCGCTGAACCTGCTGCTTCTTTCCGGCGCCCTGTACCTCTTCCTGGCCGGGCGCTACCTCACCGCCATCCCGGTGGTGGCCCTGATGTGCCTCTCCCGGCCGGTGGGCGTTCCCTTCGCGCTCGCGGTCGGGTTGGTGCTGGTGGTGCGGTTCCTGCGACGCGGGCGGGTGCCGTTCCCTGCCGGTGAGGCGTGGCGGCTCACCGCCCTGGCTGCGGCAGCAGGCTTCTCCGCGCTGGCCTGGCCGGTCATCGCCTGGGTGTCCACCGGGGACATCCGCGCCTACACGGATACGGAAAGTGCCTGGCGCTTCGGGGACCTCGTTCCCTTCAAACCCTGGCTCACCATGTCCCAGCACCTTTTGGGGCCGCTGTTCGGCCCTGTGGCGCTGGTGGTACTGGTCGCAGGCGCCGCGCTCTACCTGATGTCCCCGCCCGTCCGGCGGCTCGGCCTGGAGCTGCAGCTGTGGTGTGCAAGCTATCTGCTTTACCTGCTGGTATTCCTGAACCCGCAGACCAGCACGTTCCGCCTTCTGCTGCCGCTCTTTCCGCTGGCGCTCGCGACAGCCTGGCTTAGCCGGTCCAGGGCCTACCGGGGGACCGTCGCGGTCGCCTTCGCGGTCCTGCAGATTGTCTGGGTGGTATGGCTGTGGCGGTGGACGCAATTACCCGGCGGCGGGGACTATCCACCCTGATTTGTGGCACGCAACACACGAAATTTCGTTTGCCCGGTACTTGTGCGGAATAATGACAGCAATTGCCGGGCGAATATTTTACTTCCATCGGCAGCGGATTACAGGTGGTCCGGGTAAACCGGGCGCTGTGAAAGGGGAATCTCGAAATGGCTGCGATGAAACCAAGGACGGGCGACGGGCCCATGGAGGTTACAAAGGAGGGGCGCAGCCTCATTTTGCGGGTGCCGATAGACGGCGGCGGGCGCCTGGTGGTTGAGCTGAATGTAGAAGAAGCAGGGAAGTTGAAAGACTGCCTTCTGGGCGTTACGGGCTAGCCTTTAATTCATGCAGCTGCCTCCGAAGCCAACAGACCGGACCGGATCCGTTCCGGCGTCGCCCTATGTCACCGCATCGCTGCCGGGAGTCACTGCCCTGGCTGCGTTGAATGCACGGACCGGGGAGGCGGAGTCCGGGACCGGACTGCATCCGGTCCCGGATGAAGGCGTGGACGTCCTGGCCGTGGCCATGACGCCGGCGCCGGACGGCTCCGGGCGGGAAGACGCCGACGAGGCAGCAAACCCGGTTCCCCAGCCGCGGCGCGGTGCCGTCGAAGCGGCGCTGCGGTACGGCGCCGACGTCGCTGACCGGGCCCGCCGCGCCAAAGTCACGGGCAGGGCGGGGGAGATCCTTGTGATCGAGCCGCCCCGCGGTGCTGCGGACCTGCCCGGAAAACTGATCTATGTTGGTGCCGGCGACGAGTCCGGGCCTGCGCTGCGGCGCGCCGGTGCCTCGCTGGCCCGTGCCACCATGGGCGCCAAGCGGGTACGCGGAAGCGTGGTGGACGGGCTGGAACCGTCCGCCCAGGAAGCTTTCCTTGAGGGCTTCCTGCTCGGAGGCTACCGGCCGCCGCGTGCGGGTATCACCGAACCGCCGGCACCGATTGCGGAACACCTGGAACTGACCGGGCTGGACGCAGCGGCAGCCGAACGTGCCACGGTTACCGCACGGGCCGTGTGGACGGCCCGCGACCTGACCAACACGCCTGCCGAGACGGCCACGCCGGACTGGATGGCGGCACAGGCACGGATGATTGCCGGCCGCAGCGGGCTTCAGGTACGGGTCCGCGACGAGAACGAGCTGCGCGCCGAAGGATTCGGCGGGCTGCTGGCCGTGGGCGGCGGATCCGAGCATCCGCCGCGTCTGGTCGAGGCCACTTACCAGCCCGAGGGCGGGGACCTGCCGCACGTTGTCCTCGTGGGCAAGGGCATTACCTTCGATTCCGGCGGCATTTCGCTTAAGCCGCGGGACGCCATGATGACCATGAAGACGGACATGGCAGGTGCGGCGGCAGTCCTGGCCGTGGCCGAGGCAGCAGCCGCGTTGAAGCTTCCCGTAAAGGTCACCGCGGTGCTGGCTTTGGCCGAGAACGCCATCGGCGCAGCTTCCTACCGGCCCGCCGACGTCGTGACCACCTACAACGGGACCACCGTCGAAGTGGGCAACACCGACGCCGAGGGCCGGATGGTCCTGGCGGACGCGATGGCCTATGCCGCCGCCGAGCTGGCCCCGGACGTGCTGGTGGACGTCGCCACCCTCACCGGTGCGGCGGCCCTGGGTCTTGGCGTGCACCACGCAGCACTGTTCGGCAATGCACCGGGGCTGCTCGCCCGGCTGGAGGCGGCGGGGAAGGCCTCCGGCGACGCCGTGTGGCAGCTGCCGCTGGTGGCGGAATACGGCTTTGTGCTGGACTCCGACATCGCCGACGTTTCCCACATAGCGCCGGTGCAGGCGAAATTCGGTGCCGGGGCGATTGTTGCCGCCCTGTTCCTGGAGAAATTCACCGGCGGCGTTCCGTGGGCACATATCGATATCGCCGGACCGGCACGTGCCAATAAGGACAGCCGGGAACTCACCAAGGGCGCGACAGGCTTCGGCGTGCGTCTTTTGCTGTCCTATCTTGCCGGCTTGGGCCGGACCGCCTGACAGGAGCGGTTTCGCCGTTGCTTTGGCCGTGCGCTACTTCGGCAGCGTGAGGATTTCGGCCCCGTCGTCGGTGATGGCGACCGTGTGCTCGCTGTGCGCCGTCCGGCAGCCTGTTGCGCTGCGCAGGGTCCAGCCGTCGGCGTCGGTCACCAATTCCGCGGTGTCCGCCATGACCCACGGTTCCAGGGCCAGCAGCAGTCCGGGGCGCAGCTTGTAGCCGCGGCCCGGCCGCCCGGAGTTCGTGATGTGCGGGTCCTGGTGCATCGTGGAACCGACGCCGTGCCCGCCGAACTCGGTATTCACCGGATATCCCGCATCAGTAAGGACAGTTCCAATGGCAAAGGAAATGTCCCCGATGCGGGCGCCGGGACGGGCCGCCGCTATTCCAGCGGCCAGTGCCCGTTCGGTCACGGCGATCATCGCGGCGCTCTCCGGGGAGGGGGCCTTGCCGACGATGAAACTGATGGCCGAGTCGGCAACGATTCCCTTGAGTGATACCGCAAGGTCCAGTGTCAGCAGATCGCCGTCGGCCAGGACGTAGTCGTGCGGAAGTCCGTGCAGCACGGCATCGTTGACGGACGTGCAGATGTAGTGGCCAAACGGCCCGCGTCCGAAGGACGGCGCGTAGTCGACGTAACAGGACTTGGCGCCGGCCTCGAGGATCATGGTCCTGGCCCACCGGTCGATGTCCAACAGGTTGGTTCCCACCGTGCTGCGGGCCTTGATCGACTGCAGGATGTCGGCGACCAGGGCGCCTGTCTTCCTTGCCCGGGACAACTCGTCGGGGTTGAGGATCTCGATCATGTGGCACCTTTCCTGGGGGCCCTGCGTGCGGGCCGCTTTGGTGAGGCTGGCTAAGCGGTTTTCACGGCCAGCAGGAGGCCGTCACCGGTGGGCAGCAGGGCGGAGGCGAGGTCTTCGTTCTCCCGGATGGCCTTGCCTACCTTGCGCATGGTGTTGGTGGTGGCTTCGCGGACAGCGGGATCCGCTACCTTGCCGTGGTCCAGCGCGTCATTGACCACCAGCAGGCCGCCGCGCTTGAGCAGCCGCACCGCCTGGTTCACGTAGAGCGGGAAAGAGGGCTTGTCTGCGTCGATGAACACCATGTCGTAGGCGGCGTCCGTGAGGCGGGGGAGCACCTCGGCCGCGCGGCCGGAGATGGTGCGGGTCCGGTTGCCCGGGATGCCGGCCTCCGCATAGGCCTCGCGCGCCGCCCGGAGGTGGTCGACGTCGGAATCTATGGTGGTCAGCACCGCGTTGCGGCCCAAGCCGCGCAGCAGGCAGACGCCCGAAACGCCGGCTCCGGTGCCGACTTCCACAACCGTGGTGGCCTTGCTCGCAGCGGACAGTACGGTTAACGCCGCACCTACGCCACTGGAAACAGCGCTGACGCCCAGCTCATAGGACCGTTCACGCGCACGGATCAGGACCTCATCCTCGGTAGGCAGTGCCTCCGTGTAGGACCAACTGGTCTGCTTGTCGGCGCGCATGGGTTTTTCACTTTCGGTCCGGAGGAATTCCTGCTCAGACAAGCTTAAGGCCAACGGGCGCAGAACCGGGTACGCACTGCCGCGCCTGCCTTGTCCCGGTACTAAAGGCGTGCTAACAGCCAACTCCCAGATTGATGCGTAAACATTGTTAATCAGTGATAAACGGCCCTCCAAGCGACCCTGGGCCCACCCGGATTCCTTGGACCCGACGGGAACTGCCCGGGCACACCGTGACGGCACACCGGGACTGCACTGGCGGCACGCAGGTTGGAAGGAAGGAGGAAGACTATGGCAACGACGCCGGACACAGCAGCCGCGGACATGGCTGCGGAGTGGGTACGACCCACTTGGGAGGAAGTGGTCCAGGCGCACTCGGCGAAGGTATACCGGCTGGCCTATCGGCTGACCGGAAACAAGCACGACGCCGAGGACCTGACCCAGGAAGTCTTCGTCCGGGTTTTCCGCTCGCTGGCCAACTTCCAGCCCGGCACCCTCGACGGCTGGCTGCACCGCATCACCACCAACCTCTTCCTTGACCAGGCCCGGCGGCGCAGCCGGATCCGTTTTGACGGCATGACCGAGGAAACCTCCAGCAGGCTGCCCAGCAACGGCCCGGGCCCGGAGCGAAGCTTCGAATTCAATAACCTTGACGTGGACATTGCCCGCGCCTTGGAGGAGCTGCCGCCCGACTTCCGCGCCGCCGTTGTCCTGTGTGATCTGGAGGGGCTTTCCTACGACGAAGTCGCCCGCGTATTGGACGTCAAACTGGGCACTGTCCGGTCCCGGATCCACCGCGGCCGGGCGATGCTGAAGGAAAAGCTTGCCCACCGGAACCCGCAGGTGCCGCCGGTTACCCGTCCGCTGCTCAACCTGCCCCGAGTCGCGGGAGCCAGCTGAATAGTGCGACACCCCAAACGGCATTTACGGAACTACATCGACGGCGAAACAACCCCGCAGCGCGAGCAGGCCATTGACGCACACCTCTCCCGCTGTGCCTCGTGCCGTGCCGTCGTCGCTGAGGAGCGCCGGCTGCGCAGCCGGCTGCGTTCCTTCCGGGTGCCCGATGCCGGTCCGGAACTTTCCGCCCGGATCGCAGGACGCGTGACGGCATTGCAGTCCGGCTGTCCGGAATCCGAAGCGGGCCAGCCCGGGGCGCCGGCCAAGGCGCTTGACCGGCGCAGCCACGCGGTGGCCGCAGTCGGGGCGGTAGCAGCTGCCGGGGCGGTGCTGCTTGGCGGCGCCTATTTTGCGGGCAGCATCCTCGAGGTTCCTGCCCAGGCCGGTGCACGTGCCGCCATGGCCGCCGGCTGGGAGGAAGTGGCCCAAAGCGGCAACCTCGAAGCCGAGCAGCTGCAGCTGCTCCGTGCACATGGCTGGACCTGCCCGGAACTGGCGGATCTGGGATTGAAACTGGAGTCCGCCCGGTCCCTCCGGGTCCAGGGGCGTCCCGCCGTGGAAATGACCTTCGCAGCAGACGGAGAGCAACTGCGGCTTGTGGAACAGCACCCGCTGCCGGGAGAGGATCGCCAGCCCGTAATCAACGCCATGACCGGCCGGCCTGTCTCCGAAGACGGGTTCTCGGTTGCGGGTTCGCAGGCCGGCCCGGCGGTCTTCGGATCGGCGGAGCATCCCGGACAGAAGGTCGTGGCAGCCGGCAGCGTCACCTATACCTTCGAGTCCAGCCAGCCGGAGAAATCGCTGCCCCGGGCGGTGGAGGAGCTTTCCCTGCTCGAATCCGCCCGCCTCGCCCGCACCGGCGACGATGCCGAGCCGATGGAGCGCATTGTGCGGGGCCTTTCCATGTTCACGCGTACGGGCTGGAGCCTCTAGGGGAGCAGCGAGTAGCTCCCCGCTCCCGGGAAAAGGTAGTCTTCAAGAGTGGTAGGAATCAACGGTTACGAGTTCATCCTTCTGGCAATAATCGCCGTGGTGATACTAGGTCCCGAACGCCTGCCCGAATACGCCTCGCAGCTGGCCCGGCTGGTGCGGGAAGTGCGGCGGATGGCATCCGGCGCCCGTGAACAGCTGCGTGAAGAAGTGGGCCCCGAGATCGACGAAGTGGACTGGCGGAAGCTGGATCCACGGCAGTACGACCCGCGGCGCATCATCAAGGAAGCGTTGCTGGATGATTTCGACGACGCCGCCAAAGCGGTAAGCGGACGGCCGTCCGCAGCGCCCGCACCGCCGGTTTCCGCCGCCCAGCCGGCGGCGGCTTCTGCCGTAGCCTCCCCGGCAGCCGCTGCCTCCCCGGCAGCCGCGAGCCGGCCGCCTGCGGTGAAACCGCTGGAACGCCTTGCCCCGGGCCAGCCTGCACCGTTCGACATCGAAGCAACGTAAGGCTGAGACCGGGCTGCCGCCCGCTGCCTAGACCGGGCTGACCCCGAGGCTGCGGCCGGCCAGGCCGCGCGGCCGGTGCGCCAGCTCCCGGGCAATCCGCCGCAGTTCGGCTGCGGCAGTCTCTCCGCCCGCCGGGGTGTTCCCCTCTGCATCGTCAGTGCCGTCAGCGGTTGCCGCACCGGCGTCGGCCAGTACTACCGGCAGGCCGCCGTCGCCGCCTTCGCGGAGGGCTACGTCGAGCGGGATGCTGCCCAGCAGCGGAACCGGATAGCCCAGGGTGTCGCCCAGCCGCCCGGACACCGCCGCGCCTCCGCCGGAGCCGAAGACCTCCAGGCGTTCGCCGCCGGGCAGCGCGAGCCAGGACATATTCTCGATCACGCCGGTGACCTTCTGCCCGGTCTGCCGGGCAACGCTGCCGGCGCGTTCAGCGACGTCCGCCGCGGCGCTCTGCGGTGTGGTGACCAGCAGGATCTCCGACCCCGGCAGGAGCTGTCCCACGGAAATGGCGATGTCCCCGGTGCCGGGAGGCAGGTCCAGGAAGAGGACGTCCAGGTCCCCGAAGTACACGTCGGTCAGGAACTGCTCCAGGGCACGGTGCAGCATGGGTCCGCGCCAGGCCACCGGCTGGTTGCCGTCCACGAACATGCCGATCGAGATGGTCTTGATGCCGTAGGCCACCGGGGGCAGGATCATCTCATCCACGCGGGTGGGCGGCCGGGTGATTCCGAGGAGGCCGGGAACGGAGAACCCGTGGACATCGGCGTCGACAATGCCCACGCGCAGCCCGAGCGAGGCCATGGCCGCCGCGAGGTTGACGGTGACGCTGGACTTGCCCACGCCGCCCTTGCCGCTGGCCACGGCGTACACGCGGGTCAGGGAATCGGGGCGGTTGAAGGGGATGGTCCGCACCGGATCGCCGCCGCGCAGCCGGTCCTTGAGCGCGTTGCGCTGCTCCGGAGTCATAACGTCCAGGAACACGTCCACAGTGTTCACTCCGGGAACCGCGGCAAGTGCGCGTTCGACGTCGGCCGTGATGGTGTCCCGCAACGGACAGCCGGCAATCGTGAGCAGGACGTCGACTGCCACTGAGCCCCCGGCGCCGAGCCGCACCTCCTTGAGCATCCCGAGTTCGGTGATGGGCCGGCGCAGTTCCGGGTCCTGGACGGTGTCCAGGGCGCGGAGTACCTGCGCTTCCAACGCGGAAGCTGGTTCGGATACTGGCACGGCCTTAGCGTTCCCTTCCGCCGGGATTCAGTTTCGGCATGCTGTCGGTGCCCTCCGGCCGGCGGCGGCGCCGCGTCCCGCCGTCCTCACGGTCGTCGTTGGCCTCGAGGAGTTCCTCAAGCAGTCCGCGGATTTCGGAGCGGACATAGTCACGGGTGGCCACCTCACGCAGGGCAATCCGAAGTTCGGCGATCTCCCGGGTGAGGTATTCGGTGTCCATAAGGTTGCGCTCGGCGCGTTCGCGGTCCTGCCGGACGGAGACGCGGTCCCGGTCATCCTGCCGGTTCTGTGCCAGCAGCAGCAGGGGAGCGGCGTAGGAGGCCTGCAGCGACAGCATGAGCGTCAGGACGGTAAAGCCCAGGGCTGCGCTGTCAAAGCGGGCGGATTCCGGTCCCCAGGTGTTCCAGGCCAGCCAGACGAGGCAAAAGACCGTCATGTAGACCAGGAACTGCGGGGTGCCCATGAACCGGGCGAAATTCTCCGTGGCATGGCCGAAGGCGTCGGGGTTCGGGGAGAGCCGCGGCAGCCATCGGGTCCGTGCAGAGCGGGGAGTGTCGAGGCCGGTGGTCGTTGACTTGATCTTTTCAGCCATTTGTCCTTCCCTGCTGCGTTATGGGGCCGGTTTCGTCGGAAATGCGCCAGTCGTCCGGCAGCAGGTGGTCCAGGACATCGTCCACCGTGACCGCACCCACCAGGCGTCCGGCGTCGTTGATTACCGGCAGTGAGTTCAAGTTATAGGTGGCCAGCATCCGCGATACTTCGCTGATGGTGGCGTAGTCGCGGACCGGTTCCAGGTCCGTATCCAGGATGTTGCCCAGCGCCTCGGGGGGTGCCGAGCGCAGCAGCTGCTGGATGTGCACAACGCCGAGGTACTTCCCGGTGGGTGTTTCCAGCGGCGGCCGGCAGACGTAGATGGAAGAGGCAAGGGCGGGGGTGAGCTCTTCGCGGCGCACGTGTGCCAGCGCCTCCGCCACGGTGGCCTCGGGCGGAAGGATGACCGGCACGGGGGTCATCAGCGACCCGGCGGTGTCTTCCTCGTAGTTCAGCAGGCGCCGGACGTCGCGGGCGTCCTCGGGCTCCATCAGGGCAAGGAGCTCTTCCTTCTGCTCTTCGGGCAGTTCGTTAAGGAGGTCCGCGGCGTCGTCGGGGTCCATTTCCTCCAGCACGTCTGCGGCGCGCTCCACGTCCAGGGACTGCAGGATCTGGACCTGGTCGTCGTCGGGAAGTTCCTGCAGGACGTCGGCGAGACGTTCGTCCTGCAGTTCGCTGGCCACTTCGATCCGGCGTTTGCCGCTCATCTCATGCAGGGCGTCGGCAAAGTCGGCGGCCTTGAGGTCGTCGTTCTGGGCGACGAAGGACGTGGCGGCCTGCGGGCCGGTGGCGTCCCAGTGGGCAATGTCCTTCCAGTCAAGGATCATCTGTTCTCCGCGCCGGCGCAGGGACCGCAGCCGGGAGGCCGAGCCGCCGCGGCGGACGAAGAGGTTGGAGACGTACCAGTCGCCGGCGCGGTTCTGCTCAATGGCGATGTCTTCGATGGTGGCTTCGCCGCTGCCGTCGCGCATCTGTACCCGGCGGTCGAAGAGTTCCGCGACCACCAGCATCTCTGCTCCGCGCTGTTCGAAGCGGCGCAGGTTGACCAGGCCGGTGCAGATGATCTGCCCGGGGTCCATGGACGTGATGCGGGTGAGGGGGACGAACACCCGTTTCTTGCCGGGAACCTCCACCACGATGCCCACGGCCTGGGGCGGGAGGCCCGGCCCGCGGTCCAGCACGACCGCATCGCGCAGCCGGCCGAGACGGTCACCCAGCGGGTCGAAGACGTCAAGGCCGAGCAGGCGCGCAATAAAGACTCGGGTTGGATTTGTACTCACCTTATAAGGCTACTTTGTGCCCGCCGGTAACGCGGTATCACGGGGGGCGAGGGAGGTGAGTCCGTTCACTGCGAGCGATACGTTCACCGTCCGGGGCAGGTATGCGCGAGAATGGAGCAATGTCGAACCTATTTGGTGCCACCCCTCCGCGTGATGCGGGCCGCAGCTTGCCCAAGGGTGAAACGGTGGGCCGCTACACGGCCTACCTCGACGCCCAGAAGGCCGTGGATTACCTTGCCGACAGCAAGTTCCCGGTCCAGCTGGTCTCGATTGTCGGCAACGAGCTCAAGTCCGTTGAACGGGTGACCGGCCGGCTGACCTACCCCCGGGTGGCGCTCTCCAGTGCAGCCACCGGTGCCTGGTTCGGCCTCTTTGTCGGGCTGGCACTGATGCTGTTCGGGGGCAGCGCCGCAGCGATCTCCATCCTTCCGTCCATGGCCCTCGGTGCCGTCTTCTGGGTCCTCTTCGGGGTTCTGGCCTACGCCCTGCAGCGCGGGCGCAGGGACTTCACCTCCACCAGCCAGGTGATTGCCACCAGCTACGACGTTATTGTTGCCCCCGAGGCGGCCAATGACGCACGGCAACTGCTGCACCGGCTGCCGATGGTCGGCCAGGCAGGCCACCCGCAGGCACCCGCTGCCCGGCGCCATGAGCCGATGCGTCCGCCCGCAGGCGGACCGCAGGCACCGGAACGGCCCTCCGGCTGGGCCAACCCGTACGGCCAGCCCGCTCCGGACTCCGATCCCGCAGGGCAGGCCCCGGCCGATGCCGGCAGCCAGGCACCCGCAGGGGCAGGCCCGGCGGCTAAACCCGCGACTCCGCGGGGCCAGTTCCCGGACCTTCCGGACGGCCGCCCGCAGTACGGTGTCCGCCGTCCGGCGCAGCCTGCCGCACCCGAACAGACCGCACCGCAGCCTTCCGCTCCGGAACAGGCCGCAGTGCAGCCTTCCGCTCCGCAGCCGGCCGCACCCGGGCAGGATCCGGGTTCTCCGCAGGGTTCAGACCAGCCGGAGCAGCCCCGCCACTAGGTCCCTCGCTTCATCGCATGAGGCCCGCACCCCCAGGGTGCGGGCCTTTTTCGTACCTTCGCTTCGGATTGGGTATGGCCCATCGGTTTGTCGGGTACCCTGCGCTGCGCGGCGCAGGGAACCGGACAAACCGAAGCGGTCCGGACAAACCGCAGGGATCGCGACGAATCGCAGTCTCCGGTCCGGGGAAGCTGCCGGACAGCATCCCCCGGTACGCAAAAAGGTCCGCATCCCTTTCGGGGATGCGGACCTTTTGCCTAGAGGTGAAACCGGAGGTTACTCGGCAGCGTAGATGCCGGCCATCCAGTCCTCGACGTCGTCCGGGTTACGCGGCAGCGCGTCGCTGAGGTTCACGGGACCGTCGGCGGTGATGAGGACGTCGTCCTCAAGCCGTACGCCGATGCCGCGGTATTCCTCGGGCACCGAGAGGTCGGTGTCCTTGAAGTAGAGGCCCGGTTCGATGGTGAAGACCATGCCCTCGGTGATGGTGCCGTCCAGGTACAGCTCGGCCCGGGCCTGGGCGCAGTCGTGAACGTCCATTCCGAGGTGGTGGCTGACGCCGTGGGGCATCCACCGGCGGTGCTGCTGGCCTTCGGGGGACAGCGCTTCCTCGAGCGGCACCGGCAGCAGGCCCCAGCTGTCCAGGCGTTCGGCCAGGACCTTGACGGCTGCAGCGTGGACGTCGCGGAACTTGGCGCCCGGCTTGGCGGCCTCGAAGCCGGCGTCGGCGGCGTCGAGTACTGCCTGGTACACCCGGCGCTGGACCTCGGTGTAGGTTCCGTTGACGGGCAGGGTGCGGGTGATGTCGGCGGTGTAAAGGCTTTCGGCCTCCACGCCGCCGTCGAGCAGCAGCAGATCGCCGGCGTGGACGGCGCCGTTGTTGCGGATCCAGTGCAGGACCGTGGCGTTGTTGCCGGAGGCGGCAATGGTGTCGTAGCCAAGGTCATTGCCCTCTTCGCGTGCCCGGGCAAAGAACGCGCCTTCGACGACGCGTTCGCCGCGCGGGTGGGAGATGGCGCGGGGGAGTTCCTTGACCACTTCGGTGAAGCCGTTGACCGTGGCGGCCACAGCGGCCTTCATCTGCTCGATCTCCCATTCGTCCTTGACCAGGCGGAGTTCGGACAGGGCTTCGGTCAGTTCGCCGTCGAGGGCGTCCAATGCGCTGAGGTCGGCGTTTTCCGGGTCCAGGGCGGTGTTGTAGCGGACGGTATCCACCAGCGCATCGACCATTTCATCGACACTGCGCAGCAGCCGTACCGAGATGCCGCCGAACTGCGGGTCTCCGACGTTGTTGGTGATGGCGGTCTCTGCCTCGTTGAGGTGCCGGGTGGGCAGGCCGATCAGTGCGCTGATCTCCGCCAGGCCGAGCCGGTCACCGATCCAGAAGGAGCCGTAGCGTGCGTTGGAGTAGAACTCGTCACTGTCCGTGCCGGCGAGCGGGCGGAAATACAGTACGGCGGTGTGGTTGCCGCCGTCGTCTCCCGCACCGGGTTCGGTGGGCTCCATCACGAGCACGGCATCCGGTTCGCGGTCCACGCCGAGGCCGGTCAGGTGCGCAAAGCCGGAGTGCGGACGGAAACGGTAATCCGTGTCGTTCGAGCGGACCTTCAGCGGGCCGGCCGGGATAACCAGCCGTTCCCCGGGGAAGCGCTCGGAAAGGGCGCGGCGGCGGCGCGCGGCGAAGGGTGCCACGGCGTCGGGTTCGGGAAGTTCGCCGGATTCCGCGGCCCAGCCGGAGGACATGAACTTCTTGAAGGCTTCGGAGGAGGGCCGCTGGGACCGGTTGTTGACCCGGTCTTCGAGCGGCTGGCCTTCGGAGGGCTCGGGCAGGGATGTCGTCGAATTCGCTTCAGTAGTCACCACTCCATCGTCTCACTGCGGCCGGGAGGGGCAAAACACCCAGGGATACCCGACCTTTCCGGTGCGGGCGGACCGGCAGGGAACCTGCCGTCCGGAGGCGTAGATTGAAAGCGTGAGAATTGACCTGCACACCCATTCCTGCGTCTCCGACGGCACCGAGCAGCCGGCAGATGTTATCGCCTCCGCTGCGAAGGCCGGGCTGGATGCCATTGCGCTGACCGATCACGATACGACGGCGGGCTGGGCCGAGGCCGCCGCTGCCGCCCAGGAGCGCGGCATCACTTTTGTGCCGGGTATGGAGGTGTCCTGCCGCAGCAGCGAGGGGATCAGCGTCCATGTGCTGTCCTATCTGCATGATCCGGCCCATCCGGGACTGCTTGAGGAGATCGCCCGGTCCCGCGCAGCCCGGGTCACCCGGGCCGAACTGATGGTGCAGCGGCTGGCGGAGGATTTCCCCATTGACTGGGACTCGGTGCAGGCGCAGGTGGCGCCGGGAGCAACCATCGGACGGCCCCACATTGCCGATGCACTGGTAGCCGCGGGCGTGGTCCCGAACCGGTCGGCGGCCTTCAGCGGCATCCTGACCGCGCGGTCGCCGTACTTCGTGGCGCATTACGCGCCGGATCCGGCACGGGCAGTGGCACTGGTCCGGCAGGCCGGCGGAGTCCCCGTCTTCGCGCACCCGGTGGCGTCCTCCCGCGGCCGGGTGGTGGGAGAGGAGACCTTCGCCGAAATGATCGACGCCGGGCTGCTGGGCGTGGAGGTCAACCACCGGGACAATCCAGACCAGGGCAGGGAATGGCTGCGCAGGCTGGCGAAGGACAATGACCTGCTCGTCACCGGCTCCAGCGACTACCACGGGACCGGGAAACCGAACCTCCTGGGTGAGTTCACCACGGAGCCGGCGGTACTGGAACGGATAGCCGCGCTCGGGACCGGCACCGCCGTCGTCGGCCCGTTGCCGCGGTAGTCAGCGCAGGCACGCCGCCGTGCCGGCAAAGCGGACGACGGCGCGGCGCGGACCTTAGGGGCCGGCGGCAGGAAGCGGTGAACCCGTTTCGGCGGAGACCACGGTGGCCGCCGAACCAAGCCGCCGGGCCATGACGTCGATCGCCTGCGGATTGGCGTCTACGCACACGAACTTCCGGCCCAGCTTGGCCGCAACGGCGCCGAGCGTTCCGGACCCGGCGAAGAAATCCAGGACCCAGTCGCCCTCCCGGCTGCTGGCCGCGACGGCACGCCGAAGCAGGCCCTCGGGTTTCTGGGTGGGATAACCGGTCTTCTCGCGGCCGGTGGGGGAAACGATGGTGTGCCACCAGACATCGGTGGGCAGCTTGCCCAGTGCCACCTTTTCGGGCGTCACCAGGCCCGGGGCCATGTACGGTTCCCGGTCCACCTCGGCGTTGTCGAAGTGGTACGAATCCGGGTTCTTTACATAGACCAGGATGTTGTCATGCTTGGCCGGCCACCGGTTCTTCGCCCGGCCGCCGTAGTCGTAGGCCCAGATGATTTCGTTCAGGAAGCAGTCCCGGCCGAACAAGGCGTCCAGCATGACCTTCGCGTAGTGCACCTCTCGGTAATCGAGGTGCACGTACAGGGTGCCGTCGTCGGCCAGCAGGCGCCAGGCCTGCGCGAGCCGGGGTTCCAGGAACGCCCAGTAATCCTCGAAGGCGTCGTCGTAGCTGGAGAGCAGGCCCTTGACCGTGCTGTAGCTGCGGCCCTTGAAACCGATCCGGTCGCCGCTGCCGTCGGCGCTGCGGACCATGGTGGTCTGCTGCCGGCGCTGGGACCGCCCGGTGTTGAAGGGCGGGTCCACGTAAATCATGGTGAAGGAGCCGTCCGGCAGGGTCGGGAGGAACTCCGCGTTATCCGCGTGTACCACCAGCGACCCGCCGTCGGGCGTCCATACAGGGTTGCTCATGCAGGCCTACGTCGGCGCTATTCGGCGGCCGGGCCGGTCTTGGGAACAACCTCGCCGTTGCGGCGGCGGGTCCGGCTGCGGCGCGGGCGGTCCGAGGCTGCACCGTCCGCCGCAGGTGCCGCGGTCCGGGTTTCAGCCGGGCGGGTTTCAGCCGGGCGGGACTCCGCGGTCCGTGCCTCGCCGGAGCGGGCGCTGCTGCGCCGCGATCCGTCGCGTGACCCGTCGCGTGTTCCGCCGCGGGGGTTGCCGCCGCGGGATCCGGCATCCCGGCCGGAACCGGAACGGCTGCCTTCACGGCTCGAGGAGTTGCTGCGGCCGCCGGATTTACCGGTCTCGCCCAGGTCCTCGATCTTTTCGGCATCAATGCCCGCATGGGTGCGCTTGTTGCGCGGCAGGCGTCCCTTGGTGCCTTCGGGGATATCCAGGTCGGTGTACAGGTGCGGGGAGGAGGAATAGGTTTCCACCGGTTCCGCCTGGTCCAGGCCCAGGGCCTTGTTGATCAGGCCCCAACGGGGCACATCGTCCCAGTCCACGAACGTCACTGCGGTGCCCTTGTGCCCGGCGCGGCCGGTGCGGCCAACGCGGTGCAGGTAGGTCTTCTCGTCCTCGGGGCACTGGTAGTTGATCACGTGGGTGACGTCGTCGACGTCGATGCCGCGCGCGGCGACGTCGGTGGCCACCAGCACGTCCACCTTTTCATTGCGGAAAGCGCGCATGGCCTGCTCACGGGCGCCCTGGCCCAGGTCACCGTGCATGGCGGCGACGGCGAAGCCGCGGTCCACGAGTTCCTCGGACAGCTTGGCGGCCGTGCGCTTGGTCTTGGTGAAGATGATGGTGCGGCCGCGGCCGCGTGCCTGCAGGATGCGGGCAACCACTTCGGCTTTGTCCAGGTTGTGCGCCCGGTAGACCACCTGGCGGATGTCCTTCTTGGTCAGGCCCTCGTCGTCGGGATCCGCAGCCCGGATGTGGGTGGGCTTGGTCATGTAGCGGCGGGCCATGGACACGACGGCGCCGGGCATGGTGGCCGAGAACAACAGGGTCTGGCGCACGGCGGGCGTGGCAGCCATCAGCGTTTCGACGTCGGGCAGGAAGCCGAGGTCCAGCATCTCGTCGGCCTCGTCAAGTACCACCAGCCGCACGTTCTTCAGCGAGAGGTGCTTCTTGTTGTAGAGGTCGATCAGGCGGCCCGGGGTGCCGACCACGATTTCGACGCCGGCGGCCAGGGCCTCCGTCTGCGGCTCGTAGGCACGGCCGCCGTAGATGGTGACGATGCGGGCGCCGCGCCGGCGGGCGGCGGTGGTGAGGTCGCCCGCCACCTGGACTGCCAGTTCACGGGTGGGGACCACGATCAGGGCCTGCGGTGCGCCGGGGACGGCGAGTTCGGCGTAGCCCTTGTCTTCCGGGCCCACCACACGCTGCAGTGCCGGGATGCCGAAGCCGAGGGTCTTGCCGGTGCCGGTCTTGGCCTGGCCGATGATGTCGTGGCCGCTGAGCGCAACGGGCAGGGTCATCGACTGGATGGGGAAGGGGTGCGTGATGCCGGCGTCGGCGAGGGATTCGACGATGTCCGACCGGACACCGAAATCTGCGAACGTCAGTTCGGGGATTTCCGCGGCGTCGGCCTTGACGGCCAGGGTGTCCGCAACGGTCAGTGCTTCGGTGCTGTCATCGGCAGTGAGATGACGATCGTCATCAACCTGGGAAAGTTCAGTGTTCAATTAAATACCGTTCAGTTTAGGCAGCGCGGGGGCGCCAGGCTCGACGAGTGGCTGTTACAGCCCATTACGGAGCGGATGGCACGCACGCGGTGCGTCCAGCGGAAGCCGATCGCGGGCTAACAACTGCGGGCCGCCTGTGCTCCATTGGCCACGGCGGCGGCCGATAATTCAAGATCGCGTAGGGTTTGCGGGTCTGGTCAATACAGCAACAAAATGACACTTCTTATGCCACTTCTCATGACAATTCATACGACAGACGACCGGGCATCCAGTTTCTACCTTTCCAGTCTACCTGCCAGCCGCTGATCGCCGCGCATCCGGGGACCCGGCGCGGTTACGGCGCGGTCCCGGGCCGCGCCTGCAGGTACGCTGGCGGGTATGACTAACGGGCACCATTCGGATCATCCGGCCGCTCCCGGGGCGGCCCCGCAGCACTTCGGCGAGACGTATCAGCGGTTCCTCACGGATCTTTTCGGGGCTATCGCCTACGGCGAGCTGTCGGCGTTTGAACGGATGTCTTCCGATGCCCGGTTTTCCCCCACACTGCATGACCGTGCCACGCTCGGACGCCTGGCGGTGCATGAATACGCGCATTTCGAGTTGATCTGTGCCCGGCTCAGCGCCATGGGAGCGGACCCCGAAGAGGCCATGCGCCCCTTCCAACCCTCCGTGGACGCGTTCCACGACCGCACCCGGCCGGCGGACTGGTACGAGTCGCTGATGAAGTTCTACGTCACGGACGCCATTTCCGACGATTTCTACTCCGCGGTGGCGTCCCGGCTGGATGCCGAAACGAACAGCCTGTTCCAGGGCCTCAAGGCTACGGAGCAGCCCGGCGAAATCCTGCTCGGCAGGCTGCGGGAGGCCCTCGCGGACGACCCGCGGCTGGCCTCGAGGCTGGCACTCTGGGGCCGCCGGCTGGTCGGCGAAGCCCTGACCCAGGCCCAGCGGGTCCTGATTGAACGGGCCTTCCTGGGCGGGCTGTTCGACGACGGCGGCCAGGACGCCGTCGACGCCGAAATCAAGTCGCTCACGGCGCAGCTGACGCGAAACCACTCAAAGCGGATGAACCTCCTCGGCCTGACGGCTTAGCCCTGCGGTACGCTTCCCCCGTACGGATACGCTGGCTGCGGCCGGAAACGGGCTGCAGGGGGAACCTAGTGCGGGGGAAAGCAACACGGAAGTGGGTGCGGGGTGCCCTGGCCGTCGTCGTTTTCGCGGTCCTGTTTCTGGCCGTGGCAGCGGCTGCCCGGCCGGACCCCGGAGCCGGCGGGACGGGGCCGGCGCTTCCGTCGGGTGACGCTGCCTCTGCTGAAGCCTTGCCTAAGCCGGCGGTGAGCGGACCTGCGGAGAGCGAAACGGCTCCCACCACGGCTCCGGCTGCCGGATCATTGGTTTACATGCCCCAGACCGGCCGGATGATGTCCGTAGTTCCGGGAGTGGAGGACTCTGCCCTGGTGATCGGTGACTCGCAGGCCGGGCCGGATACCTGGGTGGGGCAGGGGCTGGAACAGGCCGGGTACCCTGCCATCATCAGGGGTTCAGGCGGAACCGGGTACGTCCAGGGGAACAGCACAGTGGCCGGATATGCCCGGGCGCTGGAGGCCCAACAGTGGCTGCTCCCGTGGGGTACGCCGCGTTTGATCGTGCTTCAGGGCGGCGGTAATGACACCGCCCATCCAGCCGCAGATATCCGTGCGGAAGCGCTCCGGCTAATCCGCGACCTGCGGCAAAGCTACCCGTCCGTCCGGATTGTCATGGTGGGGGTCATCGGTGACGGCACGGGACCACGCAGCGAGGTGGACCGGGTGCTCGCCGCCGTGGCCGCCGAACAGGGAATTGGTTTCCTTACCCCGGGGGACTGGTGGGCGCGGTATGGACTGAACGGCACACTGCGGCCGGACGGAAGGCACCTGAGCCCGGAAGGACACCGGGTGGCGGCCCGCGTGTTCGCAAGCGAACTGGCCCGGATGGTGCCGCCTGCCGTCCCGCAGGCGCGGCCCTATTATGCCGTGCCGTAATCCCCGTAATCCCCGTCGCCGTACCCGCGAACGGACCACGTGGGACACGAAGAAAGGGCGGTGCGATAGCACCGCCCTTTCTTCGTTTTGTTGCAGGTCCAGCAGATCCGTTGCCGGTTCCCGGTCCAAGGGGACCTACAGGCGCAGGATGCGCTCCGTCTCCTCTGTGTCCGCCTTGGCGCGGCTGCGTCCGATCGGTACGGCCGCCACGAGCGGCGCCAGGATCGACACCGCCACCGGGATGGCCCAGCCGATCCAGTCCGCTTCGAAAGCGGTAACTCCGGCCGCGCGCAGTACCAGCCATGTGATGAGCGCAGCACATACGGAAATGCCCGGGAGCAGCAGCGCGCCGTAGAAGGCGCGGCGGCGGTCCGCAGCCCAGACCGCGAAGCCCGCGGCAACGGCGGTCAGCGTGACCAGGACCAGGCTAAGCATGGAAGCGGCGGGTTAGAGGGCGCCGAAACCGACGCGGCGGACTTCCTCGGCACCGATCTCGACGTAGCCGATGGATGCACCGGGAACCACGATCAGCCGGCCCTTGATGTCCTTGAGCCGGAGCAGGGCGCCGTTGGCGAGGGACTGCTCCACTGCGTCGGCGACCTCATCAGCGCTCTGGCTGGATTCGAAGACAATTTCGCGGGCTACATTCTGAATGCCGATTTTTACTTCCACCGTGGTGCCTCCTGATTAACGATTTAAGAACTGATCGAAATCTACTCTAGATCTCCTTGGGGAACCGGCTGATTCCGCGCCAAGCTAAACGGTAAACCAGCTCGCTTGCCGCATCGATGTCCAGGCCGCCGTCGGTTTCCAGCCAGTATCGGGCGCTCACCTGCGCCATTCCGGCCAGGGCGCGGCCGAGCAGGGTGGCCTCGAGGTGGGAAAGCTTGGTGTCTTCGGCAATGACGCCGGCAATGCTGTTGGCGAAGCGGGCATTGAATTCCTCAATACGGGCGCTGACCTCGGCGTCATTGGTGAGGTCGGATTCGAAAACCATCCGGTGCCCCTGGCTGTCCTGCGCCACGAAACGGAAATAGGCCCGCATGGTTTCCCGCACCCGAAGCTTATTATCCGTGGTGGAGGTCAAGGCGGTGCGCAGAAACTCCGTCAGCGTGTTCAGGTGGTTGTCCAGCAGGGCCATGTACAGCTCGCGCTTGCCGGGGAAGTGCTGGTAGAGCACGGGTTTGCTGACGTGCGCCGCTTCGGCGATCTCGTCCATGGCCGCACCGTGGAAGCCGTTACTGACAAACACTTCCTGCGCTGCGCTTAGCAGCTGCCGGCGGCGTTCCTCCCGGGGGAGTCGAACCGGTTTGCCGGCTGCCTGGTTACTCACTGGTGGACCTCTCAACAGTTCCGGAGCCCTTAGCTGCACGGACAATGACCCTTAGTTTACCCGCGGGTATTCGAAGCGACAGGTCCCACCGCCATACCTGTGGCTTAGATTGGACTTCATGACCTTAGCAAGTGCATCCGCCCCTGTCGGGGAACTACCTGCTTTGGTGGCGCCCGGCGCGGACCTCACCCGCGACGAAACCGAACGCTACTCGCGCCACCTCATCATCCCCGGGTTCGGGCCCACGGCACAGCGCCGGCTGAAGAACGCGAGGGTGCTGGTGGTGGGGGCCGGCGGGCTGGGCTCCCCGGCGCTGCTCTATCTGGCTGCGGCGGGCGTGGGCACGCTCGGCATTGTCGACGACGACGTCGTGGATGTCTCCAACCTGCAGCGCCAGGTCATCCACGGCGTATCCGACGTCGGCACCCCCAAGGCGGAGTCCGCGGCCCGCTCCGTGGCGGAGCTGAATCCGCTGGTCCAGGTGGTCCTGCACCGCGAGCGGCTGGACAACTCCAATGTCCTGGCGATCTTTTCCGGTTATGACCTGATTGTGGACGGCACGGACAATTTCGCCACCCGCTACCTGATCAACGACGCCGCGGAAATCCTGGGCAAGCCGTACGTGTGGGGGTCGATCCTCCGCTACGACGGGCAGGTCAGCGTGTTCTGGGGCAAATACGGTCCCACGTACCGCGACCTGTTCCCGCAGGCGCCGCCGGCCGGTTCCGTTCCTTCCTGCGCGGAAGGGGGCGTGCTCGGGGTGCTCTGTGCGCAGATCGGCTCGGTCATGGTCAATGAGGCCATCAAGCTGATCACCGGAACGGGCCGGACCCTGCTGGGCCGGGTCCTGGTCTTCAACGCCCTGGAGATGAGCTGGCGCGAGCTGAAGGTCCGGCGGGACCCGGAGGCCCTGCCCGTGACGGCGCTCAGTGATTACCAGGCATTCTGCGGCCTTGCGCCGGCGGAGCCTGCACCCGCCGGGGCGGAAGTGGACGTGGCCGTGCTGCGGGACCTGCTGGCAGAACGCTCGGCCGGGTTCCGGGACTTCGAACTGCTGGACGTCCGGGAGCCGGGGGAACATGACATTGTCCGCATCGACGGCGCCCGGCTGGCGCCGCGGGGTGCCGTGCTGGCGGGGGAGTTCCGGCCGGAGCCGGGACGGCCGGTATACGTGCACTGCAAGTCAGGGGCGCGGTCCGCCGAGGTCGCGGCCTACCTGCGCCGCGTCGGCTATCCGGAGGTCTACAACGTCACCGGCGGCATCCTGGAGTGGGTACGCCGGGTGGAACCGGAGAAGCCGGTCTACTGAGGATCCCTACGCGGACTTCGACTCGGCGTCGTCATCCGAGCCGGCGGCGCCGTCGTCGGCAGGGGAACCGGCACGCTTGGCGGGCGCCGCGTCGTCGCTGCGCTCCACCGTGATCCCGTACAGGGCCTCAAGGCCCCGGATGTAGTCCTCCTGCTGGCCGCTTGCGGCCAGTTCCCGGGCGCGGACGGTGGGAACGTGGAGCAGCTGCTTGACCATGCGGCGCATGGCGAACTCCACTTCCTGTGCCGCTCCGGTGCACCCGTGCTGGGCGCGGACCTTCTCCAGCTCCGATTCCAGCACGTCCAGGGTGTGCCGGCGCAGGGCGACGATGGCTGAGTCCATTTCGCGGCTGAGCTGCTGCTTCGCAAAGTTCTTCGCGGCATCGGCGACGATGGTGCTCGCCTGCTTCAGCGATTCGGCCTGCTCGGCCGGTGCGGCCAGCCGGACGGACTCCAGGGTGATCAGCTCGACGCCGTCGATCTCGCGGACGGCCGGATCGAAGTCATGTGTCAGGGCAAGGTCAATGATGATCAGCGGCTTGCCGGCCGCTGCACGGACGCGGCGGACATCTTCGGCGCTGACCTGGCTGTCGCTGCCGCTGCAGCCGATGACGACGTCGGCCCGGGTCAGTGCCTCGGGCAGGGACGAACGGGTCAGGGGCTTCCCGCCGCGGGAGGCGGCGAAGGACTCTGCGCGGTTGGAGGAGGAGTAGACACTGATGTCGGTGCAGCCCCGCTCCTTGAGCAGGGCCATGGTGGCGCCGGCGTAGGCACCGGTGCCGAACACGACCACCGACTTCCGGGACCAGTCGCGGTCCTCGGACAGGTCCGTGGCCAGGCCCAGGGCAACCGAAACAATGGAAAGCCCCCGTTTACCGAGGGCTGTAAGGGCGCCGACGTCCTTGGCGGTGCGGGAAGCGGTCTGGAATAGGCGGGTGAGGCCGCCGCTGGCGGTTCCGCTCTCCTGGGCTTCAATCAGTGCCCGGCGCACCTGGCCGGCGATTTCGCGTTCGCCGACGACGGCGGAATCCAGGCCCGCGCCGACGGCAAACAGGTGCTGGGGAACGGACTCGCCGGTGTTCGTGGCAAAGGAGCGGGAGACCAGGTCTTCGCTCATGCCGGAGTGCCGGCTGATTTCTGCAACAACGGCGGAACGGGCGGCTTCAATGTCCGCTTCCGAACCGGTTTCGCAATACACCTCCAGCCGGTTGCAGGTAGCGAGGACAACGGAGCCGGAGACGGCGGTTCCGGAATCGACCAGCGAAGACGAGACCTCGGATGCGCCGGCGCTCAGCCGGGCGACAGTCTCCAGGTCTACGTCGGTGTGCGTAGCAATGAGGGAAAGTAGAACCACAGTAGGTCAATACTAGCCACGCCCGGGAGGATACCTTCAATCGCACTGCCGGAATTGGCCCCTCACGGGTGTGAGAAGCGCCACTGCGGCCGCCGGAAGGGGCCCGGTTATGGCTTGTCCCCGATTTTGGGGAGAATCAAGGTATGACTCTTAGCGCCACGCACCCGCTGCTGGACGGCCGGACGGCCGATTCCCCCCTGATCACCGCGTACCGCGGCGGAACCCCCGCCCGCCGCCCGGTGTGGTTTATGCGTCAGGCCGGCAGGTCCCTGCCCGAGTACCTGAAAGCCAGGCAGGGGATCGGCATGCTGGAATCCTGCCTCCGGCCCGAGCTGGCGGCGGAGATCACCCTGCAGCCGGTGCGCCGGCACGACGTGGATGCGGGCATCTTCTTTTCCGACATCGTTATTCCGCTGAAACTGGCCGGCGTGGACGTAGACATCGTTCCCGGCGTCGGACCGGTGCTGGGCAGTCCGGTGCGTACCGCCGCCGACGTCGCCGCCCTGCCGCGGCTGACCGAAGAGGCCCTGGAACCGATCCGGGAAGCCGTGCGGCTGACGGTTGCCGAGCTTGGTTCCAAGCCGTTGATCGGATTCGCCGGCGCGCCGTTCACCCTGGCCGCCTACATGGTCGAGGGCAAGCCGTCCCGCGACCACCTCGGCCCGCGCACCATGATGCACGCTGATCCCGATGCCTGGCAGGCGCTGACCGCCTGGGCCGCCGACGCGTCCGGAATGTTCCTGCGCGCGCAGCTGGAAGCAGGCGCCAGCGCCGGCCAGCTCTTCGACTCCTGGGCCGGTTCCCTTGGTTTGGCCGACTACGTCAAGCACGTAGCGCCTGCCTCCTCCCGTGCCTTGGACCATGTGCGCGGCCTCGGCGCCCCGCTGGTGCATTTCGGCACCGGCACGTCCGAGCTGCTGGTGGCCATGCGCGACGTCGGCGTGGACGTTGTCGGCGTGGATTACCGGCTGCCGCTGGACGAAGCCAACCGCCGCCTCGGCGGCACGACGCCGCTGCAGGGCAATATTGACCCGGCACTGCTGAGCGCCCCGTGGGACATCCTCGAAGCACACGTCCGCGAGGTCCTTGCTGCAGGCGCGGACGCTCCCGGCCACGTGGTCAACCTGGGCCACGGCGTGCCGCCGGAAACCGACGCCGGCGTCCTGACGCGGGTGGTCGAACTGATCCATTCTGTGGAGCCGTAGGCATGCCCCACCGTTTCCTCACCAAGCCGGAAAAAGCCGCAAAGGCGGAATCCGCAGGCGGCCCGGTCCCGAGCGGTCCCACGGCCGTTGTTATAGGCGGCGGCATTTCCGGCCTCATCGCAGCCCGGGACCTGCAGCGCGCAGGCGTCCAGGTGACCGTGGTGGAGGCCTCGGACCGGTTCGGCGGCTGCGTCGGCCGGCACGAGGTGGCCGGCGTGCAGCTGGACAGCGGCGCGGAATCCTTCGCCACGCGGTCACCGGCCGTTCCGGACCTGGTGGGGGAACTTGGCCTGGCAGACGCGGTGGTCCTGCCCAATCCGGCCGGGTCATGGCTGCAGCTGGCCGCCCAGGACCTGCCGTCGGGAGCACAGCAGATGCCGAGCAGCGGCCTGCTCGGTATTCCCGCAGACCCCCGCCATCCTGACATTGTCCGTGCCCTGGGCCGCGCGGGAGCCGCCCGGGCAGCCATGGACAAGGTCCTGCCGGTGGGTAACCTGAGCCGCCGCCCGTCCATGAGCCTGGGGGAAGTGGTGCGGGCCCGAATGGGTGAAGCAGTGCTTCGCAGGCTCGTCACTCCGGTGGTCGGCGGCGTCTATTCCTCCGACCCCGACGTGCTCGACGTCGACTCCGTGGCACCGGGCCTGCGCTCTGCGATCTCCCGGCACGGCTCCCTGGGGGCGGCGGTCGGCGCGATGCGCGCGGCGGCCCCTGCCGGTTCGGCCGTGGCCGGACTCGACGGCGGAATGGGCCGGCTGACCGAAGCGCTGGTCGCCGATCTGGAAACCTCCGGTGCCCGCCTGCGCTCCGGCATCCGCGCCGAATCCCTTGCCAGGGGTGCCGAAGGGTGGCGGATCCACTGCAGCGGCGGGCCGGAACTGGCAGCCGACGCCGTGGTGGTGGCGGCCGAAGGCCCGGCAGCTGTTGACCTCCTGGCCACCGCGCTGCCCGAGGTGGCGGCCTATCGTCCGCAGCCGGGACCGGGGGTTGCCCTGGTAACCCTGGTGGTGGACCTGCCGGAACTGGACGCCATGCCGCGCGGCACCGGCGTCCTGGTGTCCAGGGAAGTGGACGGCATCGATGCGAAGGCAATGACCCACGCCACCGCCAAATGGCAGTGGCTCGCCGATTCCACCGGCCCGGGCACGCATGTGCTGCGCCTTTCCTACGGGCGGGCGCTCTCGCCGGAGGACCCCGCAGCGGAACCCTCGCACGTGGCCCGCGCCGACGACGACCTCTTCCGCCAGGCCGTGGCCGACGCGTCCGGTCTGCTGCAGGTGCGCATCAAGGCCGACGACGTCGTCGGGTGGGACGTGGTCCGGTGGGTGGGCGCACTGCCCTCCGCCGCCGTAGGGCATAAGGACCGGGTGGACGCCGTCCGCGCGGCGGTGGCCGAATCGCCCGGACTGGAAGCGGTGGGAGCCTGGCTGGCCGGAACCGGACTGGCCGCGGTCACCGCCGACACCCGCACCCGAATGGCAGCGCTCGCCAACGCACTGCTGTGATCTTCCGCACTTTCTACACTTTGTAGAAGTGCGGTGTTTCGACTTACCTATACGCAAAGGGCAGACTGTTAAACATGAGTGAGACGATGGACCGCAGCGCCGCCGGAACGGCCGGCAACGACGAACAGTTCTTTACCCTCTGGACCGTTTTCAAGCGGTCCTCCATGCCGAAAGCGCCGGTCTCGAACGGTGCAGTTGATGCCTTCGAGGCCCTGACCAAGGACCTGGCAGCCAGCAACGTCACGCTCCGCGGCCTGTACGACGTCTCCGCCATGCGCGTGGATGCCGACGTGATGGTGTGGCTGCACGGCAGCGCGCCGGAAGCGCTGCAGGCGGCCCTGCGGCAGATCCGCCGGTCCGAGCTGTTTGCCGGCACCGAGATCGCCTGGTCCGCCATGGGCGTGCACCGCGACGCGGAGTTCTCCAAGAACCACTGGCCGTCCTTCGCCCGGGGCATCGATCCCGAGACCTGGATCTGCGTTTACCCGTTTGTCCGCTCCTACGAGTGGTACCAGCTGCCCGCCGAGGAACGCGGCAAGATGCTGCGCGACCACGGCATGCTCGGCCGCGAATTCCCCCAGGTCCTGGCCAACACCGTGGCCTCCTTCGCCCTGGGCGACTGGGAATGGATCCTGGGCCTTGAAGCCCCCAACCTGGTGGACCTCGTCGACATGATGCGCCACCTGCGCGCCACCGAGGCCCGCAACCACGTCCGTGAAGAAGTCCCGTTCTATACCGGCCGGCGTATTCCGGCCGCCGAAGTTGCCGAGGTACTCAAATGACATCCGCTGTTTCCAACGAGCCTGCCTTCGACCCCTTTGAGGGCGTCGACGAAAACGGCCGCATGGCCCCGAAGCATTACGACGCCATCCTGCTGGCCTCCTTCGGCGGTCCGGAAGGCCAGGAAGATGTCATTCCCTTCCTGCGCAACGTCACCGCCGGCCGCGGCATCCCCGACGAGCGGCTGGAGGAAGTGGCCACCCACTACCGCGCCAACGGCGGCATCAGCCCCATCAATGAGCAGAACCGTGCGCTGAAGGCTGCCCTGGAAGCAGAGCTGGCACGCCGCGGCGTCGAACTCCCCGTCCTCTGGGGCAACCGGAACTGGGCTCCCTACATCAAGGACGTCCTGCAGGAGGCCTACGACGCCGGCCACCGCCGCATCCTCATGGTCACCACCAGCGTCTACTCCTCGTACTCGAGCTGCCGCCAGTACCGCGAAGACCTGGGCATGAACCTGTTGAAGACCGGCCTGGACAAGAAGCTGCACGTGGACAAGGTCCGCCAGTACTTTGACCACCCGGGCTTCGTGGAACCCTTCATCGAAGGCGTCCGCGGGTCCGTGGCGAAGGTCCGCGAGCAGCTTGCGGCCCAGGGCGTGGAAAACGGGAAGATCGAGATCCTCTTCTCCACCCACTCCATCCCCACCGCCGACGCCGAAGCCTCCGGCCCGCGCGACCGGGAGTTCGAAGAAGGCAGCGCCTACGTTGCCCAGCACCTGGCCAACGCCCGCGCCATCATGGACCGGATCCCCGAAGCCGCGGGCCTGGACTGGCAGCTGGTCTACCAGTCCCGCTCCGGCGCCCCGCACATCCCCTGGCTGGAACCGGACATCAACGACGCGATTGCCGAACTGCCCGCCAAGGGCGTCAACGGCGTGGTGATTGTTCCGCTGGGCTTCGTCAGCGACCACATGGAAGTCCTCTGGGACCTCGATACCGAGGCCATGGCTACCTGCCGGGAACTGGGCCTGGCGGCTGACCGCACCCCGACCCCGGGCATCCACGAGACCTTCGTGTCCGGCCTGGTGGACCTGCTGCAGGAACGCACCCTGGAAAACAACATCGCCATCCGCCCCGCCCTGACCGAACTCGGTCCGTGGTACGACGTCTGCCGCCCCGGCTGCTGCGCGAACCTGCGCGGCGAAAAGCCGACCATTGCAGGCGCCGATTCCACAGTGGGCGTCCAGTAGTGGCGCACTCGCCCGTCCTGATCGGCACCCGCGGCAGCGCCCTGGCCGTCACCCAAACCACCACCGTGGCCGAGGCACTGTCCGGGCTCGGCGGCTTCGACGTCGAACTGGTCCGCGTGCGCACCGAGGGCGACATCAACCGTGCCGCCCTGTCGCAGATCGGCGGCACCGGCGTGTTCGTTGCCGCGCTGCGCGAGTCACTGCTGCGCGGAGACTGCGATGTTGCCGTGCACTCGCTCAAGGATCTGCCCACCTCCCCGGCGGACGGCCTTGCCCTGGGCGCCATTCCGGAACGGGTGGATGTCCGCGACGTGCTGTGTGCCCGTGACGGACTGACCCTGGCACAGCTTCCCGCCGGTGCGAAGATCGGCACCGGTTCCCCGCGCCGGGCAGCCCAGCTGCGGGCCGCCCGCCCGGACATCGAGATCGTGGACATCCGCGGCAACGTGGATACCCGCCTCGGCCGGGTTGCCGGCCTGGTCGAAGGCGCCCCCGGCGACCTCGACGCCGTGGTGCTGGCGGCCGCCGGCCTGGCCCGGCTGGGCCGCCTGAACATGGTTACCGAGTTCATTGATCCCGCCGTGATGCTTCCCGCCCCCGGGCAGGGAGCGCTGGCCGTGGAATGCCGTGCGGACGACGCCGTTGAAGGGCAGCTCGCGACGGCACTTGCCGCGTACGACCACCGCGAAAGCCGCCTTGCGGTGGCAGCCGAACGGGCCATGCTCGGCAGGCTTGAAGCAGGGTGCACGGCTCCGGTCGGTGCGCTGGCCAGTGTCGCAGCCGAAGGCATCACGCTCGAAGCCGTGGTCTGCAGCGACGACGGTACCCGGCTGATGCGCCGCACCGGCGTTGCCGGGCAGCTCACCGAAGACGCCGCCCGCGCCTTGGGCGTGCAGGTTGCCGAGGAGCTGCTTGCGGCCGGCGCCGCGCAGCTCACGGACCTGCCTGCCAGCTGATGCCCCGCTTCCGGAGCTGCTGAGATGGCGGCCAGACACAACGGTCCGGACCTCGCCGGACTGAACGTTGTCCTACCACGCACCCCGGACCGGGCTTCGGCCATGGTCCGGGAACTGCAGGACTGCGGGGCGTCGGTGACGCTGATGCCCCTGATCGATTTCCAGTTCCCCGCGGACACCGCACTGCTGGACCGCGCACTGAATTCGTTGAAGGCCGGACGGTTCGCCTGGGTGGTCTTCACCAGTGTCACCACCGTTCGGGCCGTGACCCGCCGGTGTGCAGCGCTGGGCGTCTGCCCCGAGGCCCTGGTGCCCGCCGATACCCGGATCGCGGCAGTCGGTGCCGGAACGCGGCAGGCCCTGGAAGAAGTCGGCTTCGATATCGATTTCCTGCCGGACACTGACCAGTCCGCCCGCGGCCTGGCCGCATCCTGGCCGGATCCCTCCGGGTCGGATCCGGAGGGCGGCGACCTGCGGGTGCTGCTGCCGCAGGCCGATATTGCCGACCCGTCCCTGCATGAGGCACTGACCGCCCTGGGCTGGGAGGTCCGCGCCGTCACCGCGTACTGCACGGTGGACTACCCGGCCACCGGCGTGCGCTTCACCCCGGCGGTGACCGGGGGAGGACTGCTGGACCCCGAGTCCTTCGCCGCGTCGGCACCGGCCGGACGCCGCGCCGTCGTCCTCACCTCCCCGAGCATCGCCCGACGGTTCGTCCGGCGCTGTGTGCCGGTACCGGCCGGAACGCTGCTGGTGGCCATCGGCGACAGCACGGCTGCGCGGATGCGTGAACTGGGTGCGGCGCCGGCTGCCGTGGCGAAGCAGCCAACGCCGGCGGGAATAGCCCACGCACTCTCCGTTGCTATGTCTACGGGTCCTACTCCCTAGTTCCCCATCATTACCGGAAGGCAGAACCATCCCCATGAGCTTCCCCCAGCACCGTCCCCGCCGCCTCCGCACCACCCCCGCCATGCGGCGGCTGACCGCCGAATTCCGGCTGGATCCGGCTGAACTGATCCTTCCGGTCTTCGTCCGTGAGGGCATCACCGAGCCCAACCCGCTCACCTCCATGCCCGGCGTCGTCCAGCACACCATGGACAGCCTGAAGAAGGCTGCTTCGGAAGCGGCAGGGCTGGGCATCGGCGGCATCATGCTGTTCGGCATCCCCGCCGAGCGTGACGCCGTCGGCAGCGCGGGCACCGATCCCAACGGCATCCTCAACCGCGGCATCGCGGCCGTCCGCGGGGAAGTCGGCGACGACCTCGTCATCATGAGCGATGTCTGCCTGGACGAATTCACCGATCACGGACACTGCGGCGTGCTGGACGAACACGGTGTCGTGGACAATGACGCCACGCTGGAAATCTACGGCCGGATGGCGGTGGAGCAGGCCCGCGCCGGCGCGCACGTGCTGGGCCCGTCGGGCATGATGGACGGACAGATCGCCGTCATCCGCCACGCCCTGGATACCGCCGGTTTCACCGACGTCTCCCTGTTCGCCTACGCCGCGAAGTACGCCTCCGCGTTCTACGGTCCCTTCCGCGAAGCCGTGGACTCCCAGCTGAAGGGTGACCGCCGGACCTACCAGATGGACGCCTCGAACCGCCGCGAGGCCCTCCTCGAAGTGGAGCTGGACCTCGAAGAAGGCGCCGATATGGTGATGGTCAAGCCGGCCATGAGCTATCTCGACGTGCTGGCCGACGTGGCCGCCATGTCCCCGGTGCCGGTGGGCGCTTACCAGATCTCCGGCGAGTACGCGATGATTGAAGCTGCCGCCGCCAACGGCTGGATTGACCGCCGCCGGGCCATCGAAGAGTCCGTGCTGGGCATCAAGCGGGCCGGCGCCAACATGATTCTCACCTACTGGGCCACCGATCTGGCGGCCTGGCTGAAGGAAAGCAAGTAATGTCCTCACCTGTCTCCTCGTCCGAAGAACTCTTTGACCGCGCCCGGGCCCTGATGCCCGGAGGCGTGAACTCCCCGGTCCGGGCCTTCGGCTCCGTGGGCGGCACGCCGCGCTTCATGGTCTCTGCCAAGGGCCCGTACATCACCGATTCCGAGGGCCGCGAATACGTGGACCTGGTCTGCTCCTGGGGGCCGGCGCTGGTGGGCCACTCCCACCCGGACGTCCTGGCCGCCGTCCACGCAGCCGTGGACAACGGACTGTCCTTCGGTGCGTCCACCCCGGCCGAAGCCGAGCTGGCGCAGCTGGTCATGGACCGGGTGCCCGGCGTGAAGCGCCTGCGCATGGTGTCCACCGGCACCGAAGCCACCATGACCGCCATCCGGCTGGCCCGCGGCTACACCGGCCGGAACCTGGTCATCAAGTTCGCCGGCTGCTACCACGGCCACCTCGACGGGCTGCTCGCCTCCGCCGGCTCCGGCCTGGCCACCCTGGCGCTGCCCGGATCGGCGGGCGTCACCGAAGCGACCGCCGCGGAAACCCTGGTACTGCCGTACAACGACGTGTCCGCCGTCGAAAAGGCGTTCGCCGAGCACGGCGCCAACATTGCCGCCGTGATCACCGAAGCCGCCCCGGCGAACATGGGCGTGGTCACTCCGGACGAGGGCTTCAACGCCGCCCTGTCCCGGATCACGGCCGAGCACGGCGCGCTGCTGATCCTCGACGAGGTACTCACCGGGTTCCGCACCGGACCGGCCGGCTACTGGGGCCTGACCGGCGGCGCAGCCGACGCAACGGAACCGTGGACGCCGGACCTGTTCACCTTCGGCAAGGTGATCGGCGGCGGCATGCCCGTGGCAGCCCTGGGCGGCCGGGCAGACGTGATGGATTACCTCGCCCCGCTGGGCCCGGTCTACCAGGCCGGCACCCTCTCGGGTAACCCGATTGCGATGGCGGCCGGCGTCGCCACGCTGAAGGCCGCCACCGCCGAGGTCTACGCCAACGTTGACGCCCGTTCCGCGGAGCTCTCCGCCGCAGTGTCCGCCGAACTGGACAAGGCCGGCGTGGACCACAGCATCCAGCGCGCCGGAAGCCTCTTCAGCGTCGCCTTCGGCACGTCCGCCACCGGCGTGCACAACTACGAGCAGGCGCAGGCGCAGGAGGCCTTCCGGTATCGGCCGTTCTTCCACTCGATGCTCGACGCCGGCGTGTACCTGCCGCCGTCGGTGTTCGAGGCCTGGTTCCTGTCCGGTGCCCACGACGACGCCGCGATGAACCGGATCTACGCAGCGCTGCCGGCTGCCGCCCAGGCCGCGGCTGCGGCGCAGCCGTAAGGCCGGCCCGGCTTTTAGGGCAGTAAAAAACCCCGCACCTCCCCTTGAAACGGGAAGTGCGGGGTTTTTGTCGTCCTGCCCTAGAAAGCGGCAGTCACGTCGCCGTTCGGCCAGGTCTCTTCAATGAAGGCCTTGGTTTCGGGGGAGTGGAGCAGTTCCTCGAGCTTGTCGATCCGTGCGTCCTTGTTGCCGGTCTTCCAGACCAGGAAGTTGGCGTACGGGTTGTCCTCGGCGGATTCCACCAGCAGGGCGTCGTCGGTGTTCAGCCCGGCTTCGAGGATGTAGTTGCCGTTGATGATGGCGAGGTCCACGGTGGGATCCCCCAGGTCGTTGACCAGCAGCTCAGGGTTGTTTTCCTGGAAGTCCAGGTTCTTGAAGTTCTGTTCCTCCGTGAGGGTCAGCACCGAGGAGTCGTCGGCGATGTCCTTCACGAGGTCGGCCTCCTCAAGCATCTTCAGGGCACGGGCCTGGTTGGAGGGGTCATTGGTGACCATCACCCGGGCGCCGTCCTTGATGGAGGAGACGTCGTCGTGCTTATCGGAGAACGCGGCGTACGGCTCCACATGGATGCCTGCGCCGTGCTCGAAGTCGTAGCCCTGCTTTTCCATCTGGGATTCCAGGTAGGGCAGGTGCTGGTAGAAGTTGACGTCGCTGTCGCCGTCGTTCAGGGAGATGTTCGGCGTGACGTAGTCGTCAAACTCCTGGATCTCGATTTCCAGCCCGGTGCCCTCGGCGAGGTTGTCACGGACAAACTCGAGGATCCGGGCGTGCGGGGTGGGGCTGGCGCCCACGGTCAGGGTTACCGGGTTTGCGGGGTCAAGGCTGTCCACGGCGCTGGAGGCGGAATCGGATCCACCGCAAGCCGTCAGCGCCAGGGCCGTAGCCACACCGGTGGCAACGAGGGTAAGTGCTTTACGCATCGAGTGCGTTCCTTTCACGTGACCCGGGAAGCGGAACTCCGCTGTCCGGGGAAGGTGCAGCTAGCGGCTACTGGCTGCAGATCCGGCAGCGCCGGGGCAGGGCCCCGTACTGCCGAAGACGGAGACTAGACAGAGGTCTTGTCGAATTCGCGGTCCGTGCCGGTCCGGGGAACGGCGGCGGCGTCGGTGACCGCAGTGGCCGGACGGCTGCGCCGGCCGGTGCCCGCGGCGGACCGGTGGTCCACCCGGCGGGAAACGAAATCGCCGGCAAGCTGGATGATCTGTACGAGGGCCACGATGATGATGATCGTGACCACCATGACCTGCGTGTCAAAGCGCTGGACGCCGTAGTTGTAGGCCAGCCGGCCGAGACCGCCGCCGCCGACAATGCCGGCCATGGCGGAGTAGCCCACGAGGGTCACCAGCGTGGTGGTCAGGGCAGCGACGAGGCCGGGCAGGGCCTCGCGCAGCAGCACCTTGGTGACCACCTGCATCTTGGTTGATCCCATCACCAGGGCGGCATCGATCTTGCCGCCGGTGACGTCGCGGAGCGCGTTTTCCACCAGCCGTGCGAAGAACGGGATGGTCGCGATGCTCAGCGAAACGGAGGCGGCCACGGGCCCGATTGAGGTCCCGGTGATGAGGCGTGCCAGCGGAATCAGGGTGACCATGAGGATGGCGAAGGGTACAGACCGGGTGATGTTGACGATGATGTCGCTGACAATCCGGTTGACGACCTTCATCGGGAGCAGGCCCCCGGGCGCACTGACGTGCAGGAACACGCCCAGCGGCAGGCCGATCAGCAGGGTGAAGAAGCCGGAGATGCCGACCATCTGGAGGGTTTCAAGCACGGCTTCGGGCAGTGCCTTGGTGATTCCGGGGTTGTCGAAGAGTCCGGTCAGGAAGTTCATGCTGCCACCTCCACGGTGACGCCCTGCAGGGCGAGGTATTCATGGACGGCGGCCATGTCGGTGTGCGTGTCCAACTGGATGCGCAGCCGTCCGAAGCGGGTGCCGGCCAGCAGCTCGACGCTGCCGGCAAGGACGTTTACATCGGTGTCAAACCGGCGGGTGAGCGCGGAAAGCACCGGGTCCGACGTGGTCTGGCCGGTGAAGAGCAGTTCCAGGACCGGGCCGCCGGGCGACGGCGGCGTTACGGGCAGCGGGATCAGCTGTTTGGCCAGGCGGCCGCGCAGGTCGGAGGCAACCTCGCGCAGCGGGCCGTGTTCCACCACCCGTCCTGCCTCGAGCAGGGATACCGAATCGCAGATCCGCTTCACCACATTCATCTCGTGCGTGATGATCAGGACCGTCAGGTCCAGGCGGCGGGTGAGATCGGAGATCAGGTCCAGGATGTCGTCCGTGGTGCTGGGGTCCAGGGCCGAGGTCGGCTCATCGCACAGGAGCACATCGGGATCGGAGGCCAGTGCCCGGGCGATGCCCACGCGCTGCTTCTGTCCGCCGGAAAGCTGGGCGGGGTACGCTCCGGCGCTGCCTTCGAGGCCAACGAGGGCCAGCAGTTCCTTCACCCGGGCGTCGATGACGCTCTTCTTCGTGCCCACCAGCTCCAGCGGGTGGGCGATGTTGGCGGCGGCGGTGCGGGAGTCCATGAGGTTCGCGTGCTGGAACACCATGCCGATCCGGCGGCGGGCCGCGCGGATCTCGGAGTCCTTCACAGCGGTCAGCTCACGGCCGTCGATGGTGACCGAGCCCGACGTCGGCCGGTCCAGCAGGGTCAGGCAGCGGACCAGGGTGGACTTTCCGGCACCGGAGTGGCCGATGATCCCGTGGATCGAACCCTTGGGCACGCTCAGGCTCACGCCGTCCAGTGCAGTGACCATGCGGTCGCCCTGCCGGTAGACCTTGCGAAGGTCGGTAACTGTGATCATTCGTCCTCGTCATATGCGTTCAATGGCCGGACCGGAGCATGGGGAAGGGGGCACGGTTCTGTGCCGTGCCCAAATGCCGGCTGTGCGGAGGGTGCCTGCCAATCTCGTGGCGCGAGACGGTACGCGCGCGTAGGAACGCGGGTACGCCTGGGGCGCCATCAGCGCCAAACACAGTAACCAGTATCGCATGGTGGCCGCCGCGCTCCGGCCAAAGTGACGGCCCGTGAAGGAGCCGGGACGGCGGCCGCGGAGGGGTCAGGCCGGGTCGAGGACGGACCCGGGCGCGTGGTCCGGTGCGGCACGGAACGGCCAGCTGCCGTCGATCACGGCTTCCGGCTCCCGGCGCCGCAGGTATTCCTGGAAGCTGGCAGCCTGGCCTGCCGCCCAGCCGATCTGGGACTCGTGCAAGGTGCGCGCATCGCACTGCAGCTCCGGATACTTCGCGGCCATGACTGCCGCCACGGACAGGGTGGCGGCGACGTCGGCCGCTGAGGTGTGTGCGTTCTCGAACCCCACGCCGTAGTGCTCGGCCATGGCGGTGAGGGTGCGCTTGCCGCGGCGGAACCGGTCCACCTGCTTGTCCAGGATGTACGGATCGATAACGGGAACCGGATGGGGAGCCGTGAGGCCGAAGCGCTCGCATTCGCGGGCCAGGACCGTGAAGTCGTAGCAGGCGTTGAAAGCCAGGACGGGAATGCCGGCTGCGAACATGCCGGCCAGCACCTCGGCCACCTCGGCCGTGACGGCGGCAGGGTTCCCGCCCTCCGCCCGGGCGCGTTCATTGGTGATGCCGTGGATGGCTGCCGCCTCGGCGGGGATCGGGATCTCGGGGCAGGCCAGCCACTCGTGGTGCTGCAGGGTTTCGCCCCGGCCGTTGACCAGGATGATGGATGCGGTGACGATCCGCGCGGTCTGCGGGTCCCGGCCCGTGGTCTCCAGGTCGAAGGCCGCCCGGGGAAGTTCATACCAGCTGTTCATGCCTCAAACCTATCGGGGAGCGGTGACATTCCCGGGATTGGCGGCGGCGCCGCCGGCATCGGTACCCTACTGGATATGCGCAGGGACTACGCCGACGCGGTGCTGGCTGTGGCCGATCTCATACCGCCCGGGCGCGTGCTCTCCTATGGCGACATAGCCGAACTGCTCGACGCCGGCGGCCCGCGCCAGGTAGGCGCGGTAATGTCCGCACGCGGCTCCGAGGTGTGCTGGTGGCGGGTCCTGCGGTCCTCGGGACAACCCCCGCGCTGCCATGAAGGGCGCGCCTGGGAACACTACCGGCTCGAGGGCACCCCGGTGCGCGGGACGGCGGACGACGACGGCGCGGGCTACCGGGTGCGGATCGAAGCCGCCCGCTGGCAGCCCGACGAGGCGGAATGGGACCGTTTGGACCGCCTGCGGACCGGTCTGCAGAACACCCAGCGGGCCGCCCCGGAGGTGCCGGACTCCACCGGCCGGCAACCACCGGCGGCACCGATATCAGGAATGTCGGAGGGACATGATGAAGTGGAACCATGAGCGTTGAACTCCAACTCGTCGGTCCGGCTGCAAGCGCATTGTCAGCGCCCCGGCTCAGCGCAGACCAGCAGGCCGTGGTGGACCTGCCAACGGGCAGCGGCCCCGTGCTCGTCCTCGGAGCGCCGGGAACCGGCAAGTCCACCGTCCTGGTGGAAGCCGCCGTCGCACGGATTGAACGCGACGGGCTTGATCCTTCCCATCTGCTGATGCTCGCCCCCTCACGGCTTGCCGCTGCGGGCCTGCGGGATGCGCTCTCGGCACGGCTGCAGGGAACCCTGAGCACCGCGCCCGCCCGCACCTGGGCCTCCTACGCCTTCGACCTGATCCGGCGCGCCAAGACCGAAGGCCGCCTGCCCTACATCACGCGGGCTCCGAAGCTGCTCTCCGGCGCCGAACAGGACGTCATCATCAAGGAACTGCTGGCAGGGCACGGACAGCAGGGGGTGCCGGAACTGCCCTGGCCGGACAGCCTGGACCTTGCCCTGGGGACCCGCGGTTTCCGACAGGAAATCCGCCAGCTCTTCGACCGCGTCATTGAATACGGCATCTCCGCCGAGGAGCTGCGCGAGCTGGGTGAGCGGCACGGCCGTCCGGACTGGGTGGCCGCCGCGGAACTCTACGCCGAGTACCGGGACGTCCTGGACCTGCGCATGCCGGAGTCCTTTGATCCGGCAGGCATCATCACGTCAGCCCTCAACATCCTGCACTCGGATCCGGAATTCCTGGCCGCCGAGCGGGAACGCCAGCAGCTGGTGCTGGTGGATGACCTGCAGGAAGCCAACCCGGCCATCCACAGCCTCTACGCGCTGCTCGCCGGCACCGGGGACTCCATCGCCGCCGCCTGCCCCGACACCGTGGTGCAGGGCTTCCGCGGCGCCCGCCCGGATCTGGTGGGCCAGCTGGGCAGGCATTTTGACGGCCGCCTCCAGACCCGCGTCCTGACCACCTCGCACCGGCTGACCGGTTCGCTGGCGGGAGCCTGGACCCGGACGGCCTCACGGATTTCCGTGGTCGGCCAGCTGCCGTCCTACCGCACCGCCGTGGCCGATGCCCGGTTCATCGGGAAAGCGCCGGCACATGTTCCAGCCGACGGCGGAACCCCCGACGACGCACCGGGTCCCGACGCTCCGGAAGCCGATGCCGCTCCGCTGGCGGGTACTGCCGAGGCCCATGTAGTGGACACCCCCATGCATGAGCAGCGCTACGTGGCGCAGCGGATCCTGGAAGCCCAGCTGCTGCAGGGCCGTTCGCTCGAGGACATCGCCGTCATTGTCCGGACCGGTGCCCAATTGGCTGCCCTCCAGCGCTACCTCACCGGCCAGGGGATCGAAGTCAAGGTCCCCGTCGCCGAGCGGGCGGTCCGCGATGAAGCCGCCGTCCGCCCGCTGCTGGACGCGTTCGCCGTCGTACTGGATCCGGACCTGCTGACCCCTGAGCTGGTGGTGTCCCTGCTGACTTCGCGCATCGGCGGCGCCAGCACGCTGGAACTGCGCCGGCTGCGGCAGGCACTGCGCCGGGAAGAACGCAGCGCCGGCGGCGGACGGACCAGTGACGTATTGCTGGTGGAGTCGCTGCTTGACCCGGAATCGGAATCCGGCCGGGCCCTTGCGGGCCTGAGCTGGGATGCCCGCCCGGCCGCCCAGCGCATCTCAGCCATGCTGGCCGCGGGCCGGGCAGCAGTCCAGGAGCCGGGAGCCACGGCGGAGACCGTCCTGTGGGCGTTGTGGTCCGTTTCCGGCTGGTCCAAACGCTGGGCGGAAACCGCGCTGTCCGGAGGCCCGGGTGCCTCCCGCGCGGACCGGGACCTGGACGCGATCATGGCACTGTTCCAGACCGCTGAACGCTATGTCGACCAGCTGCCAGGCTCCACCCCGGCCCAGTTCCTGGACTACCTCACCAGTTCAGAGCTGCCCATGGATACGTTGGCCGCCCGTGCCCAGCGCCGCGAAGCAGTGGAACTGCTCACCCCGGCCAGTGCTGCGGGCCGGGAATGGCCGATGGTGATAGTCGCCGGCATCCAGCAGGATGTGTGGCCCAACCTGCGCCTGCGCGGTGAACTGCTGGGTAGCGGCGAGCTGGTGGCAGCGGTCGAGCACGGCGACAATTTCCGGGCACACCGCAGCCCGTTGACACTGATGCAGTCCATCCGATTTGACGAACTGCGCAGCTTCTCCACCGCCATTTCGCGTGCCCGCGAAGTACTGATCTGCACGGCCGTCTCGTCCGAAGACGAGCAGCCCTCGTCCTTCCTTGACCTCGTGGCGCCGCTGGAACCGGGGGCGGAAAAACGGCAGCGCACCGAAGTCCTGCGCCCCCACACCCTGCGCTCGCTGGTGGCCGAACTGCGCCGTTACGCGCAGCAGCCCGCGGAAGATCCGGAAGCAGCCGCCGAAGCCGTCCATCATCTGGGGACCATGCTGAACCACCCCGTTCCGGTCCCGGGAGCCCACCCGGAGCAGTGGTGGGGGCTCGCCCCGCTGTCCAGCACTGCGCCCATCCTGCCCCCGGACGCGCGGATCCCGGTGTCACCCTCCAAGGTCGACGCCGTGCTGAAGTCACCCCTGAGCTGGTTCGTCTCCGCTGCGGGCGGCGAGCAGGCCACCGACTTCGCCCGTTCACTGGGCACGCTGGTGCATTCCATTGCCCAGGACATGCCCGACGCCGCCGGCAGCGAGTACGTGCAGGAGCTGCAGAAACGCTGGCCGTCCCTGGGCATGAAGGACAACTGGGAAGGCCAGATGGACTACCAGCGGGCCGAAACCATGGTCCGCAAGCTCGCCGAGTACGTCATCACCATGCGCCGCAGCGGCCGGGCCCTCGTCGCGGTCGAAAAGGACTTCGAGGTGGAACTGCCGGTGGAGATCGACGGCGCCGTCCGCACCGCCCTGCTGCGCGGGCAGATCGACCGGCTGGAAGCCGACGAGCACGGCCGGCTGTTCATCGTGGATTTGAAGACCGGCAAATCGGCCCCGAAGAAGGACGACCTGCAGGGCCACCCGCAGCTGGCCGCCTACCAGGAGGCGGTGCGCGAAGGCGCGCTGCCGGACGCCCCTCCGGTGCCCGGCGGAGCCGCCCTGGTGCAGCTGGGCACCACGAACAAGGGCGTTTCCGTCCAGGAACAGCCGCCGCTGGATCCCGATGACACCACGGCGCGGGACATGGTCCGCAATGCGGCGGCGCTGATGTCCGCCGCGTTCTTCGAGACCGTCCACGACCCGGGCCGCAGCGGTTTTGGCGGCAACGGCTGCCGGCTGCCCGAAATCTGTCCCATCTGTGCTGAAGGAAAGCAGGTCACCGAGTGAGCGTGCCCGTAACGGTGCCGGGGGAACTGCCGGAAGCGGCGCCCGTCCCGAAGTACTCCGCCCGGGAGCTGGCGGAACTGCTGCACACCGACCCCAACAAGCCGGTGGAGTACCCCACCGATGACCAGGCCGGGATCATCGAAGGTCCCCTCGAACCCCTGCTGGTCATTGCCGGTGCCGGGTCGGGCAAAACCAAGACCATGGCGGACCGGGTGGTCTGGCTTGTGGCTAACGAGCTGGTCCGGCCCGAAGAGATCCTCGGGGTCACCTTCACCCGCAAGGCGGCCGGGGAGCTGGCCTCACGCATCCGGGCGCGCCTGAACCTGCTCTATCACCAGCTCGACGCCGGGCCGGGCGGTGCCGCGGATCCGGACACCGCCGGCGGCGGCGAGGAACGGATGGAGCCCAGTGTTTCCACCTACCATTCCTACGCGAACGGGATCGTGAACGATTACGGCCTGCGGATCGGCGTCGAACGTGATTCAGTCATGCTCGGCGGCGCGCAGTCCTGGCAGCTGGCCAACGAAGTGGTGGAAGCCTATTCCGGTGAGTACGAACACTTCACCGCAGCCAAATCCACCCTGGTCGGGGCGGTGCTGCAGATGGCCGGCGAATGCTCCGAACACCTGCGCACCCCTGCCGAGGTCCGTGTCGAGCTCGAAGCCCACGTGGCCGCGGTCGCGGCGCTGCCCTACCAGTTCGGCAAGCCGAAGGAACCCACCCAGGCAGCCAGGAAGCTGATCAACCGCCTCCGCACGCGCATCTCCGTGACCGAACTGGTGGAAGCGTACCGGCAGGCCAAGGCGGAACGCCGGCAGCTGGACTTCGGCGACCTCGTGGAACTGGCCGCCCGGATTGCCGCCACCATCCCCGAAGCCGTGGAAATGGAGCGCGCCAAGTTCAAGGTGGTGCTGCTGGACGAGTTCCAGGACACCTCCCACGCGCAGATGGTGCTTTTCTCCAACCTGTTCGGCGACGGCCGCTCCGTCACCGCCGTAGGGGATCCGCATCAGTCCATTTACGGGTTCCGCGGGGCCTCGGCCGGCCAGCTGGGCACCTTCCGGGAGAAGTTCCCGCTGTTCACCGATAACGGCCGGGAACTGGCGCCGCTGGCGAACCTGTCCGTCGCCTGGCGGAACTCCACCTCGGTGCTGGCGGCTGCCAACACCGTCTCCACCCCGCTCAACGGGGTTGCCCCGTGGCTTAAGCACCAGCGCCTGCCGCACGTACCCGAGCTGCAGGCCAAGCCCAACGCCCCCGTAGGCGAGGTGTATCTGGGCCGCTACCTCTGCGATGTCTCGGTGGAGCCGGGCAAGGGCACGCCGGAACGGATCCTGGGGGAAGCCGAGGCCGTAGCCGAGCAGGTGGCGTTCCACCGCAGCCGCAAAGCGGAGCTCGGCGGGCACGATGACCGCGGGAAGGAACTGACGCCCACGGTGGCGGTGCTGTGCCGGGGGCGGAAGCAGTTCGAACCGATCCGCAAGGAACTGGAGCAGCGGGGGATTCCGGTGCAGATTGTCGGGCTGGGCGGACTGCTGTCCACCCCGGAAGTGGTTGACCTGCTCGCTGTCCTGCGGGTCCTGGGTGACCCGGGGCGTTCCGATTCGATGCTGCGGATCCTGGCCGGAGCCCGGTGGCGGATTGGACCGGCGGACCTCATGGCACTGGCTGACTGGTCCCGGCACCTGGTCCGCGTCCGTGAACGGGCCGTGCGGGTTGCCGACGCTGCGGATATCCACGGCCCGGACGAAGGTCCGGACCTTGTAGTGGAGGCGGACTTGGTGGAGGCCGGCAGCCTGGTGGAAGCCGTGGACTCGCTGCCGCGTCCCGGCTGGGTGTCCAACGCCGGAAGGTCCCTCTCCGAAGAGGGTCTGAATCGCCTGACCCGGCTGCGGAACGAGCTCCGGGACCTGCGCGGTTTTGTCGGCGAGGACCTGACCACGCTGATCGGGGAAGTGGAACGCCGGATCCTGCTTGACATCGAGGTCGCCGCCAAGCCCGGCGTGACCCTGCACGAGTCCCGGCGGAACCTGGACGCCTTCATCGACGCCGCAGCCACCTTCAGCTCGTCCGCCGAACGGGTGGATCTGGCCGCGTTCCTGGCGTGGCTGGAAGCGGCCAACACCGAGGAAAACGGCCTGCCCGTGACGCCGCTTGAGCCGAGCCGGGAAGCGGTCCAGCTCCTCACGGTCCATGCGTCCAAGGGCCTGGAATGGGACATCGTGGTGGTTCCGGGCCTGAACGAAACCTCGTTCCCCAATGACAAGGATTCGCGCTGGAGCAGCGGTGACGCCGCGATCCCGTGGACGCTGCGCGGTGACAGCCTGGACCTGCCGCAGTGGGACTGGGAACAGGTGGACCAGAAGTCCTGGCTGGAAAGCGAGAAGCTCTTCAGCGAAGATGCCAAGGGCCATGCCGAACGCGAGGAACGCCGGCTGGCCTACGTGGCGTTCACCCGCGCCAAGTCCGTGCTGATCTGCACCTCCTCCGCCTGGGGCGGGGGGCGGTCAAAGGCGTTGGGAGTGTCGCGCTACCTGCAGGACCTCTACGACCTGGAGCAGTCCGGAGCCCCGGGCTACCGGCTCCTGCACTGGGTCGCCACCGAAGATGAGGGGACAGAAAACCCGGCCAACGCCGAGGCGGAACGGGCGGTATGGCCGGTTGACCCGCTGGGACCGCGCCGGCAGGCGATGCAGGCCGCCGCAGAGGCCGTGCTGGAATCGGCCGGAAGCCGGGCGGCAAAGCCCCGGAACCTGAACGGGGCCGTGGGGGAGGGCCCGGGAGAAGAACGTCAGTCCGGGCAGGATTCCGGGCCTGCTGATACCGCCGCTGCGTCGCTGATCGGGCGCTGGAGCCGCGAAACGGAACTGGTGCTGGCGCGGCACCGTCCGCCGAACGAGGTGGTGCAGGTGGAACTTCCCGCCCACATTTCGGCGTCCATGCTGGTGGACCTGAAGGACAACCCGGCGGAGGTTACCCGGCAGCTCCGCCGTCCGGTGCCGAGGCAACCGGGCATGGCCGCCCGCAAGGGCACGGCCTTCCACGCCTGGGTCGAGGAATTCTTCGGTACCAGCGGCATGCTGGACATCGACGAATACCCCGGGGCTGCCGACGCCTATGTGGATGAGGCCTATCAGCTGGAGGACATGATTGCCACGTTCGAGGCCTCGGACTGGGCGCAGCGGACGCCGGCCTTCATTGAGGTGCCGGTGGAGACCAAGGTGGACACCGTCGTCGTCCGCGGCCGGATCGACGCCGTGTTCCAGGACGCGGACGGCACGTGGGACCTCATCGACTGGAAAACCGGCGCTCCGCCGTCGTCGCAGAAGCTCGATGTGCGCTCCGTACAGCTCGCCGTGTACCGGCTGGCCTGGGCACGGCTCAAGGGGGTTCCGCTGGAGCAGGTACGGGCTGCCTTCTACTATGTGGCCGCCGATAAGCTGGTGCGGCCGTACAACCTGGCGGGCGAAGACGAACTCGAGGAGATCATCCGGGAGGCAGCAAAAACCCCGTCCGCCGGATACTGATTCGGCGGACGGGGTTCGGGCGGTGGGACCGGTCGGGGAGGGTCAGGGAACGGCTCGCCGAAGCGTGGCGTAGGACGTGAGGGCAAGCAGCGCGCCGGCAGCCAGCAGCCAGCCGGCCAGGGAAAGCGGCGTCAGCTGCACTATCCAGGCGCCGACGGAGGGCCAGGCCTCCCGCCAGGTGATCAAGGCGATGACTCCCAGCAGGACGGCGCCGGCGCCCACCAGTGCTGCCGTGAGTCCAATCGTCCGCCAGCGCTTGTAGATGGTCGAACTCCAGAAGCCCAGGAGGAACAGCAGGATGGTGACCGCGAAATAGAAGAGGATCTGGGTGTACCAGGCGCCCTCGGCAATCCACGGGATGGCGAAGATGGCGCCCTTCATGCCCCAGCCGTCGGTTGCCTGCTCCACCAGGCCCAGTACCCAGTACAGGACCGCGAGAGCCAGGGCGACCAGGGAGAACAGGCCGATGGTGCCGATGTAGAAGGCTCGGCGGCTGACGCTGAGGGCCTGCGAGAAGGGGAAGAGCAGGGTCATGGCCTGGATGCCCAAGGCAAAGAAGTACCACATCACGGCCTGCCCGGAGCCCGAAATGACGTTCGATGCGTCGTCGGGGATCATCGCGAAGATGGCCAGCGAAATCAGCGTGGAGGCAACCAGGATAATCAGCGGGATCCACAGGTAGATCCATTTATTGGTCAGCTGCATTCGCGCCACGGCTACTGCACGGTTCATTGGAACGCCTCCAGGCTGTCTGTTGCCGCAGTGCCGGACGGCTTCTCTACGCCATCGGCCTGCAGGGTCTTGCGGACAATGAGTTGCTGCAGGGATACCGGGGTCAGCTGCAACCCAAGCTCTGCGGCTTCACGGCGCCCGGCGTCGTCCAGCCGATGCTCTACGGTCACCGAGGCAAGGGACCCCAGGGCTTCGCGGTGCAGCACCGGGTACCCGGTGATGAAGGCCTCGACGACGTCCGCAGTGCCGGTGATGGTTACGGCGCTGCCCCTGATGTTCTCTGCGTCGTCATTCAGGACAATCCTGCCGTTGTCGATCACGATCACGTGCTCCAGGAGCAGGGCGACCTCGTCGATCAGATGCGAGGAAAGCACGATGGTGCGGGGATGCTCTGCGAAGTCTTCAACCAACCGGTCGTAGAAAATCTGCCGGGCCACGGCGTCCAGCCCCAGGTAGGGCTCATCAAAGAAGGTGATTTCCGCCCGCGATGCCAGTCCGAGAACCACTCCGACGGCGGAAAGCTGGCCGCGGGATAGCTTTTTCAACCGGCGCTTGACCGGCAGGTGGAATTCCTCCGCGAGCGAGGCGGCGAACCCGGCATCCCAGTTCGGATACAGGAGCCCGGCGGATGCGAAGGCGTTGGCCGCGGTGAAATCGTCCGGGTACTTCTGCGATTCGCGGACGAAGCACAGCCGCCGCAGCACCCGGTCATTTTCGAAGGGGTGTTCTCCGAAGACCCGTACCTCGCCGGAAGACTCAAAGCCCTGGGCCGTGAGGATGGACATCAAGGTGGTCTTGCCCGCTCCGTTGCGTCCGAGCAGCCCGTAAATGCGGCCGCCGGAGATATCCAGGTCGACGTTGTCGAGCGCTAGCTGGTCCCGGTAACGGCGCGTAAGGTTCCGGGTTTCTATCACGTTCGTGGTGCCGGCAGTCATGGCGCCATGCTCCCTTCGGTGTCGACGGCGCTGCGCTGAATCAATCCGGCGAGCTGGGTGCCGTCAATACCCAGCTTCCGCGCTTCGATTGTCAACGGACGGACGTACTGCTCATAAAACTGTTCCCGCCGCTTTTTGAGGACGGCTTCCCTGGCTCCGGGCGCCACGAACATACCGATGCCCCTGCGCTTATAGAGGATTCCCTCATCCACAAGGAGGTTGATGCCCTTGGCCGCCGTCGCCGGGTTGATCCGGTAAAAGGCCGCGAACTCATTGGTGGAAGGCACCTGGCTCTCCTCCTTGAGGGTTTCGTCAAGGATGTCGCCTTCGACGCGTTCGGCGATCTGCTGGAAGATCGGCCTGCTGTCATCTATCAAAGCGGCTCCTGTGGTTTCGCCCCGGGGACGCACGTCCCTGGTTCGCTACTTACTTGGTTCATTACTGATGTAACTAACCTAGGGCAGGAACCGAGACATTGCAATAGCTCTTAAAAGAAAAAGGTGCCCCGCCGGAATTCGGCGGGGCACCCGAGCGTAGGCGTGCTGGGCTACTTCTCCGGGACCGGGGTCAGCGGGAGGGCCGTTGTTTCGGTCCCCGGCTGGCTCGTGTCGGACTGTCCATCGCGGGATGCGGCGTCCCCGGAAGCGTTGTCCGCCTCGGATGCAGCACCGGTTTCCGGATCGTTTCCGGAGCCGGTGTCCACACCGGAAGCTGCGGCTTCATCCGCTGCGGCTTCCCCTGGTGTTCCTTCGTCGGGGGCTACGGTTCCCCGCACACTCTCATCAGGTTCCGGGCGGTCCGTTGCCGTTGCCATTGCGGTTTCGGTGCCGTTTTCCGTGTCCGACCCTGTGCCGGTATCGACCACGCGGTTGACACTGCCGGTGTCCGGGGCGGAGTCGTTTGCGCCTGACGCCGCGGGTGCCGCGTCCGGAGCAATGGGGACAACGGTAACCTTGGCGGCAGCCGGCCGGGCGGCCGCCGCGGCAGCGGCGTCGGCTTCCGCTGCCCGGGCGTCGGCAGCGCGGGCCTGGCTGTCCCGCCGGTCCGACGCTTCCTGGGCCAGTACGTCTTCTTCGAGGGTGCCGAGCATCTCCACGGCTTCGTCGACCATGGTGGAGTTCTCTGCGGCGACGCCGCGCACCAGCCACTGCGCGAGGGCGAATTCCGCAGACAAAGCTGCCCGGCGGATCAGGTGCGGATCCTCGGGATCGTTGCTGGCTTCCAAATAGGCAGCGTGCACGGTCTCCGTGAACCGGGGATCGTTGGCCGCGATCAACCACGCAAAATCATCTGCCGGGTCGCCCACCCGGAGGTCGGTCCAGCCGGTGACCGCACTGACCCGTTCGCCGGTCAGCAGGATGTTGTCTTCATGCAGGTCGCCGTGGACCACGGTGGGCTTGAAACGCCACAGCGAGACGTCTTCCAGCGCGTGCTCCCAGCGCCGCAGCAGTACAGCGGGGATCTTGCCGGTGGTGGCCGCCTGGTCCAGCTCGTTCAGGCGCCGCTGCCGGAACTCGTTGGCGCTGTAACTCGGCAGGTCCGCGGAGGTGACCAGTTCCCGGGGAATGGCGTGGATCGCGGCCATGGCCCGGCCGATCTCCATGGCGACCGAACTCCCGGCCGTCACCAGGGCATCAATGCTCCGGAGGGCGCCCGGCAGGTGGGAATAGACAAAAGTGCATAGCTCGCCTTGGCGGACGGTGCCGGCAACATACGGCAGCGCGAACGGCAATTCGGCCCTCACCGCCGGGACAAATGTGCGCAGGACCAGCAGCTCGGTCTCCAGGCGCATACTGGCCTCGAGGTGTTTGGGGGACCGGACGCGCCACCTGCGCCCGGCGTCGTCAAGCAGCAGCGCCGCGTCAAAATCCGCAGCGTCGTCCGGGGAACCGGCAACGCCGGTAGGGGTCAGCCCTGGGACGGCAGCGCTGGCCATTGCAGCCAATTCCATGGGGGTCCGTTTCACATCTTCAACCGTAGGGGCAGATGTGGTCCGAATAACCATTGGCGGGCGGCGAGTCGCCCAAACCGTGAGGAAAACCTCAGACCGGGGACGGTGCCCGGGGCCAACTACAGTTTGGGGGGAGGGAGTCAGTACGGTAGGTGGTATGAGTATCCCGGCACCGGCAGCAGAAGCAACTCCCTTGGGTTTATTACCGCTGGCGCGCACGGCCGTGGATCGGGGCTCCGAGCGCCGCGTGGCACCGGATCTCTTCGAAACAATCCGTGCCGACGGCGGAACCCGGGTCATGTACCTGGCAACAGGCCGGACCCTCGTCCGCGACGGCGCCCTGGTGCTCTTTGAACCGCCTGCGGCGGGCTTTGGCGACGTTCCCGTCTATCTGGGCCGGACCCTCGAAGATGCGCAGGTGCCGCTGGGGACCGACGTCGTGCTGGTGACCCTGCCCGAGCCGGATGAAGCGCTCGCCGTGGAAGGCGCCGCCTGGGTGAGCCTGCGTGAAGCCGCAACCCATCTGGGTGCCCTGGACGCAGGACTGTTCGTCGAGGCAGCTTCCATCGCCAACTGGCATTCCGTGCACACCCACTGCCCGCGCTGCGGTGCGCGGACTGTTCCGGAGCAGGGAGGCTGGGTCCGCCGCTGTCCCGAGGACGGCAGCTCCCACTTCCCGCGCACAGACCCCGCGATCATCGTTGCCGTTATCGACGAGCAGGACCGCATCCTGCTTGGTTCGGCCGCTGCCTGGGCGGGGAACCGGTATTCCACCCTCGCCGGTTTCGTTGAGCCCGGGGAATCGCTGGAGGCCGCCGTCATCCGCGAGGTGGCTGAAGAGTCCAACGTGGTTGTCCACAGCCCGCAATACCTCGGTTCGCAGCCGTGGCCGTTCCCGTGTTCACTGATGCTGGGCTTCACCGCCCGCGCGGAGCACGCGGAAGCGAAGGCCGACGGCGTCGAAATGTCCGATGTCCGCTGGTTCAGCCGGACGGAACTCACCGATGCCGTGGCCAGCGGCGAAATCACCATTGCAGGCCCCATTTCCATCGCCCGGAACCTGATCGAGCGCTGGTACGGCGGCACCATTACCGAACCGGAGGCCAACACCCGCGCATGAGCAGTGAATCACCAGAAGCACGAATCCTTGCAGGGCTCGACGACGAGCAACGGGCAGTAGCCACCACCCTTACCGGTCCCCTCTGCGTCCTGGCGGGTGCCGGAACCGGTAAGACCCGTGCCATCACGCACCGGATGGCCTACGGCGTGGCCACCGGCGTCTACAAGCCGCAGCAGGTGCTGGCGGTTACCTTCACGGCGCGGGCCGCAGCGGAAATGCGCACCAGGCTCCGGGACCTCGGGGCCGGCGGCGTCCAGGCACGGACATTCCACGCTGCCGCGCTGAAGCAGCTGCAGTATTTCTGGCCGCATACCGTCGGCGGAGCGATGCCCGGCCTGCTGGATCACAAGGCCCAGATCATCGCGGAAGCCGCCCGGCGCCTGAGGTTGTCCACCGACCGGGCCGCCATCCGCGACGTTGCCGCGGAAATCGAATGGGCGAAAGTTTCCATGCTTACCCCGGACAGCTACGTGCGGGCCGCCGGGGACCGGGAACCCCCGGCAGGGTTTGACCTGACGGCCATTTCGCGGATCTTCCAGTCCTACGAGGACGTAAAAGTGGACCGCAACATCATCGACTTCGAAGACGTCCTGCTGATCATGGTGGGGATCCTCCAGGAAGACGAGCGGGTGGCGGCCATGGTGCGGGACCAGTACCGGCACTTCGTGGTGGACGAGTACCAGGACGTTTCACCGCTGCAGCAGCGGCTCCTGGACCTGTGGCTGGGCGCCCGCAACGAACTGTGCGTGGTGGGCGATTCCAGCCAGACCATCTACTCCTTCACCGGCGCCACCCCGCGGCACCTGCTGGACTTCACCAAGCGGTTCCCCGGCGCCGACGTCGTCAAGCTGGTCCGCGATTACCGTTCCACGCCGCAGGTGGTCGGCCTGGCGAACCGGATCCTCGCGGCCCGCACAGCCGAGGGGGAGCGGAACCGGACGGCACCGGCCTGGCCGACGCCGCTGGAGCTGGTGGCGCAGCGGCCGGCCGGCCCGGAGCCGACGTTTACCGAATGCGCCGACGACGAAGCGGAAGCCGCGCACGTGGCTTCCTCCATCAAGGCACTGATTGAACAGGGGGTCCAGGCCAGCGAGATCGCCGTCCTCTTCCGTACCAACGGACAGTCGCAGGCCTATGAGCAGGCGCTGGCGTCAGCCGGTATCGGCTACCAGCTGCGTGGCGGCGAGCGGTTCTTCGCCCGCCGCGAAGTCCGCGACGCGGTGCTGCAGCTCCGTGCGGCGTCCCGATCCGTGGGCAACGAGCCCGTGCCCCAGATGGTGCGGGACATTCTGGCTTCCCTGGGCTACACGTCCGAGGCGCCGACAGGCGGCGGCGCCACGCGGGAGCGGTGGGAATCCCTGGCGGCGCTCGTGGCGCTCGCCGAAGAGCTGCAGGTCACCCGGACCCGTGACCCGGACAGCATCTTCACCATGCAGGACTTCGTGGCGGAACTGGAGGAACGCGCCGCGGCACAGCACGCACCCCGGGTCCAGGGGGTAACCCTGGCGTCCCTGCACTCGGCTAAGGGCCTGGAGTGGGATGCGGTGTTCCTGGTTGGACTGAGCGAAGGCTTGATGCCCATTTCCTTTGCCGATACCCCGGAGGCCGTCGACGAGGAACGGCGGCTGCTTTACGTGGGTATTACCCGTGCGCGGGAACACCTGGCGCTGTCCTGGTCCACGGCCCGGACACCGGGCGGGCGTGCCAACCGGAAACCGTCACGTTTCCTGGATGGACTGCGTCCCCGTACGGAGCGGGACGCCGGACGGACGGCAGGACCGGCGAAGCAGACCCGGCGCAAGGTCACCGGGCCGGCGAAGTGCCGCAGCTGCGGTGCCCTGCTGAACACCGGCGCCGAACGCAAGGTCGGGCGCTGCGGGGACTGCCCGGTGACCTATGAGGAAGCTACCTTCGACGCGCTGCGGGAATGGCGCCGCGAGGCGGCCGCCGAAGCAGGTATTCCGGCCTTTGTGGTGTTCACCGACGCCACTCTGGTCGCCATCGCGGAAGACCGGCCGCCGTCACTGAACCGGCTGGCCACCCTGCCCGGCGTCGGTCCGTCGAAATTGGAGCGCTACGGCGAAGCGGTACTGAAGGTACTCGCGGAAAGCGCCGGAGCCTAGCTGCCGGACCTGGCCGCCGGACCTGGCTGCCGGACCTGGCCGCCGGACCTGGCTGCCGGACCTGGCCGCCGGGCCTTGGGCGCCGGCTACGCCACCCGGTTGCTGCGTTGCAGACGGCAGCCGCAGGCGGGGTGGTAGTCCAGTTTCCGCAGCTGCGGGTAACCGTCGGATGTCCGCAGCCTCAGGACCGCGGAGAACACAGCCGGTTGATTGATTCCATCCAGGAAGACCAGCGCCGCCATGGCCGCCGCTCCGGCGGCCAGGACCGAGCCGGCAAGTTCCTCGCCCGAGGGACCAGACGAGTCGGGCGTGCCCGCACGCTCCTGCCCGGGGGCTTTATCCTTGTCCGCAGTCAGGGCTTCCAATGCGGCGTACCACCCCGGATCGGTGTCTGCCCGGTGCCGGTCCAGGCATTCCAGGCAGGGTGTGACGCCCGGAACCACCAACGGGCCGATATCCCATCCGCCTTCCTGGGCGGTCAGTACCAGTCGGGGAACACCCTCGTCACCGTCCGGCAGATCCGACTGCCGTCCCGGCCGTCCGGGACCGGCCCCGACCGCGCGGAGAGTTACCGCCAGATCCACTGCGGGCGGGACCTGGCGGCTTCCGCCCGGCGCCATCGCCAGCACCTGAAGGGTGGGGTCGATCCGGAACAGGTGCCGTTTGACGGCGGCTGCCCGGTTCATTCCGATATCGGTCATGGCATAGGCCGGGCCGACATCTGCCGGGCACACCACCCCGGGGTCGGTGAGCAGCAGGGTGCCAATGCCTGCGGAGGCAAGCGTGCGTGCCACCAGGGCTCCCGTGCGGCCCAGTCCATCCACGGAGACGGCCGCACCGGCCCGCCGCCGGATCGATTCCTCGCCGTTGACGCGATAGGCGGACGAAAGACGCTGTGCGTCCGGGAGGAGGCGTTCCGAGCGCAGGGAGGGAATGGGATCCGCGGTTCCCTCCTGCGGTACCAGCAACGGTCCCAGGACCTGCAGGAGCGACGCTGCCCGGTCCGGCGGGAGGGACAGTCCTGCTGCGGTGGCCGCTTCAGCACCGTCCGGAACGCCTTGACGCAGTGCCGCCAGAAAAGCGACGTCGGCGTCCTGGAGGTTGCGCAGCAGCAGGGATCCTGAGCCGATCCCCAGTTGCCGGGCGCCCGGTGAAACTTCCAGCACATGAATTCCAGGATTGATCCGCATGGCCTGCTCCCGTAGTCCGGTTCTTCCTGCGTGTTGCCAGCCTTGCCCGCCCTTGCCCGCCGGGCTGCCGGCACTGTCCGAACAGCCGGGCTGCTGACCATGCTGGCACGGCGTTCGCAGCCGTTCCGGGTTATCCACAGGCTGCAGGGCCCCCGGCGACGGCGGCTAGGCTTGGAATATGCCTTCCCCGCACCGGACCGCCGACGTTTCCATCCCGGCCACCACCAGCACCGGAATACCGATCCAGGTCCGCCGGTCCGCCCGGCGGAAGCGGACGGTCAACGCCGTCTTCCGTGACGGGGTGGCGCTGATTTCCATCCCCGCGCATTTTTCCACAGCGCAGGAGGCGGAATGGGTACGGCGGATGGTGGCGCGGCTGGAAGAGCGCTCGGCCGGTGTGCCGGATCCGGAAACCAGTGAGAGCGAGCTGATGCTGCGCGCCGCGGAACTATCCCGGACCTACCTCTCCGGCCGTGCCCGCCCGCAGTCCGTCCGCTGGGTAAGCAACCAGAACTCGCGCTGGGGATCGGCCACGCCCGGCAGGGGAACCATCCGGCTTTCCGACAAGCTGCAGGGCATGCCCGAATGGGTCATCGACTACGTGCTGCTTCATGAACTCGCCCACTTGCTGGTGCCCTCGCACGGCCCGGCGTTCTGGCGCCTGCTGGAAAGCTATCCGCAGACGGAGACCGCCAAGGCCTTTCTCTCCGGAGCAGCGTTCGCCAGCGCCCGCGGCCTGAAGGGCGAGATGGGGGAGGACTAACCGGTCCTTAAACGCAGCTGCTCCAGAGGCTGTTGCCTCTGGAGCAGCTGCGGGTGCTGCCGGTCAGCTAGCTGGCGCCGGGCTTTCCGTCGTCGCCGTCAGTCTTGTCCGGGCCGCCGCCCAAACCCTCGTCGGTGTTTTCGGCGGCCGGCGTATCCGTCGCAGTTTCCCCGGAACCCTTTTCTTCAGAGCCTGATTCGTCGGCCGGCGTGTCGAAGCCGCCGTCGAGGAGGCGCTTCAGTGCGGCATCAACGTCGGAGTCGGCCGCTTCGAGAAGTTCACGCCGCCGGCTGAAGCCCTGGGGATCGTCGAGGTCCTCCGAGGTCGGCAGGAGATCCGGGTGCTGCCAGATGGCATCGCGGCCCTCAATGCCGCGTTCCTCCGTGAGATGCGCCCAGAGTGCAGCGGCATCGCGCAGCCGCCGCGGCCGCAGCTCCAGGCCCACCAGGGAAGCGAACGTGTGCTCAGCGGGACCACCGCTGGCACGGCGCCGGCGGATCATTTCCCGAAGGGCCCCCGCCGAGGGCAGGTTCGCCGTGGCAGCGGCCGTGACCTCGTCCACCCAGCCCTCCACCAGGGCCAGGGCGGTCTCCAGCCGTTCAAGGGCGGCATCCTGGGCCGGTGTGCGCTGGGGCTGGAACACTCCGCCGGACAAGGCGGCCTGGATGGACTCGGGATTGGCGGGGTCGATCTCCCGGGCGGCTTCCTCGATCTTGGACATATCGATGTGGATGCCGCGGGCGTAGCTTTCGATGGTGCCGAAGAGGTGGGACGCCAGCCACGGAGCCTGTGCGAAGAGACGGGCATGAGCTGCTTCCCGAACGGCAAGGTACAGGCGGATTTCCGCTTCAGGGATATCCAGGCCTTCGCCGAAGGCTGCAACGTTGGCGGGCAGCAGTGCCATGGTTCCGGCCGCGAGGGGCAGGCCGATGTCGGTGGAGCTCACCACTTCCTTGGACAGTGCCCCCACGGCCTGGCCGAGCTGGATGCCGAACATTGCTCCGCCCATGTTGGCGAGCATGGAGGACGCCCCGCCCATCATGGACTTCATCTCTTCGGGCATCTGCGTGGTGATGGCATTGGACAGGGCTTCCGAAATGCTCACCGCCACCGGTTCCGTCAGGCGGCGCCAGGAATCCATCGTGGCTTCAACCCACTCCGCCCGCGACCAGGCGCGGCCCAGGCTGCCGGTGGACGCGAAATCGGTGGCCGGATCCAGCCAGAGTTCAGCCAGGTGCAGCGCCTCGTCAACCTCGCGGGCCGCCGTCGGGCCCGTGGAAGGGTCGCTGCCGGTTGCCGCCACCCGCCGGGCGTTGTCCTTGGCCAGCTGCCAGTTCACCGGACCGTCCGAAGAAGCGCTGAACATGGCCTGGACCTGCTGGAAAATCATGGCCATGGCGTTGGGGTCCGAGGGCAGCCCGGCCGCCTTTGCCAGCTCGGTAGGATCCATGCCGCCCGCGCCGCCGGCGCCGAACAGGCGCGCGAGCATTTCGGACAGCGGATCCTGCGGGTTGTCCCCGCGGTCGGATGGATTGGAACTCATGGGATACCACCGGTCCTGTGAAAGAAGATAAAGCGGAAAGATACTGCGGAAGATTAATACTGCGGAAGATAGTGTGCGATGCCCGGCACCTGCCGACCATATTCCCCTTACGCTACCCGCAGGGTCCAAGCCCTGTCCCGCACAGGCCGTTTTCGTTCGCTGTAGGCAAAGCCTGCCCTGCACGCCACGGCCGGGGGCCGGGCGTAGGCTTGCAGGGTTGGCAGCCCGACCGCGGGCGCCGGATCTGTACACGAGCACAGCAAAACGAGCACAACAAAACAAGCACAGCACACGAGCGCAGGAAAAGGTTGGTCAGTTGCGCCCCTCTCATGACGACAGCAGGACTGCGGCGCAGGGCCGGCCAGGTAATCCCGTGCCCGGGGAGCCTCCGGTCCCGGCCCCGCAGCCGGACGGCAGCTACTCCGTCTATCCGTACCAGGGCCTGGGTGCGGGCCGCCCCGCGCCCGCGAAACGCTCCGCCCGTTCCCGGGCGATGATTGCTTCCGGTGCGCTTGCCGCCGTCCTCGGTGCCGCCGGACTGCTGCTGCCCGCCCAGTACGTGGTGGAGTCCCCGGGACCTACGTTCAATACGCTGGGCAGCGCCGGCGACGCGGAAATCATCGAGATCGAGGGGCGCCCGAGCTATCCCACGGAGGGCGAGCTGGACCTGACCACCGTCTACGTTTCCGGCGGTCCGAGCACGAACATCAGCATCTTCCAGGCCGTGGGCGGCTGGGCGAACAATAACGACGTCGTCTATCCCACCGAATTCCTCTACGCCCCGGGAACCACCAGCGACGAGGTGGATGAGGAAAACGCCGCCGCCATGACGTCGTCCCAGGAATCCGCCGTCGCCGCAGCCCTGAACCAGCTGGATATCGGCTATACGCAGGAACTTACCGTGGCAGCCGTGGTTGAGGGGTCACCGGCCGAAGGCGTGCTGGAGGCCGGAGACACCGTGGTTGCAGTGGGGGACACCCGAATCGACGGCATCGAGAGCCTGCGCGCCGTCCTGAACGACGGCGGCGGCTCGCCTGCGGAAATCACGGTACGCCGCGACGGGGACGAAGTAACCGAATCCGTGACCCCGCGGCAATCCGATACCGGTACCTATCAGCTCGGCATCGAACTGGCGACCTCCTTCGAGTTCCCTTTCGATGTCAACATCGGGGCAGGAATGGAACGCGTAGGCGGTCCGTCCGCGGGGATGATGTTCGCCCTGGGGATCGTGGACCGGCTCACCCCGGAACCGTTGACCGGCGGCAGGCATTTCGCCGGAACCGGGACCATCGATGCGGCTGGGAACGTGGGCCCTATCGGCGGGATCCGGCAGAAACTGATCGGTGCGTCCGACGCCGGGGCCGAGTATTTCCTGGCCCCCGCGGACAACTGCGGCGAGGTCGTCGGCCATATTCCGGCAGGCCTGGACGTGGTGCGGGTTTCCACCCTGGACGAGGCCATCCAGGCGGTCGAAAAGCTCGCCGCCGGCGGGAGTGCGGCGGATCTGCCGCAGTGCACCCCCTAGTAGTAGGCGGCCCGCCCTAGTTACGATCGGGACAAGGTTGTTTGCGGCACCGGATCTAAGTGGCAGCCACAGAGCAATCCAAGGCAGAATGATTTACGGACGGCTTCCGGGGTAACCGGTGGGGAAACAGGGCTGGAAACACGACCCGAAAGCATTCCCGCCGGTGCATCCCGGCCAGGCCGCGAGCCGACGCACCGAACGATGAGGTAACTGTGACTTCCGGACCAAACGGCCCATTTTCCCGACCCGGTACGGCCACGGCCGTCGGCAGGCGACGGCGGCGCAGCCCGCTGATCGCAACGCTGATCGTCGTTGCCATCCTGGTCATTGGCTTCGTGTACTTTTCCCAGGTCTACGCGAATGTCCTGTGGTACAACCAGCTGGGGTATCTGGAAGTCTTCGTCAAGGAGAACCTGACCCGCATCTCCATGTTCCTTGCGGCCTTCCTCGTGATGGCCGCCGGAGTGTTCACCAGTATCCGGGTGGCCTACACGTCGCGGCCGATCTATGCGCCGGACAGTGCACTCCAGGACAACCTCAACCGGTACCAGGCCCAGCTTGAGCCCATCCGCAAGCTGCTGATGATTGGTATTCCGATCGTTGTCGGCGGCTTCGCCGGCACGGCCGCCATGTCCATGTGGCAGCAGGCCCTGCTCTTCTTCAACCGGCGCGATTTCGGAAAGACAGATCCGCAGTTCAACATGGACTACAGCTTCTATCTGAACACGCTGCCCTTCATCGGGTTCCTGGTGGGCTTCCTGATCAGCGTCGTCGTTATTGCCGGTATTGCCGGCCTGATGACCCACTACCTTTACGGCGGCATCCGGCTGGAGGAAAAGGGTGTGTTCGTCAGCCGCCCGGCCCGTCTGCACCTGGCCATCATCGCGGCAGCCTTCCTCATCCTGCAGGGCATCAACTTCTGGCTCGACCGCTACGACACCCTGCTGAGCACCTCGGGAACCTGGACCGGCGCCCTCTACACCGACGTCGAGGCCGTCATCCCGACCAAGGCCATCCTGGCCGTTGCCTCGGTCATCGTTGCCGTCCTGTTCATCCTCTCCGCCGTCATCGGCCGCTGGCGCCTGCCGATTATCGGCACCGCCATGCTGATCATCACGGCCATCGTGGCCGGCGGCGTCTACCCGTGGATTGTCCAGCGCTATCAGGTGCAGCCTTCGGAGCTGAGCCTTGAGCGCGAATACATCCAGCGCAACATCGACCTCACGCGGGAGGCCTACGGCCTGAGCGACACCGAGGTCATCCCGTACGACGCCACGGTGAACGCCAACGCCGGAGCCCTTGAACAGGACGCCGGCACCACGGCCAACATCCGCCTCCTGGACCCGAATGTCGTCTCCGACGCGTTCGGCCAGCTGCAGCAGTTCCGCCAGTACTACCAGTTCCCCCAGACCCTGAACGTGGACCGCTACGAGATCGACGGCGAGGTCCAGGACACGGTCATCGCCGTCCGCGAACTGAACGTCGGCGGCGTGCCCGCAGGCTGGGTCAACGAACACATCCTCTACACCCACGGCTACGGCGTGGTGGCAGCGCGCGGTTCAACGGTCGGGGCGGACGGCAAGCCCAGCTTCATGGAGTCCGGCATTCCCTCCACCGGCGTGCTCACCGACGGCGGCGAGTACGAGCCGCGGATCTACTTCGGCGAAAACTCTCCGCAGTATTCGGTGGTCGGCGCCCCGGAGGGCACCCCGCCGGTGGAAATCGACCGCCCGCAGACGGGTAACTCGGAAGAGGAATCGCAGACCACCTTCAGCGGCGAGGGCGGCCCGAGCGTCGGGAACTTCTTCAACCAGCTGGTCTACGCGATCAAGTTCCAGTCCACCGAGCTGCTGCTCGCGGACGCCATCAACGAGGAATCCCAGATCCTGTATGACCGCGACCCCCGCGACCGGGTGGAAAAGGTTGCCCCGTACCTGACCGTGGACAGCAACGCGTACCCCGCTGTCATTGACGGCCGGGTGAAGTGGATCGTGGACGGCTACACCACGAGCAAGTACTTCCCCTACTCCACGCAGCAGGAGCTGCAGGATGCCACCACGGACTCGTTGACTCCGGGAGCTGCGGCACTGCCGCAGGAACAGGTGAACTACATCCGGAACGCGGTGAAGGCCACGGTTGATGCCTACGACGGTTCCGTCGAGTTGTACGCCTGGGACGATGAGGATCCGCTGCTGAAGTCCTGGCAGAGCGTCTTCCCCTCCACCCTGAAAAAGTACAGCGACATGTCCGCTGACCTGATGGCGCACGTGCGTTACCCGGAAGACCAGTTCAAGGTCCAGCGTGAACTGCTGGGCAAGTACCACGTCACCGATCCGGATTCGTTCTACAAGAACGACGACGCCTGGAGCGTTCCGGCCGATCCCACGGGCGGCAACGGCAGCGTCAAGCAGCCTCCGTACTACCTGTCGCTGCAGATGCCGGGACAGGATGAAGCGACCTTCTCGCTGACCACGCCGTTCATTCCGTTCGTGAGCGAAGGCGGCGACCCCCGCAACGTGCTTTACGGTTTCCTCTCCGCCGAGGCAGACGCCGGCACCGGGGAAGCGGGTGTCAGGAGCGAGGACTACGGCAAGCTTCGCCTGCTCGCCCTGCCTACGGATACGGCTGTTCCCGGGCCGGGCCAGGCGCAGAATACGTTCAACTCCGATCCGACCGTCTCCAACGCGTTGAACCTCCTGCGCCAGGGTGCTTCGGAAGTCATCAACGGCAACCTGCTGACCTTGCCGGTAGGCGACGGCATCCTGTACGTGCAGCCCGTGTACGTACAGTCCTCGGGTGAGGCCTCGTATCCGACCCTGCAGCGGGTGCTGGTGAACTTCGGCGAGAAGGTGGGCTTCGCACCCACCCTGGAAGAAGCCCTGGACCAGATCTTCGGCGGAGACTCCGGAGCGTCCACGGGAGATGCCGGCAACGTCGGGGCTACGCCTCCGACAGCGGAAGGCGGCGGCGACGTGACCGCCCAGTCCGAACTGGCTACGGCGCTTTCCGATGCCGGGCAGGCCATCCAGGACGGCCAGGCTGCCCTTGGCCGCGGCGACTTTGCCGCCTACGGCGAGTCCCAGGCCCGGCTCCAGGACGCCATTACCCGGGCTACCGCAGCCCAGGAGCGGATGGAGGGTGCTGCCGGTGACGCCACCGAGGCGCCTGCCGACGGCGCCACTGCTCCGGCGGAAGACAGCGACGGCGGCAACTAGCGACGGCGGCAACTAGCGGACGGCGGCGGGGCACCCGGGGTGCCCCGCCGCCGTCTCGCGGGCCGGGGCCCCGGCCCTGCAGCGATGGGCCGGGGTTCCGGTTTGCGTCAGTGTCCTGCGGCGGGTAGAGTTAGATATCACGCCGCGGGGTGGAGCAGTTCGGTAGCTCGCTGGGCTCATAACCCAGAGGTCGCAAGTTCAAATCTTGCCCCCGCAACAAAAGAAAGTCCCTCGAGGATCCGCAAGGAACCTCGGGGGACTTTTGTTTTGCCCGCCGATGGACCCACTAAACTTCCCACATGGGCGATACCCCGGCGGAACGGGACCCGGACCGCGGTGAGACCCCGCTGCAGAAGCAGGACCGGAACTGGACGGACCTGCTGCAGGAGCTGCGGGTGCTCCAGACCGGCATCCAGATCCTGACCGGCTTCCTGCTGACGCTGCCGTTCCAGCAGCGCTTCACCGAACTGAACCCGGTCCAGGTGGGCATCTACCTGTGCCTGGTGGTGCTTTCGGTGCTCGTCACCGCGCTCCTGCTGTCCACGGTGGTGCTGCACCGCGCCTTCTTCCAGCGGCGGATCAAGGGGAACCTGGTGGACAGTGCGGACCTGCTGCTGCGCCTTACCCTGGTACTGGTGGGCCTGATCCTGGTCGGGACCATTGGCCTGGTGTTCGACCTCGTACTCTCCGGTTCAGCCGGTGCCATAGCCGCGGCATCGGTGGCGGTTGTCGTGGCCCTGCTGTGGCTGCTCCTGCCTCTTCTCCTGAGGCGGCAGGCCCTGCGCCGGCGCACGGCCCGGCAACACCGGCCCCGGCGGGAACGCACCAGACGGACGAAGGGCGGGCGCCGGTAGCGGCACCCGCCCTTCGGCAGTACTGGAAGCAGCTGTGGCTAGTCCTCGATGGCGGACTGCGTTGTGCCGGACGACTTCAGGGCCGCCAGGCGGGCTTCGACCTCGGTCTGCTCGCCGAGATCCTCCAGCGACTCGAACTGCGAATCAAGGCTGGAGGACGCCAGCTCGTTGGCGCCGCGGACGCGGGCTTCCTCGCGGCGGATCTTTTCCTCGAAGCGGCCCACCTCGGAGGTCGAGTCCATGACATCGATGCTCTTCATGGCCTCATGCATCTGCGTCTGAGCGGAGGCGTTGCGGGCGCGGGCAATCAGTTCGTCGCGCTTGCTGGTGAGCTGGTCCAGCTTGCCCTTCATCTGGTTCAGGCCGGTCTTGAGGCGTTCAACGATCTCTTCCTGGGAAGCAATGGTCGGCTGTGCGCCCTTGGCTTCGTTTTCGGAGGCGATCTGGCGCTGAAGGGCCACCTTGGCAAGGTTGTCGAACTTCTCGGCGTCGGCGGTGTTCCCGGCCGCGCGGAACTCATCGGCCTTGCGGGAGGCAGCCAGCGCCTTGTTGCCCCAGTTCTGGGCGTTCTGGATGTCCTCGTTGTAGTCGTCCTGGAGCATCCGAAGGTTCCCGATGGTCTGCGCGACGGCGCTCTCGGCCTCAGCGATGTTGTTACTGTAATCCCGCACCATCTGGTCGAGCATCTTCTGCGGATCCTCGGCCTGGTCGAGGATGGCATTGATGTTGGCCTTGGCCAATTGAGTGATACGTCCGAAAATCGACTGCTTAACCACGGTGTCTGCCTTTCAATCTGCTGTGTTCGGAAAAAGCCCGCCTCCGCCATGGAGCGTTACGGGTACATCTTGGTGCACTTTTGCGTCTTTGGTCCGTGTGGGCTAGAAGTTTCCGCCGGATGAGCCGAACCCGCCGCCTCCGCCGAACCCGCCGCCCCCGCCGAAACCACCGCCTCCGAAACCACCGAACCCGCCGCCGCCCCATCCGCCGCCGTGCGAGCCGCCGCGCAGGATGGAATCAATGAGGATACCTCCGAGGATGGCGCCGCCCAGCCCGTTTCCGCCGCCTCCTCCGCCGCCGAATCCGCCGCCGCCGAAACCTCCGCCGAAACCGTCCACGTCCTGCTGCGCCATTTCCGCGGCCTGGGCCGCCAGCGCATTGGCTTGCTGGGCGTAGGCGAGGGCGCTCACCGGATCCGAGGACTGCATTGCCACGGCCTGCTGCAGATTGCGCTCAGCCTCGGCCAACCGGGTCCGGGCCTCGCTGCCGACGCCGCCGCGGCGTGCCCGGATGTAGTCCGAGGTGCCCGAAATCTGCGCCTGCGCGGCCATCATGGCATGCTGCAGGGAATCCCGTGCCCGGCGCTCCTGCTCCTGGCGGTCACGGATGCCTTCCAACGCCGCATCGAGCTGGTTGTTGGCCGTTTCCAGCCGGCGCAGCAGGTCCACCGGGTCAATGGGACCGGCCTGCGTGGCCTGGTTCACGGCATCGAGGGCGGCACGGACTCCGGCTGCCGGACCGGCGAGACCGGGAGTGGTACCGCCGGCGGCAATAGCGCCGGCCTGTGCCAGGTCCTGGTTGGCGTCGGCAACTGCGCGCTGGAGCTCCTGGCGTGCGGCGTCAAGTTCCTGGCTCCGCTTGTCGATCGCGTCCAGCAGCACGTCGGCCTGGTGGACGGATTCTTCGGCCGCTCGGACGGAAACCACTGCCGAAGAGGTATCCCCTTCAGCCAGCTTTTCATTCGCCGTCGCGGCGGCATTGGACACGAATGCCAGGCGTTCATGGGCCTGGTCGATGTTGTCGCTGATCTGGCTGACGGCGGAGGCGGCGTAGCGGGACCGCAGCGAATCGAGTGTCGCCGCCGAGGTGCTTAGGCGCGAGGCGGTCTGGTCCGCAGCTGCCTGTGCCGCAGCCAAGGCGGCGGGGGCGTTCTTCTCCAGTTCCCGGAGGGAATCGAACTCTTCCTTGTGTGCCTGCAGCGACTCGTTCACTGCCTCGCACCGGCGGATGATTTCCTTCAGCCAGGTACGTTGCTGCTGCTCGGTATCCGGAATGTGGTCGTCGAGCTGCTGCTGCAGCTTGAAGGACTCGCCCATGTGGGCGCGTGCTGCGGCCAGGTCCTCGGAGAAGGTCGTGACCGCGCCCTCGCCGTAGGCGGCCATGGCGAATCCAAGTTCCTGCTCGCTGGACTTGATCGCGTCGTCGGCAGCCACGAGCAGGCTGCCGGCGCGCTTGCGCAGGTCCGGCACGCTCATGGTGTCCAGCGGATCCACCGGGGCAGCGGGGCCCTGCTGCTGCACGGGCGCAGCAGCGGCGGACTTGCGGCGGCGGCTGCGGATCAGCAGGGCGGTCCCCAGTCCGCCGGCGACGACGACGCCGCCCACCAGCAGGGGCGCCACGTCGGCGCCGCCGGATTCCTCCGCGGCGGCAACCTCTCCGTCTCCGCCGCGGGCAATGTCTTCCAGTGACTCCGCAGCGTTCACTGCGCTGTTGGCCCACTGGGCGGAGGAAATGTCCTGGGAGCCCAGCAGGGGGTCGGTCGCCGCAGCAAGAATGGCGTTGCGGCGCGCCTGGTTCAGGACGCTCTGGTCCCCGGTGGAGACCTGGATCTTGCGGTCCTCGGTGGCAATGCTCAGGAGTGCTTCCTTAGCGCCCATGCCCTTGCCCCGCACCACCTGCTCCGACCAGGCGACCGGGTCCGAGGGGCTGGTAAAGGAATCCACGTAAACCACGTAAAGGGTGTACCCGCTGTTCCGCTGCACTTCCGAAATGGCTTCCTCCACCTCGGAAGCATCACTGCCCAGCACATCGGCCGGGTCCACGACGAATTCGCCCGGCGGTATCCGCACGGGGGATTCCGCCGGCACCAGGACCACCGGACCGGCAGCCGCCGGGACCGGCTCCGCGGGCCCCGCAAAAGCAGCGGCCGGGACCAGGACCGTAACTGCGCTCAGGCCTAGTACGGCCGCCAACCTGTTCCGTGACCGCATACAACGTCCTTTGGTTTTCGTCTCGCTCGGTTCCAGCTGCCGTAGGGGGCAGCGCATGCGGCCCCGGACCTTGGTACCGATTCTAGGGGCCGCCCTATGCCGCGTCCACCGCGGCCGGAGCGGGAGAGCCGGCACCGCGGCCGGGGAACGCCGTCCTGACCTGCACCTTTACCCCCTTTCTCGAGTAGCCTGCCAATAGGAAGGCGTTCGGGTTGTTCACAGCGGATGTCCAGCAATCGTCCCCGTACATCCCAGCTAGCACTGCGATAGTGGATAAAAAGAACGATGTGGCTACACCATGGGTAAACGAACTTTGAAAGGACAACCCACATGACTGAGCAACACGGCGGTCCCGAGGGCACCGAACGCCCGTTGCCGCCCCGGCCGCCGGCGCCGCCGTCGTATTCGGGAACCGCTTCGGGGGAAACTTACAGAGAAACACAGGGGGAAACGCCGGGCAACCCGCAGACCGAACCCCTGGCGAATGCCGTCCCTGCGCAGGGACAGCCGGGCCACGGAAACGGCCCGTCCGCCTACGGGTCCACCGCTTACGGGTCCACGGCCTCGGGCAGCGCCTTCCACGCACCGGCCGGAACGACGCCGGCCCCTGAATCCCGGGCAAAGAAGTTCGGGGCGGGAACACTGGTTGCGGGCATGCTGCTTGCAGGTCTGTTAGGCGGCGGCGTAGCCGTCGGGGCCAACACGCTCATGGATGACGGCAATGCCGCCGGCCAGGCCAGCCAGCCGCAGACAGTCGTGGTGAACGACGAAGACAGCGTCAACTCGGTCACGGCGGCGGCAGTGAAGGCCTCACCAAGTGTGGTCACCATTGAAGTTGCCGCCTCCGGCAGCACGGGCACCGGTTCCGGGATCATCCTGGACGAGGACGGCCACATCCTGACCAACACCCACGTAGTGACCCTCGGAGGCACTGCCGCCGATCCCGTCGTCGAAGTCCAGACGTCGGACGGACGGGTCCTGACCGCGACCATCGTAGGGACGGACCCCCTGTCCGACCTCGCGGTCATCAAGGTGGACGCCGCGGACCTGACACCCGCTGCCCTGGGCGATTCCGGGAACCTGAATGTGGGGGACACCGTGATTGCCATCGGCGCCCCGCTCGGCCTGTCCGGGACAGTGACTGACGGCATCGTCTCCACCCTCAACCGCACCATCAGCGTCCAGTCCTCGGCTGCGCCGGAAGAGTCGGAAAGCTCGGACGAGCCCGAAGACAACGGTTTCGGCTTCCGGTTCGCTCCGCCGGACGGATCGTCACAGGACCAGAGCACCGCGGAGAGCTCGATCTTCCTCAACGTGGTGCAGACCGACGCCGCCATCAACCACGGCAACTCCGGCGGCGCACTGGTGAACACCGACGGTGAAGTCATCGGCGTGAACGTCGCGATTGCCTCGGCCGCCTCCGGTGCCGCCGGCGAGGACAGCGGCAACATCGGTGTCGGGTTCGCCGTTCCCATCACCTATGCCGAGCGGGTAGCGGAAGAGATCATCGACAACGGGTCCGCGACCCACGGTTACCTGGGCGTCTCGGTGACGCCGGCAACCGCGTCCGATTCGTCGTCGACGTTCACCGTGGGTGCCGAGGTCGCCGAAGTCGTATCCGGGTCGCCGGGCGAAAAGGCCGGCCTGCGCAAGGGCGATGTGGTCACGTCCGTCAACGGCATCCCGGTCACGGATGCCCAGTCGCTGACTGCAGCCATCAGGATGCAGCCCGCCGGCGGCAAGGCCACCATCGACTTCACGCGGGACGGTAAAACGGACAGCGTCGACGTCACCCTCGGGGATTCGGCAAAGCAGTAACACCGCCATAGCCGGACCGCATAGGTCGAGCAGGCAACGAAGGGCCGCGCCGGGTGCATCCGGGCGCGGCCCTTCCGTTTGCACCCGCCCGGCATTTGCGCGGACGCGAAAGCCCGCCCAGTGTGTGATTAGCTTTAAACGCGCCGCTCCTTGGCGGCGCGCGTCGGCGGGAGGATCTCCAGGCCGCCGGGAAACGATTTTCCTACCGGAAAGGCCGGAATGCAGGAGTCAGCCACCCATCCGCTGAACATTGTTGTCTTGGTAAAGCATGTCCCCGACGCGCAGTTTGACCGGCACCTCACGGGCCCCGGGCATACCTTGAACCGTGCCGAGAGCATCCTCTCCGAACTGGACGAGTACGCCCTTGAGGCAGCACTGCAGCTGGCCGAGGCCCGCGGCGGCGAGAGCGCCGGGAACCGGGTGACTGCCCTGGCCATGGGCCCGGCGGCAGCAGTGAACGCGGTGAAGAAGTCCCTGCAGATCGGCGCCTATGCAGGCGTCCACCTGGCCGACGACGCCCTGGCCGGTTCCGATGCAGCCGGCACCTCGCTGGCCCTTGCCGCTGCGGTGCGCACCATCGCTGAGTCCCAGGGCCCGGTCGACCTGGTCATCACAGGCATGGCCTCCACGGACGGCGAAACCTCCCTGGTTCCCGCGCAGCTCGCCGAAAGGCTGCAGCTGGCACAGGTGACCTTTGCTTCCGAACTCGACGTAGTGGACGTCGACGGCGCCCCGGTTGTGAAGGCGCGCCGCGACGGCGACTCCTTCACGGAAACCGTTGAGGCACCGCTGCCGGCCCTGGTATCGGTTACGGACCAGGCCAACAGCCCCCGCTATCCGAACTTCAAGGGCATCATGGCCGCGAAGAAGAAACCCGTTACGGTGCTGACACTCGCCGAGATCGGAGTGGACCCGGCCCAGGTGGGGCACGACGGCGCCTGGACGGCAGTAGCCGCCTCCGCTCCGCGGCCGCCGCGCTCGCAGGGAACCATCATCACCGACGACGGCACCGCCGGCGTGCAGCTGGTGGACTACCTTGCCGCCCAGAAACTGATCTAAGACTTCTCCTGCTTGAAACCGGCGCTTCGCAGGCGCCGCCGCCTACGTCCTAAGGAGCGCACCATGGCGTCCGTCCTGGTTTTTCTCGATGTCCCAGCCCTGCCCCTGCCGCGGGCTGCCCGCGAACTGCTAACCCTTGCCGGCACGGTGGGCGAACCCGCGGTAGCTGCCGCCCACAGGGTGGATCCGGCCATGCTCGACGCACTTGCCTCCCACGGCGCCGTGAAGGTCTATGAGCCGGCCGGGGAACTGGACACCGTCCTAGTGGCCGCGAAGGCTGCCTTCCTGGCGGACGCCGCCAAGAGCGAGCAGCCCGCCGCGATCCTGCTGGGCAACTCCTTCGAGGACCGCGAGATTGCAGCCCGCGCCGGAATCAAGCTCGGCTCCGGAGTCATCACTGACGCCGTTGCGGTGGCGCCGGACCTCGCCGTCACCAAGTCGGTGCTCGCCGGGTCCTACACCTCGACCTGCCGGGTACGCACCGGCACGCCCATCATCACCGTGAAGGCCAACAGCGTCGAGCCCGCACCGGCCGCTCCGTCAGCCCCGGCTCCGCAGCGGGTCGAGGTTCCGCTCTCGGAAACCGGCCCTGCCGCACGGGTCACCGGCCGCTCCGGCAAGCGCGTGAGCGGACGTCCCGAACTGGCCGAGGCACGGGTGATCGTTGCGGGCGGACGCGGCATGGACGGGAACTTCGGTCCCGTGGAGGAACTCGCTGACCTCCTCGGCGGAGCGGTGGGCGCGTCCCGTGCGGCCACGGACGCAGGCTGGATTGAACATTCCGCCCAGGTGGGACAGACCGGCAAGACCGTCTCCCCGCAGTTGTACATTTCCGCCGGCATCTCCGGCGCCATCCAGCAAAAGGCCGGTATGCAGACCGCCAAGGTGATCGTCGCGGTCAACAAGGACGCCGATGCACCGGTGTTCGAGATCGCGGACTTCGGCATTGTCGGCGATGTGTTCTCAGTGCTGCCCCAGGCCGCCGAAGAGATCCGGAAGCGCAGGGCCTGATATGTTCCCGACGTCGGCTCCCGCACGGGCCCTGGCCTTCGCAGCCCATCCGGACGACATCGATTTCGGCGCCGCCGGCACGCTGGCCCGCTGGGCACGCGAGGGCACGGAAATCACCTACTGCATCATGACCTCCGGTGATGCCGGCGGCTTCGACCCAACAGACCGCTCCGGCGTCAGCGCCCTGCGGAGCGGTGAACAGCGGGAAGCGGCCCGGCAGGTGGGAGTGCAGGACATTGTGTTCCTGGGGGAGCGGGACGGCTACTTGGAAGCCAACCACTCGGTGATCGCCCGCGCGGTGGAGCAGATCCGGCGCGTGCGTCCCGACGTCGTGCTGTCCATGCACCCCGAACGGAACTGGGACCGCCTCCAGGCCAGCCATCCCGACCACCTGGCCTGCGGCGAAATAGTGACTCGCGCCGTGTACCCGGCCGCCGAGAATCCCTTCGCCTATCCGGAGCTCGCGGAGCAGGGGCTGGAAGCGTACAAGGTGCCGTGGCTGTGGTTTTACGGGGCGCCGCGGGAGCGGGAGAACACTGCCGTGGATGTCAGTTCCACGGTAGACGTCAAGCTTGCCGCCATCCGGGTCCATGCGAGCCAGCATCCGGACATCGAGGGCATGGACGCCTCGGTCCGGCGGTTCCTGCAGGACAACGCCCGCCGGCACGGCCTGGCCGAGGGCGTCAGCGCGGAAACCTTCCACGCCGTAGGCGTGAACACCCCGGAGACCATCGCCGGATTCTAGCTGCCGCAGCTATCGCCTGCTGTGCTGCCCGCCGTCCCTGCCGTTGGCCGGCTACGGGCGGACAGCCGTGGCGATCAGGGTGTCGGTATTCAGTGCGAAGTCGTCACCGAGTTCGGCCAGGAACGCGGTCCGGACCCGGTCCACGGCCGCCGGATCTTCGGGCAGCAGCATCCGGTAACCGCCGCCGAGCACCAGCGACCAGGCGAGGGACGGGCTGAGCTGGACCTGTCCCGGCGTGGGGGCCACGGTGATTTCGGTCAGGCCCAGGGACTCGAGCCAAGACGTGAGCTGCTCCGGCGTCTGGAGCCGCTGGACGTTTTCGGCTCCCGACTGGGGGAGGCCGTCAAGGTCGGGCCGTTCCTGCAGGCAGGCTTTCCACAGCAGCTCCCTGAAGGGCTCCCAGGAACCTTCGGCCCACGTGCTGAGGGCGAAGCGCCCGCCGCTGCGAAGCAGCGACACGAGGTGGGCGGCGCCGGCGTCCATTTCCGGAACGAAGAACAGGGAGTAGGCGCAGACCACCGCGTCGTAGGGTTCCTCCGCCTGCCACGAGGTGAGGTCGGCCTGTGCAAGGTGGACGTTGTTGAGCGAGAGCGTGTCTGCCTTGGCCTGGGTCAGGGCCAGCATCCCTGCACTGAGGTCCACCCCGTCGACGACGCCGTCGGGACCGGCGAACTGCGCGGCCGGGATAGTGGATGCACCGGTGCCGCAGCCTGCGTCCAGGACCCGGTTGCCGAGCGTGATGTCCGCCGCGGCCACGAGCGCATTTCCCATGGGATTCCAGAGCGACGGCGCGAGCCGCTCGAAGTCGGCGGCGCCGTCGTCGAACGCGTTGCCGATGTGGAGTTCAGGCATGGGAAGAATCCTTCGCTAGAGCTGGGCGCCGGCGAAGCCGTGCTGGCGCCAGGCTTCGTAAACGGCTATGGAGGCGGAGTTCGCCAGGTTCAGGGAGCGCAGGGTGGGCAGCATGGGCAGCCGTACCCGGGCGGTGACATGCGGGTCCTTCTTTACCTCGTCCGAAAGCCCGACCGACTCGCGGCCGAACATCAGGACGTCTCCGGCACGATACTCGATATCTGTGTAGGAAGTGTCACCGTCCGAGGTGAAGGCATATACGCGCTCGGGTTTCAGGGCGTCCCAGGCGTCCTGCAGGCTCGCATGGACATGCAGGACGGCGAGGTCGTGGTAATCCAGGCCTGCGCGCCGAAGTTTGGAATCCTCCAGGCTGAAGCCGAGGGGCTCAACCAGGTGGAGCTCGGCCCCCGTGATGGCGGCAAGGCGAATGGCATTTCCGGTGTTGCCGGGGATTTCAGGGGAATGGAAGAGGATACGGAACACGAATACATCCTATGCCCGTCACCGGGGCCCCAACGCATCAGTCAACGGGTGGTCGCGTCGATCAACGGCGCCAGCACCGGCAGCTGGACGGTGTTCGGCTGGGGGCCTTCGGCAAAGAACCTCCGCAGCTCCCGCAGCAGGCCGCCGGGATTGGCGACATGCAGGGTCGCGGGCGCTGAGCGGCTCAGCCTCGGCGGGTAATCGACGATGGGCTCGAAGGGATTCCCGTTAGGGCTGTGGAGGACAAGCCAGCCCGTGGCATTGCACTCCGGAAAGCGGGACTGGAGGGTGCGCACCGCATCGGCCAGCCGCAGGGTGGACACCTCCCGGCCGCGGTGCAGCAGATGCTGTCCGTCCCACCGGTAGTTGCCGGGCGAGGCCATCAGCGAACCCAGGACTGCCATGCGGTAGCCGCCCAGCAGCACGTGGCTGACATCGAGGTTGCCGCCGCGCGGTCCCGTGTCCGGAATATGGAGGCCGTTGATTAGGCGCGCGGCCGGGTAGTCCTCCAGCAATTCGCGTTCCAGCAGGTGGATGGTCCGGTTTTCGGCCTCGAAGCGTCCCGCGGCGTTGGAGCCGATCCGCGAGAAGAAACCCGGACGGCGCGGTGCGCCGTGGACCTGCTGTCCGGCCAGGACCAGGGGGATGAGGGGAGGATTCTTCGGGGAGAAATCCGGGACAAACACCGGCGGCCGGTCCAGGTCTGCCGTGGTCCGTTCGGGGGCGGACCCGGTTCCCGCGGCCCGGCTGGACGGGCTGCCGGAGCTGCTGCCGGCAGCGGCGCCGGTGCTGCCGGCGTCCGTGCCCTGGCCGAACCGGCGATCGTACGCGGCCTTTCGCCGCGGATCGGAGAGCACCCGGTATGCTTCCGTGACCCGGTGGAAGCTCTCGCTCGTGCCGCCCTGGTCCGGATGGGCGTTCCGGGCTGCCTTCCGGTAGGCGGTCTTGATTTCGACCGCCGATGCCGCGCGGGTCAGGCCTAAAACCTCATAGAGCGTCGGGTCTGACGGGCTCAAAGCGGTTCCTCTCGGGCGGCTGGTCCGGCTGCGTGAGGCAAGTCTACCGGTCGTCCCTGCACCGCAGCCTGGGCGGGGGAAGGGGTATCCGGGACGATGAATTTTCCGCGCCGGGGCAGAGGAGGACAGGGTGTGTCCTGCGGGATCCGTATCGTCGGCGTACATCGGGGATCTGTCCCCGACCTACGACCGGCGGAGGAACCCGTGAATGAGCAGATCCAGCCCTTCAGCATCCCGATCGACCCGGCTCTGGTAGGCCGGCTCAGCCACAGGCTCCGGGGAACACGGTTCGCGCCCGCACTGCCAGGGGAAGAATGGGCAACGGGTGTCCCGTCCGGCTACCTCGAACGCGTGGTTGCGTACTGGGCCGATGAATACGACTGGGCGTTGCATGCAGCTGCCCTGAACGGGCTGCCCCAGTTCACCACTGTCATCGACGGCCAGCAGATCCACTTCCTCCACATCCGCTCGAAGGCCGAGGGCGCGTTGCCGCTCCTCCTCACCCACGGCTGGCCCGGTTCCTTTGTCGAGTTCCTGGATCTGATCGGCCCGCTCACCGATCCGGCCGCGCACGGACGGGACACTGTGGATGCTTTCGACCTGGTGATCCCCTCACTCCCGGGGTTCGGGTTCTCTACCCCCGTGACCGAGGCAGGTTGGGACACGGCGCGCATCGGCCGCGCCTGGGCAACGCTCATGGGCCGGCTGGGCTACCGCCGGTACGGGGCACACGGGGGAGATATCGGCGCGGCGGTCTCGCCCGACGTCGGACGTGCCGCTCCACGCAACGTGGTGGGTGTCCACGTCAACGGGTCGATAGGCATGCCGCTGCAGACACCCACCAGCGATGATCTCGCCGCTTTTACCCCGCTGGAGCTTGATCGGCTAAGCCGGGTGCAGCGTTTCCTGCAGGACGAATACGGGTATATCGCGATCCAGTCGACGAGACCGCAGACGATAGCCGCAGCCCTGGTCGATTCCCCGGCCGGCCTGCTCGCCTGGATCCTGGACAAGTTCCAGAAGTGGACTTTCCCGGACAAAGCCCTCCCGGAGACGGTCATTGACCTCGAGCGCATCCTGACGAACGTCATGCTGTACTGGATCACCGGTTCCGCAGGAACGGCTGCGTTTATCGGCTACGCCCAGCAACCGGCATGGGGAGCCCGCAGGGAGCCGTCGGGTGTGCCTACCGGCGTCATCATGTTTGCCCACGACGTCGGTATCCGCCGCTATGCCGAGCAGGAGAATACGATCACGCGGTGGACCGACATCACCGACCGTGGCGGACACTTCGCCGCCCTCGAAGAGCCCGCCCTGCTTATGGACGATCTCTCCGACTTCTTCCGTCCGCTTCGGTAAAGGGCAAACCGCGGTTCCCGCTCACTCCGTGGCCGAGCGGGCGGCGCGGGCGGCTACGCGTCCGAATGCTTCGCGCAGCTCCGCAGGCTCGATGACGTCGATGTCCGCCTGCACCAGGAGGAGCCAGCGGGCGATCGCGTCGTAGCTGTCCGCTCCTGCCCGCACAATAACGGACCCCGCGCCGTCGTCTTCGACGGTTCCCCACGCCGGCGCCACCCACCGGCTCACGGCCTCCAGCGGGGCGTGGACCCGTACAGTGGCCGTGACCTGCTGCCAGCCGGTGCGGAGCTGCTGAGTCACCCATGCCTCGACACCTGTGCCGGGGAAGACGCGCTCGCGGACCGGCGCTCCGGTCACCGTCACGGTGGAGATCCGGTCGACCCGGTAGGTGCGCCATTCGTCCCGGTTCAGGTCGAAGGCCACGAAATACCAGCGGCGGACCGTGTTGACCAAGGCGAATGAATCCGCTGTGCGCATCTCCTCCTTCCCGTTGCGCTGCGTGTGCAGGAACTCCGCGCGGCGGTGCAGGACACAGGCCCGGGCTAATTCCCCGAGCACGCCGACGTCGACCGGGGCCGGCTCCGGTTCCCTGAGGCCGTCAATTTCGAGATCGACTGCTGCCTGGTCGAGGGCCGTCATGATCCACTGCACGCGTTTGGGCATCGAGGCGAGGACCTTCTGCAGCGCGCCGGCCGCCAAGTGCGGTTCAGCCGCCTCGTTCCACCGGCGCAGTGCGAGGGCGCAGGCCAACGCTTCATCCATGCTGAGGAAAATCGGCGGGAGCACCGTGCCCGGTTCCAGCGAGTAGCCGCCGTCGATACCCAGGCGCGTGTCGATCGGGTACCCCAGGTCGCGCAGCCGTGCCACGTCGCGGCGGATGGTGCGGGTTGTCACCCCGAAGTCGAAAGCCAGGGTCTCGCCCGCAACGAAACCCCTCCGCTGCAGTTTTCGAAGGACCTCGAATGAGCGCGATGCTGTATCCCACATGACGTAATAGTGGTCCCTATTGAGGACAGCCCGCGTCCTCAATAGCACCGGGTGCTGCGACGGACCGGTGCCGGTCAGGAAACTGTTGCGGAGCGGGACCGGACACGCCGCGGGAAACGTCAGGAAAGTCCCAGCCGCCCGAATCGGCAGGAGCCGCCATGACCGCTAGAATTGGTTGGTGCCCGTGTATCTAGATCACGCGGCGACCACGCCGATTTCGGCTTCGGCCCTCGCCGCACTCACCGCAGAACTCAGCCGCAGCGGCAACCCTTCGTCCCTGCACGGTTCGGGCCGACGTGCCCGGATGGTCGTAGAGGACTCCAGGGAAGTCCTGGCCGCCGCCGCAGGCTGCCATCCCTCGGAGATCATTTTCACCTCCGGCGGTACCGAAGCGGACAACCTGGCCGTCAAGGGTCTTTTCTGGGCCCGGCGCGATGCCGACCCGGTACGCAACCGCATCCTGGTCTCCGGCATCGAACACCATGCCGTGCTGGACGCCGTCGAATGGCTGGAGAAACATGAAGGCGCGGTGCCGGTGTGGATCCCGGTGGATCACGAGGGCGTCATTTCCCTCGACGCCATCCGACGCGAACTCGAAGCCAACGCAGACAGCACAGCGCTGCTCACCGCTATGTGGGCAAACAATGAGGTCGGGACCGTCCAAGACATCCGGGCCATCGCTTCCCTGGCCCACGAATACGGCGTCCCGGTCCATTCGGATGCGGTCCAGGCTTTCGGCGCGCTGCCGATCGGCTTCCGGTCCGCCGGCCTGGACACGATGGCCCTCAGCGCCCACAAGATCGGTGGCCCGGTGGGAGTGGGTGCACTGGTTGTTGGCCGTGCCGTCAAGCTCACGCCCGTCCAGCACGGCGGCGGACAGGAACGGGACATCCGCTCCGGCACCTTGGACACCGCGGGAATAGCAGCGTTCGCCGCGGCAGCGCAGGACGCCGCCGAGCACCTGACGGACGAGGCCGAACGCCTGCGCACGCTCCGCGACTACCTCATCACCGGCGTCGAGCGGGCCATTCCGGAGGCAGTCCTGCGGGGCGCGCGGGACGACGACGGCGGCGGACGCCGGCTGCCGGGCAACGCCCACTTCACCTTCCCCGGCTGCGAAGGCGATTCACTGCTTTTCCTGCTGGATCTGGCCGGAGTGGAGTCCTCGACCGGGTCTGCCTGCACAGCCGGCGTCCCGCGGCCTTCGCACGTACTCCTGGCGATGGGACTGACCGAAACCGAGGCCCGCGGTGCCCAACGGTTCAGCCTCGGGCATACAACCACCGCCGAAGACGTTGACACTTTGTTGCAGGCACTTCCCGAAGCATATGAGCGGGCCAAGAAGGCCGGCATGGCCGGACACGTAAGCAGCATCCAAACAGCAGGAACAGGTTTTACTTCATGAAGGTTTTGGCAGCAATGAGTGGCGGAGTCGATTCCGCCGTGGCCGCGGCACGGGCAGTGGAGGCCGGGCACGACGTCGTCGGCGTCCACCTTGCGCTGTCCCGGATGCCGGGCACCCTGCGCACCGGCAGCCGCGGCTGCTGCACCATCGAAGACTCCCGCGACGCCTGGCGCGCCTGCGACATCCTCGGCATTCCGTACTACGTCTGGGACTTCTCCGAGCGGTTCAAGGAAGACGTCGTGGACGACTTCGTGGCCGAATACGCCGCCGGACGCACACCCAATCCCTGCATGCGCTGCAACGAACGGATCAAGTTCGCCGCCCTGCTGGAAAAGGCGCTCGCGCTGGGCTTCGACGCCGTCTGCACAGGCCACTACGCCAAGGTGATCACGAACGCCGAAGGCAACCCGGAGCTGCACCGTGCCGCCGACTGGGCCAAGGACCAGTCCTACGTGCTGGGCGTGCTCACGGAGGAGCAGCTGCGCCACTGCATGTTCCCGCTGGCCGAAACCCCGTCCAAGGCCGAAGTGCGGGCCGAAGCCGAACGCCGCGGCCTGTCCGTGGCGAACAAGCCCGACAGCCACGACATCTGCTTCATTCCCGACGGTGATACCCGCGGCTGGCTCGAAGAGCGCATCAACATGACCGAGGGCGACATCGTGGACGAGACGGGGGAGAAGCTCGGCACCCACCCCGGCGCGAACGCGTTCACCGTGGGCCAGCGGCGCGGACTGAAGCTCGGCACGCCCGCCGCGGACGGCAAGCCCCGCTTCGTCCTGGAAATCCGGCCGAAGGAAAACAAGGTCGTGGTCGGACCCGAGCAGCTGCTGAACATTGACCAGATGCGCGGCATCAAGATTTCCTGGGCCGGACTGCCGATCCCCGAGATCGCCGCCCGGACCACCTTCGACTGCAAGGTCCAGGTCCGCGCCCACGGCGACCCCGTGGCAGCCACCGGCTGGATGGAGGACGTAGCCGACGAGGCCACCGGTGCAACACGCGAAGAGCTTGTGGTCCGGCTGGTCGAACCCATGCGCGGGGTTGCCCCCGGCCAGTCCATGGTGCTTTACCAGGGAACCCGAGTGCTGGGACAGGCGACCATCGACTCGGCACGTTCCCTTGAATGGGACCCCGCAGCGGTTTCCTAAAGCCCTGGTTTTACGGCCGTTTCCCGGTACCGGCGCAGCGCCTCGCCGAAGCCGGGCGTAATCTGCTCCGGGCCGGGAGCCGCTCCACCTAAACTGGTCCAATGAGCCAGACAGGACCAATGAGCGAATCACCGGACCATGAGTTCGATCCGCGGGCAAGTTCCCTCTCCGGGAAGGTCGCCGAGGATGTCATGGAAGAGCTGCTTGCCATGCGCAGCAGCATCGACAACATCGACGCCACTCTCGTGTACCTTCTTGCCGAACGCTTCAAGGCGACCCAGCGGGTGGGCCATCTGAAGGCGGAGCACCACTTGCCGCCGGCGGACCCGGGACGGGAAGTGGCCCAGATTGCACGCCTGCGCCGCCTGGCCGCAGACGCCCATCTGGACCCCGCCTTCGCGGAGAAATTCCTGAACTTCATCATCAGCGAAGTGATCCGCCACCATCAGGCAATCTCCCAGACCCGCAACGGCGGAACAGATGTCCCGGAGGCCTGAGGACCGGCGCGGGGAAGCAGTTCCTCCGGAGCAGCCCGCCCGACCCGAAGCACGAAACGGCATGGTTACGGCGACGGCGCTCGGCAGCTGGCCGGGGACCGATCCGGTCGAATCGAGCCGGGTAGTCCGAGGTGAGCTGGGCGACCCGCACCTGCCCTTCCTGGTTGAACTGCCGCAGCGCGGGCCGGGGGCCGACGCGCTCGGACGGAGCGCCGCCCTGCTTGTGGACCTTTTCGTGGATGTCCAGCCGCACGGCTGGCGCCTGGTGGAGCGCCCGGGCAAGGACCACCGCCGCGCGGTGTCCCTGCTGACCCAGGACCTGAACGCACTTGCCGACGTCGTCGGAGCCGAAGAACGCACAGGCGAGGCGTTGAAGATCTCCGTCCGCGGACCGCTCTCGCTTGCCGCGAATCTTTATCTGCACAACGGCGAGCGGGCGTTGTCCGACGCCGGTGCCCGCCGGGACATTCTCCAGTCCTTCACTGCCGGAGTGGGCGACTATGTGGCCCGCGCGTCGTCGTCGGCACCGGGCGCACGGATCACGGTGCAGGTCGACGAGCCTGACGCCGCCGCAGTCCTTGCCGGCGGGATCCCCACCGCCAGCGGCTACCGCACACTGCGTTCCGTACCGTCTTCGGAGGTATCCAGCGCCTGGCAGCAGGTCCGCGAGGCAATCGAAGCCGTCGGCGCGGACACTGTCTTCACCCTGCCCCGTGCGGAGGCATTCGGACCGCTGCGGCCCGGCGCCCGGTCACCGTTCGAGCTCGCCGTCGGCGCCGGAGCGCAGGGCGCGGCCCTCGCAGCCGACGGGCTGGACGCCCGCGACTGGGAAGGCATCGCCGAAGCCGTTGAAGGCGGACGCCGGATCTGGCTGGGCATCCTTCCGGTTCCCGCGGACGGAGCCGCACTGCCCCAGGTCACCGACCTGGTGGAACGGGTGCTGCGGCCCTGGCGGAAACTGGGGCTCCCGCAACAGGACCTGCCGGCGCTTCGCCTGGCACCTGCCGCCGGGCTGGCCGATATTTCACCGGAGGCGGCGCGGAAAGTCCTGGCCCGCCTCACGCAGACTGCGTCGGCATTGAACCAGGTGGTAGCCGAGGGGTAAACCTGCCGGGGACGGGTCCGCGCGGACCTAGGTCCGGCGCTCCCAGCGTGCCGGTTCGACGTCGGCAGGCAGGCCGCCGTCGAAATCGCGGCTGGCGTAGCTGAACGCGCCGTCGTACTCGAATACCGTGCCGACCTGCCGCTGGATGACCCGGGTGCGGATCCGGAACCGGTCCTGCTGTTCGTCCCACCACTGTTCCACCTGCGCGTCGGCACCGGCGAAGTCCGGCAGGGGCAGCCGCAGCGGACCGAGGAACAGCCGGCTTCCCGGGGAATTCATGTGCAGGTGGCCGTCGTCCGAGACCCGCAGCAGCAGGTTCGTGGCCAGGTTGCGGCGGCGGCCCAGATAGTCCGTCAGGACCCCGGGCCCGGTCAGCACCGTGGTGTCCTCGAAGGTCCGCTGCCGGCCCGGGAAGTCAAAGCGGCGGACCGCAGTCAGCGCCGGCCGGCCCCACGGGTCGCGATGCGGATAGTTGCGGATGGAGAAGGGGACGGAGGTCCCGTACTCCGGGAAAAAGGCGTTGGACACCGGAACCAGCGGCAGCAGCGGACGCAGCCAGGGCCGCGGGCAACCGGCGCGGAGAAAGACGCCGGTTCCTTCACCGAACCGGGCGGCGTCCGGGCCGAGGCTGAAATACGCCTGCAGCTGGGGCTGCAGGCGAAGGAACCCTGCTCCGAGGACCTGCTGGTACACCGAGTCCACGGCTACAGCCTTCCGGTGGCCTTGAGGCGGAGATACATATCAGCAAGTTTCGGAGCCAGCTCGTGCGGCGGCTCATCCACCACTTCCGCTCCCATCGACCGCAGCTGCGCGCTGACCGCAGCCCGGTCGAGGAGGGCCCGCTCGGCTGCCGCGGCACGGAAGACTGCCGGCGTTGTGCCTCCGCCGGAACGCAGCTCGTCCAGGCCGGGATCCCGCACGGAGGCAACCACCACCACATGCTTTTCCAGCAGCCGGGGCAGGACCTGCACCAGCCCCTCCTCGACAGCTCCGGAATCCAGTGCGGTGATCAGGACGACCAGGGAACGGCGGGCGGACACGGCGTGCACGGCTCCGGGCAGCAGGGAGAAGTCCGCTTCGATGAGTTCCGGTTCCAGCGGTGCCGCGGCAGTGACGAGCCGGCTCAGCAGGTTTTCCTTGCCGCCGGAGTCCACGCGCGCCCGGATCCGCCGGTCGAAGGCCAGGAAGTCCACCCGGTCGCCGCCGCTGCGGGCAAGCACGGCCAGGAGCAGGGTAGCTTCAATGCCGGTGTCCAGGCGGGGTTCGTCTTCGATCCGGGCGGCGGACGTCCGGGAGGTGTCCAGGGCAATGACCACCCGGCGGTCGCGTTCGGGCCGCCAGGTCCGCACCACGGTGTCCTGGCGCCGGGCGGTGGCACGCCAGTCGATGGAGCGGACGTCGTCGCCCCGCACATATTCGCGCAGCGAGTCGAATTCGGTCCCGGCCCCGCGCAGCTGTACCGAGGCGTTCCCGTCCAGCTCCCTCAGCCTGCGCAGTTTCGAGGGCAGGTGCCGCTTGGCATGGAAGGGAGGAAGCACCCGGATTTCTCCGGGCACAGGCAGCGTCCGCTGGCGGGCCGCGAGTCCGAAAGGCCCGAAACTGCGGACCGCCACATGTCCGCTTTTCAGGATCCCGCGGCGGGCAGGTTCCAGCACCACGTCCATGGCCCGGGCTTCACCGGCCGGAACGGCCAGGCGCTGCTGCGGGTTGCGGGCACCGGCGGAAGGCTGCCAACCGTCCCGGACCACGGCCCGCAGCCGGGCCTTGGCGTCATTGCGGACCACCAGGGTTCCCGCCGTCGTTTCGCTCAGCCGCACGCTGTCCGGCAGGCGCCGCTCCACGCGGAGCCGCCGCACGGGGGCAGCCAGCAGCAGGTCCAATCCGGCAGCGGCAGCCAGGAAAGCCAGCCAGAGCAGGATCGAGGCGGCACCGGGATAAAGCACCACGGGTACGGAGCCCAGGAGTGCCAGCAGGACAAAGCGGCCCGAAACAGCCATCGGGGCTACCGGGGAACCGGCACTGTGGCGAGGATGCTTCCCAGCACATCGTCCACATTGACCCCGTCCATCTGGGCCTCGGGCCGAAGCGCCACACGGTGCCGCAGGGCGGGAAGGGTGAGCGCCTTGACGTCGTCGGGAGTCACGAAGGCCCGCCCCGAGAGCCAGGCCCAGGCCCGGGCAGTATTCAGGAGGGCCGTGGCTCCGCGGGGGGACACCCCGAGCTGGAACGACGGCGCCGACCGCGTCGCCCGGACGAGGTCCACGATGTAGGCGAGGACCTCGGGCGCAACGGTCACCCTGGCCACTGCCTCGCGTGCCAGTTCCAGGTCCCGGGCCGAGGCGACCGGCCGGACACCGGCCGCGGCGAGGTTCCGCGGATCGAAGCCGCCGCTGTGCCGGCGGATCACTTCGATCTCGTCCTCGCGGCCGGGCAGGTCAAGGGTCATCTTGAGCAGGAACCGGTCGAGCTGGGCTTCGGGGAGCGGGTACGTTCCCTCGTACTCCACCGGATTCTGCGTTGCCGCAACAATGAACGGTTCGGGCAGGGGACGGGTGACACCGTCCACGGTTACCTGGCGTTCTTCCATGGCTTCCAGCAGGGACGCCTGGGTCTTGGGCGGCGTGCGGTTGATTTCGTCCGCGAGCAGGATGTTGGTGAACACCGGTCCCTCCCGGAAGGAGAACCCGGAGGAACGGTTGTCGTAGATCAGCGAGCCGGTGACATCGCCGGGCATGAGGTCGGGGGTGAACTGGACGCGCTTGGTGTCCAGGTCCAGTGCCGCGGAAAGGCTTCGTACCAGCAGCGTCTTGGCTACGCCGGGCACCCCCTCCAGGAGCACATGCCCCTTGGCCAGCAGGGCAATGATCAAGCCCGTCACGGCTGCGTCCTGCCCCACCACCGCCTTGGCAACCTCACGCCGGACCTGCGCCAGGGCTTCCCGCACAGGGTCCTCTCCCGGGGACGGGGGAGGCGCCGGCGCGGTGCCGTTGGCGGCTCCGGAGGCTGCGGGGGCGTAGGGCTCGTACTGCTGGCTCATGATGAAGTGGCCTCTTCCTCTAGGTTTTTCAGGTCCCGGGCCCAGCGCACGAGTTCCGCGCCGGTTCCGGGCAGTCGCTGGTTGAGCAGATGGTCGGTCTCGGAATAGCTGCGGCCGGATGCGTTCGCCGTCGCACGCGTGACCGTGTCAACGCCGGCTCCCGGTCCCACCCGCAGGTGTGCCGCCAGGCGCGTCAAGGCCGCCGCACGCAGGGTGGCGGCCGCATGGGCCACAGCCTGGCTGTCCTGGTACAGGCGGGCCCGGCCCTCAGCGGTCTCGGCCGCATGGACGATAACGGGCAGGGGTTCCTCCATCAGCGGGCCGAGCCTGCGTCCCCGCCAGAACGCAGCCGCGCAGGCGACCAGCAGGAGCCAGAACAGGAGCGGATTCACCCATGCGGGCAGTAGGGAGAAGGGATCGGCGGGCGCTTCCGAAGGGGGAACGTCGAAGGGGCCGGCCTGGTACCAGACCAGTGTGTCGTCCGCGCCGAGCGTTCGAAAGGCCAGTGCGGCGTTGCCCTCGCGTGCGACGCTTTCGTTGGCGATCAGGTCGGCGCTGCCAAGCACCACGGCGGATCCGCTCGTGGTGGCCGCGTAGGAACCCGCGGCGTCGGTGCCCTGGCTGCCGGGAGCCGGGAAACAGGTGACCGGACCGCGGTAGGTTTTCCCGCCGGCTTCAACGGCACCGGCGGCCTCCGCATCCCGGTTGCCGCAGCCGGCGTCGAGCCGGTGACGGTCGGGATCCTCGGGAAGGAGCCCGGCGGAACGGATCTCGGGGGCGAAATCCGCCAGTTGCTCAAAGGACGGTTCCACGAGCACTACCCGGCCGGCAGCATCGGCGAGGTCCTGGCGTTGTTCACCGGTGAGGAAGCCCGAGGGGTCAAGGAACAGCAAAGTCGCCCCGGGATTATCCTCAAGGGCGGCCAGCGCTTCCGCCATCGTCTGGTGGTGCTGTACGTCCACTCCCCGGTCCGCCAGGATTTCGGCGGCAGCCATGGCTCCGTCCGGGGCAGGGTTGGCGGGGGAGAGCGCAGCGGTGTCGTGGTCAGCGCGTCCCCAGACGGAAGCAACCACAACTGCGCAGAGCAGCAGCAGAAGCAGAAGCGGGACCCGGTGCCGGCGCAGCCAGGCCGTGAACCTGCCGCGGCTCCGGGGCTGCCCGGGCTCCTCATTGCCGCCGCTGGCTTCAAGGCCGCCGGCGGGCGCCGCTTCACTGGCGGCCCGGCTCACTTCGGCACCGCCAGCGACGGCGGTTCAGCCGATGCCGGAGTTGCCGGCCGGGCTGCTTCCAAAGCCGTATCAAGGGCGGCTGCGCGTCCGTAATCCGGTTCCGCGGCAACCGCCTTCCCGTAGAGCACCTCATCGAACCGCTGCTGGATCCAGGTGATCCCGGGGCGGTGGTCCGGGAAGGCGGCGGCCAGCCGGGTACCGGCTTCGGCAGCCGTTCGGGCCGGCCGGGCATCGAAGATGACCCGTTCCTCCGCCGAGCGGACCATCGCGCGGAAAGACTCGGCAAGGGCATCATTCCAGCGGTGCTCCGCGGCGGCCTGCTCCGCGCGGATACGGTGGTCGGTTGCCCGTTCCACGACGTCGTGGGCGAAGACCCCGGTCCGCTTTTTCACGGACGCATTCAACCGGGGGCGAATCACGAGAATGGCGACGGCCACCAGCACGACGGCGGCCAGGACCAGTATCAGGACTCCGGGACCCGCGCCGAGCCCGTCCGCATCCTCGAACAACTCGTTCAGCCACTTGCCGACCCGTGCCCAGAACCGGTCGAGCAGGCCGGGTTGGGCTTCTTCGTACACGCGCTTGGACAACTCTTCGCGCGCCCAGTCCCGCGCCTGGTCTGCATCGGGCTCGATCGGGGCTTCCCCGGCGGCGCCGAACCATGGGCGTGCTGTGGACGGCATGTCTACTTCATGCCCGCAGGGGGACCATGCGGCGTGTTCCGGGCCATGGGCACGGCATTCCGGCCGGGCAGGAAGTCGGAATCCTGTGCCTGCGGATTCTCCTGATCCTTCATCAAGGCAAGGTCGAAGCCTTCCCGGCGGATGCGGAGGTCGACATACAGCAGGGCTGTGACGGCACTTTGGAAGCCGCAGGCCACCGCGGTCAGGAGCAGGGAGAAGGCGAAGATCAGGACAACGCTGACGCCGATGAGGACGGTGCTGTCCGTCAGGGTGAGCATGCTCGCGGCGAAGGAGAGCGGGACCGTAAGGACCTGGGACAGGACATTGACGATCAGGCTCGTCAGGGCCATGATCCCGAAGGTGCGCCACCAGTTGCGCCCGGTGAGGCGCCAGGACCGCCGAATCGCAGGAAAGACACCGATACCTTCCAATACCAGTGCTGCCGGTGCGAGGGAGAGTTTCACCGAGACCCACACCACCGCGGCAACCACCGCGAACAGGGCCGGTATCACCACGAGCAGCCCGGCTGCACCGAGAGTATCGATGATCAGGTAAACCAGCACGGCGAGGACCGTGACGCCCACGGCGGCACCGGCCAGCATCAGTAAGGCGAGGCCGGCAAGCGGACCGAGCGATCCGCGCGCCAGCCGCCAGACCTGGCCGAAGCCGGTCCGCAGGTTAAGGATGGACCGCACCACCGGAAGGACCAGGAGGCCCTGGACAATCAGTACCCCGGCCAGGGAGAGGCCGCCGAGGGTCGAAACCGCCCCGACGACCGTCCCCAGGACCGGCCCTGTGACTTCTCCGCTCGCCGATCCGCTCTGCAGCCACCCGTCTACGGAGACGAAGAAGCCCGCACCCAATCCGACAACCAGCAGCGTTATGACGGCCTGGACTACAAACGCGTTGCCGAAGGCGGCCAACGCATTGCGGCGGCACGCCTGGAACGCGCCGTCCAGGATTTCACCCAGTCCTAGGGGACGCAGGGGAATGATGCCCGGTTTGGGCGGCGGCGTGTAGCCGGGCTGGGGGAGGGGGCCGCCCCGGTAGGGATTGGGCTGCTCCCAGGCGGATGCCGGGGGCGCGTACCCCGGTGCGGCGGGTGGCTGTGTCCACGCATTACCCTGCTGCTGCGCCCACGGGTTTACCGGCGGCTGAGGTAATCCGGGTGGCGGGGGAGCCTGCTGCGCCCATGGATTTACGGGCGGTTGCGGTATTCCGGGCACGGGCCCCCCGGCGCCGTCGTTCTGCGCCGTGGTTTGCTGTCCGCTGTCCGGGCCGCTGTTGTTCCGGTTGTTGTGTTCTTGCTCGCTCATCCTCAGCCGTTCCCCCGCAGGCACTAGCGTCTATTTACCTCGACTATAGTGACGCTCCGCCCAAACAGCACCCGGCGAGCCGTGGCGGGAAATGTGTCCCTTAGGATGATAGGGATTAACCTAGTCGGCTTTAACGCCGGGGGAGCGGCAGTCGATGCTGCTCCGGGCGCGCAGCGGCGCGTGAGTCAAGCAGCGGAAACAGGGAGCTATGAAGGCACGCATACTGGTCGTAGACGACGACGAAGCACTCGCCGAAATGATCGGTATCGTGCTGCGCAACGACGGGTTTGAACCGGTGTTCTGTGCCGACGGTTCCTCCGCACTTGAAGTATTCCGCAACAGCAAGCCGGACCTGGTGCTGCTGGACCTGATGCTTCCCGGCATCGACGGCATCGAAGTGTGCCGGCAGATCCGCAGCGAGTCCGACACCCCCATCGTGATGCTCACCGCCAAGTCCGACACGTCCGACGTCGTGCGCGGCCTCGAATCCGGCGCCGACGATTATGTGCCCAAGCCCTTCAAGCCCGCCGAACTGGTGGCGCGCGTGCGTGCCCGGCTGCGCCCGGGCGACCAGAAATCGCCGGAGACCCTGCGGATCGGCGAAGTCTCCATTGATGTTGCGGGCCATTCCGTGACCCGGGGCAGCGACAGTGTTTCCCTCACGCCGCTGGAATTCGACCTGCTCGTGGCACTGGCACGCAAGCCCTGGCAGGTTTTCACCCGCGAGATGCTGCTCGAACAGGTCTGGGGGTACCGCCACGCCGCCGACACGCGGCTGGTGAATGTGCATGTGCAGAGGCTCCGCTCAAAGATTGAACGCGACCCCGAAGCACCCGAGATTGTATTGACGGTGCGCGGTGTCGGATACAAAGCGGGTCAGAGCTAAGTTGCCGGGGCTCCTGGCCGGGATGGCCGGGAAATCCCCTAAATTGGACATGGCCCTGCAGGGCCTGGCGCACCTGCGCGATTCCTTCCGGCGTGCCACTTTCCATCGGATCGCCCGCCAGTGGCGGAGGTCCCTGCAGTTCAAGACAGTCGTTTCCACGCTCCTCCTGGTGGCGCTCGCCGGCGCGGGGATCGGTGCTTTCCTCTCCCATCAGATTGCCGATTCCCTCTATGAAGAGCGGCTGACCCAGTTCCGGACCGAAGCGACGGCCGGTCTGTCCAAGGTGAAGGACAACTTCCGGGACACCGCCGCGAGCGACCGGGAGGGTACCGACCGGCTGGTCATGGACACCCTTCCGCTGCTGGAAGGGCAGGGTGCAGACGCTCAGCGGACCTATCTGCTCACCCCGTTGCCGACCCAGGACCCCCTGTATGTCACGTCCTCGGTGAACAGCGGAACCATCACCGCCAGCGGCATTCCCGTGGCCCTCAGCGACGCCGTTATTGCCAGCGACGCCACAGCGTCCGAGACGGATTACGTGTTCTGGTCTCCGCTTGAGCTCGCCAACGGAGAGCCCGGCATTGCGTTCGGCACCAAGGTCACACTGCCCCCGGACAGCTCCGAATATGCCCTCTACCTGATCTATGACCTGCATTCGATGCAGGAGACGCTCGACGACATCCACCGGATTCTCTGGATTGCCGGATTCCTGCTGCTTGCCATCAGCGGCACGATCGCGTGGATCGTAGCCAAGGCCGGACTGGGTGCGGTCAGCGATGCGGCAGAGGTGTCGGAGAAGCTGGCAGCGGGGGAGCTGCAGGAGCGCATGGAGGTCAAGGGCGAGGATGAAGTTGCACGCCTGGCGGCGTCGTTCAACCGCATGGCCGGCACGCTCCAGGACCAGATCACCCAGCTGGCTACACTGTCGCGTATGCAGCAGGTGTTTGTTTCCGACGTGTCCCACGAGCTGCGGACTCCGCTCACCACAGTGCGCATGGCCGCGGAGGTGCTCTACGAAGCACGCGACAGCTTTGATCCGATGTACCGGCGCTCCACCGAACTGCTGTATCACCAAGTGGAACGGTTCCAGGCGCTGCTGGCGGACCTGCTGGAGATTTCCCGGTTCGACGCCGGGGCGGCCGCGCTCGATTTGGAACCTACCGATGTCTTCCATATTGTCCGTGACGTGATTGACGCCACCGAGCCGCTCGCCAACAACTGCGGCTCCGAGGTGGTTGTGGTCTCCAAGGAGGCGAGCTGCGTTGTGGACGCCGACCCGCGCCGGATCGAACGCATCCTGCGCAACCTGCTGGTGAACGCATTGGAGCACGGCGAAGGAGAACCCATCGAGATTGCGATAGCAGCTTCCGAGGATGCTGTGGGCATAGCGGTCCGCGACCATGGCATCGGGATGACCGAAGAGGACGCCGACCATGTCTTCGACCGCTTCTGGAGGGCGGATCCGGCACGTGCACGTACCACGGGCGGCAGCGGGCTGGGCTTGTCCATTGCCACCGAAGACACACGGCTTCACAACGGCTGGCTCGAGGCCTGGGGCGAACCGGGAAACGGATCCTGCTTCCGCCTGACGCTTCCCCGCCGTCACGGTGCAGGCTTTGAATCATCCCCGGTGCCGTTGTCTCCCCGCGAGGTCGTTGCCGGACCCCTGGCGCTCACTGCTGCGGCTCCGGCCCGGGAAGAGGAAATTGATGCCTACTAAGCGGAAGGTGCTGCCCCAGGCACGGCGGGGACGGGCCGGACGGATGCTGGTCCTGTGGCTCAGCATCGTCCTTGTCCTGGTCGGCTGCTCCTCGATACCCACCGTCGGACCGGTAGGCACGGCATCGGCGGAGAACAGCGGGGAAACGGGCGAGGATGCGGTTTTCTCACCCGAGGGTCCGGCCGAGGATGCCTCGCCGCAGGACATCATCCGCGGCTTTATGGACGCAGGTAAGGGCGCCGCCGACGATTACAGCGTGGCCCGGCAATTCCTGGCACCGGAAGTGGCGACTACATGGTCCCCCACGGAACGGGTGACCATTTACCGGTCCTCACGCATCGTGGCCATGCCGGAACCGGACCTGTTCCAGATCCAGCTGGAAGTGCAGGGGAGCGTGGATTCCCGGGGCATCCGGACGGACGCCCCGGAGGGCAGCACCGAAGCATTCCCCGTCCGGCTCGAAAAGGTGCAGGGACAGTGGAGGCTCAGCGCCGTCCCCGACGGGATCATCGTGTCCCTCGCCAGTTTCCCTGCGATCTTCATCGCCCATAACCTCTACTTCTATTCGAGTGACTACCAGTACTGGGTCCCGGATACGCGGTGGTTCATCCAGCGGGCCGGCATTGCCGCCAACATCGTCAAGGAACTCCTGGTAGGCCCGGCTCCGTACCTCCAGGGCGCAGTCCTCAGCGCCTTCCCTGCCGGCACCGCATTGGCACGCGATGCCGTTCCGGTGGCCTCGGGAGAGGCTGTCGTGGACTTCGCACCCGAATCGCTGCGGGACTCCAGCGACCGGAACCGCCAGCAGATGGTGAAGCAGCTTGAGCAGAACCTGCGCGGCCTCAACAACGTCACCTCCGTGAGCATGACAGTGGACCAGCGGGACGTTGACCTGGGCAAGGGCAGCGGCGAGCTGCAGTCCGCCGTGGCCGATCCGTCCGCCGGAGCCACCCAGATTGTGGTCTATCAGGACGAACTTGCCTACTACGCCGACGGTCCCGAGCCGATCGGGGATATTCCCTCAGTGGCGGAGTACGGCCCCCGGCATCCCGCCATGTCGGTGGACGGATCGGTCATCGCCTTCCTGAACAGCCAGGAAAACACGCTGCTGGTGACGGGAACCGGACAGGACGTTTCCGTGGTGGCCGAGGCCGAAAGATTTACGGCCCCCAGCGTGGATCCACGCCGATGGGTCTGGACCTCCCAACCCACGGGCACCGGATCCCAGGTTCTCGCGATACCGCCCGGGGGAAACAGCAGTTCCGCGGCCGTGCTTTCCGCGCCGTGGCTGGAGGGTCAAACCGTGACTGAACTGCGGATATCCCGCGATGGTACGCGGGCATTGGTGGCGGCGAACCGGGACGGACGCAGCGAGGTCATGATTGCCGGCGTCGTGAGGTCACCCGAAGGTGTTCCCGTCTCCCTCACGGTTCCGACAATTCTTCAGGTGCCCCCGGAAGCGGGGGCCGTGGACCGGGTCAAATGGGCCTCGGAAGACACAGTGGTTGCGGTGCAGTCCGGTGCCGAGGAAGCCGCGCCGGTAATCCTCAGCACAGCACGCGTTCCGGATCCGCTTTCCGTGAAGGAAGGAATTACGGGACTGAGCGCAGGAAACGGCGCTGAAGACATTTTCATCCAGACCTCAGAGGGCATCTTCAACAAGGTCGGCAGTAGCTGGACGCTCCGGACGGAAGGAATCCGGGACCCGGCTTTCCCGGGGTGATGCAGCGCTCCTGATTTCCTCCACAGCGGCCTGATCGAGCCAATCGCCCGGTTGGATGTCCCCGGGCGGGCGGCACCGCCGCGCGTTGGGTCCGCGCCGGCCCCATCGTGGACGGATGGATATGCCGAACCGGCAGCTGGACCGGCTGCTTTACTCCCCGGCGGGACAGGGAATCGCCGCGGCGGTGTCCGGCTTGGCCGCCGGGCTTGCGCCTGTGTCATGCGTGGCCTGCGGAGCGCCGGATCATTCTTTGTGCAGGATCTGTGCGGCGGGGATCCGGCGCGGCACGCTGCATCCGTATTCCGCGCAGGAAGGTGCCGGCGCCCTTCCAGCCGCAGAACCGGGAGCTCCGGTCCCCGGCACTGGTCCGGGTCTCTTTGTCCCGCTGCCGGTCCTGGCTGCAGGTGTGTATACAGGCGGGCTCGCGCGGACCCTCCTGGCTTTTAAGAACCGGGGGCACACCGACCTGGCCGGGTTCCTGGCCCCGGCCCTGGCCGGAGTCCTGCAGGCCGCGGTAACGGATGCACGCAGAAGGGCTGGGGATATTCCACTGCTGCTGGTTCCGGTTCCCGGCACGGGCGGCTCGCTTCGCAGACGCGGCTATTTTCCGCTGGCACTGTTGCTGGCGCGGCTCCGGCGCCGGCATTTGCTGCCGGCCGGCTGTGCCGTGGCTTCCCTTGTGTCCATACCTGCCGGGTACGGCCCTGCGGGCACACGGCTGCGGAGCCGCGGGGGAGGACCGGCCGGCGCGTCCGGCCCGCAAAAGGGACTTGGCCGCAACGCGCGGCGGCGCAACGTCCGGAACACCATGACCGCCGGTCGGCCCGGAGGACTAACCGGAGTCAACTGCCTGGTGGTTGATGACGTGCTGACCACGGGAGCCACTATTGCGGAGACGGCACGGGCACTGCGCCGGGCCGGCGCCCGGGTAGAGGGTGCCGCCGTCCTGGCAGCCACACCGGCCCCGGCACGTAACACAAGTCCCGCAGACCCTGCCGTTCCGGGGCCACGTTCCATGGACGTCGGAAACGGAAACGAGGGACGTGAATAAAGCTCCACGGTGATCTAACGTGTTGAGTATGGATAGCTTCAAGTAGCGGGGCTATCCTGCGGCAACGGTCGCGAAGGCAATCTGGCAGCGGCCGTTGTTGTGTCACCGAAATCTATTGGAGGGCACCATGGAATTCATGATCAGCGGACGTAACGTTGCAGTCTCAGACCGGTTCCGCGAGTACGCCGAAGAGAAAATCGGCAAAGTGGAGGCGCTCGGCGACAAGGTCCAGCGGGTGGAGGCCAGGGTCACGAAGCAGGGCAACGTCCGGGACGCAGACAGCGCCCTCACCGTGGAAATCACGGTCACCGGCCGCGGTCCGATTGTCCGTGCCGAAGCAACATCCGGAGACAAGTTCGCGGCGTTCGACCTCGCGTACGGAAAGCTGCTGGAACGGCTGCGTCGGGCAAGCGACAGGCGCAAGGTGCACCACGGGCGCCACGCTCCGGTGCCCGTCCGGGTTGCCACCGCTGATCTTGGTCCCGTGAGCACCTCGGAGCCGCTCTACGCGCAGGTCGCGGCGGCCGCCGAGGAACGGGCCAACGATGAGAACGCCCAGAACACAGCAGAGGAAGACGCCACCGGCGACTGCCCCGTATTGATCCGGCGCAAGGTTTTCCCGGGTGCCCCCATGAGCCTTGACGACGCCGTGGACAATATGGAGATGGTCGGCCACGACTTCTACCTGTTTGTGGATTCCGCAACCGGCGCGCCTTCGGTGGTGTACCGCCGGCGGGGCTGGACCTACGGGGTCATCACCCTGGACTCCAAGTGCGCAGACGGTGCGGAAGAGCCGCGGGAAGAGACCCGCGGCTACCGCGTAGCGGAAACCCCCGTGGACGACCGCGCCACCGCCTGACCACCCACCGACTAGACCGTCCAGCCGGACGGCTCCCCTAGGATGAGGGGATGAAAACCCGGCTCTCGCTCCGACAGGCCCGCCGTACGGCGCTGGCGGCGCAGGGACTGGCTCGGGAACGGCCCGCCGGCCTTATCACCGCAAGGCAGGTGGGCCGTACCTTTGAGCGGCTTGCCCTGCTGCAGATCGACTCCGTGAATGTGCTTGCCCGCAGCCACTACCTCCCGATCTTTTCCCGGCTCGGCCCCTACGACCAGGCAATCCTGGACCGGCTGGGGACCCGGCGGCCGCGGCGCATGGTCGAATACTGGGCCCACGAGGCAAGCTTTGTCCGACCCGAGCTCTTTGCGGACCTCCGCGCGGTCCAACGGCGGACCTGGATGACCGCCCATTCCCTGCCTTCCCCGGTTGCCGAAGACCTTCGTGAACGTATCCTCACGCTTCTGCAGACCGAGGGCAGGCCGTTGACCTCCCGCCAGGTCATGGACCTCCTCGGCCACAGCGCCGTGCGGGAGACTACCGGCTGGGGGTGGAACTGGAATGCCGCCAAGCGCGTGCTTGAGGATCTGTTCGCCGCCGGACAGATCGGATCCGCCGGGCGGACCCCGCAGTTCGAACGGTTGTATGCCCCGACTGCGCTGGTCCATCCTGCAGGCGCAGCGGCGCTGGAACAATCCGATCCCGAGCAGGCAGTGCTGCGCCTGACCGAGGTCGCAGCCCGGGCCCACGGCGTCGCGACGGTTCGGGGGCTTGCCGATTATTTCCGTCTGCAGCAGCGTGAGACGGCCATCGCTGCGGAGGTCCTTGCAAGGAAAGGCATCCTCGAGCGGGTGGAGGTGGCGGGCTGGCAACGGCCGGCCTACCTGCACGCGGAGGCGGTGGTTCCGAGGTCCGTGTCCGGCCAGGCGCTGCTGAGTCCGTTCGATTCCCTCATCTTCGAGCGGCGGCGGCTCGAGGAACTGTTCGGCTTCCACTACCGGATCGAAATCTATACGCCGCCCCAGGACCGCCGGTTCGGCTACTATGTGCTGCCGTTCCTGCTGGGCGAGGAAATGGTGGCCAGAGTGGACCTCAAAGCGGACCGCGCCGCGGGTATGCTGCTTGTTCAGGCAGCCTTTTCGGAACCGGGAGCACCGCCGCAGACGGCGCGTCAACTCGCTGCAGAGCTGCGGCTCATGGCACAGTGGCTGGGGCTCGGGCAGATAATGGTGAAACCCGTGGGAGACCTGGCTCCCGCCCTGAAGCTGGCAGTATGCAGGGAATAAAGGTCTTTAGGGAACAACGGACCTTCACGGTACGTCTCTCACGTAGACTGAGGACGCCAGATTTCGGCAACTAGATTGGGAGCAAATCAGTGGCATCACTACTCGAACGAGTTCTTCGTACCGGCGACAAGAAGACGCTGAAGACACTGCGTAACTACGCCGACGCGATCAACGTGCTCGAGGATGAGTTCAAGGGCATGACCGATGCCGAGCTCAGGGGTGAAACGGATCGCCTCAAGGAGCGCTACAACGGCGGTGAGTCCCTCGACGACCTCCTTCCCGAAGCGTTTGCCGCTGTCCGTGAGGCTGCCGGGCGTACGCTCGGCATGCGGCACTTCGACGTCCAGCTGATGGGCGGCGCCGCCCTGCACCTGGGCAACATTGCCGAAATGAAAACCGGTGAAGGCAAGACCCTGGTGGCAACGGCCCCGGCCTACCTCAATGCGCTGACCGGACGCGGCGTCCATATCGTCACGGTGAATGACTATCTCGCGGAGTACCAGTCGGACCTGATGGGGCGCGTTTTCCGCTTCCTCGGCATGACCAGCGGCTGCATCCTCTCCAACCAGGACCCCGCGACCCGGCGCGAACAGTATGCCGCCGACATCACGTACGGAACCAACAACGAGTTCGGGTTCGACTACCTGCGCGACAACATGGCCTGGAGCGCTGCCGAGCTGGTCCAGCGCGGCCACCACTTTGCCATTGTCGACGAAGTCGACTCCATCCTGATTGACGAAGCCCGTACGCCGCTGATCATCTCCGGTGCGGCCAGCGGCGACGTGAACCGGTGGTACACCGAGTTCTCCAAGGTCGTCCAGCGGCTGAAGCAGGACACCGACTATGAAGTGGACGAGAAGAAGCGCACCGTCGGCATCCTCGAACCGGGCATCGAGAAGGTCGAGGACTACCTCGGTATCTCCAACCTGTATGAAGCGGCCAACACGCCGCTGATCGGCTTCCTGAACAACGCCATCAAGGCCAAGGAACTCTTCAAGCGGGATAAGGACTACGTGGTCCTCAACGGCGAGGTCATGATCGTCGACGAGCACACCGGCCGCATCCTGGCCGGACGCCGGTACAACGAGGGCATGCACCAGGCCATCGAGGCGAAGGAAGGGGTGGTCATCAAGGCCGAGAACCAGACGCTCGCCACGGTCACCCTGCAGAACTACTTCCGCCTCTACGAAAAGCTCGCCGGCATGACCGGTACGGCCGAAACCGAAGCCGCCGAGTTCATGAGCACGTACAAGCTTGGCGTGGTGCCCATTCCCACCAACAAGCCCATGGCCCGCATTGACCAGGCGGACCTGATCTACAAGAACGAAGTGGCAAAGTTCGACGCCGTGGTGAAGGACATTGCCGAGCGACACGCCTCAGGCCAGCCCGTGCTGGTCGGCACCACCAGCGTGGAGAAGAGCGAGTACCTTTCCAAGCAGCTGGCCAAGGCCGGCATCCGCCACGAAGTGCTGAACGCAAAGAACCATGCACGTGAAGCCGCCATCGTCGCCCAGGCGGGCCGCAAGGGAGCGGTCACTGTGGCTACCAACATGGCCGGCCGCGGCACCGACATCATGCTGGGCGGCAACGCCGAGTTCAACGCCATTGCCGAACTGGAACGCCGCGGACTGGACCCGAACGAAAACCCCGAGGACTACGAGGCCGCCTGGCCGGATGCCCTGGAAAAGGCACGGACCGCCGTCGCCGCCGAGCAGCAGGAAGTAGTCGAACTCGGCGGACTTTACGTCCTCGGCACCGAACGCCACGAATCCCGCCGTATCGACAACCAGCTCCGCGGGCGGTCCGGACGCCAGGGCGATCCGGGCGAATCCCGGTTCTACCTCTCGCTCACCGACGACCTGATGCGGCTGTTCAACTCCGGTGCAGCCGAACGGATCATGAACAGCTCGTCCATGCCCGACGACGTGGCGCTGGAGTCCAAGCTGGTCTCCAAGGCGATCCAGAACGCGCAGGGACAGGTTGAGGGCCGCAACGCCGAGCAGCGCAAGAACGTCCTGAAGTACGACGACGTCCTGAACCGCCAGCGTGAAGCGATCTACGGTGACCGCCGTCGGATCCTGGAAGGCGACGACCTGCAGGAAAAGATCAGTTTCTTCCTGGAGGACGTGGTCACGGCGATGGTCAACGAGGCAACCGCGGAGGGCCACGGAGATGACTGGGACCTCGAGCAGCTGTGGACCAACCTCAAGACGCTTTACCCGATCAGCCTGACCATCGACGAAGTGGTTGAAGAAGCCGGCGGCCGGTCCCGGCTGTCCCGCGACTTCCTGCACAACGAGATCCTTTCCGACGCGAAACTGGCCTACCAGGCACGCGAGGAAGCCCTCGGCTCGGCCACCATGCGTGAACTGGAGCGCCGCGTGGTGCTCTCCGTCATCGGCCGTAAGTGGCAGGAACACCTCTACGAGATGGACTACCTCAAGGAGGGCATCGGGCTGCGGGCCATGGCACAGCGCGATCCGCTGGTGGAATACCAGCGCGAAGGATTCGTTATGTTCCAGACCATGATGGAGGCCATCCGCGAGGAAAGCGTGGGCTACCTCTTCAACGCCGACGTGCAGGTCAGCGAACCTGCCGCCCCGGCAGCGAACGGGTTGCCGGGAGTCAAGGACGCCCGCGGCGTCGTCGGTACCCCGGTCATCAAGGCGGCGGGACTCGAAGCTCCGCAGCAGCCGGCCAGCCTGCAGTTCACCGCGCCGAACAGCCAGGGCGGGGTGGAGACCAGGGTGGAACGGACGTCCCGCGACAAGCAGGACACCAAGACCGCTCCGGCGGCCGGCAGCAAGTCCGCCGCGAAGAAGGCCAAGCGCCGCAAGTAAACCCGCGTTACCGGGGGCCGGTTATCCGATCTCCAGGGCAGTAACCTTCCAGAGCCCGCGCCGCAGCTGAACCCTCAGCGCAACGGCGCGGGCTCTTTCGTGTTCCAGTGCCACTACCGTGGCCTCGTAGATTCCTTCCGACACCGGGCAGAGACGGCAGGAGCGGATGCGTATGCTGCGGTGCAGCAGCTGCGGATCGGGTGCCGTCCTGGACCGCCCCTGGGGATTGTGCTGCAGCCCGCGGACGAGGTTGGAGCGCAGCTGCAGCCGTTCGTAGTTTTCGGGGTCGAGCCAGCGGGCCATCTGCTGCAGCGGACGGACACCGCCCAGGACCTCGAGTGCGGCGAGTGCCACGGATTGGCAGATGGCTTTCACCCGGGCATCGTCCGCGGGGTTCGATGCCCAGTTGGCGGCTCCGGCGGCGGGACGCGGCAGCGGATCCGCTTCGCCGGGGACCCCGTAACGTTCGCGCGGCCTGGCGGGAACGGGAGCTGGAAGCAGCTCCTGTGAAGGGGCCAGATAGACGGCGATGGGCCCCGCATCGCCTTCGGCGCCCGGTCGGCCCGGTTGCGCCGGTCCGGCCGGGGCATCGGGAGCGGGAAGGAATATCACGCTGGTCATGGTGCGTCCTTTCCTTGCGCGGGAGCGGTGCGGTTGGTGGATTCCGCCGGCGGACTGGTGCGCTGGAACAGCGCCGGACCGTGGACAGCGGGGGAGAAGTTCAAGGAGGGGGGACGGCCAGAACCTGGCCGGGATGGATCAGGCCGGGATCCGGTCCAATGACCTCGCGGTTCAGTTCGTACCAGCGGGGCCAGAGGGCGGCAGTCTCCGCGTCCGTGGCCTGGGGGCCCAGTTGCGAAGCGGCCAGGGACCACAGGGTGTCTCCCGCTGCAACCACGACTTCGCGCTCGTCCGGCCGAGGAACCCCCGTGAGTAGGCCGCCGGCCGCAGGCTGCGGGGGCGAGGGACGCCAAAGTGGAGAAACGGCTTCCGCAGGATCAGGCTCCGGAGGAGTGGATTGCGCGGCATCCGGTCCAACCGGGATGCCCGTGGGGGCGAACGCCGGTGCAGGTGTCCCGGATACCGCTGCCGCGGTTGCGACGGCCACCGGCACCGTTCCCAACGTGCCGCCGGCGGCCAGCGAGATTCCCAGCGCGGCTGATGCCAGCCGGCGCAGCGGTGCCGGGGCCAGGGAGAGGGTCCGCGTGCCGGCCGTCCGGAACCCGAAGCGGTGCAGGAGGCACCCGGCCAGGGCGCAGGCAAACCCCAGGATCCACCAGAGCGTGAGCAGCAGGCCTGCGGCGGCGGCGCAGAACCCGGCCAGCCGGGTCAGCGAGGCCCGGGAAAGCGGAGCTTCGGAGAGCGGACCGGGGGAGGACAAGACTGAACCTGCGACGGCGACGTCCGGCAGCATTCGGGTTCCGCACCACAGGAGCAGCAGGCCAAGCGCTGCTGCGGCTGCGGTTGCCAGTGCATCCGCAGCCAGCCCGGGGCGGGAGGTGGAACCGGTCATTGCATTCTCCGATCTGGAGAGGAGAGCTGAGGTACTCGGGGAATCTAGCCGTTTAGGCCTATTTGGTTCATTTCGCTTCGATTGGTGAACTTTGATGGCGCTAGAGGTTTTTTAGTGCTGTCTGGCCTGTGTGATGCCCGTGTCTACACTTCGGTTCGACCGGTGTCCAGAGTGGTTGACACGCGTCGTGGACGCTAGCCTTGGGCGATGCGATGGGACGCCCTTTTCAGGGACATGGAGGCGCAGCTGGCCGCAGCCGCCGGGCTGGCAGCCGAAAGCGAGATTTCAGACCGTGTGCGGATGGAACTGCGCGAAGTCAGTTTGCAGGACAGGCTGCGCAGCCAATGCGGGAAGCAACTGGTCTTCGATCTCGGAACAGCAGGGATGCTGCGGGGGATCCTGAGGCATGTGGGGGAAGGCTGGGTGTCGCTCGAGCAGGAACGCGGTGCAGCTTTGGCGGTGTTGTCCCAGGTGGTTGCCGTCAGGGGCCTGGACCGATTTGCGAGTCCGACGGCCGGGAACGTGCGGCTGGGGGTGACGTCAGCACTGCGCAGCATCGCCCGGGACCGCAGCGCCGTCGTCGTCCGTTCCGCCGGGGCACCGGCTGACAGCGCCCTGCACGGGACAATCGACAGGGTGGGCAGCGACTTTCTGGAGCTGGCGGCGATACCGTCCGACCAGCCGCGGCGCAGCGCAAACGTCACGGGTGTCCATGTCCTGCCAACGGCCACGGTGGCCGCGGTGCTGTCACAACAGCACAACGGGTGGGAGTGACCGGGTCCCGGAGCGGGCGAAGCAGCCTGCGCCTGTTCAGCTCCCCGCGTTCTCCTCCACCGGGATACCCTGCCGCACGGCCGCAGCGGACTTCCGGTAGGCCCGGGAAATATAGTCTTCGAGCTGCTGCGACTCGACCCGCCACTGGCCCCTTCCGCCGATCTGAATGGCGGGAAGTTCTCCGCTGCGGACCAGGGCGTACGTCTGCGAGGAGGATATGTTCAGCACCTCGGCGACATCTGCCAGCGTCAGGAATCTCTTATCGCCCACGGCACTCACCTTTCGCACCGCACCACTGCGGCTTGCACCCGTTGTATACCAGCACCACCAGTGTGGCACCAGCAGGAAGCAGCGGATGGGTTATCCACAGATCCGACTTTCCTGACAACCACCGTTTCTTTCCCGCTGCGCTTCCTCCACAATGACCCGAATGAGGCCCCCGGCGCGGGGCGAGGGGAGCCTGGAGACAAGCCAAGGCGGAACGCAATGGGGATTGCAGTGGAAAACGGGGGAGCATGAGTCTGACTGACCACCGCACACCGGGGGCGGAACCGGCGGCCGCACGGCTGCGCAAGCCGTCATGGCGGGACCCGCGGCTCCTGCTCGGGATCCTGCTGGTGCTCGGGTCCATCGCCGGCGTCGTGACGCTGGTGGACAGCGCCGATCGGACTACGGACGTCTATGCCGTGAAGCAGGATATTCCTCCGGGGGCGCCTATCAGTGCCGAAGACCTGGTTGCGGTGCCGGTCCGGCTGGGTAACGCCGAAGAGCTTTACCTTCCCATTGCCGCGGGCCTGCCGGAGAACGCCGTAGCGGGTGCAGCGCTTCGGCAGGGGGAACTGGTGGCACGGTCCGCACTGGTCGAACGGGACGCGCTGGACCGCAAGCCCGTCGGCCTGCGGGTCGAGGACCCGCTGCCCGCCAGCACCGAGGCAGGATCACGCGTGGACATCTGGGCGGCCATGCCCAATGCCCGTAACGGATTCGACGAGCCGAAGCAGCTGATCGAAGCGGCCGAAATATCGGAGCTGGCCGTCACCGAGTCCGCCCTGGGCGCCAACCGCAGTACGGAGCTCCTGGTCCTGGTTGACGATTCGGACCTCCCGCTGCTGCTGAGCGCGTTGTCCAACCAGGCCAAGATCACCGTGGTCCATAACCCCGCATCAGGCTCGTGAACATCCCTGTCGCTACGGTGGGGGCCGCTACCGCCGGTGTCCTTGACGGGCTGGAACGCCTGCAGGGACCTGTCACGGTGGTGCGGCGGTGCACCGAGCTGACGGAGCTCGTGGCCGTGTCGCAGAGCGGGATCGTGCGTGCCGCCGTCGTCGTCGACGAGGCCGGGGACCTCACGGCGGCACTGGCGGAACGGCTGGCGGCGGCCGGGGTGGCCCTCGTGGCGCTCACCGACGATCCTGTGCTTCAACCGCGGCTGGACGCCCTGCGGATAGTCAATGCCCCCAGCGGAGTTGACCCGGGTGCGCTCGCCGAACTGATTGCCGCTGCCGTCCGGGCGTTGGACCAGGACGTGGAAGGCGGGGCTCCGGCAGGCCGCAACGCGCTCGCCGACCCTGCCGCGGCATTTGGGGCCGGCAGCACGGGACCGGGACCGGCAGGCGCCGCGGAACCGGACGGCTGCAGGGGCACCGTCACCGCTGTCTGGGGTCCGGCAGGAGCACCGGGCAGGACCACGCTGGCCGTCAACCTGGCGGCCGAAGCGGCTGCTGCCGGCGCGGAGGTGCTCCTTATCGACGCAGACACCTACGGCTCCAGCGTGGCGGTGAGCCTCGGCCTCCTCGACGAATCCGCCGGAGTGGCGCAGGCCTGCCGCCTTGCCGACCAGGGGCTGCTCGACGACGCCGCGCTGCGCAGGCTTTCGGCCAGCGTCTCCCTGCGGGGGCAGCGGCTGGCAGTGCTTACCGGTATCACCCGCTCTGACCGCTGGGTGGAACTGCGCCCCGCGGCGCTCGCGGGCGTCCTCGATGCGGCGCGCCGGGTTGCCGACCTGACCGTCGTGGACTGCGGATTCTCCCTGGAAACAGATGAGGAACTGAGCTTCGACACCATGGCCCCGCGCCGCAACGCCTCCACCCTGCTGGTACTCGACGCGGCGGACACCGTCTACGCCGTAGGTGCCGCCGACTCCGTGGGAGTTCCCCGCCTGGTCCGGGCCCTGTCGGATCTGACCGCGGCGGTTCCGGCCGTCGAGCCGCGGGTCGTGTTGAACAAGGTCCGGGCCTCCTCCGTTGGACGGCAGCCCGAAAGCCAGCTGCGCGGAGCATGGGAAAGGTTCGGGCCGGGAGGGGAAATCGCCGCTTTCCTTCCGGCCGACTACGCCGCCGCCGATGCTTCCCTGCTCTCCGGGACCGCGCTGCTGGAAACCGCGCCGGCGTCGGTCCTCCGCGCGGCCATAGCGGAGCTGGCAGGCGTGCAGGTTCCCCGGCGCCGCCGCGGCGCACGCAGGACGGGGGCAAAGTGACCTTTGGCGCATTCGCGGCTAGGCTCGATAAGAAGAGGCTGCAACGGGGCAGCCGGACGTAAGTACTATCGGAGGCGTATTACATGTCGTCAGGATCCCGCATCGCGGATCTTTTCAGTTCGGACACTTCCCTGGATGAATTCATTGGGAACTACTACGAGCATCTGGCGCGTGAAGATGCGCAGGCCTACGCGCCGTCGGTTCTGAGGGAGCGGGCGCAAAAGCACATGGAACTGGCGCTGACCCGCGCCGAAGGCACCGCCGCCGTCGACATGGTGGATCAAGGCGACACCAGCGTCATCCTTATTGTCACGGATGACATGCCCTTCCTTGTCGACTCCGTGACGGCAGAGCTGGTGCGCCGCAACGCCGCTATCCGGCTGGTGGTGCACCCCATTTTCCTGGCTACCCGGGATCCCCGGACCGGGGAGCTGCAGCAGGTGCAGCGGGTTCCCGCTGCCGCCGGTGTCTCCAGCGGCGACACCGCCGCCCTGCCGAACCTGGCCGACCTGTTGGGCGGCGGCGACGGCGGCACCACCAAGGTGGAATCCTGGATCGCCATCGATGTTGCCCGGATTACCGACGAGGAGAAGCGCTCCGAACTCGTCGAAGGCCTGCAGAAGGTGCTGGGCGACGTGCGGATCGCGGTCTCGGACTGGCCGGCCATGCGCTCGAAGGTGCACGAGATCGCGCGTTCGCTCGAAGCGGTGCCCGGGGCACGGGACATCCCCGACCTGCAGCAGGCACGCGAACTGCTGACATGGCTGGACAACGGTAACTTCACCTTCCTGGGCTACCGGGAATACGACCTCATCACCGAAGACGGCGAAGACGCCCTCCGTCCCACTGAAGGCAGCGGACTGGGGCTGCTGCGCCTGCACTCCACCCGGCGGGTCCAGCGACTGACCGGTGCAGGCCGCGCAAAGGCACGCGAAAAGCGCGCCCTGGTCATTACCAAGGCCAACTCACGTTCCACCGTGCACCGGCCTGCCTACCTCGATTACCTCGGGGTCAAGCGGTTCGACGAGCAGGGCAACGTCAACGGCGAACGCCGTTTTATCGGGCTCTTCGCCACCGGTGCCTATACCGGCTCCGTGCGCAGCATCCCGATCGTCCGGGACAAGGTCCGCGATGTGATGCGTACCTGCGGGTTCCCGGCCGATTCGCATTCCGGCAAGGACCTGCTCTCCATCCTGGAAACCTACCCCCGCGACGAACTCTTCCAGATCGACCCCTCGACGCTGCTGGATACGTCCCTGGCCATCCTTCGCCTTCAGGAGCGGCGGCGCACCCGGTTGTTCCTCCGGCCGGACATCTACGGCCGGTTCATGTCCGCCATCGTCTTCCTGCCCCGTGACCGCTACACGACGCCGGTCCGGCTGCGCATCCAGGACGAACTGCGCTCCACCTTCAACGCAGAGTCCATCGATTTCGAAGCGCGGATGACGGAATCCGCCCTCGCCCGCCTCTTCTTCCGGATCAGGCTTCCCCGCGGCCAGGAAATCACCGACGTTGATGCCGCTGAACTTCAGGCCCGGCTCGTGCAGGCGACACGCTCATGGAGCGAGGGCATCGAAGAGGTAGTCCGCACCCAGTTCTCCCGCGAGGAGGCAGAAAAGCTCTCCGCACTCTGGGCTGACGCCTTCCCGGCCGCCTACCGCGTGGCCTACGAAGTCGAAGATGCCCTGGAGGACATTGCCCGGTTCGAAGCACGGCTCGCCCGCCCGGAAACCGCGCCGGAACTGTTCGTCTACATTCCGTCCGGCACCCACGGCGAAGGCACCGACGGCGAAGGCACCGACGGCGAAGGCCCGGAGGACGCCCGGTTGAAGCTCTACCTGACCGAGCCGAAATCGCTGACCCAGATCCTGCCGTTCCTGCACAACCTCGGGTTGGAAGTGCTCGACGAACGGCCCTTCGAGATCCGGCGGGGCGACGGTACGACCTTCTACCTTTATGACCTGGGCCTCGTCTACCCCGCCGGCATCGATCCGATGGAGACCGGATCCCTGCTGGCCGAAGCCTTCCGTGCCGGTTTGTCCGGGACTGCCGAGTCCGACGCTTTTGACCGGCTGATCCTGCGGCAGGGACTGCGCTGGCGCCAGGTGGTCATCCTTCGGGCGTACGCAAAGTACATGCGCCAGGTCGGCACGGCGAACTCCTACGGTTTCGTGGCAGGCACACTGCTGGCCAACCCCGACGTCGCCCATGCACTGATCGCGCTCTTCGAAGGACGCTTTGATCCGGACCTGACCGAGGACGAGCGGCGGGCCGCCGTCGAGCAGGCCGGCGCCGCCCTGGAGACCGGCCTCGAGCAGGTGCCGACGCTCGACGCCGACCGCGTGCTGCGCACCTTTGCCACCCTGATCAACGCCACGCTGCGCACCAATTTCTACCAGGACAAGGCGTACGTCAGTTTCAAGCTGAACACCGGTGCCATCGACGGTGCTCCGTTCCCCCGCCCGAAGTACGAAATCTGGGTCTACTCGCCACGGGTGGAAGGCGTGCACCTGCGCTTCGGCGAGGTAGCCCGCGGCGGGCTGCGCTGGTCCGACCGGCGCGAAGACTTCCGCACCGAAGTCCTGGGGCTGGTCAAGGCCCAGACGGTCAAGAACGCAGTGATCGTTCCCACCGGCGCCAAGGGCGGTTTCTACGCCAAGAAGCTGCCCGATCCCGCCGTGGACCGCGGTGCCTGGATGGAAGAGGGCAAGAACAGCTACCGCACCTTCATCCGGGGCATGCTGGACCTGACTGACAACCTCGTGGTCAAGGAGTCCGGCGAGGAAGTAGTGCCGCCGGAGCGCGTGGTCCGCCACGACGGTGACGACAGCTACCTGGTGGTGGCTGCGGACAAGGGCACGGCGTCGTTCTCCGACATTGCCAACTCCATCTCCGCCGACTACAACTTCTGGCTTGGTGACGCCTTCGCCTCGGGCGGCTCCGTGGGTTACGACCACAAGGCGATGGGCATCACCGCCCGCGGCGCCTGGGAATCCGTCAAGCGGCACTTCAGCGAACTCGGGATCGACACCCAGAACCAGGACTTCACCGTGGTCGGTGTCGGCGACATGAGCGGCGACGTGTTCGGCAACGGCATGCTTTTGTCCGAACACATCAAGCTGGTGGCTGCCTTCGACCACCGGCACATCTTCCTGGATCCGAACCCCGACGCAGCCCGGTCGCATGCCGAACGGCAGCGCCTCTTCGAGCTTCCCCGCTCGTCGTGGGCGGACTATGACGAGTCCTTGATCAGCGCCGGCGGCGGCATTTTCCCGCGCCAGTCCAAGAGCATTCCGCTGTCGGCGGAGGTTCGCAAGGTTCTGGGCCTGCCCGACACGGCAACCAAGATGAGCCCGCCCGAACTGTTGAAAGCCATCCTTACGGCACCGGTGGACCTGCTCTACAACGGCGGTATCGGCACCTACGTGAAGTCCTCGGCCGAGACCTCCGCCGATGTCGGAGACAAGGCAAATGACGCCATCCGCGTGGACGGCCGTGACCTCCGGGTCAAGGTTATCGGCGAAGGCGGAAACCTGGGAATGACGCAGCGCGGACGCATCGAGGCGGCCCGCGCCGGGGTCATCCTCAATACCGACGCGATCGACAACTCCGCAGGCGTGGACTGCTCGGACCACGAAGTGAACATCAAGATCTTCGTGGACCGGATGGTCGCCGCCGGCCGGCTGGATCCGCAGGAGCGTGCGGAGTTCCTTCACTCGATGACCGACGAAGTCGGGCAGCTCGTCCTGCAGGACAACATCGACCAGAACATGCTGCTGCTCAACGACCGGCAGCGGGTCGTGGAAGCCAGCCCGAGTTTCGAGCGCCTGATGGACTGGCTCGAGGAACATGCCGACCTTGACCGTGAACTCGAGGCCCTGCCCGGCAACCAGGAACTGCACGCGCGCATTGCCGCAGGTGAGGGCGGCCTGACGTCGCCCGAACTGGCCGTGCTTGCGGCGTATGCAAAGATCGAGCTGACGAAGGCGCTGACGCGCTCGAACCTGGCCGACGATCCCTACTTTGCCGGTACCCTGCGCCGGTATTTCCCGAAGCAGATCGTCGAGCGTTTCGGGGACCAGCTGGACACCCATCCGCTGCGCCGCGAAATCATCTCCACCGTGGTAGCCAACGACATGATCAACATCGGCGGCATCACTTTCGCCTTCCGGGTGATCGAGGAAACCTCGGCCACCGAAGCGGAGACGGCCCGTGCCTTCACCGCGCTGCGGGAGATCTACGGCATTGACAAGGTCCTGGCGGAACTTGGCGGCCTACCCGCCGGCTTCCCGACGGAGACCTGGTCAATGATGCATTTGGACCTGCGGCGGCTGCTGGACCGCGCGGTGCGCTGGTTCGTCAACCACGTTGGCCGGGGAACAACGATCGCCGAGGACATCGAAGCATTCCGGCCCGTGGTCCAGCCGTTGATCTCGGACCTGACGCGTTTCCTGCGCGGTTCCGATGCCGAGCGGGTGGAAGCCATGCTGCAGAAGGCGCGCGAGCTGGACATCCCGAAGGAACTGGGGACGTACTGGGCCGAGCAGTTCGAGTCGTTCGGCCTGCTCGATGTTGCCCTGTCCAGCAAGGCAACCGGAGTTCCGGCGGATGAAGTCGCGGGCGTGTACTACGCCGTCTACGACCAGTACGGGATTGACGACCTGCTGAACCGGATCACGAAGCTGCCCCGTGAAGACAGGTGGCAGTCGCTGGCGCGTGCAGCCCTGCGTGATGACCTGTACTCGACGGTTGCCGATATGACGGTGGCTGTACTGGAGGCTACTCCTGACCGGTCCGGCACGGATCCGTCGGAGCGCCTGCAGGCATGGGAGCAGGAGAATGCCGACCACCTGCAGCGCGCCTCCAAGATGTTCAGCGAAGTAAACCGCCTGGAGGAGGACGACATGGCATCGCTTTCCGTCGCCCTTCGCCTGCTTCGTTCCATCGTCCGCCGCTAGTCCGGGGTACCAGTGGCAATCTTTACCGACCCGATCAAGGACCACGCGGATTTCGGCCCCGGCGACGCCGAATGGCTGCACCTGCTGGTGGGGGACTGGCAGCTTGTTGCCGATCTCGCATTCGCCGACCTGGCGCTGTGGTTCCCCGTGCCCGACGGCGGCTACGTGGCGCTGGCGCATGCCCGCCCGTCGACGTCGCACACGGTGTTCCACAGCGACTTTGTCGGCGAACGCATCCGCGCGGACCTGCACCCGCTGGTGGACGCTGCCTGGCGAAGCCAGCACATAGAGCGGTCCAGCGAAACCAGCTGGACAGCGGAAACAGCCATGCGGGTGGAAGCGATTCCGTTCGTCCGCAACGGCCGGACCCTGGCCGTGGTGACCTCGCACATGGACCTGTCCAGCTCGCGGATGCCCTCGCGCCTGGAACTGACCTACCGGCAATGTGCCTACGACCTGCTGCGGATGGGAACGCTGGGCCTCTGGCCCGACTTCGCCACGCCTACCGGGTCCCGCCGGGGTGCTCCCCGCGTGGGAGACGGGTTGATCAGGCTCGATGCCGAAGGGATTGTGCAGTACGCCAGTCCTAACGGCGTTTCTGCATTCCGCCGGCTGGGCGACATGGAGACTCTCGAGGGGCGTTCCCTCGCGGAGATCACCACGGCGCTGCTCAAGGACCGGCGCATGGTTGATGAAACGCTGCCGCTGGTGGTCACCGGGCGGATGCCGTGGCGGACGGAGATCGAGTCCCGCGGCGTAAGCCTTTCCCTGCGCGCCATCCCGCTGCGGGACGAAAAGGAACGTTTCGGTGCCTTGGTGCTCTGCCGCGATGTCTCCGAACTGCGCCGCCGTGAGATGGAACTGGTGTCAAAGGACGCCACCATCCGCGAAATCCACCACCGGGTGAAGAACAACCTCCAGACCGTTGCGGCGTTGCTGCGGATGCAGTCACGGCGGATGGAGAGCGATGAAGGCAAGCTGGGCCTTGCCCAGGCCATGCGCCGCGTGTCCACTATTGCACTGGTGCACGAGACCCTGTCCCAGGGCCTGACGCAGAACGTGGACTTCGACGAGCTGATCGACCGCCAGTTCCGGCTGTCCGCCGAAGTTGCCTCGCCGACGCAGGAAGTCCGGACCCGCCGCGAAGGATCCTTCGGCGAACTTCCGAGCGACCTTGCCACTCCACTGGCCCTGGTCATCAACGAACTGGTGACCAACGCGGTCGAACACGGACTGGCGGGCCGTCGCGGCACAGTCGGACTGGCTGCGCAGCGGCACGGCGAAGCCGGCCGTGAGGAACGGCTCACCGTGACGGTGAGCGACGACGGCGTGGGCCTGCCGCCCGGACCGCGGCGGGAGGGCCTGGGCCTGCAGATTGTCCGGACCCTGGTCCAGAGCGAACTGGACGGCACCATCGAGTGGTCCGCAGGCGAAAGCGGCGGCACGGAAGTCCGGATCGACATGGGCCTGGATACCGAGTACCGGCGTACCTGATCCCGCGGGAATACTCCCGGTACAACAAAGGGCCGCTGCCAATGGCAGCGGCCCTTTGTTGTACCGGCATCATTTCCGCCGGGGAAGTCCTGCTTACGAGGCGCGGCGGGCGCGCGCTGCGCGGCGCTTCAACGCGCGGCGTTCGTCTTCGCTCATGCCGCCCCATACGCCGGCGTCCTGGCCGGTTTCGATTGCCCACTGGAGGCAGGTATCGATCACCGGGCAGCGGCGACAGACGCTCTTGGCTTCTTCGATCTGAAGAAGAGCCGGGCCGGTATTGCCCACGGGAAAGAAAAGCTCCGGATCTTTATCCAGGCAAGCTGCGCGGCTCCGCCAATCCATGTTGATCACTATCTCCTCTGAAAAGTTGACTCCTACGTGTTTGTGAAAACATTCACGAGCAACTACAAACTAAAGGGGCCGGTTTCGGCCCCTGTTTTCCCTTGTTCTAGCGTGGCACGTCAGGCCAAAGCAAACAAGGGGTATCGGGCGGAAAATATGGCAGCAGGGCTGAGGGATGCATCACATTACCTGCGTGCGCCGAACCGGGAATTGCTATTAGTTCCAGTTCCGGAAGTCACACAGCCGGACATTGTTGTGTCTCACCCGCCCCTTACCCCGGTGTCTGTCGGGTGGTTCATGTGACGCCGGGACCGGGCCGAACCGGGGCCTTTGCCGGGCGCCGTGAAGAGCTGTCTGCTGGGCCCCCGAGTTCCTTCGGGGCTCCAGGGGAGACGATGTCCGGTATTCTGCCAGTGTGTCAACACCCCAGAAACCTCCCTCGGTGCAGCGTGCCCCCGCTGTGCTTGCCATCGCCGCCGTACTCGTACTCGAAGCCCTTTGCCTGCTTGGTTTCGCGGCGTGGTACGGCTACCAATTGGCGACTTCGACACCGCTGTCCATGGGCGGCGCCGTCTTCACGCTGGTCTTTGCCGTGGCCCTCGCAGTGTGGCTGCTGGCAGTGGGGCACTTCTTTTTCCGCGGATACCGCTGGACCCGCTCCGCAGCCCTGGTCTGGCAGCTCTTTGTAGTGATCCTGGCCGTTCCGACCCTGCAGGCAGGCCTGGTCCTGGCCGGCCTCGGGTTGCTGCTGCCCGCTGCGGCGGTCCTGCTGCTCCTGTTCACAAAGCCGGTCCTGGCACACACCAGCAGGCTCACGGACAGCAACAAAACCTTCTAGGCGGCATCCCGGTCCCGCCGGGCCCCGGAAAACCGAGCCGTCCGGAGCCTGTCGCTAACCGGCAGGAGCATAGGCTGCCTGCGCTTCGATGACCTCCGTCCCGTCGACGAGGTAGCACCGGCCCGGCGGACGGCGGGCGGCCGGATCAACCCGAACGCCGAACACGTCCCCGTCCGCCTGCGTCACGGGCCGCAGCAGTGCCCCGTGCGGTGCCGATCGGATGTGCAGGGCCAGCGGGACCCGCGCAGTCAACTGGTGCCCGGACACTGCCGCAACGACAATCCTGGCGCCCCGTGCCTGGACCCCGGCGAGTCTCTGATGGGCCGGTGCCGGCAGGGAATCCGAGTCATCTACCAGGATCAGGAAGCGGCGCAGATCCTCCTGCCGCCGTTCCAGGGCGGAAAACACCGGTTCCAGTTCTTCCTGTGTCGACACCAGGCAGCACTCCAGGGAGGAGTCGGCAGAGCGCTGCAGCTGGCGGAGGAACGTAGTCCGGCCCGAACCCCGCGGTCCGGCCACCAGGAAAACCGATCCGGGCGGGATCCGGACTGAAGCGGTGTCGAGTTCGTCGCCGTACACCCCCACGGGCAGATGGTCCGTGGTCGGGGCCGGCCCCAGAGCTGAGGGCCGGACGGACACAGGCAGGTTTTCGATCCGGTGCGGCCGCGGGCGGCCCGGCGGCAACGGGATCAGCTGCTCCGGATCCACCCGTGGGTCGTGGGCGAGCAGCTGGGCGGACAGGCCTTCTGCGGTTCCGCATCGTCCTTGAACCAAGGCGCGTCCCCTAACCCGGTCCATGGGCGGAAGCCGTGGCCAGATCAGCAGTGTTTCGGCGCTGGCATCCGCGGGGAAGAACATGCGGTTGGGGATGAGGGGAAAGAAACGGGCGTTGAGGACCTCCCGGTCCCCGGCCAGAACGACGCAGATGCCCGCCCGTTCCCCGTCTCGGACCAGGTCCGCCAGATCCTCTTCTCCGGACAGCCCGCGGCCGGACCGAAACGCCGTACACCAGCGGGCCCAGCCGGTAATGATCAGCGTGGTCCCTCCAGCGGCTCCGCCGTCAGCGGCCATGCCAATGCCGGAGTGCTGCGGGTCGACGCTTCCGGCGTGACTATGGCCGCCCGGTGCCCGGAACGGCGCCGTGGCCTGCAGGATCAGGGATGCCAGATAAGCCAGGACACGGGCGGCGCGGGCCGTGTCATGGGAGCCCACGTAGGCGCCGGTCTGCTCTGCCGCCGCCAGCCACGCGAGGCTGCCGTCTGCGTCCAGAATGTACAGATGCCGGCCGGGCAATTCGGCGAGGTGCTGCCCGGCGATGAGCGCCAGGGCGTCCGGAGCCCCGGACCTCGGAGCACCCAGGACCGCCAGATGGGAGTCTGCCTCCGGATGCCAGGACAGGGTGCGCTGCCGTTGTTTTCCCGGTTCATCCAGCAGTCCGAGCACTAGCCCGCCCGGCAGCTGCTCCCGGATGTCGTCGGCGCAGCGGGTGAGCTGGCCAGCGGTCAGGGAAGAGGGGAGGGGCGGCCGTACTGGGCTGAATGGAACAGGAAAGCCCCCGATAGCGGCTGCCGCCCGAACTGCGGAAACCACCCGATTCAGCGCCTTCGGGTCCCCCACGGCGTCGGCACCCGGGGAATGGTAATACTCCGCCAGTTCCTTGAGGGGACTCTCGCCCGTACCGCTGCGCAGGGACGTGGACAGGCTTTGAAACAAGTGCGGGGGCAGGCCGCCTTTGCTGACGTATGCCCGTCCCGGGATGTCCGGAGGGATGGCGGCCGCCGCGTCCGTGGTGATGACATCGCGGGACTCGACGCCGGACTGAACGCGCAGTGCGATGCTCGTGGCAATGTTCGCCCGGATATCGGTGGTGATGGCTCCCTGGGGACGCTGCGTTGCCAGGAGGAGATGCAGCCCAAGGGAACGTCCGATGGCCGCAATCCGCAGCAGCTCGGGAAGGGCAGCGGGCACCTCGTCAGCGAGCATCCGGAATTCGTCAACCACAACCAGTAACCGGGGGAGCCCCTCCGCCGGACGGTGTCCTGCGTTGTAGGCGGAAAGGTTGTCCGCCCCGACGCCGGCGAGGAGAACCTCCCGGCGGCGGACCTCGGCACGCAGGGAGACAAGCGCCCGCGCAACGGTCTCTGCGGAGAAATCCGTCAGGAGCCCCACGGAATGCGGCAACGGTGCGAGGGGGCCAAGTCCGGACCCACCCTTGAAATCGATCAGCAGGACGGTGAACAGCGTCGGGGGATGCGAAGCAGCCAGGGAGCCCACGAAAGTGCGCAGGAATTCGGATTTTCCGGACCCGGTGGTTCCCGCCACCAGGAAATGCGGGCCGTCCTTATCCAGGTCCAGGGTGACCGGCCCGGATGGTGAGACACCGACGACGGCCGCGGCGCCGTCGGCCCGGGCATCTGCCTGCCAACCGCCCAGGATCTGATCCGGGGCCGGCGGATGGAATTCGTCGAAAGCGGCTGCCGATGGGAGCCGGCCCGGTACGTCGGCGGGCCGCGGTAGCCGACGGGCCGCCAGCCGCCGGCTGAGCCGCTCGAAGGTCCCCGGCTGGATCAAGTCGGGAACAAAGTCGAACGTGGCGGCCCCCGACGCAAAGGTGCCGCGGCCTCCCAGCAGCGTTACCGTCACCGGCGCAGGCGGTCCCCCCATCCTGATGATGCCCGCGTGTGCGGAGTGGGGTTCGGGCAGGGACTGGAGCAGCTGCCCGGCGTGCTCCGCCCAGGAACGGTGGACGAACAGGACGAACGGGACGCCTCCGGAGGGGACGGGAAGATCGCTGAGAAGGGCGCGTAAGCGGGCGGAAGCGGAACCGACGGCCGCAGGCGAAGCCGCCGGCAGTGCCGCAAGGGCGACGCGGGGCAGGAACCTGGCGGATGTTTCCAGTTCTGCGGCGGTCCCGACGCAGACAATCAGCGGGCCGTCCGCGGCGGACGCCTGGAGGAGCAGTGTTCTGCCCAGGGCAGCAGTATCACGCGCGGACCCCTGCAGGCAGATCTCCCGGTCCTTGCCCAGGAAAAGGACCACCGGTGCCTCCTGCAGCTGCGGCGGTTTGAAATGCGGCTGCGGCGGAACCGCCTCCAGATTCGCCGGCTGCGTGCCCGCTCCGATCCGCACCGGACACACCGGGGTGCTGTGCACCCGGCCGTTCCGCTGCGGCACCGATTCCATGGCCAAGGCGGTCGCTCCGGGATCCGGTGCAGCCAGTTTGCGCCGTCGGCCGTCCTCTTCCGCAGCCCGGGCAATGGCAGCGGCCTGTTCGCGCCGCCGGCGGCGGGCACCCGCAGCGGTGATCAGGGCGGTAACTGCGGAGACGGCGCTGAAGGCCAGGAACATCCACATGCCGGTTGCCAATGCGAGCACGATGCCGAGGACCAACGGAAGCAGCGCCCCCACCAGGAGAAGCCCGGTTTTTGCTCCGTGCTCCGGAAACCGGACGGTCAGCGGCTGAAAGGGGTCTTCCGGAGGACCCGGTGCCTCCTGCCATGCGGCGGGAAGGAACAGCCGGCAACTGCTGTAACCGAATTTCAACAGAGATCCTGTGTCCACGACGGCCCTCCGGACACGGCGGCCGTCGACCCAGGTGCCGTTGGCGGAACCCGAATCACGAAGCAGCACTGTTTCGGCTCCCACCACGAGCTCCGCGTGCTGCCGGGACAAGGCCGGGTCGGCAATGCCGACCTTCGGCGGGGGTCCGCCGTCCGCAGGGCCCGCCCTGCCGATGGCATGCGTGCCCCGTTGCAGGGCAATGATGTTCCCGGCATCAGGTCCGGTGCACACGGCCAGCCGCAGGGGAGGGGCGGCGGCATGAGCCGCATCTGCACCGGGGACGCCGCCGTCGGGTGAGTCCGTGGAATGGAGGATCACGGCCCCGGTGATGAACGGGGCGTCGCCCGGCGTCAGCTGCTCCAGCGGGGAACCATGGATCGTATACCGTCCCGGACCGTAGCGTTGCTCAAGGAGCACGGCGACAGCGTTTCCGGAAAGCGCTGCAGTCATCTTGATCACCACCTCGCGCCGGGTCATGCCCGCCGGCGGAACCGTGCCCGGCGCCGAGGCAACGGTCATATGAAGCAGCAAATTTCCTCCAACCCGTGCGGTGGTCTCGCCGATCCTGCTGTTGAGGAATTCAGCCTAAGGGCCGCCCGGCGGCATCCGCCGCGGCGGCCCGGACCCTGGGGATGACGGGTCCGACGGCACCGCCTGTGCAGGAAAGGTGAGGTGCCGGCGTTACACTCCACATGGGGAATGTCGCTTCAGAAAGGCCAGTGTGACCCGCCAGATTTCGTCTTTACCGCAGTCAGCGGATCGGCTTTCGCCGACGCCCGCCAACCCCGGATACCGACCTGAGGTGCAGGGCCTTCGGGCGCTTGCTGTCCTCATGGTGGCCAGCTACCACATCTGGTTCGGCCGGGTGTCCGGGGGCGTGGATGTCTTCCTCCTGGTCTCTGCTTTCCTGCTCTCGCTCTCCTTCATCCGGAAAGGCGAGACCGGCCGGAGGCTGCAGCTGCGGCAGTACTGGACGCGTGTTTTCCAACGCCTGCTGCCCGCCGCGGCAGTCGTGATCCTGGGGACGCTCGTCGCTACGGCGCTGTTCGTGCCCCGGAGCCGGTGGATGGAGATCTTTGCGCAGGCCTGGACATCGCTGCTGTACGTACAGAACTGGGCCCTGGCAGCGAACTCCGTGGACTACTACGCGGAAGACCAGAGCGTGGCGAGCCCGTTCCAGCACTTCTGGTCACTGTCGGTACAGGGCCAGGTCTTCATCCTCTGGCCGTTGCTGTTTGCGCTCTGTGCCCTGATTGCCAGGGCGTGGCGGAAGCGGTTCCGCAGCGTTGTCCTCGCGGTTTTCGGGGTGGTCTTTGCAGCGTCGTTGACCTTCTCTGTCATTGAGACCTACACAAACCAGGCCCACGCCTACTTCGATACCCGTACGCGGTTGTGGGAATTTGCCTTCGGTACCTTGCTCGCCCTTGCCCTTCCCTACCTGCATCCGGGCAGGGGACTGAGGATAGCCGCCGGATGGATCGGCCTGGCCGCGATCCTCAGCGGCGGGTTCATCCTCGATGTGCAGGGGCAGTTCCCCGGGTTTGTGGCGCTTTGGCCCCTGGCGGCAGCGGCGCTGGTCATCCTGGCCGGACAGACCGGCAGCCGTTTCGGCGTGGACCGGTTCCTGTCCTGGGGCCCCCTGGTCCGGATGGGTGATATGTCCTATGCCCTTTATCTGTGGCACTGGCCCGTGCTGGTCATTTACCTTGCCTGGCGGGACCGGCAGGAAGTGGGGCTCGTCGGGGGTTCGTTCATCATTGCGCTTTCACTGGCACTGGCGTATCTGACGACCCGCTTTGTAGACAATCCCCTCCGTGCGGTGCAGGGACCGGCCCCCGGGAAGCGCGCCGTCACTGTGATCGTTGCCTGTTTGGCCGCGGTGGCGGTGCCGTTGGCGGGCTTGCAGTATTCGCTCAAGGTGCAGGATGACAAGCGGCAGGCGGAAGCCGAGATCAATTACCCCGGCGCCCGGGTCCTCCTTCCGGGATACGACGGCGCGCCGACGGGAGTGCCGGTCCGTCCGGCGTCGGCCGCCGATCCGCAGAGCTGGGGAGACCTCCCGCTGAAATGCTCGCAGATCCCGGACGGCCCGTCGGACCCGATTCTCGAAGACGGCTGTTTCAGTACCTCGAACACGGGTTCGGCGGAGCGGACGATCCTTATCATCGGCAGCTCGCATGCACAGCAGTGGATCGAAGCGATCGAACCGATGGTCGAAACGCACAACTATCGGATCGTAGCGTTGCTGCGGGGCGGCTGCCCCTACGGTGATTTTTCGGATAACGAGCCGGAGGGCTGCAGCGGGTTCAACGAGGCGGCAACTGAATACGCCCTGGAGATGAAGCCCGATGCCGTCGTCACCGTTGTCACCGCGGCGAGGGCCGACCAAGGTGACGACGCCATGATGGACGGTTTCCCGGCTGCGGCCGAACGGCTCAGTGACGCCGGAATCGAAGTCGTCGGTCTCCGCGACAATCCCCGCTTCTCCTTCGACATGCAGGTCTGTGCCGAGGTGAACGGTCCCGAGGACTGCACCGTTCCGCTCCAGCTGTCCCCGGACTTTCCGCCCGCCGAATACGCCGGCGGCACTTCATTCATCGATTTTTCGGATCTGATCTGTCCCGAAGGGCTCTGCAGGCCGGTGATCGGGAACAGCTACGTCTACCTCGACGACAACCACCTGACCGCCGGCTTTACGTCCTCCATGGCCTCGGAATTCGAGCGAAGGTTCCACCAGGCGGTCAGCTGGTAGCGGCACCCTGCAAGTGGCCGCCAGGGCCTCCGACGGCGGTCCGCAGGGTGCGCTGAAAGTGCCTGCGCGGCAATAGTCGGATACCCTTGACCCGGGTATACGCCGGTTCGGCCATACCGTACCAAACAGGAGAAACAAGTGAACGTTGACCTCGTCGTCGTTGGGTCGGGCTTTTTCGGCCTGACCGTAGCCGAGCGCGCTGCAAAGGAACTGGGCCTGAAGGTCGCCGTCCTGGACCGCCGCCATCACATTGGCGGCAACGCCTATAGCGAGAACGAAGCCCAGACGGGAATCGAGGTGCACCGGTACGGTGCCCACCTGTTCCACACCTCCAACGAGCGCGTCTGGGAATACGTCAACCGGTTCACCGAATTCACCAATTACGTGCACAAGGTCTACACCAGCCACAAGGGCGAGGTGTACTCCATGCCCATCAACCTGGGCACGATCAACCAGTTCTTCCGCGCTTCCATGGGCCCGGCCGAGGCAAAGGCCCTGATCCTGGAACAGGCCGGAGAGCTCGCCGGCACCGACCCGGCAAACCTTAACGACAAGGGGATCCAGCTCATCGGGCGCCCGCTGTACGAGGCTTTCATCAAGTACTACACGGGCAAGCAGTGGCAGACGGATCCCAAGGACCTGCCGGCTGAAATCATCAGCCGCCTTCCCGTCCGGTACAACTATGACAACCGGTACTTCAACGACAAGTACGAGGGCCTGCCTGTCGACGGTTACACGGCGTGGATCGAACGCATGGCCGATCACCCGAACATCCAGGTGCACCTGAAGACCGACTTCTTCGATGAGGGCCACGAGTTCTCCCGCAACAGCACCCTGGGCCAGGTTCCGGTCATCTACACCGGCGCCGTGGACCGATACTTCGACTACGCCGAAGGGGACCTGTCCTGGCGCACGATCGACCTCGAAGAAGAGGTGCTGCCGATGGAGGATTTCCAAGGCACGTCGGTCATGAACTACCCGGACGAGGATGTTCCCTACACCCGGATCCACGAGTTCCGGCACTTCCACCCCGAGCGGAACTACACCAAGGACGCCACCGTCATCATGCGTGAGTACTCACGCTTCGCGGAGAAGGGCGACGAGCCGTACTACCCCGTGAACACGGCCGAGGACCGCGCCAAGCTCCTGGCTTACCGCGACCTGGCCAAGGGCGAAAAGTCCGTTCTCTTCGGCGGACGCCTGGGTACCTACAAGTACCTGGACATGCACATGGCGATCGGCTCTGCCTTGTCGATGTATGACAATAAGATCAAGCCCCACTTCACCGGTGGCGCAAAGCTGGAAAGCGGAGGAGTGGACGCGTGAGCAGCGAGACAATAGACGAGACGGGCTACCTTCCCGGTATCACGACGGCGCGTCCGGGTCGCGACGACTCCGGGCTGCGGATCCTGCAGCGGGTCGTATTGCCCAATGACAAGGACCTCGACACCTTGCCGCTCTACATCGACAGCGACACGGGCAAGGGCGGCCTGGACGAAAACTCCACCCGGAAGCGCAGCGTCGCTCCTTCCGGCCGCCAGCTGCATCCCGAGGACATCCTCGGCCGTTCGTCGGTCCGCGTCCGTCCCGGAGAGCGCCTTTCCTTCGGCTCCTACTTCAACGCGTTCCCGGCCAGCTACTGGCGCCGCTGGACAACCGTGGAGAGCGTCATCCTGCGCGTATCCACAGTCGGTGAAGGCACGGTAGTCGTCTACAAGTCCAACGCCCGTGGCGCGGCCCAGCGGGTGGAATCCCGCCAGGTAACCGGCTCCGGCACGTGCGATTTCGAGCTCACGCTTGCACCGTTCGGCGACGGCGGCTGGTACTGGTTCGACCTCATCGCCGATTCCGAGGGAATGGAGCTGGAGTCCGCGGACTGGAGCGCCGTCTCCGACAAGCCCGCCGGCAGCATCACGCTTGGTGTTACCACGTTCAACCGCCCGGACTACTGCCTCAACACCATCAAGGCGATCCAGGGCGACGACGGCGTCCTGGCGATCCTGGACGAACTGATCATTGTGGACCAGGGCAACCAGAAGGTTGCAGACGAGGCCGGGTTCAGCGACGTTGCGGCTGCGATGGGCAGCCAGCTGCGCATCATCAACCAGGGCAACCTGGGCGGGTCCGGCGGGTTCGCCCGGAACATGAGCGAGACCGTGAAGGCCGGACGCTCCGACTACGTGATGCTGCTCGACGACGACATTGTCCTCGAGACCGAAGGCATCCTGCGGGCCGCCGCCTTCGCGGACATGTGCCGGAAGCCCACCATCGTGGGCGGGCACATGTTCGACATGTACAACAAGTCGGTGCTCAACGCCTACGCCGAGGTAGTCAACCAGTACCGCTTCCGGTGGGGTCCGGTGGACGGCCTGGCCAACCACGACTTCGCACTCGAAGGCCTGCGGTCCTCCTCCATCCTGCACCGCCGCTGGGATGCCGACTACAACGGCTGGTGGATGTGCCTCATTCCGACCCAGATCATCAGGGAAATCGGATTGTCGCTGCCGGTCTTCATCAAGTGGGACGACGCCGAGTACTCCCTGCGTGCACGGTCAATGGGCTACGCCACGGTTTCCCTTCCCGGTGCTGCGGTCTGGCACGTTTCCTGGGCCGACAAGGATGACTCCGTCGACTGGCAGGCGTATTTCCACGAACGCAACCGACTGATTGCAACGCTGCTGCACTCTCCGTACGCCAAGGGCGGCCGGATCCTGCGCGAAAGCATGAACACGGACGTCAAGCACCTGTTCTCGATGCAGTACTACCCGCAGAAGGCCCGTCTCATGGCCCTGCGGGACGTACTCCAAGGCCCTGAGAAGCTGCACGAATCCCTGCCTGCCATGATGCCCCAGCTTCGTGCCATGCGGTCCGAATACACGGACAGCGTTGTCAAGCAGGAGCCCTCGGCCTTCCCCGAGCCGCACATGCGCAAGCCGCCGAAGAAGCCCATCAGCACCAAGTCGCCTTCCCTGGCCGGCCTGATTCCGTGGGCAGCCAAAACGGTCCTGAAGCAGGCGGTCATTCCGCCCGCCGCCGAATCGCGGGAAAAGCCGCAGCTCGTCGTCGCCAATCAGGACAGCAAATGGTGGGTTCTCTCCAAGCTGGACAGCGCAATCGTGTCCAATGCCGACGGTACGGGTGCCTCCTGGTATCAGCGTGACCCGAAAAAGGTCCGCAGCATGCTTTCCGAGGCTGCGATGCTGAAGGCGAAGCTCTTCGCAGACTGGGAAGAGCTCAGTGCACGGTACCGCGACGCCCTCCCGGACATTACGTCCATGGAAGCGTGGCAGAAGACCTTCGATGAGAACCCCGGTGACTAGTATCCGCGCCACACAGTCAGGGGCAACCCCCATGAATGACGAGCTCACCGTACCGGGGCGGAGCGGAAGCCTCGGGGATATCCTGAGGCACCGTTTCCTGCTCAAGCTCCTGGTATCCAAGGAACTCAAGGTCAGGTACCGGGGATCGGTGCTGGGGCTTCTCTGGTCCTACGTCAAACCGGGCGTCCAGTTCGTTGTCTTCTACGTCGCCCTTGGTGTTTTCATGGGCTTGGAAGAGAGCCCCCGCAACCCCGACGGGCTCGCGAACTACGCCATCTACCTCTTCTCCGGCATCGTGCTGATCAACTTCTTCACCGAAGCCCTGGGGAATGCGTCGCGGTCCATCGTGGGGAACGGCGGATTGATCAAGAAGATCTACCTGCCGCGGCAGCTGTTCCCCGTGGCATCAGTGTGGGTCTCGGGCGTCCATTTCGTTCCGCAGATCCTGATCCTCCTCGTGGCGTGCC